>CAZIRP010000082.1:0-24225 GCA_964541665.1 uncultured Caldilineaceae bacterium | reverse complement strand
GGAGGCCTACGCCAAGGCGGTGGTCGACCAAGTACCCTTCGTGGATGACATTATTTGGGACTATCCCAAAGGCGGCCCAGCATTGGAGCGTTTCTTCGGCATCGGCAGCATGAACTTTGGCATGATCCGCGGGGGTAAAAACCCCGAAGCCGCCCGCGAATTGATCCTCAGCTTCTTCCAGGATGATGTGATGAAGCAGGTCTTCCAGATCGCCACCACTTATGCCTTGCCTGCTTATGCTAATATGTGGGATTGGGAAGAGATTTCTGGCGTGCCCAACAGTATTGTGCAGAAAGATGCAGCGCTCGACCCAGCGGGCTGGAATGGGATTGCCTTCCCCGGCCCAGCCACCCCGTGGATCGCCGCGGTGGATTCGCAAAATCTCGCCACAGATATGATCGCCGCCGTGTTGACTGGTCAGGCCAGCGCTGCAGAAGCCGTTGCGCAAGCCCAGGAACGGGCGGCTCAGATCTTCCAGGAGATGGGTGCACCGGGGGTATAGGCATTAGGTTGCAAGCTGCTGGTTGCAGGCCATCAGGGACCCCTGGCGATCGGCAACCAGCAACGAGCCACGTACAGGAGGTTCTATGAGTCAGTCGACCCTTGCTGGGATGCGCGTTACCCCCAAAGCGACCACTCGCCCCTGGCATACCACCCTACGCGACTGGTTGGGCCGGGATTGGGCGGCCGCGTATGTCTTTGTGCTGCCGACCATCCTGTTGATGGGGGGCTTGATCGCCTATCCGCTCTTGCGCGCAGTCTATATCAGCTTCACCAATACTGTCTCGTTGCGCATTGGCCCCTTCACCGGGCTGACCAACTACGAGGTAGTCTGGTCTGATCCAAACTTCCGCTCGGCGGTGGCCAACACAGTCACCTATACCTTTTGGTCGGTCTTTTGTAAATTCTGGCTGGGGTTGTTGTGCGCCATTCTGCTGCACCGGCTCAAGCGCTTTGGCGGCATTTTGACCGCTGCCATTCTCTTACCCTGGATCGTGCCCTCGGTCGTAGCGGCGGTCGCCTGGAAAGGTTTGCTGGATCCTGTCTACGGTGGCATCAATCAATTCCTTCTGCAAATGGGGTTGGTCGAGAAGGGTTTCCCCTGGCTGGGTGATTTCAAGACCGCCATGCCCTCGTTGGTCATGGTCAATGTCTGGGGGGGCATCCCCTTCTTCGTGATCAACCTGCTGGCTGGGCTGAAAGCCATCGACAAAGAATATTACGAAGCGGCCATCATCGATGGGGCCAGCGCCTGGCGCACCTTCCTGCACATTACCCTGCCCGGGCTGCGCTATGTGATCATCGTGGCGACGCTGCTTTCGACCATCTGGACGTTCAACAGCTTCGACATGATCTTCCTGCTGACTGGCGGCGGGCCGGTAAATGCCACGCGCGTCTTTTCGGTGCTGGCCTTCGAAGCCTTTGGCGCGGCCCGCTATGGGGTGGCTGTGGCCATTGCCATCACCATGGCCCCGATTCTGCTGATCTTTATCTTTGCACTGGGGCGTCACATGTCGGCGAGTAGCCAGCGGGACGATGCTCCTGGCGACGCCGAATCTGGCCTGCTGGCCCGTGTCCTGTCGTGGGTTGCCTGGCCCGTGCGGCAATTGATCTCGGGCGGCGTGGCTCTGTTCTTCCTGCTCAACGATCTCACCGAACGGGTCGTTGAACGGATCGGCCAGGCATTCGGCCAACTCTTTGTGGGTGATTCTCCCACACGTCAGCGAAATGCCCGCCAGATTGGACGATGGTTCTTTGGCAGTCTGGCGGCCATCTTGTTGCTGGCCTTCTTGATCTTTGAGCTGGTGCCCTTCTATTGGACGGTGATCACCGCCTTTAAGAGCAGCCGCCAGGTGACTGCATTTGAATCGGTCTTCTGGCCCGCGCCATGGACGACGCAGCAGTTCGATACGCTCTTTGGGCCGACGCGCAACTTCGCCCTCTGGTACCAAAATACCCTGCTTGTCTCGATTGTCAGCACGGCCATCTCGGTGATCGTGGCCGCGATGGGTGGCTATGGCCTCACCCGGCTGCGCTGGCGCGGCTCGAATATCTTCGGCAGCAGTGTGCTGATCGCCTACTTGATGCCGCCGATCATGATGTTTATCCCGATGTACCAGATCTTCACCGCGCTCAAGCTGACCAATAGCCTCACCGGCTTGATGATCGCCTATCCCACCTTTGGCCTGCCCTTTGCCACCTGGTTGATGATGGGCTATTACGCTTCGATCCCGAAAGAGATGGAAGAGGCCGCGCTGATCGATGGGTGCAATCACTTCCAGGCCTTCTGGAAAGTTGTCTTGCCTCTGGTCATGCCAGCGTTGATGGCGGCCAGCATGTTTGCCATTACCCTGGCCTGGAAAGAGTTCATCTTCGCCTACATCTTCCTCTCGCGCGATTCGCTCTACACATTGACGATTGGCATGGCGCAGATGATCGTCGGGGATGTGCTGCCCTGGGGCGAACTCTCCGCGGCCGCGCTCTTGATGTCGATCCCGGTGGCGATTTTATACATCGTCGGCCAGCGTTTTATGGTCGCCGGGTTGACTGCCGGGGCAGTGAAAGGCTGAGTAATGGTGAATGCTCAATTATCAATGCTCAATGGGTAATGAGTTGCACTGAGCGACTGGTCAGCATAAAAGCAACAAAACGTGATGCGTATCCACAGCGCGCATCACGTTTTTGTTTGTCGCCTCCAGAACCAGCTACAATCAAACAACCCAAAACCCCGGACTCAAGACTCCGGACTCAAGACTCCGGACTCAAGACTCCGGACTCAAGACTCCGGACTCAAGACTTCGGACTCGGGACTTCGGACTCGGGACTTCGGACTCGGGACCCAAGAGTCCGGACTCAACACTCCGGACTCAGCACAACCAAAGGAGATTCTAAATGCACACAACAACCATGCGCTATCTGGATGATGGCCGTATCGAATTGCTCGAGCTTCCCATCACCGACCCCGCGCCCAACGAAATTCAGGTCGAGGGCGGCGCTTGTGGCATCTGCTCGTGGGATGTCAACACGGCCAAATATGGCAACAAATTGCAGCCAATGGCCCCGCCTGGGCACGAGGGGGTGGGCTATGTCCGCAAAATTGGCAAGGAGGTCAAGGGCTTTCAGGAAGGCGATCGCGTGGCTGGCGGTGGGTTTGCCACCGTGCGCAATCTGGCCGCGGAACGAGTCTACAAGCTGCCCGAATCCGACCTGGCCGACGAGTATTGGATCGTGGAGCCAGTTTCGTGCGCGGTCACCGGGCTGGATCACTGTCGGTTGCGCCCCGGCGACCGGGTGGCGGTGGTCGGGTGTGGCTTTATGGGCCTGTTGATCCTGCAGGGTTTGCTCCATTCCCCGCTCGATCAACTGGTGGTCTGCGACATCAACCCGCAGCGATTGGCGCTGGCCCAGGAATTGGGCGTGGCCGAAACGTATGATCTCTCGCGGCTCGATGCCCAGGAACTGGCCGCCGAACTCAAACCGCGCGAATTTGATGTGGTGGTCGATACCTCTGGCGCACAAGCCGGGTTGGATCTGGCAACGGGGATGGTCAAACGGGGCGGGTTGATCAACCTGTTTGGCTGGCTCAAAGGGCAGAGTGCCCAATTCAACCCGACGGCCTGGCATTTGGGCGGGTTTACGGTGGTCAACTCGGCCCCATCGGCCAGATTGCGCGACCCGTTCCCGCCCGCTATTCGCCTCATTCACCGCGGCATCTTTGATCTGCGCCCGCTGGTCACCCACGTGCAATCGCTGCCCGACTACAGCGCGCTGATGGAGCAGATCCTCGGCGGGGACCCGACCTACGTCAAGGGCGTCGTGACGTTACGCTAGATCATTGCGTTGGCTCAGGTGGGCCTGCCCGTCGGCGTGATAGCTGCTGCGGACGAGCGGGCCACTTTCCACCCACTTGAAGCCACGCGCTTCGCCCTCTTCCTTCAGCCTGGCAAACTCATCGGGGTGGACATAGCGGTCAATCGGCAGGTGGAAACGGCTCGGTTGCAGATATTGGCCCATGGTCAAAATGTCCAAATCGTGCTCGCGCATATCGTCCATCACCTGCAGGATTTCGTCGTAGGTTTCACCCAACCCCAACATAATGCCCGACTTGGTCAGCGTCAGCGGATCCATCTCTTTGGCGCGTTGCAGCAATGTCAACGTGCGCTGATATTTGGCCTGGGGGCGCACCGTCTTGTAGAGTCGCGGCACAGTCTCGGTGTTGTGATTGAGGATCTCCGGCTTGGCATCCATGACAATTTGCAGCGCGGCGTCGCTGCCCTTGAAATCGGGGATCAGCACCTCGATGGTGCAACCCGGCACCAATTGGCGGATCCAATAGATGCTTTCGGCAAAGACCCAGGCCCCGCCATCGGCCTGTTCGTCGCGATTCACGCTGGTTAGGACCGCGTGATTCAGATTCATGGCCCGCACGCTCTCCCCCACATGGCGCGGCTCGTCGGGGTCCAATGCACCGGGGCGTCCGGTCTTGATCTTGCAAAATCCACAACTGCGCGTGCAGGTATCACCCATCAACAAAAAGGTAGCGGTGCCCCGCCCCCAACACTCGCCGATGTTTGGGCACATCGCCTCTTCGCACACGGTGTGCAAGTGTTTGCCGCGGAAGAGACCGCGCAATTCCTGATATTTGGGGCTGTCGGGCGACTTGACCCGCAGCCACTCGGGGCGGCGACCACGTGTCAGACCATTACTCGGCGGTGCTGGCTCCAGTGTGATGGTGCCGTATTGGGTTCGGCTCGCTTGGGTTGTTTCTAGGTTCATGTCAAATCTTCGATCATTCTTTGGATGACAATGCCGACCTTCGTCAGATGATTGGCACAGATGTCATAAACGATTTCGGCATTGATATCAAAGTAGTGGTGACTAATCACGTCACGAATTCCTTTGACTTTCTTCCACTCGATTTCGGGATATTGGGGCAACAAAGTGTTTGCTGTCGCCTTGTCCAGATTTTTCAAACTCTCGCCAAGCACGATCAATTGCATGCAAATGGCGTCCAATTTTTCCATCCCCGCATCGGATGCCAATAGCTCGTCAGGGGTAGCGATGGGCGAAAATCGTCGCTGAATCGTCGCAATCGACCATTCGATTTGACGCAAAATTTCTAGCGCAAGTGTATGATCAGACATAGACCGCTTCGCGGTCGATACGCGTTTTTAGAAAGGCATTCATCTTATTCCGATACTGCACAATATCGACATGACGATCGAGCACATCTTCCAAGTCCTGCTTAATCCCAATCAGCGCAAGAAAGCTAGGTTCAGTCAATTCCACCACTACATCGACATCGCTATCGTCGGTAAATTGACCGCGCGCAACTGAGCCAAAGACACCTAACTTTGCAATCTTATACTTGTCCTGTTGTTGTTGCCGAAATTGAGCTAGAAGCTGCAATATCTCTCGCTGCGTCATATGTTCCATTTGTGTTTGAGTATGCTCAGCCGAGCAACACAGAGCGCTTCCCAGTATTTGCCAGAAACGATAACCATATCATACCGCATATTGCTGACAAACCGAAGGGGTTTGCCTACAATTTCAACTGGTCACACAAACTCATCGCCTGCCCGTTCGCTGATCGAACGGCCGGTTTTGCCTGGCGCTTTGTGCGTATGTTGCGTGCGCCGACGTTTGCGGCGCGGCGAATTGGCTGCGTCGGGATGGCTGATCGCCGCCTGGCTGATGACCGGGTAGGCGGCAAAGACCGCTTCATCCACCGGGTCCTGGCTAAAATAGAGCCGATCTCGCCGCAGCGTGCGCGCCCAATCCTCCAGCTTCAAAGCCATGACCACTTCATCGGGCCGACCCGTAGCCCCGGCGCGCTGTTGTACCCGCAAAAAGATGCGATGCTCCTCCAACGCGGCGTCGTAGCCCTCGTAGCGCAATTCAAAAATCAGCGGGCGCAGATTGTAGATATACTTTTCGCCCTTGCGCTCGCGTTCGTGCCAGATTTCGCTTTGAGCCCAGACTCGCTCAATCGCCGCCTGGATCGTCACCGGGCTGAGCTCGTCCGGTTCCGCGTAGAGCAGGATCGTATAATCCGCACCCAGCAGCCGATTCTGCAATCCTTCACTCTTGAGCGGCACTTCTGTCCATTCGTGCAGAGTCACGCCGGGTGGTAACTTGTGGCGGACGCGCTCAGCGATCTCGGCGAGTGGCAGCGGCGGGCTGAAGGTACAATCCACAAACTCGCGCACGCCAATAATGCCCACGCCCAGCGGCGACGCAAATTGAATCTGCGGCTGCGGCGTAAAGCCCTGACTGTAGACCAAAGGCAGATCCGCACGGCGTAAGGTACGCTCCCAGAGCCGAAATTCATCCTGATGCGAAATGAACTTGATCGACTCACCCTTTTCGTATGTCAGCCGCACGCGCTGGCGTTCAGGGTCTATGGGGTCAGAGATTGCAGTTTGGAGAGTGGTTGTTTCTTCCATGCTTGTGTATCCGCTCAAATCGTGTTGCAACAATGCCAATGCTCAATTGTCCTCGAGCCCAGCCACCCGCTGGCGCACCGTACCCTGGCGCCGTTGGGGCACTCGCTCGGCGAATTGACCGAGCAGATCGGGCGACATCTCGTCGTTGAAATAGAGCGGAATCGGGGTAATGTCCACTGGCTGGCGGCTTTTATCGCGACCAAGAGGTGGACACCCCCAGGCTTCATCCTCCGCAGCGCGGCGCTGCTCTTTGAAATAACCGAGAATGCCACAGCTAAAGCAATGCTCGCGGCAATCATCGACCACGGCCCCTTGATAGGTGTGCAGATATTCCTGCATCAAAAAGTCTTTTTTCAGGCCAGCCGAAATGTGCTCCCAGGGCAACAACTCATCCAGCGGACGCTCGCGGCGCGCATACCAATCCATTTCCAGGCCATAGTCGGCAAACGCTTGTTGCCAGGCGGCAAAATTGAACCACTCCCCCCAGCCTTCCAGCTTGGCCCCTAACTGCCACGCCCGCTCGATCACATCGGCCAAACGACGATCACCCCGAGTGAGGAAGGCCTCCACCAATGTTTCTTCCGGGTTGTTCCAGGTGAAATGGATGCCGGGGCCGCGCAATTCTTGTTGCAAACGCGCGACCTGCGCCTGAATCACCGCTTCGTCCTCCATAGGCACCCATTGAAAGGGCGTATGCGGTTTGGGCACCAGCGTACTGACCCCAATCCGCACATTGGCCTTGTTCCCCAGGACCCGCCGTCCGACCGCCAGCACTTCCTTGGAGAGGTCGGCAATCGCCTGCACATCGGCCAGGGTTTGCGTGGGGTGGCCGATCATAAAGTACATTTTGATCGTCGTCCAGCCCCGTTTGTAGACCTCTTCGGCGGTGCGCAGCAGATCCTCCGAGCTGATCGGCTTGTTGATCACATCGCGCAGGCGGTCGGTGGCCGCTTCGGGCGCAAAGGTAAAGCCAGAGCGGCGACGCCCCTGCCCCAGCAACTCCATCAGATCGACGCTGAAACTTTCGATCCGCAGACTCGGCAGGCCGATACTCAATTTTTTGGCCCCGTGGCGCTCCATCGTGCGCCGCACCAACGCTTCAATGTGCGTGTAATCGCTACTGCTCAGGCTGAGAAAGCTAACTTCCTCAAAGCCACACTGTTCGATCATCTCATCGACGGCCTGGATCACCTCATCCACAGTGCGTTCGCGCACCGGGCGGAAGATCATCCCCGCATGGCAGAAGCGACAGCCGCGAGTGCAGCCCCGCATAATCTCGATCGCGGCCCGGTTGTGGACTGTGTTGATAAACGGCACAATAAACCTGGTGACTGGCGGCGGCAGCTTGGTGACAACGCGTTTCTGGACTTCCGCCGGAGCCGCTGGATGATTGGGGGTGATCGCAGCAATGGTGTCATCCGCGGCGTAACTCACATCATACAGCGCGGGCACATAGACACCGGGGATGCGCGCCAGCCGCTGCCAGAGCAAATGACGGGGGGACTGGAGACTAGAGACTGGAGACTTCTCAGCAGTCTCCAGTCTCCAATCTCTAGTATCTAATCTCCATTCCTCATATGCATCAATCACCTCAAAGATAATCTCTTCGCCTTCACCGATGATCATCGCATCAAAAAAGGCGCTCATCGGTTCTGGATTGTAGCAGCCGGAGCCCCCCGCGAGGATCAGTGGGTGGGTGGCGTCACGGTCGGCCGCGCGCAGCGGCATACCCGCCAGATCCAACATGGTCAGCACATTGGTGTACAACTGCTCGTAAGGCAAGCTGAAACCGATGATATCGAAGTCGCTGATCGGGTGACGGGTTTCCAGGCTAAAGAGCGGAATGCCATCCCGCCGCATGAACGCTTCAAAATCGGGCCACGGGCAATAGACGCGCTCGGCCACCAGGTCGGGCCGCCGATTGATCAGATCGTAGAGGATCATCAAGCCGAGATTGCTGCCCCCCAATTCGTAGATATCGGGGAAGGCGAGCGCCACTTTGGTGCGCAATTGCGGATCTTCCCACGCCTTGGTAATGCTGTTAAGCTCACCGCCGGTGTAACGGGCCGGTTGACTGACTTTATGCAAAACACGGTCAAGCGCCCGTGTGATCTGTTTTGGGGTTTGCAGCATCCAGCAATCTCCTTGGTTTCAAAACAACCACCCGGTTGCGAGTGGTAGACCAATGCCTCGGAAATGGGTTGTGCCATTATAGCATAGGCCTCAATGGTCGTTGTAAACCCTGCGCAAGGTGATGTGGCCTCGGTCAGGCAATTTCGGTCAAATAATGTAGTGTGCGCTGCGTCGTCTGCCCGATGCTCGGCGGCGCAATTGCGATGATAATCAGTTCTACTGGGCGCGAGCCCGGCGTTATACCGAACAAAGAGGATGTTAGACGAACCAGTTGTAGACGAAAGGTGGAGACCATGTATCAACAAGTGACGCTGATTGGCAATTTGGGGAATGATCCCGAACTACGGTACACCGCGAGCGGGGATGCAGTGACAAATTTCAGCCTGGCCGTTAACCGCCGGACAGCAGGCAGTGAGGGCGTGCCCCACTACAAGACGACCTGGTTCCGCGTCACCGCGTGGCGTCGTCAGGCCGAAGTGGCGAATCAATATCTCAGCAAGGGTCGACGCGTGATGGTTGTGGGCGAGATCGATACAATCCGCACCTATATGGATCGAGATGACAATCCGCGGGCGATTGTTGACTTGACGGCACGAGAGATTCAATTCCTCGACAACCGGGCCGCGAGCGAGGAGATCTCTGCTGAGGGTGAAGAGCAGATCCCTGAATAAGGCTTTACCAGCCGTAGCTCAGGCGATCGATCAGGCGGCGCGGCAGATTCACCGCACGCATCTGGCCCTGGGTCAACTCAACGGGATAGGCGACCCGCTCGTACTGCCAGACCATCCGGTCGAGATCCAGAATGGCATAAGCGGCGCGAGCATCGTTATCTCGCGGTTGGCCGACGCTCCCCGGGTTGACAATCACCCGATATTCGGGGGTAGTATCCAGGTGAATCTGCGCGCCTGCGGGCAATTGCAGCATCGCGACCTCAGCCACCGAGACATCATCGCTTTGCTCGGCATCGATCTCCTGGTAAAGCCGCCAGCGAAAGATGGTCGGCTTGTGGGTATGGCCGACTAGACAGATCTCCTGGTCAAAGAGGGCAAAATTTTCCCAAGCCACATTGGGCGTCAGCAAATATTCCCAGACAGGTTCGCGCGGGCTGGCGTGCGTGATCAAAAGTTGGGGCAGCTCAGGGGGTTGCATGGGTTGTCCTGACAAATTCGCCAGAAACTCATGATTCTCCGTTGTCAGGGTTTCGCGCGTCCACAAAACTGCCTGGCGGGCATGGGGATTAAAATTTTCGACATCCAGATCGGGATGCCCCACCGCGGCGAGGTCGTGATTGCCCATCACACAGAGCGAGGCTTGTTCGCGTATGAGGTCAACACACTCATTGGGGCGCGGACCATACCCAACAATATCGCCCAGACACCAGATGGTATCAAACTGCCCCGCGGCGTGAGTCAATACTGTTTCCAGCGCCACCAAATTAGCGTGAATGTCCGATAATACCAGAATCCGCATGCACAATCCTACAAACGTTGGGTGAAGCAGAGGCCAACCTGCGCAGCAGCGAATCATTGCGAACCAACCGTGCGCAGGTGCTCGCGTAAACCCTGCCGAGTAACGCAGCACGAAACAACCAGAGAGCGAGTATATCATATTGCCGTCCACAGTGCGAGTTTGACGGATTTAGGGTGCTAGTCTATTATCGACTGCAACGGTGAGCCTGGCTGCTCACCCGGAACCAGCGTCCTGATCGCTGTTGCCACAGCCACCACGAAAGATTGAGCTGCATGACTCTCTACTCGACAAATTCCTGGTCGGCCATCTCTGCCGATGCCGTGCGCGCCTTCAAGCACATTGGGATCCTGCACCATCCCAAAAAGCCAGAATCGCTCGACCTGGCGCGTGAGATTGAAAGCCATTTACAAACATTGAATGTAAGCGATATCTGGCACGCTTCGGCGTGGGACAGCGATGAGGTTGCCAGCCATTTGCCCAATGTTGATCTGCTGATTACCCTGGGCGGTGATGGCACCTTGTTGCGCGCGGCCCGTATTGGCGCGCGTTATGATGTGCCCATGCTCGGGGTCAAGATGGGGCGTTTGGGCTTTTTGGCCGAAGTTGCGCCGGAAGACTGGCAAGAGCCGCTGACCCAGATTCTCGCTGGGAACTACTGGGTTGAGCAACGCCTGATGTTGCGCGCGCGCGTCGAGCAGATCGACCCGAACGGAAATCCACCCCGTGTACTATGCGAATACGACGCGCTCAACGACATTGTCTTCAGCCGCGGGGATCTGGCCCGCGTGGTGCGGATCGATGCCTATCTGGCCGGCAGCCTGTTGACGACCTACACCTGCGATGGCTTGATTATCAGCACACCAACGGGCAGCACAGGCTATGCGCTGGCAGTCCAGGGGCCGATTCTGCCGCCGGAAGCGCGCAATATTCTGGTCATCCCCATCGCGCCCCACTTGAGTATGGATCGGGCGGTTGTCCTGCCCGAAGGGATCGAAGTGCGCCTGCGGGCAATGCCGGAGTACGATCCCGTGCTGACAGTCGATGGCCAGGTAATGGTCAACGTGGCGGATGATCATGAAGTTGTTGTGGCGAGCAGCCCCTATCTGGCTCGCTTTATCCGCCTGCGTGAGCGCAGCTACTTTTACCAATCACTGATGGAAAAGCTGCGCTGGGCAGGCTGAGTCAGCGCTACTGCCAGCGGTAGATCGACAACAAATCTCTCAATCTCCTGAATCAATCATCGATATAGGAATACAATTACAAAAAGTTATGAACCAGCGACCTAAGATTGCCTGCATTAGCACCATTGTCCACAAATATTCCCACACGCAGCATTTCATCGACCGCTTTCTGGAGGGGTATGGCTGGCAGGGTCGCCATCACCGGCCCGAGATGGATCTCGTCTCGCTCTATGTGGATCAGGTCGGCGAGGATGATCTGAGCCGCGAGCGCGCGGCACGTTTCCCAAGCATGAAAATTTACCCCACCGTGGCCGATGCACTCACCCTCGGCACGGATACGCTGGCCGTGGACGGCGTCCTGCTGATTGGTGAACATGGCAAGTATGGCACGGACGAAAAAGGGCATCGTTTTTACCCCCGCTACGAACTTTACAAACAGATTGTCGCGGTCTACCGCCTGACTGGTAAGACGGCCCCGATCTTTAACGACAAACACCTTTCCTGGAATCCTACCTGGGCCCAGGAGATGGTTGATATTGCCCGGGAACTGGGGTTTGCGCTGATGGCCGGTTCCTCGCTGCCAGTGACGTGGCGCACACCCTCGCTCGACATGCCTTTAGGCGCAACGATCCATGAAGCCGTGTGTGTCGGCTATGGTGGCGTAGACAGTTATGATTTTCACGCACTCGAAACCTTGCAGTGTATGGTCGAGCGGCGGAGTGGTGGCGAACAGGGCGTGCGCTGGTTGCAAGCCTATCGCGGGGATGCTTTCTGGGAGGCCCATCACGCGGGGGTATGGTCACGTGAGCTCTTTGAAAGCGCGTTGAGCCGCAGCCACACCCTGAAACCAACGCGGGCTGGCTTCAATCACCCGTACCCCAACATCGACGAATTGCGCGAACTGGTTCAAGACCCGATTGCCTATCACTACGAGCATCTCGATGGCCTGCGCTCAACCATGATCCTGCTCAACGGTCTGGTGCAAGATTTTAACTTTGCAGCCCACATCGACGGCCAACCGGAGCCATTCTCAACGCAGATGTATTTGCCGATGCCGCCCGCACGCACCACGTTGGCCAACTTTTTTTCGCCCCAGGTCAACGCGGTCGAGAAAATGTTCCTCACGGGCAAGGCGACCTATCCAGTCGAGCGCACCTTGTTGACTGGTGGCCTCACCGATGCCGGTGTGGAGAGCCTTTTCCAGGAGCAAAAGCGCATCGAGACGCCCCATCTGCACATTGCCTATCAACCAACACCCGAATCGACCTTTTGGCGCGAAGAACGGGCCCATCTCGTGCCGGAACCGGTCAAGAGCAAGCTGCCAGCGTTGGCCCCGGGCAAACCCAAGCTGCGGCTGGCAGTGATCGCCACGATCTATCGTTATCTCTCCCATGCCCAGCACTTTGTCGACCGTTTCCTGGTCGGCTACCCGGTAGATGGGGCGTGGCACCGCCCAAATGTCGAGGTCGTCTCACTCTATGTCGACCAGAAACCGGTGGGGGATCAAAGTACCGACCGCGCACGCGAGTTCGGTTTTACCGTCTACCCGACCATTGCCGAGGCGCTGCGCTGTGGTGGCGATAGCCTCGCTGTTGATGGCGTTTTGATCATCGGCGAGCATGGGGAGTACGAACGCAACGAAAAGGGACAGATCCTCTATCCGCGCCATGAGTTTTTCAAAGCCTGCGTCGAGGTCTTTGAAGCTGATGGCCGCAGTGTGCCGATCTATAACGACAAGCATCTTTCCTATAGTTTTGCCAAGGCCCAGGAGATGGTGGCCGATGCGAAGCGGCTTGATTTCCCGCTCCTGGCTGGCTCATCCCTACCGGTCACCTGGCGCTTGCCCGATGTCGAATTGCCGCTGGGCTGCGAGCTCGAAGCAGCGTTGATGGTGGGCGTAGGTGGTTCGGACCCGATGGACTATCACGCTTTGGAAGCGATGCAGTCGATGCTGGAGCGCCGCGCCGGGGGCGAAAGCGGCGTGCGCAGCGTGCAGATGCTGGAAGGGCAGGCAGTCTGGCAAGCTGGGGAAGCAGGTGAGTGGTCGCTGGCATTACTTGAGGCCGCGCTCTCGGCCAGCGATAGTCCACGCGGTCTGCCCGACGAAGATGGCCGCACGATCGATCTGCTCGGCAGCGGTGAACTCTATCGGCTGGTAGAAAATCCCGCGGCTTATCTGATCGAATACAACGACGGGTTGCGGGCAACTTTGCTCATGCTCAACGGGGCGATCAAAGATTTCTGCTTTGCCGCCCAGCTCAAGGACGAAAGTAGCCCGGTTGCCACACAGTTTTTCCTGCCACCAGTGCCCAATGTGACCTACTCGGCTCGGCTGGACGAGAAGATCGAAGAGATGTTGCTGAGTGGCGTGGCCCCGTACCCTGCCGAGCGCACGTTGATCGTCAGTGGCATACTGGAAAGTTGCCTGACGTCCAGGCTCGAAGGTGGACAACGGCTTGATACACCGCACCTGAACGTGCGCTATCAGGCACCGGAAATCTCGCAGCGCGCCCAATCGTAACATGAACAAGCATGTTTAACTTTCGACGTCGTAGCCGCTCAACCCGCCGTGATGACAATCCACCGATCACAACGCCGATCAATTGGCGGCGGCTCTTAGGGTATTTACAGCCCTATCGGGCCCGCATGGGGCTGGCGATTGGGGCGTTGGTCATCGCGCAGGGGTTGGGCCTGGCCTTCCCGCTGGTGATTGTGCAATTGCTGGATTCGGTACTCAAAGCACAAAGCCAGACCCAACTCAACCAGTTTGCGTTGCTCTTGCTGGGGGTCTTTTTCCTGCAGTCTGCCTTTACCGTACTGCAAGGCTACAACCTCAACTACATCGGCGAGCGGATCATTCTGGATCTGCGCGCTGCGCTCTATCGCCATCTGCATGCGCTCTCGCTCGACTTTTACGCCGACCGGCGCATCGGCGAGATCCTGTCGCGCATTGCCAGCGACGTGACACAAGTACGTTCGCTGCTCACGAACAACATCACCACTTTGCTCAGCAGCACGATCTCGCTGGTCGGTTCATTGGTGATCGTCTTTCTGCTCAATTCGCGGCTTGTCGGTTTTGTGCTGATCCTGGCATTGGTGATCGTAGGGATTGCCGCCGGGTTTGGCCGCTATTTCCAAAAATTCAGCACGCAGGTGCAAGATTCGCTGGCCGAAGCCACTGTCGCCGCGGAAGAAGGCTTGCAAGGCGTGCGTGTCGTCAAGAGTTTTGCGCGCGAAGCGTATGAGGTGAATCGCTATCGCTCGGCCCTGCAACGCACGCTGGATGCTGCCTTGCGCCTGGCGATCTTCCGCTCGGCCTTTGGCGGGTTGATGGCCTTTCTTGGCTTTGGCGCGGTGGCGGCCATTCTCTGGTACAGTGGCCGCGAGGTGATCCAAGGACGCCTGGAGTTTTCGACGATCAGCGGCTTTTTGATCTATGCGATCACCATTGCGGCCAGTCTGGGGCAGCTTTCTGGGTTGTACGGTCAATATCGCGAGGCACTTGGCTCGGTGCAGCGCGTCTTTGAGATTCTGGACACGCACCCTTCCGTGGCGGATCTGCCGGGTGCGCAGGAGTTGCCAGCGGTTCAGGGCGCAATCCAGTTCGAGCAGATTTCGTTTGGGTACGAAGCGGACCACCCCGTGCTCAAAGAAATCTCGCTGGCAATTGCCCCGGGTGAAATTATTGCACTCGTTGGGCCGAGCGGCGCGGGCAAAAGTACCCTGTTTAACCTGATCCCACGCTTTTACGACCCCACACAAGGCACCGTGCGCATTGATGGCATTGATGTGCGCACAGTAACGCAGCAGAGCCTGCGCGCGCAGATTGGGTTGGTGCCGCAGGAGACGATCCTCTTTGGCGGCACGATCCGCGAGAACATTGCGTATGGCCGTTTGGGCGCGAGCGAAGCAGAGATCATTGCTGCAGCCAAAGCCGCCAATGCGCACGACTTTATCAGCGAGGCGCCGCAGGGCTATGACACGATTGTGGGTGAGCGGGGCATCAAGCTGAGTGGTGGACAGCGCCAACGCCTGGCCATTGCGCGGGCGATCCTCAAAGATCCGCGCATTTTACTGCTCGACGAGGCGACCAGCTCACTCGACAGCGAATCCGAAGAACTCGTGCAAGATGCGCTGAACCGGCTGATGCAAGGGCGCACCGCGGTGATCATCGCCCATCGCCTGAGCACGATCAAGATCGCCCATCGGATCCTCGTGCTCGACCATGGTGAAGTTGTCGAGCAGGGTACGCATGATGAGCTGATGGCCCAGAATGGCCTCTATGCCCATCTCTACACGCTGCAATTCCGCGCGAATGAGCGCGCAGACCGACCGGTGGATGAGCCTGCGCTATCGTTGACAGCATAAGGGTTATGCTGGACTGAAAGGCTCCTGTGAATATACACAGCCTTACCAGTGTGGCACCGAGATTTTGGAGATAAGTCCGCTAAAGAAGTCAGGCCTTTTCGCAAAGCCTGACTTCTGGTCAGCGTACTGAACGTCCCATTGACTTATCACTCATGCTAATTGCCAGCGTGTTAATGGCTAAGTTGGATCAGCCAGAAGAGCCATTCCGCTACAGAATCCGGCAAGCCAGCCTGCAATAAAAGCAGCTTGCTTTTGGCGAACATGATCATGGAAATGGACATGATCGCAATAGAGATCATCGCCTAGATTCTGGGTAAAGGCATAAAGATCGATAGCCGGTACCCCGTAGTCACGCATCACCTGATCGGCAACTTGATTGTAGGCTATACCATCCGCGGCAAAGCGCTGGAAGCTCTTGTTTCGCACATTGTGGATCTGCTCATCGCAGGGGGTGGTGCGAATCCAAACCGGTGAAATGCCCATGCCGCGTATGATCTGCACAATTTGTGTAAGATTGCCCTCATATTGCTCGATTGCAATCTGGCGCTCGCCCGTTTCTGGGTCAGTTTTGATATCATGCAGGCCGCAGTTAAACAAAAGGAGATCGGCATCAATTCCGCCTGCAGCAGCTTTGGCCTCTAAGAAAGCGAGCACCATGCTCGAATCGCCCCCGTTGGCCCCTTGCGGGTTGTCCAGATTCAGCAGCGCTTCCTCCTCGCCCTCTTTGCGAGCATAATCCATCACCCCCCGCAAGTCTGCTTCAAGATAGGGGCCGTATTGGATAGAGATGCTATCGCCAATTACAAAAATTTTCATGCAGCGTCCTCTGCTCTGTTTTTTGAATATTTTGAGCGATCTGCCTGCGCTTGAAGCGGATAACACCGGTTACGGCGAATAGACTGTCGCTTGCCCCTGTTGCATAGTCACTGTGCTGCTGCTCCCATCCTCAAAGACAACTTTCAAGGTGCGATCCATGCCGCTTTGATCGGTAATGTGGCACGTGTTGCCTTCGATGGTGGCCACCACGCTGTCGATGCCAAAGGCCTGGCCGCGTTTGCGATCCACATAGAGATCGCCAAAGTGATCCCAAATGCGGTTGCGCGCTTCAGCCGCCGCGCCATTGCCCCAATCGTAGATCGTGAACTCGCCGATGCCGCCTCCTTCGGGCGTAGTATAGCCGGTGTGGCCATAGTTTTCCATCGTGAAGCCGTAATCTGCTGGGCCGAAGAAGGGCCACACCTTTTCCCACAGCGCCTTGGCTTCTGGATTCTCGGGGCAATACATCATCACGAATGAGCTTTTGAGCGCGGCAACGCCCCGTTCAAAGAGGGCGGCTTCGCCGGTTTCGCGATAATACTCCATAAACAGTTCGGCAAAGAGACATTGCCGCGAATCATTCCACTCGCCGTCGAAATTCATCACGCCAAAGCCGCCGAGCGCCGGAATGTAGATGAAGGGTGGCTGCCAACTTTGCTGCACCATCGACAGTTCGTCGAGCGTGCGGCGCCCCCAGTCGAGATAGCGTTGTTCGCCGGTGAGTCGATAGCAATCGAGCAGCGCTTCCGCGGTCCAAAACATGGAAAAAGTACATTGTTTGTAAAGCCCGTTGCGATCGATGCGCCGTCCGTAAAACTCCTCTTTGCCCCACCCGGAACATGACCAATAGGTTTCAAAGTCCTCCCAGCGGCCATTGGGCACGATCTCGGCCAACACCGCATCCATCGCGCGTATCGCGGCGCCGCGATAGCGCGCCTCGCCGGTGATCGCGGCCAGCTTGAGCAAAAAGGTGACGCTCATGCTTGTTTCGGGCGATTGGCGCAACATATCGGAAGGCTCATGCGTTTCGGGGTGCAACCAGGCCGGGAAGAAGCCCTGTTCATCTTGCAGACCAAGCAGCCGCTCGGCATAAGCTCGGCTGTACGCAAGCAGACGCGGGTCGGCTTCCAGCTCCTCGTACCAGCGCAACATCAACAGCGCGGTGAAACTGGCATCCAAGATGTGATACCAGCTATCGGTCACGCCCCGTTCGCGTGGGGTGCGGTTGGAGTTGGTCCAATAGCCGGTTTCCCAACCGAGCGAGCGACTGTATTCCTTGCCATCGATGGCGACTTTGGTCATCTCGGTGCGATAGACACCGGGGAAAATGCCGTCGGTCATGGGCGCGGCGAGGGCAAATTCTTTGGTGAGATCGGCCTTAGCGCGCAAGGTTTCATCACCCGTGCGCCTGGCATAGCGATAGAGCCCCGAGGCCCCGCGCAACGACGAGAACCAGGCCTGATTCCAGACCGACAGAAATTCGCGCAGGTTGACTTCACCCGGATAATTGGGCGATTCGGTGACGTTGACGATAAAAGCAGGCGCGCCCACACGCTGCCCGTTGATCTCAAATTCTTGCCAGACTGCATCGGCCCAGGTGTCGAACGCCCAGGTGTAGACGTGCTCCACGTAGCGATCCAGCGGCACGGTGAGCGGCTGCCCCTGATCATAGAGCTTGCGGCCATAACGATCCCACAGAAATTGGCTGACCCGCCGCCAGGGGTTGAGCGGTATCTCGGTATCGCTGTAGGCAATCCAGAAAAAGCCGAGGCTGACCTCGCCCGGCGCAAAGGTCATGCTGCCGGTTTTGGCATAGCGCACATGTTCGGGAATGGTGGTTTTGCTCATGCCCAGGGCGAGTGTGCGCTGGGGCGCGTCCACATCCATAAACCAGGGTGTTTCGGGATTGCTGCCACAAATGTCGAGATCGGGCACGATCACGAGGAGATCGGTGCCTTTGGCCGCGATCAGGGCGGGGGATCGGAAGACGTGCTGCGCGATGCAGTCGCCCGCGCGCGGGGCAAGATGGGGTGCCCACCAGAAATCCGGCGTAAAATCGAGCGGAAACGTAATTGTCAACTCATCCTGTTGCACTGGCTGATCAAGCTGCCAGGTGAGGCGGACACGTTGCCAGCCCTCGCCCAGTTCTTCCGTGGTGATGGTCGCGGCCTGTCCAGCCAACAGCGGTGCAGCATAATTCAACAGACTCATAAGATTCCTTCAGGTTTATAGATTGGGTCGATGGGAATCACCCCTGCAAGCCCGCGAAGGTGATGCCTTCGACGAACTGTTTTTGGGCGAGGAAAAAGACGATCAGGCAAGGCAGCAAGACCACCACCGACGCGGCCATCAAGAGCGCCCATTGGGTGCTGTACACACCGCGGAATGTGGCAAGGCCCAGCGTCAGCGTAAACTTAGCCTCATCGTTCAGGTAGATCAGCGGACCGAGGAATTCGTTCCAGTTGCCAATAAAGGTGAAGATCGCCACCGCGGCCAGCGCGGGCTTGATCAACGGCAGCAGAATCCGCCACCAGATGCCAATGTAACTACAGCCGTCGATCTTGGCAGCATCATCCAGCTCGGTGGGGATGGTCATAAAAAATTGGCGCAGCAAAAAGATAAAGAAGGCGTTGCCAAAAAAAGAAGGGACAATCAAAGGCAGAAAGGTATTGAGCCAGTTGAGCTCCCGAAACAGGATAAAGAGCGGGATCATCGTGACCTGCGCGGGCAGCATCATCGTTGCCAGCAGGAGCATGAAGAAAAAATCTCGGCCAGGAAAGCGGAAACGGGCAAAGCCATAGACGATCCAGGTGCAAGAGAGCAATGTGCCGACCATGCTCAGAGCGGTGATGAAGACCGTGTTGTAGAGCAAGCGCGGAAAATTCATCAAGGTCAAGGCTTCGGGATAGTTTGCGGCGCGTACGGGATTGGGGATCCACTCTGGAGGATAGTTCCAGATGTCCGCTTCGATTTTGAGCGAGGCGGAGAGCATCCAGAGAAAAGGCAGCGCAAACAGGACGCTTAAACCGGTTAAGGCCAGGTAGGTCAGGGCATCTGCCCAAGAGAAGCGAGTTCTGGGTCTGCTCAGGATGGCTACAGGGGTGGTTGTCTGCATGGCTGTCTCCTTACTCCCCACTCGCATAATAGACCCAGCGCCGCGCCAGCGTCATTTGCACCAACGTCAGCAGCAGAATAATCAGAAAGAGCACCCAGGCCATGGCCGCGGCATAGCCCATGCGGAAGAGACCAAAGCCTTGCTTAAAGAGATGAAAGACAAAAAACAAGGTTGCATTCTGGGGGCCGCCACCTGTCATGACGTAGGCTTGGGTAAAGACTTGAAACGAGCCGATCATCCCGATGATCAGGTTAAAGAAGATGACAGGAGACATCATCGGCACGGTGACATGGCGAAATTGGTGCCAGGGGCTTGCGCCGTCGAGCGACGCTGCTTCATAGAGCGTCCGCGGCACGCCCTGGAGGCCAGCAAGAAAGATGACCACTGTACCTCCAACACTCCATAAGCTCATCAGGATCAGCGCGGGTTTTGCCCAGGCCGGGTCGACCAGCCAGCCTGGCCCTGGCAGCCCCACCAGGCTTAACAGGTGATTGATCAGCCCGAATTGGGGATTGAAGAGCCAGATCCAGAGCAGGGAGATGGCGACCCCGGACGAGACGACTGGCAGATAGAAGAGCGTACGATAGATGCCAATGCCATGCACGCCTCGATTGAGCAAAAGGGCCAGCAGGAAGGCGACGATCAGCCCCAGGGGGACGCTAAAGAGTGTGTAGTAGATGGTGTTGTAAAGCGACGTCCAAAAGAGCCGATCACCCGAGATCATGGTTTGGTAATTGCCGAGGCCGATCCATTCGGGGGGCGTGATCAATTCATAGCGGGTGAAGCTGAGCAAAAATGAGGCGATGATTGGGCCAAGCGCAAAAATCACAAAGCCGATCAGCCAGGGTGCGATAAAAATGTAGCCCCATAACGTCTGTTCAGAGAGGCGAAATGGGCGGCTTTTGATTGTGCTGGCCGCGGGGTTTAACCTGATATTTGATTCCACAAGGCAATCCTCGTCCTAATAGAGAAATTAAATAGAGATCGCACAAATAGCGAGCAAGTAGGTGCGGTTTTTAACCGCATATTCTGGCCCTAGCCTACCTGTGCGGTTTCTAACCGCACCTACGATTTATGCGATATTTATCTGGTTTCTCTATAAGTTTCTATCCTGAAATTCTGCGCCCAGGGGAGCCGGTGGGGCTGGATTCAGGCGCAGCAAGCGTGTTTAGGAGAAGCGCGGGAAGGAAGCGACTGGAGCGTAGATTAGGCGGGGGCTATCGTGCCGTTCTCTGCTCTCCAGTCTACTTTCGTTAGTCCTTACCCTACTCGGCGGCTTCCTGAGCCACCGCTTCCGCGATCGCATCCGCGGCTTCGGTGAGGGCCTGCTCGACCGGAATATCCCCAAAGATGGAGGCATCAAAGGCCTGCTGCAGCGCCTCGGTGATCAATGGGTATTGGTTGCTGCGCGGGCGGGCACGTCCAGTCTCCATGGCATCGAGGAAAATTTGCAGTTGTGGGATCTCCTGCAGCCGTTCCTCGGCAATCGACCGGCGGCCAGTGACAGCATACCCCGTTTGCGAGACCGGGCGATGCCATTCCGGCGTGGTCATGAAGTTCATGAACTGCATCGTGCTTTCTAAATTTTTGCCATCCTTCCAGGCGGAGAAGAGCCAGCCCCCAACCCCACTGATCGCCTGTTCGGCACTGGCCGGGCGGGGGAAGGGAGCAATATCCCAGGCAAAATTCGGTGGATTGGTCTGCGTGAGGTTGGCAATATCAAAGGCCCCGGTCCAGCTCATGGCCACCAATTGGCCATACCAGGTGCCTTCTGGCCCGGCGGTCACTGCACCGGCACGCGGCCAGATACCGTGGACTTTTACCAGATCCGAAAGGAATTGAATGGCTTGGATCGCCGGTTCTTCGGCAATCAGCACTTCGCGGGTCTCTTCATCAATGATGTCGCCACCATTCATCCAGATCCACGGGGTGATCATCCAGGTGGACCCTTCGCCCAGACAGCACCAGGTCTCCATGGCCCACTGGGTTGTCGAAGCCGCATCAAAATCGGCGGAGCTCGCATTATTGCCAGCCTGATCGATGGTCAACTTCTTGCCGGTTTCGATCAATTCATCCCACGTGACGGGCGCGCTGACCTCAGCTTCGTTCAGCAGATCCATATTGAGCCGCATCGCTTGCGAGTTGGTCTCCAGCACCACGGCGTAGGTGGTGCCGCGGTATTGCATCTCGGCCCTGGCCGAAGGGTAATAATCTTCTAAGACATCGGCAGGAATCGTGATCTCATCCAATTCAGCGCACAGCCCACGCGAGGCATAGGCGGGCAGGTTGATGCCATCGACCGCAAAGATGTCGGGCAATTGGCCACCCGCGGCGGCTGTGCGGAATTTCTGTTCCCACTCACTCGGAACCCGCGTAAATTTGAATTCAATGTCGGGGTGATTGGGCGTAAAGCTTTCCGCGACCAGATCTGCAATTTTGATATTGTCATCAAGGGGATGGGGGGCCCACATTTCAATGAGATTACCAGCCTGCGCCGGTGAATCAGCCGCGCCTGCATCTGCCTGGCCCGGAGCCGCAGGGGCGACACAACCAGCCACGAGGCTGAGCCCGGCTGTGGTTGCTGCCATCTGCAAAAATTGACGTCGTGAGATATTCATAGCCATTTTGGTTTCTCCCTATTGCGAAAAAACAGATCACGATCATGGATTAAACGAATAGGTTGCCCAGTGGGGAGCAGTACTGAAGTTGATGGTGGACGTTAACGCAGACAATCGGAAGGTTGCCGTGTTTTTTGTTCACACCTATTGGGCAGGAAAATTATACACGGAGCAGAGGAATGCGCAAAGTGATAAAAGAGTGCCCTCTGCAGAAAAGCCAACCCCCACGACGGGAGCGTGAGGGCTGGCTAAACGCTTAAGGGTGAATCGGACGCAGGGGGGAGCGGATCTGGTTAATCCTCCAGCGAATCCGGGTGGATGGGCAGCAAACTCTCAGCCAGCCAGATCAGCTGGGCCAATTCGTCGATATCCTCGGTGTCGGTTTCGGCAGCTTCTAAGGCGCTGGCAATGCGCTCAACTTCAGCATGGACTTTGCTCAACGACGTGTCGCCGTAATCGGTCTGGCGCAGCACCTGGGCAAATTCATCCACAGCGTTGGCCAGCTGGAAGTTGAGCGGGGCCTCCTCAAAGCTGCTGCTGAACTCGTTCGCCGCAAAGCCCTGGGCCATTTCGATCACTTCGCCGCTGGCGGGTTCCTGCCAGCGCAGGCGGACCGTGGCCAGCGCGGCGTCGGGGGCTTCCTCCTGCTCGCGCAAGGTAACTTCGTAGAGGGCCGTGACACTGTGACCAGCACCAACCTCACCGGCATCCACCTCGTCGTTGCGGAAATCATCATCCTTCACTTTGCGATTTTCGTAGCCGACCAAGCGATATTCGGCCACGACGTCGGCATTGAATTCCACCTGAATTTTCGCATCCTTGGCAATGGTCAGGAGCGTGCTGGTCAGCTGATCCACAAAGACGCGCTCAGCCTGTTGCAACGTGTCGACATAGGCATAGAACCCGTCGCCATCATTCGCCAATTGCTCCATCAGCACATCATTGTAATTGCCCATGCCCAGGCCGATGGTGGTGAGGGAAATGCCCTTGTCGGCCTGCTCTTTGATCGTGCGCAGGATCGCATCCGGGCCGGTCTGCCCCACATTCGCCACACCATCCGACAGCAGCACAACCCGGTTGATGGTTTCGCTGTTAAAGCGTTCAGACGCCACGCGATAGCCCAGTTGCAAGCCTGCTTCGGCATTGGTCGAGCCTTGCGGCGCGAGTTTATTGATCGCGCTGAGGATGGTTTGCCGTTCGCTGGCGGGCGTCATATCCAGAATTGGATACGCGGTGTCGCCGTAAACCACAATCGCCACCTGGTCGGTCGGGCGCAATTCGTTGACCAGCAGATAGAGTGCGCGCTTGGCCAGGCCCAGCCGATTTTCCATGTCCATGGAGCCGGACACGTCGATCACAAAGGTGAGGTTGGCGTCGGGGCGCTCGTCGGCGGGGACACTGTAGCCCTGAATGCCCACGCGCAGCATGTAATGACTCGCGTCCGCGGTGAAGGGTGAGGGCGCGCCGTCAATGGTGATGCCAAAGGTTTCGTCACGCGCTGGCGTTGGATAGTCATAATCGAAATAATTGATAAACTCTTCAGGGCGCACAGCCTCGGCCGGTGGCAAGACGCCATCCTGAATGTAGCTGCGCACGAGTGTATACGAGCCGGTATCTACATCGACGCTAAAGGTAGATAGATTATCTTCTGCGGCGTTAACGAAGCCCCGCACCCCATAATCTTTAAAAAACATATCCTGGGGTATTTCGGCTTCATAATAGCTTTCGGCTGCGTAGCTCCCGATGGCCGCGTCGCTGGCTGGGGCGGCATAGGGCCGGTTCGTCCCAGCCGATGCACAGGCGCTGAGCAACAGCGATGAGGCAAAAGCAAAGGCTGCAAGGCGGTTCCAAATGGATTGGCGGCGCATGATTCAAATCCTCCGTTTAAAATGGTTTTAAAGTCTAAGTTCAGAGTCGATGCGAAGAACCTATCCGTAACCTGGGTGCGGCTCCCGAAACTGGGCTTAACAGCACGAG
Source organism: uncultured Caldilineaceae bacterium (assembly GCA_964541665.1). Taxonomy (GTDB): domain Bacteria; phylum Chloroflexota; class Anaerolineae; order Caldilineales; family Caldilineaceae; genus CFX5. The sequence goes on along the minus strand of CAZIRP010000082.1, from coordinate 101 downwards.
TGGCGCAGCATTTACGGATAAGCACTTAGTCTAAGACGTCGGACAAGGTCAATTTGTTGCTGGTTATGATTATGACGAATCGCCGGTGCATTTCAAGTACC
>CAZIRP010000081.1:0-24778 GCA_964541665.1 uncultured Caldilineaceae bacterium | reverse complement strand
TGAAGAGGCGGGCATCCACAGTGGTGACAGCGCTTGTGTGCTGCCTCCCTACAAGCTCAGCCAGTTCCATCTCAACATCATCCGCGAGTACACCGAAAAGCTGGGGTTAGCGCTGGGCGTGCGCGGGCTGATGAACATCCAATATGCGGTCAAGGACGAAGTCGTCTACGTGCTGGAGGTCAATCCTCGCGCCAGCCGCACGGTCCCTTTTGTCAGCAAGGCGACGGGCGTGCCGCTGGCCAAGTTGGCCGCGCAGGTGATGGCCGGCAAAACGTTGAGCGAACTGGATTTCACCCAGGAACCGGCCCTGGATGGCTTCTTTGTCAAAGAAGCAGTGCTGCCCTGGAAGAAGTTCACCGGCATCGATACGATTTTGGGGCCGGAGATGCGCTCGACTGGTGAGGTGATGGGGCACGCGGCCAGCTTTGGGCACGCCTTTGCCAAAAGCCAACTGGGAGCAGGCACAGGATTGCCCCACAGCGGCGGCGTTTTGATCACGGTCAATGATCATGACAAGGCCAGCGCGATCAAAATTGCCCGCGACCTGCACAATCTTGGCTTTGAGATCTACGCCACCGAAGGCACGGGCGGCTTGATCGATCAGGCGGGTACGCCGGTGACGATTCTGGCTAAGGTCAGCGATGATGGCCACTACTCCACCCTCGACGCGCTGCATGATGGGAAGATCCAACTCATCATCAACACGCCATTGGGGCCCCAAAGCCGGGATGATGGGGGCAAGATCCGCAGCTTAGCCACACGCATGGAGATCCCGTTGATCACCACATTGTCGGCCGCGCAGGCCGCGGTCAGCGGTATCCGTGCGGTCCACCAGAAAGAATTGCAAGTGCGCAGCCTGCAGGAGCATTATTCGCTGCAATAAGCAGATTCACACGCTAGCGATCTCCTCAAATCTCTATAAATCGCCGGTAAATCTCTGCATGAACAAAGAAATTTACCGAGATTTGTCGGAGGTTTGGGGAGATTCTTTTTTCTCCGCGACGGCCAAACGACAGCAAACGGTCCGAAATGGGTCAAACCGGACCGGGGCGAATCGTTATACTCTGGGCCAGATGGTTCGCCCATCGGTGTCGAGTATACTGGCCACCCCGATTTGTGCAGTGCGACACATCACCCTGGTTCGGCAAACGATAGCACTGGCCCCCTGAACAGGCTATATTCAGGCTAACAGCTGAACTGCATCCAGCACAGGCCTTCGGGCAATACATGACGACAAATTGGTGGAGAAATCATGGATTTGTTGACAATGGCACTCCTGACAACCATCTTGGTAGCTCTTTACGCAACCCCGGCAAAAATGCGCAATGATCGCGAAAGCTGAGGGGCTGTTCGAGCGATGAGGAATTACAAATAAAGAGGCAAAGGATGAAGACCCCGACGTAAAAACCCACCATCGGCGATGGTGGGTTTGTGATTGGGGCAAATGTTTACGAGCAGGCCTCACCAACTGAACCGCTCTTCCAGCCACGGGTCACCTTCCATATGGTAGCCGTGCCGCTCCCAGAAACCAGGCCGATCTCCCGCCATAAACTCCAGGCCGCGAATCCACTTGGCACTCTTCCAAAAATACTTCTTGGGCACCAATAGACGCATCGGGTAGCCATGATCCGGCTCAAGTGGCTTGCCTTCGTAAAGATAGGCCAGCATCGTGTCATCGTCATCGAGTACGTCGAGCGCGATATTGGTGGCAAAGCCGTGCTCACAGTGCGCCATCACATGGGTGGCTGCGGGCTGCACTTGGATCTGCTGCAGCAGGACGCGCCAAGGGATGCCCGTCCACGTGGTATCCAGCTTGCTCCAGCGGGTGACACAGTGAATGTCCACAGTCTGGGTATTGGTGGGCAGCGCCATCATCTCGTCCCACGTGAACCGTTTTTCATGCGCTACCAGACCGAAAACGCGAAAATCCCACTGCGCCAGATTGGCATAGTGGGGGGTATCTCCATAATGCAGGACCGGAAACCTGGTCGTGACAAATTGACCGGGAGGCACGCGCTCGCCCTGTGACTCTTTCGGCACATTCTTGACTCGTTTGAGTTGCTCAACTCGTTTGAAAGGATTTTCAAAGCGCATATCGTTCTCCCCAAATACGCAAGCCGGCCACTGATTACCCACAAAATTCCGAATTGATGCAGGCCGCTTGTCGGACTTTCGTTGCATCTTTCTTCAGTATAGCACAAGCGGATCTACATACAAGCGGGCGTCGAATAGCGTATGGGCCATTCTTTGAACACAAATTAGTCCTAAAAATCACCTTGCATCATTTGTGGATTTGGAAATTGTCCCTAAAGAGCTAACGCCTAACGCTAAGCAATCCTTTTTATGGACTTACAGGAATCGAAAGGAAATTGCAAGGAAATCGATCATTTTTTTGTATATTTTTGAAAAAACTCTGTTATAATATAATAGGTTCATGACGGATTCCTTAACAGAACTTACCCTTCGTTTCAGTCCGCGCATTTTTTTAACGGCCAATACCCAACAAAAAACTTACACCTTTCGCACTCTATCAATTTAGCCACAAAGGAAGAGACTATGCCCCCTGTCCGCCATAAAAGATTTAGCTACTCATGGCTTTTATTCGCACTTGTGATCGGGTTGCAAATCGGTTTCACTGAAATAGCCCAGGCCGCGACAACTGTCATCAAACCGACAGCTATGAATGGCTGGGTATTTATTAACGAAGGTGCCACTGGCTCCGGCAGCTTTGTCTATGGCCCAGACACCCCCCCACTGAATGACGGTAGCTTGCAATTGGTCGTTGACGCAACTGGGCGTCATTTGCTCGGCACCTATGCCTATTCCAATATTCCACTTACAGACTTAAGCAAGCTTGAATACAGCACTTACGTGCCCGTTGGGACGGCAGCTTCCCTTGCTACCACCCTCAGTTTTAATATTGATTACGATATCACAGATGGGGATACGACCACTTGGCAAGGGCGCCTCACTTTTGAACCCTATCACGCATTCACTGTTGTGCAAGGCACCTGGCAAACGTGGGATGCATTGGCTGGCGAATGGTGGGCCAGCAATACCACCTATGGAGGGGCTTGCCCGCAAGGCAATCCCTGTACATGGGCACAAGTGCTGGCAACCTACCCCAACGCCGGTATCCGACTCAACGATAGTCTTTTGATGTTTCGGGCTGGCGGCCCCTGGACGGGAGGCTTCACGGGGAATGTGGATGCTTTTACCATCGGCATCAACGGGGTTGAAGATACGTATGACTTCGAACCAGAGGTACAATGCACGACGGTTTGTTACGTCAACGATGCCACTGGCAATGATGCTTTTGGCGGTGTCACGCCAGCGCAACCCAAGAAGACGATCGCCGCCGCGGTTGCGCAAGTGAGTGCGGGTGGCGAAGTGATCGTCGCCCCAGGTACTTATCTCCAGACAGCTATGATCGTCATCAACAAGCCGCTGACCCTCACCGGGCCGCAAGCTAACGTGGACCCGCGCCCCAGTGCCAGCACCACGCGTACCGCTGGCGACCCAGCTACCGAGGCGATTATAACGGGCGGTGGCTCGCTGCCTATTTTGCTGCGAATTGCTGCGGATGATGTCACCATCAACGGCTTTGAGCTTACCGCGGTCACTGGTGACCTGATCGACTCACTGGAAGCAGCGCCAGTCAAGAATCGGCCCACGGTTCAATATAACATCATTCACCAGGTTGGGGATGAAGGCATACAATTGCGCAACATCTCCGACGGGTTGGTTGAATACAATCATGTGTATGACACCAAAGGGGACGCGATCAATTTATGCTGTAGCACGACCAATAGCACCATCCAACACAATGAGGCGCATGATATTGACTCAGACAATGGCGCTATCTACATCTACAGCTCGACCCTCATCAACATCATCGACAATCTCGTCTATGACGTCACGCTCAATGATGGCATCAAGCTGGGGACCAAAAGCGGGGGCGATGCCACCAAATCTGGTGGGGTGATCAGCAACAATATTATCTACAACACAGCGCAGGATGGCATCTCTGTCTACATGAGTGATGTGGTTGTCGAAGACAATGAAGTTTACAACAGTTCGAGTGGCAATGGCGCGATCTACGTCACCTTCAATGTCGATAATGTCAAGCTGCTGCGCAACCATATCCACGATAACAACACAACCGGCATTCGCATTGGCAATGCGACTCTCTACCCGACACTGGTCGAAGTCAACGAAAACTGCATCGTCGGGAATAACTTGGGGCTTTATTACAATGTCAGCGGTAATGGTGTCTTAAACGCTCAAGCAAACTGGTGGGGTGCGGCGAATGGGCCTGGCCCAATCGGCCCCGGCTCCGGCGATGGGCTTGGCACGAACGGCACACTGTCCGACATTGATTTCTCGGCCTTCAAAAGTGGGCCCATCCCCGGTGTTTGTGGCTGCGCCGCGCCTGGCTCGGTGGTGAATACCACTACCGGCAAAGGCTTCTGCACCATTCAATCGGCCATTGACGCTGCCGACACGGTGGATGGTCATACCTTGACCATTGCAGCAGGCACCTATCAGGAAAACGTCGTCCTGAACAAGAATCTGACGCTCTCTGGCGCAGGCAAGGCCGATACGATCCTCCAGGGGAGTAGCTGTAGCGTTGCGGGGATTGCTTTCAGCGGCAGCCGCAGCAATGTCACCATCCAGGACCTGACAGTCACCGGCTTCCAGGATGGCATTCAGATGTTTACTGGCCCGCTCAACAACATTGTGATCGAAGATGTGGACGCCAGTGACAATTGCCGTCACGGCATCTGGAGCCAGGCCTTTGGCATTGACGGCTTGCGGCTGACGCGTGTCACCGCCTCGAACAACAATGCTCCACCGTTGGCCACTGCTTTTGGCCGCGGCGTGTGGATCATCAACGGTGAGAAAGCGAACATTACCATCGAAGATGGTGTGTTCAACAATAACCGCCTGGTGGGTATCGATGTCAGCGATGGCAATGTCTCTGGCTTGACGATTACCGGCAACGAGGTCGTCGGCAATGGCGATTCGGGCATCGGCGTGCTGGGTGCGCAAGGCCCCGGTGCGGCGTTGATCAGCAACAACCAGGTGCGAGACAATGGCCGCTTTGGCATTGAGATCAAAAATCCCACAGGCAGCGGCGCGCCGAGTGGTGCGGGCAGCATTGTTGTCTCCGAGAATAATGTCTCGCGCACCGTCAACGCGACGGATCTGCGCGACCATGCCGGTATTCTCGTCATTCGCAGAGCCCCGGTTGCCCCGCTCAACGCCGATCAACCCACAGGCGTTGTCATCACTGGCAACACAGTGACTGGTTACCGTCGTGCGCCGGCTAACTCCACGGGCGATGGGTTTGGCATCCTCGTCGAAGGGCTCAACAATGTCGTGTCCAACAACGTGGTCAGTAACAACGATGTTGGCATTCAGGTTCAGGGCGGCAACACGGCGGATATACAAAGCACCGATTTCTTTGATCGCGGCAATGCCGCGGCAGGGGATGCCGCGGTCAATCGCAATTCGATCGCGGGCAACACGATTGGGTTGCGCACAGTCGGCACCACCGCGTCGGCAGCCACGCCCCTCAACGGGATTTGCAACTGGTGGGGCGCGCTGAGTGGTCCAGGCAGTGTTGGCCCGGGTACGGGCGATCCTGTCTCGGCCAATGTCACCTTCAACCCGTGGCTGGGGAGCAGCGACCTGGCAGGCCCTTGTGCCATTCCTACGGTCCGCTTCCGCGTCCATTCGCTGACCGTAAACGAGAATATCGGCCAGATCACCATCCACGTTGACCTCAGTGAGCCATCGGGACAGATCGTCAAGGTAGGCTATTACACCGATGACATCACCGCGACTGAAAATGCCGACTACCAGGAACGCAGCGGGACACTCACCTTCAATCCCGGTGAGACCAGCAAGAGCTTTACGATCACGATCCACAACGACACGCTCGATGAGTTCGACGAACAGTTTGAAATCGAGCTGCATACCCCGATCTTTGCCAACTTGGGCATCCCGAATGATCTCGTTGTCACGATCATCGACAATGACCAACCGCCAGCCGTGCGCTTCCACTCGCCCACCTACGAAGTGAGCGAAGCCGTGCCAAGCGGATTGGCGACGATCAACGTCAGCTTGTCCGCGGCCTCGGGCAAACCGATTACCGTAACCTATACCCTGACGGACGGCACCGCCCTGGCCGGGCCAGATTATGTGGCTGCGACCGGCAAACTTCGCTTCAACCCGGGCCAGACCCAGCAAACCTTCACGGTTGCGGTAAAGAATGACACGCTCGACGAGCACGATGAAACCGTCAACCTGGCCCTTGTCAACCCAATCAACGCCAACCTGGGCAGCCCGGCGACTGCCACACTGACCATTCTGGATGATGATCCTGTGCCGAGTGTGCAATTCAACCCGGCCGCGGTCAGCATCGATGAAGCAGGCGGTCAGGTGACCTTCACCGCAACCTTGAGCGCACCATCTGGCCGCGTGGTCACTGTGCCATACGCCACGACCGGCGGAACGGCCAGCGCAGGCGACGATTATGTCAGCGCCAATGGTGTGCTCGTCTTTGCCCCAGGCCAGACCAGCCAGAGCTTCGCCGTGACCATTGTGGACGATCTGCTGGACGAGGTCGATGAAACCGTGGTGGTCACGCTCAGCACACCAACCAACGCGGCACTTGGTGCGGCCAGCAGTGCAACCGCCACCATTCTGGACAATGATGAGCCGCCAACCATCCAGTTTGGCGAACTAGATCCGGCTTTGCTTCAGGTCAATGAAGATGTCGGTGATGCCATCGTCACAGTCAAGCTCAGCGCTCCGTCTGGCAAGGAAGTCCGCGTCAGCTATGCTACCAGCAATGGAACCGCAGAAGCTGGGAGCGATTACGTTGCAGGAAGCGGCGACCTGATCATTCCAGCAGGCGCAATCACAGGCACCTTCGCGGTCACCATTCTGGATGACCTGGCGGTTGAAGCCAACGAAACCATCAACCTGCAACTCAGTGCACCAATCAACGCCAACCTGGGCACAGCCAGCACTACCCTCACCATCATCGACAATGATAGTGGGCCACTGGTCAACTTCAGCGTGGCGGCAGTCACGGTCAGCGAATCCGCGGGCTTTGCGACCATCAACGTGAAACTGAGTACACCGGCACCGAATCAGATCACCGTTGCCTATGGCACCAGTGATGGCACAGCGACCGCGGGGCAAGATTATACGACTACCACAGGCACCCTGACCTTTGCTGTCGGCGAAGAGAGCAAAAGCTTTGTCGTCCCGATCCTGGATGATGCCCAAGTCGAAGATGGCGAGGTCTTTACGCTCGCACTCAGCGACGTTGTGGGCGCAATCCTGGGCGCGCCGGCGAAGAGCGTGGTCACCATTTTGGACGATGACGGCGCCCTGCCCACTGCCCAATTTGGCCAAAGTCTCTACATCGCCAACGCGAATGGAGGCAGTGCAACCATCACCGTTGTCCTCGATCAGCCCGCCGCTGCGCCGGTAACGGTTGACTATTCGGCGAGTGGTGGCACAGCCCAGGCTGGTGTTCATTACGAAGCCGCGAACGGCACCCTAACCTTTGCCGCAGGCCAAACCAGCCAAAGCTTTGTCGTCCCGATCATCGACAATGGCAATACCGATGATGTCAGTGTCGGCCTGACGCTGAGCAACCCGAATGGTCTCACCCTGGGCACACGGCAATCGGCCACGCTCATCATCGTGGGCATCGGGGGCTCGCCGCTGGTCGAATTCCAATCGGAGAATGTTCAGGTTCTGGAAGGCAATCCCGACGGCCTGGCCACCTTTACTGTGATCCTCGACCGAGCCTGGCCGCACCCGGTCAGCGTAAAAGTTGCCACCAGCAATGGGACAGCCACAGCTGGCGAAGATTATCTCGCCAAGGGCGACTTCCTTACCTTTGCCCCAGGCCAGACCAGCCAGACTTTCACCATCTCCATCCTGGATGATGCTGTTGAAGAGGCACATGAAACAGTGCTGCTGACTCTGAGCGAGCCGACCAATGCGCGGCTGGGTGCGCGGCAAAACGGGGTACTCACCATTGTTGACGACGATGGCGCCAATGCTGGCCCCGGGACAGGCCCAGCAGCACAATTCGCGCTGGCAACGTTCGAGGTTGCGGAGAATGTGGCCGCGGGGGTCGCGACGATCACCGTCCGCCTCGATAACCCGACCAGCGAAGTTGTCACGATTGCCTACAATGTCAGTAGCGGCACAGCCCAGGCCGGGGTAGATTTCACAGCAAGCAGCGGTGTACTCACCTTTGCTCCTGGCCAAACCAGCCAAACCTTCACCGTTCAGATCATCGACGACAGCCTGAGCGAAGACGATGAAACGATCCTGCTGACCTTGAGCGCACCGATCAACGCCAACCTGAGTGGTACAGGCCAGGCCACGTTGGTGATCGTCGACAATGATGCGCGGCCAACGCTCCGTTTTGGCAGCGCGAGCTACACCATCACAGAAAACGCGGGCGAGGCTGAGATCACAGTGCTCCTGAGCAGCGCGGCTGGGAACGAAGTGTCGGTCCAGGTGGTGTCGAGTGATACAGCAGTTGCGAGCGCAACCAGCGAGACCCGAGTCCTGACCTTTGCTCCGGGCCAAACGAGCCAGGTCTTCACGGTTGCCATCGCCGATGACGAGGCGTGGGGGGAGAATCGCGAAATCTCGTTCAGCCTCCAATCGCCCGTCAACGCCACATTGGGCACGCCCAGCACAACCGTGCTGAAGATTCTCGAAGATGATCCGGAAGATATAACGCCACGCTGGGGTGGTTCACTCTTCCTGCCGCTTGTGGCCAGGTAAGCCTTCGGGCTAGCTTGCTTCAGTTCACAAGCAGCCAACACAGCAGTAGAAGCCATCTCAAAAATCGGTTGTGACTCCGATGAACAAAGGGTGTCCAACCAGTGTGGTACAGAGATTTTTGAGATAAATACTAGAGAGGGAGAGCGGGGATACCGTCATCTCCCTCTTTTCTTTGTACGCAGAGCCCAGAACTTTCCAATTATTCTGGGCGGAGCCTTGCGTCTTTGTCAGTTTACAGGTATAAAATAGTAAGGCCACAACATAGCCCTCCTCATCGCGCTATCTCTTCTATTCTGGACAAGGATTGATTCTTTCATGCCCAAGCCGATTATTCTGGCGGTTGATGACGAGCCGCAAGTGCGTAGCGCCATTGAGCGTGACCTGCGCGAGCGTTATCGAGCCGACTACCGTGTGGTGACAGCGGCTTCGGGAAGCGAAGCACTGACTTTCGTGAAGCGCCTGAAACAACGAAACGATCCCCTCGCCCTCTTTTTGGTGGATCAGCGAATGCCGCAAATGGAAGGCATTGAGTTTCTGAACGTGGCGCGCGAATTCTATCCCCAAGCCCGCAAAGTATTACTCACCGCCTATGCCGACACCGCCGCGGCCATTGCCAGCATCAATCAGGTCGGGCTGGATTATTATTTGATGAAGCCCTGGCATCCCCCGGAGCAACAACTCTACCCGATCCTGGATGATCTGCTCAACGATTGGCAGGCCACTGTGCCAGTCCCATACGATGGCATCCGCGTGACTGGTACGCTTTGGTCGCCCGCGGCGCACCAGATCAAAGACTTTCTGTCGCGCAATCGCATCCCTTATCTCTGGCAAGATATCGAGAAAGAACCAGAAGTCGCCACCCTGGTCCGGGCTGCGGCACCAGATGCTGCTGGGTTACCGGTCATCTTTTTCCCGGATGAGACGTTCCTGGTAGCGCCCGACTCGCGCACCCTGGCCGAAAAGGTGGGGTTGCACACGCAGGCCTCCGAGCCCTTTTACGACCTGATCATCATCGGCGCTGGCCCCGCGGGTTTGGGGGCCGCGGTCTATGGCGCGTCCGAAGGGCTGCGCACGGCATTGATCGAAAAAGAGGCCACAGGCGGCCAGGCGGGCACCAGCTCACGCATCGAAAACTATCTCGGCTTTCCCAACGGCGTCAGCGGGGGTGATCTCGCCACGCGCGCCACAGCCCAGGCCATCCGCTTTGGGGCCGAGATTCTGACCGCGCAGGAAGTTACCAGTGTTGCTGTCGATGGAGCCTACCGGATTGTCACCCTGGGCGACGGCACCCGCTTGAGTTGCCACGCATTGATCATCGCCACTGGGGCTACGGTGCTCAAGCTCGACCTGCCCAACGTCACCCGCTTGACCGGCGCGGGCATCTATTATGGGGCGGCAATGAGCGAAGCCGCGCACTATCAGGGCGAACATGTTTGCGTCGTCGGCGGAGCCAATTCCGCTGGCCAGGGGGCCATGTTCTTCTCGCGCTATGCGCGCCAGGTGACGATGTTGGTGCGGGCGAGCTCGCTGGAACAAGGCATGTCGCAATACCTGGTCAACCAAATCCGCGCCACACCGAATATTGAAGTGTGCCTGCGCACCGTCGTGGTTGATGTGGCTGGCGAGCACCACTTATCGGGTGTCACCATTCAGAATCTGGACAGCGGTGAGCAGACAGACCTGTCGGCCAGGGCCCTCTTTCTCTTTATTGGGGCCGTCCCTCACTCCGACTTTGTGGCGGGGGTCATTGAACGCAACTCGGCTGGCTTTATCCCAACCGGGCCGGATCTGTTCCAGAATGGCAAGTGGCCCAAAGGCTGGACCCTCCAGCGCGATCCTTTTTTGCTAGAGACCAGCGTACCCGGCATTTTCGCCGTGGGTGATGTCTGTCAAGGAGCCGTGCGCCGGGTGGCGACGGCGGTGGGCCAGGGCGCGATGGCTGTGAGCCTGGTCCACCAATATCTCAAAACGGTATAAATGATGAACAACGAGCGATGGTGGCAAACCGGGCAGGGTCGCATCCGTCAATGGATGGCTACACTGGGCAGCGAACCGGATGAGAGCGCGGAGACACGCACACGAAAGATGCTCGTGCTCGTCTGCGCCATCGTGATGAGCCTGGCTGGCCTGCTCTGGAGCACAGTGATCTTCTGGGTATCCAACAACCTGATCGCGATTCTGCCCCCATTGGGTTATGCCCTGCTCTCGCTGCTTAATGGATGGTACTTTGCGCGCACCCGGCATTTTCCCCGCTTCCAGTTTATTCAGCTCCTGCTGAGCTTGCTCCTGCCTTTTCTGTTGATGATCGCGCTGGGCGGCTTTGTCGGGGGGAGCGCGGCCATCCTCTGGTCGCTGATTGCCCCCCTGGGCGCGCTGCTGGTTGATACCCGACGCAATGCGCTGCGCTGGTTCCTGAGCTTTTTGGGGCTGGTCCTCGTCGGTATTGTGATCGAGCCTTACCTGGCGCCGGTGACAACCCTAAACGACGGGGCGCGCACACTCTTTTTTGGCATGAATATCTTTGGCACATCGCTGGCAATTTTTGTCCTGCTCAGCAATTTTATGCGCGAAAAGGATGAAGCCCTGGCCGAAAATGTGCGCTTATACCGGGCCGCCCAGGATGCACGCCTGGTCGCCGAGCAGGCCACGCACGCCAAAGGCACCTTTCTCGCCACCATGAGCCACGAGATCCGCACCCCCATGAACGCGGTGATCGGCATGACCAGCCTGTTGCTCGACACCAAGCTCAACGCGGAGCAGCGCGACTTTGCCGAAACGATCCGCAGCAGTGGCGAATTATTGCTTAACCTCGTCAACGACATTCTCGACTATTCCAAATACGAGGGTGGCCAGCTCGAACTCGAAGAGCGCCCCTTTGATCTGCGCCAGGCGATCGAAAGTTCGCTCGATCTGATGGCCGCCCGCGCCGCGGAAAAAGGTCTGGACCTCGCTTATACCATCAGCCCCCAAACACCCGAAGCGATCCGCAGTGACGTGACGCGCCTACGGCAGATCATGACCAACCTGCTCAGCAACGCCATCAAATTTACCGAGCGCGGCGAAGTGGTGTTGTCGGTGACGGGCGAACGCAACCTGGCCGACCCAGCCCAACGCTATCAGCTCCATTTTGCTGTGCGCGATACAGGGATTGGCATTCCCCCCGACCGCATGGATCGGCTCTTCCAATCGTTTAGCCAGGTGGATGCCTCGACCACTCGGCGCTACGGGGGTACCGGTTTGGGGTTGGCGATCAGCAAACGGTTGGCCGAATTGATGAGCGGCACCATCTGGGCCGAAAGCACGCTGGGGAGCGGCTCAACCTTCCATTTCACCATCCAAGTGCCAGACGCGCCAGCCTTTGCTCGCCCCAATCTGCAAACGATCGAGCCCCGGCTCGAAGGCCATCACCTCCTGGTGCTCGACGCCAACGCCACGACCCGCCAGATCCTGTGCCGCCACGCCGAAGCCTGGGGAATGCATTGTCAGCCGGCGACAACAGCGGCTGAAGCGTTGGCCCATCTGGCCAGCGGTGCACAAGTCGATGTCTTTGTCCTGGAGCGACAATTGCCCGATTCGGATGGTCTGGCCGTGGCCGCGGCGGTCCGACAGATCAGCGCGGCTGCCCACTTGCCGATCGTCCTGCTGACGACTGTCGGCGGCCTGGATACCGCCCAACGCCAGACAGCCCACGCGCTCGCGCTTTCGGCCATCCTGAGCAAGCCGCTCAAGCCTTCGCAGCTCTATGAGACCTTATTGGCAATTGTGGCTGAACAGCCAATGCGTGTGGAAGCTCCGGCGCTGCCAGCCGAGCCAGTTTTTGATAGCGAAATGGGGCGGCGCTTGCCGTTGCGCATCCTCCTGGTGGATGACAATGGCACCAACCAAAAGGTGGGGATCCGCTTGCTGGAGCGGCTGGGCTATCGGGCCGATCTGGCGACCAACGGCCAGGAGGCGCTCGATCAATTGCACCACCAGCCACCCGATCAGCGTTATCAGGTTGTGTTGATGGATGTGCAAATGCCGGTGATGGATGGGTTGGAGGCGACCCAGCGCCTCCGCCGCGAGCTGCCAGTGCACGCGCAGCCCTACATTGTGGCCATGACCGCGAATGCGCTGGCCGAAGAGCAGGCCGCCTGCCGCCACGCCCGTATGGACGATTTTGTCGGCAAGCCGATCCGGGTGCAGGCGCTGATCGATGCGCTGGAGCGGGCCGCCGCCGCCCAAGGCGTGGAGGAGATCACCCCGGCGCTCACCGATGTTGCCTGTTTTCTGCCCAACGAGGCCGGTTCGACTGCGCAGCCTGTGCCCGCGCCCCCAGCGCCCACCGATGCGGAGCCCGCAGCGGCCATTGTCAGCCGGGCTGCTCTCGACCGTTTACAAACCATGATGGGCGGCGATCCAGCGAATCTGCTGGACCTGATCGACGGCTTTTTGGAAGATGCGCCCCAACTGATCGCCAAACTTCAGCAAGGGTTGCAGGCCGAGGACGCGGCAGCGGTGCGGCTGGCGGCCCACACCTTAAAGTCCAATGCCGCGGATTTTGGCGCCCCACAATTGCGCGAACAGAGCAAAACCCTGGAGGGAATGGCCAAGAGTGGCACACTGGCCGGAGCCGCAGTGTTGGTCGGCAGTATCGAACAGGAATACGAACGTGTTGCCAATGCGCTGCACCAGTTTCGAGAGGAAACCCATGCAAGCAACCACAGCCCCGCGGTCCGGTGATATTCTGGTGGTGGATGACAATCGGATGAGCCGCACTCAGTTGGCCCACATGCTCCGCGAGCGCGGCCACCAGGTGACGCTGGCCGAAAATGGGCGCGAAGCATTGGCCACCTTGCGCGCCCGCCCCCAAGATCGCAAATTTGATGTCGTCCTGCTCGATCTGCTCATGCCAGAGATGGATGGCTTCGAGGCGCTCCAGCTGATCAAAGGGAGCCCTGAACTGCGCGAGGTGGTCGTGATTGTCACCTCGGCGCTGGAAGAGATGGAGAGCGTGGTTCGTTGTATCGAACTGGGGGCGGAAGATTATCTGACCAAACCGGTGGACCCGATATTGCTCCAGGCGCGCTTGAAAAATACGCTGGAGAAAAAGCAGATGCGCGACCTGGAGCGGGCTTATCTCCAACAAGAGATGGCTTTGCGCCAGAGCGAGAAATTGGCGACCCTGGGCAAATTGTGTGCCGGGATCGCGCACGAGTTGAATAACCCCGCCGCGGCCGCGCAACGGGGGGCCAGCCAGCTGATCACCGCGGTGGCGCGCACCCAGGAAAGTCAGCGTCAACTTTGGCAGCACACGCTCACCGCGGCCCAGGAAGCCATGCTCGCGGAGATCGCTACAACCATCGGCGTCCGGGCCAAAGAACCACTGGTGCTCGATTCGTTGACGCGCACCGACCGCGAGGACGAGGTGATGGATTGGCTGACCACATATCACCTGCGCGACGCGTGGGATCATGCGGCGGATCTGGTTGCCCTGGGCTATGAGCAGGCGTCGCTCCAGGCGCTGGCAGCCCCCTTTACGCCAGACTTAATGCCCGCGGTCGTGGCCTGGATCAGCGCCAACTTCACACTGCTTTCGCTGGCGAGCGAGATCGGCGACACCACCCACCGCATCTCCGAGATTGTGCGGGCGCTCAAATCCTACACCTACATGGACCAGGCCCCGGTCCAACAGGTGGATGTGCATCGCGGCCTTGAGGACACACTCACCATTTTGCGCCACAAGTGGAAAGAGCGGATCACGATCCGGCGCGATTATGCGGAAAAGCTGCCGCTGATTGAGGCGTATGGGAGCGAGCTCAACCAGGCCTGGACGAACCTGATCGACAACGCGATTGGGGCAATCGAGCACGCCGGGCAGCTCTTGTTGCAGACGGGCCAGCAAGATGACTGGATTGTGGTCACCATTCAAGACAATGGCCCAGGCATTCCCGCGGCCATCCAAACCAAAATCTTCGACCCTTTCTTCACGACCAAAGCCCCCGGCGAGGGCACCGGGTTGGGCTTGAGCATTGTTCACAACATCATCACGCAGAAACACAAAGGGCAGATCACGGTCGATTCGCAAGCGGGCTGCACTCGCTTCGAGATCCGCCTGCCGATTCATCAGTGAAGCCCGACCGCATCCCGAATATGTTGCATGTGGAGCCGTTCATGGTCGGCCATGATCTGATAATATTGCTCGATCGTCACCATCCCTTCGCCGGGGTGGCGACCGGTCAGGGCCCATTCTGCGTCGGTAAGCGTGGCCATACCTTCGAGCGTGCGGGCGCGGGTTTTATCAAGCTGCTCGAACAATTGCTCGGTGCTCAGCTCGCCCATCCGCTTGCGCACGCCAGCATTCCAGCGATCCAGATCAAAGTCTGCGGGCACCGTCTCTTCCCCTTTGCGAGTTTTGTGGATTTGAATGCTCATCCCGCGCTCGCTCTCGATCAAGTGCGCGACCAGGGTGTTGACCGTCCAATCCGCGTCGCTAAAAACCGGGGTCTGCCACTGTTCCGGGGTGAGTGATTGCAACAGCGTGAGCAATTCCTGGCGCGCTTCCGCGAGCCGTACCTGATAAGTTTGCAATTGATGCGACATACTCTGCTTTCCGTTGATCTTGATGATTATGGGGGAGAACAGGCAGACAGCCCTGTTTCCCTGTTTCTAAAACACCAGTCCGCCCCCAAAAGATGTGATCGACCCGTTCTGTACCTACTTCGAGCCGACCAGATGCTATGATATACTGAGCCAACCAAGCGAATTGGCGGTAACACCCAACTGCCGCAAATGGCGTCATTTTAACAATCCCACCCAAATAAGCAAGGAACCAAACAATGAAAGTCTTGATTACGGCGCCCTATGTCCATAATTATCTTGGCGAGTGGCAACAAGAGTTTCCCCAGGTTGAGTTTTTAACCGGCAAAACCCCCGAGGAGATCGTCGCCGTAGCAGGCGAAGCTGAAGTCGCTTTTGGCCCAGTGACCGAGGCGATTTTGCAGGCAGCGCCCAAATTGCGCTGGATCCAATCGGGCAGCGCCGGGGTTGAGTGGATGCAAAATGTGCCTGCGCTCCAGGAGACCGATATTCTTGTCACCAATACGCGCGGGGCCCACGCCACCACCATCGCCGAGCATACCTTTGGCATGTTGATCTTTCTGGCGCGCAATTTTGCAGAGCTATACGAAGCCCAGAAAGTCAAAAACTGGCCGGGCTATGGGTATGGAACGCAGCGACCGCGCCGGGGGCTGGTCGGCATGACCATGGGTATCATCGGCCTGGGGCAGATCGGTCGCGCCATTGCCAGGCGGGCCCACGCTTTTGAGATGGATGTGATTGCGGTCGATGCGCATCCGGTGCAAAAGCCCGACTATGTCAGCGAATTGCGGCTGCTCGACGGGCTGGATGAGCTGATGCAACGGGCGGACGTGGTGGTGGTCGCGATCCCGATCACACCCGAAACACGCGGCATGATCAGCGCAGCCCATTTGCGGCAGATGAAGCCCGATGCCTATCTGCTGGTGATGTCGCGCGGCGGGATCGTCGATGAGCCAACGGCGATCGAGATGTTGCACGCGGGCAAATTGGCGGGCGCGGGCTTTGATGTTGCGGCCATTGAACCGCTGCCCGCGGATAACGAGTTGTGGAACGCGCCGAATGTGATCATCACCCCGCACTGTTCGCCGTCGTCCGAGCAGACGCGCCACAATGTCACTTCGATCATGAAGCAGAATCTGCGCAACTACCTGGCAGGCGAACCGCTGATCAACCTGGTAGATAAGAAGTTGGGCTATTGATCAGACGGTAGACGGTAGACGGTGGACGGTTGTCTGTCATCCATCGTCCATTCAGGATTTGAGCATGACGCAAGCGCGGCCTCCCCTTTCACTCACCAATCCCAGTCAGTTGCTTCACCGCCACCTGGCCCGCCTGCCCGGTGGCCGGGTATTGGTAGCCAACTTCCCGGCGGATGATTTTCTGGCCGCGCTGCGTCAGGCCCGCCCCGACATCACCCTCGGCGCGTTTGGCTTTGATCGGCTCGCCCATCACCAGGTGGCCGCGCTCGCACCAGCCGATCAACCAGCGCCGTTGCATTTTGGCGCGTTTTACCCAGCCCCGGATACCCCTTACAACGCCATTTTGCTCTTTTTGCCCAAAAGCCGCCCCCTGCTCGACATGATGCTGGCCATGCTCGCCCCAATCCTGGCCAGTGGCGCGCCGCTGTGGATAGTGGGTGAAAATCGTGCGGGCATTCGGACAAGCAAAGCCGCGCTCGACCGTTGGATCGGCCCGGCGCGCGTGCTCGACACTGGACGCCACTGCGCCATCCTGAGCGCCAGCCAACGGCAACCCGCCGCGCCCTTTCACCCCGACGATTGGGTCACCAGCTATTCCCTGGTCAACGGCCAGGGAACTTTGTGGGTCCAGAGCCTGCCCGGTGTGTTTAGCCACGGGCGGCTGGATGAGGGCACGCAGTTGTTGCTCGACACCCTAAACGAAGCCCCGCGCTCGCCGGTATTGGATCTGGGCTGCGGCACTGGCGTGATCGGCGCGACCATCAAACGGCGCTGGCCAACCAGCGAAGTCACGCTGGCGGATGCAAGTGCGCTGGCCCTGGAAGCGACCCGGCGCACCTTCGCGGCCAACGGCCTGCACGCGGACGCGCTGATCGCCAGCAATCTCTTCCAGGAACTCCCCGCAACCTACAGCACCATCATTGCCAATCCACCCTTTCACAGCGGCGTGGCGACCGATCATCACCTAGTGACGGCGTTTGTGCGCGGCGCGGCCACACAATTGCGGGCGAAGGGCTCTGTTCGTTTTGTCACCGGGCGTACGCTCAAAATCTGGCCGACCCTGCAACAGAGCTTTGACCGTTGCCACGTCCTCGCGGAAGCGCAGGGTTATGTCGTTTACGAAGGGATCGTGTAGGACCAGACGCCAGCAACCGTCTCCTGCCTGACTCGCCCCGCGGCTACCAGCCGATCCAGATAACCGACCACCATCCACACCCCCATTGCGCCGACTTTGGCAGCTCGTTCCCCATACAGACGCCCGAAGATCGCGGCCACGGTGGTTGCACCGGCAGCCACGAGCGCGTAACATGCTTCGGTCCTTTCCTCAATGCGCTGCAATTGCCCGGCGATCACCGAGCGATGGTCGCCGAAGGGTTCGCCATGCCCCGGGAAGACAGTATCCACCTCGAGCGCGGCGATGCGCTGGAGTGAGTCCATCATCCGCGGCAAGGCAGCGGGGCGCGGTTGGCCGGGCGCGGGCTCGCCAATCACCGCGGTGGCGGTCGGGATGATCAACGCATCGGACGAGAGCAAGGCCCGCGCATCGGCCTGGTAGAAGCCAGTCAGGTGGCTATCGTGCCCAGGCAGATCGAGCGCTTGCCAACTAGTGTCGCCGAGTGTCAGAGGCTCATTTAGCGAAAACGTAGCGATCTGCTGCTCGGGGATCGGCTGCCAAT
The DNA here is from genome assembly GCA_964541665.1 of uncultured Caldilineaceae bacterium. Lineage (GTDB taxonomy): Bacteria > Chloroflexota > Anaerolineae > Caldilineales > Caldilineaceae > CFX5. The sequence continues at coordinate 6,495 of CAZIRP010000081.1, read as the reverse complement.
TGGCGCGGGTGTGGGCCATCCACTGCTCGAACTCGGCGCTGATGGCAGGCGGGAACCCCAACGCCGGGAGAAATTCCCTACGATAGTAGGCCGTGCGCTGATCCCACTGAGCGGGAAAGTCGTACAGCCAATCGACCGCGCGCTGCTCGATGGAAATCTGGGCCGCGCTGGCCTGAGCAATGCGGGCGGCCAGCCCCAGATGATCAGCGTGCGTGTGGGTGATGATCACACGGGCCAGATCCGCTGGCTGGAGGTGATAGCGAGCCAGGCCCGCGACCAACGCATCCCAACTGGCTGGCGAATTGAACCCAGCATCGATCAGCGTCGGTTCGGGGCCGGGGAAGAGATAGACATTGACAGCACCCATCACGGACATGGGCAACTCAAGACGAATTGGGGTCGTCATAACGAGGAAACCTCCTCAAAAAACAAAGAATAAGACAAAGCAACAACAAGAACTGCTTAGGAACCACAGATTTTAAAGATTACACAGATTTTGGGTTTTCGTCGGGAGAATCTGTGTAATTTGTGGATGGAATTTTTAAGCCAACCACTCAAAGGCCTGGTCACGAATTGACACGAATGACCACGAATCACATCGTTTTTTCGTGACAATTTGTACAATTCGTGACAAAAAGCAGTTGCGCTAAGTGCTACGAAAACGCATTCGCCGTTTTGCCGTATCCTGTATTCCGTATCCTGTATCCCGTGTTCACGTTCGGCCAGGAACCAAATCGAGACAAAGTGGCTCCTTTCTTGCAAAGCATTTTTTCAGAAAGGAGCTTACCGTATGAAGCCATTGACAGGCAAAGTAGCAGTGGTGGCAGGGGCAACGCGCGGGGCCGGGCGCGGCATTGCCTGCATGTTGGGTGAGCAGGGCGCAACCGTCTATTGCACCGGGCGCAGCGTGCGTGGACAACTCGCCAGCGGCAGCAACCGCCCCGAGACCATCGACGAGACCGCGCAGATGGTCAATGCCTATGGGGGAGTGGGGATTGCCGTGCGGGTAGATCACAGTGTGCCGAGCCAGGTCGAAGCCTTGTTTGAACGAGTGCGCGCCGAACAGGGCAAACTGGACATTCTGGTGAATGACATTTGGGGTGGCGAAACGCTGACCGAATGGCACAAACCGTTCTGGGAACTCTCGCTGGAAAAAGGCTTTACCCTGCTGGAACGGGCGATTCACACGCACATCATCACCAGCCGCTACGGCGTGCCCATGCTGGTCGAGCGCGGGCAAGGCGTGGTGATCGAGATCACCGACGGCGATACCCTGGCTTATCGCGGCAACCTCTTCTACGACCTCGTTAAGACTTCGGTGATGCGGCTGGCCTATGGCATGGCGCAGGAATTACGAGCACATAATGTGGCCGCGGTTGCGGTCACCCCGGGCTTTTTGCGCTCGGAGGAGATGCTGGAGCATTTTGGCGTCACCGAAGCGAATTGGCAGGAAGGCGCGGCAAAAGATCCTTTCTTCATCGCGTCGGAGACACCCTATTTTGTCGGACGGGCCATCGCCGCGCTGGTGGCGGACCCCAACCTCATGGCCAAAAGTGGGCAGGCGCTCAGCTCGTGGGGCCTGTCCGACGATTATCACTTTGCGGATATTGACGGCCGTCAGCCGCACTGGGGCCGCTATTACGCCGCACATGCACATGAGGTACGCGAGCCCTTTGTGAGTTAGGGATCGCCATACTTAGAAATTCAGAAGCCAGACTCCTGCGCGAAGTCTGGCTTCTGGTTACTGCTTACTTTTTATCATGGGCAGGTTAATAAACGACCGGCTCCCCTTCAATTGAGAGTGTATAGGTGCAGGGTGTATCCGTGCGGTTGCGCACCACAACAAAGTACGATTCGGAAAAGGCGGAGCTGCCCACCCAGAGCAATGTCCGCTCGTCGCGTCGGTTGCCATCATCGAACGGGGTGCCTTGCCCCACCGGGCCAATCGGGCTGCCATCCTCATCAAACGGCGTGCGCAGCCGCCCCGTGGTCGTGACATCAAAAGCGACACAACCAGCTCGTTCCATCTTCAACATCACCACAACGTTGGCCTGTTCATCTCGATTCGGGTTGGCCTGGTAGCGGAAACGATACCAATGCCACACACCGGGAAATGACTCGACCGCTTCCTCATAGGGCGGGCCAGCAGTTTCTGGCTCGTTGCCGGGGCAGGGATAGAGGTTGGCATCCGCCCCTTCGTCCTCTGCTTCATCCACATCCGCCACCACCCAGCAAGGATCACTGTCCCGTATATCTTGGGCCGCAACCGGCGCGGCATTAAAAGCAATCAACAAGATGATGGCGCTCGCCAACGCGGCCAGCCATTTTACAACATGCAACATTCTCGTCTTCTCCTTTGACATCCAGGTTGATGTCTCAATTGAAAGTTTTTAGCAATCTCTGCCACTTTATGCAATTTGGCTGAACTAATCGAGTGCCAGGAACCGGTTTGAGGGTATAGAAATGGGGTATAGTTTTGCTTGAATTGCCCGGCGGCTTTCTGTGGCGCTGGCAAGACCGATCGCAAGAAAAACTGAACGCCCGTTTGCGCGAATGGGCGCGCCAGCGGGCCCAGCCGATCATCAGCGGGCACACCCATCTCCGCCAGGCACCCTATTTCAACACCGGCAACGGCAACGACCCCGGCCAGATCACTGGTATCGCGATCCAAGGCGGGGCACTGCAACTGATTGCCTGGGCCCGTACGCAACAGGGCATCTATGAACGCCACCCTCTCACCGCGCGGTTGATGTTGTAACCCAGCGTGAATATTGGTTTCTTTTAGGCCCTGGTTAGATTACCTGTTGTTGGTCTTGAAATATAGCTCGGAGTGCCGGAGGGGAGTGACTGAAAATATAAGCCACGGTCTCTTCTGCTTTCCGCCATAATTGCTCGGCTTGAACAGGATCGGTTTCAAGTTCCGCATTTGCCACCAAAATTTGCCCTAACCACCAGCGTGATCCACTGTTCTCGGCCTCGGCTTGAGCCTCGAACAGGGTTGCCCGAGCCATCTCCGGTTGCCCCATCGCTGCAAAACAGAGCGCGCGCCGCAAAAGTACTCGTGGCACCAATGAACGCATGCCAGATTGATGGATAGCTTCCAAAATTGCATCCGTCAGTTCTAAGGCCTGTTTAAAATCGTCTTGCTGAAATGCGAGCTCAGCCCCGGCAAAACGCACCCACTGAAACAAAAATGACAAATGTTGTAGGCTGGATTCAGTTTTGGCTTGCTCAATCAGTGTTTCTGCTTCGCTCAGTTGATCAAGCAGCAGATGCTGACGGGCCAGCATACCGATGACATACGGGCTGAACATGGGCAGGCGTGCCTCGGCAAGCTTGAGCGCCTGCCGCAAATATTCAAAGCCACGTTGAATGTCACCAGAACTGCCGTAGGTGGCCCCCAGATCGGTACGGGTGAGAATTTGCGGCAAGAGCGAATTGGCTTGTTCAGCCAGGCGGATACACTCTTCCATCACCGTAATCGCCTGTTGCGGTTGGCCGCGCTCCCATAAAACAGCGCCCGTTGTCATTTGGCTATAGGCTTGTCCCCAGACATGGTCAATCGACTGGCTGATCTGATATGCTTCGGCGGACCACGTTAGGGCTTGATCATAATTGCCCTGCCAGCGGGCAATATTCGCAGAGCTGGCAAGGCTATCCGCCAACATGGGCAGGTTGTCCAGGGTTCGCCACCATTCGCTCGCCGTGCGCGCAGCCTGCTCCGCCTGGTTCAGGTTGCCGCTGATCAAGAAACATTTCACCTGATCGTTGAGGATGAACGCGGTCTGTTCCTGTAAGTTAAGCTCATACGCCAGGGCCAGGGCTTGCTCACCATAGTTGAGGGCTTCGTCAACGCGATTGGAGAGCAGATGAATGTTCATCAGCCCCCAGAGAATTTTGGTCTCGGAGATCGAGTCGTTTAAGGCGCGAGCCAGCTGTAGTGCCGTCTCTGCCAGGGCACTCCCTTGAACGGGATCAAACGATTCGGAACCCATCGAGCGGAGCAGCACTTGCGCGGTTAAGGCAACCAACGTTAATGAATTAGAGGCGCGCTGGTGGGCGAGCATTTTTAGCTCTTCGTAAATTGCCTCTGCCTGCTGGAATTGGGCATTCAATTCCAACGCGCGGCCCAGGTTGAGATAAAGCTGGCGGATCTGGTCGAGCTCAACCGGGGGCAACGTCGCAGGCTCAGTTACCATGAGATTGCGGGCAGTCTCATACTGGACGATGGCTTCCCGTGCCGCAAACAGATGGAGCGCAGCATCACCCGCCACGATGCTATACCGAAACGCCTCTGCATCCATCCCCGCGGCCAGCGCATGATAGGCAATGCGCGCCGGGTCGTCCCCTTGCAGCGCGGTGACCGCGCGCCGGTGCAGCACCTTACGCCGGGCTGCGCTACATTCCTCGTACACGACATCCCGAATTTTATCATGCGAAACCAGATAACTTTCAGCGCTCTGGCTCGCCGCCACCAATAGGTGTTTGGCAACCAGGTCTTCGAGTGCATCCAACGCCGCCATTTCCTCGACCCCGGATACCGCAGTGAGTTGTTCGAAGGTGGCCGCCTGCTCCAGCATGGCGGCGGCACCGAGCAGGGTTGTGGCGGCGGGCGTTAGCCGCGCCAATCGTTCCAAAATCGCCGCGCGCACACCGTTGGGGATGATACGGGGTAAGGGAAATTGGTCGGTCGTTTCACCTGCCAGTGTCCTCCAGTGGATGCCTGTGCTGTCCGCGGCGGTGTGATAGGGGATCAGCACCTTCTGTTCTAACAAGGATTTGATCGTCTCCACCAGGTAGAGGGGCTGACCACCGGTTTCGTCAAAGAGCGCCTGGGCAAAGGCCTGGAATACCGACGGGGGAACTGGGTTGGTCGTCAATGTCGGTGCTGAGACACCTTGCTCCGAGGGTTTCTGGCCGCCCCTCGCGTGCGCGCCCTCCAACGAAGCGACCAGGGCGAGGGTGTCTTCAACCGTGAGCGGCGTAAGTGTCAGGTGGGTGACGACCAATTTGGCCTTAATGCTCGTGACCCATTGCCGCAGATTATTGTCGGTGCTGGCAGACGTGTGGCGCGTGCCCAGCAGCACCAAGAGCGTCGTTTTGTGCTCTATCCACTGGGCCAGGGCATATTGTAAAGCGTCGAACGACGGCAAATCCGCCCACTGAATATCATCGATGAACAGCACGAGGGGCGCACGGGCAGCCAACGCCTTGCCCAGCCGGGCGATCGACTCGATCAGACGGCTCTGCGCCGTGGCCTCATTGGCGTCCGGTTGGGGCAGGTCAGGATGGCGCTCGCGTACTTCGGGCAGCAGGCGGCTCAACTCGGCCAGCCAGATCGGTGAGAGCAGGTCGGTCAACACCTGTTCTTGTTCCAACTGGCGACGCAACAGTTGCGCCAGTGGCTGATAGGGTAACTCCCCACCGGTTTCAAAGGCACGCCCGGTTAAGACATCGGCACCCTGGGCCGTAACTCGGCGCAGAAACTCGGCGGCCAGACGCGTCTTGCCGATGCCGGCCTCGCCCTCCAGGATGACTACCTGGGTTCGTCCCTGGCACGCCGTCTGATAGGCGCTCATCAGCTGTGCAAGCTCGGCCCCCCGCCCAACAAAGGAGAGATCGGCTGGCGCGAGCGGTAGCGGAGTTGGCTCCCGCGCTGGCTGGGTTGGCGGCTTGACGCGGATGCGGGCGGCCAGTGTTTTGATGGCGGGCGACGGTTTGCCACCAAACTCAGCATCCAACATCTGGGCATATTCATCATAGATCTGGAGGGCCTCGGCACGATTGCCCTGGGCAAAATGAAGCTGCATCAATCGTTGCGGTGCCTGCTCCCCATAGCGATCATGCGCTCGCCAACGTTGCGCTGTCTCTATCGCCGCGGGTAGATCGCCGGCCTCAAACTGCCATTGCGAAAGCGTGCTAAAGACCTGGCTCATCCGGCTATGCCAGTGTTCGCGCTGCAAGCTAGCCCATTCATCAAAGGCCGGGGCATCGGCCAGCGAAAATCCCTCCAGAAAGTCGCCCCGATAATGGTTGACGGCCAGTTGCAATTGGCTGATGAGCGGACCACGCGGCGCGCGGTCTGCTTGATCGTACAGGGCGTCCAGCCTGGTCTGAAGCAGATGCAGATCCAAGGCAATGTGACCACCGAAATCAAAACCCAGGCTCTGGGGTTCAATCAACAAACAGGCTGGGTCAACGAGTTGTAACGCCTCGCGCAGATAGGCCAAAGTCGTGCGCAACATATTCCGACCACGAGTTGTATCACTCTCTGGCCAAAAAAGCGCGGTCAATTTCTCGCGGGTATGGATGCCCCCTTCCGTCGTCAAATAGACGAGCAGGGCGATTGCCTTACGAGTTCTAAAGGCTAAAAGCTGATCTCCATACCAAACAAGCGGTGTGCCAAGCCAGGCCAAACGTAAGAAATGCTGTTGTGACTGTATTTCCATTTTCATGGTCTTCCCACGCTTTTTCCAACGGTTTTCCAACGCTTGG
>CAZIRP010000080.1:0-26099 GCA_964541665.1 uncultured Caldilineaceae bacterium | reverse complement strand
TGAGTCCTGAGTCCTGAGTCCTGAGTCCTGAGTCCTGAGTCCTGAGTCCTGAGTCAAAACCTGTGTGATCTGTGCAATCTGTGGATTGATCCTGCCGTGCTTGACTGTTAGCGAAAGGGGTATGTGATGTCGCAAGCCTTTCGGATTGAATCTCTCCTGGCCGCGCGGCTTTTTGTCGCACCAGCCACCGTTGGGGAACAAGTCTATTTTGTCAGCGACCTGTCGGGGCGTTTGAGTCTGTACACCATGCGCGTGGGGGGAAGCGTGCCGGTGCCGCTCTTGCCGCCGCACATTGCTTTGCCTAATCCGCACCTGTTGGACAGCGCCGTCGCCTTTCAGGTGCTACCCGCGCTCGGCAGAATTCTGGTCATGATCGACCAGGATGGCGACGAGAATTATCAGCCGATGCTGATCCCGCTCGCTGGCGGCATTCCCGAACCGTTGATGGGCGATCTTTTTCGCGGCCAGCAGGTAACATGCAGCCACTGCGACCCCGAACGCAACCTGGCCCTGTTCTCAGTAGACCCGCGCCGCGAGCCGATCAACTACACCTGGCGCGTCGATCTGGCCACCCGCGAACTGGTGGCGTTGGGCAACAGCTCCTATGGCAATTTCCCGCTCTGCACCAATGATGACTACAGCGATGTGATCCTGACTGATATCCATACCACGGGCGATCTGGTGCTCTATCGCTGGCAAGCCGAGCAGGGCGAGCGACAATTGCTCTTTGGCACGCCGTTGGCCGACCGACCGGCTGACGCAACCGAGCAACTCAATGGTGTGCGCAGTGGCGAATTGACCAGCCAGGGCCTGCTGACTGTCTCTTCGCTGTTTGATGATCAATACGGCTTGAGTTATTTTGCGCTTGCCACGCCCGACCAGGTGCAGCCTGTCGCCATCGCGGGCCTCGTCCATCATGGTGTGGGCGAACTGGAGGCAATTGACCAGCGGGCAGCGGATCGGTACACGCTGCAATACAATATCGACGGTTGTTCGTGGCTCTACGAAGGCCAGTTTGACGAAGCCAATCTCCAATTGACGGTGACGCGCGTGCTCTGTGGTCTGGATGAACTGAGCAATGGTGTGCTCGAACATGTGGATTACGAAGCGGCCAGCGAGCGCTATACCCTGGCCTTCTCGACCGCCACCTCACCGGTGCAGATCTACTTGATCGAGCCGGATGGTCGTGTGGTGCCGCAGACGCAAGAGCGCGTGCTGGGCATTGATCCGCACCTGTTGGCCGCGGGCGAAGATGCTGCCTACACGAGTCACGACGGGTTGCGCATCTCGGCGCGGCTCTATCTGCCCGCGGCAGAGTTGGGCTACAACGGGCCGCGCCCGGTGATCTTTTACATCCATGGCGGGCCGCAAAGCCAGGAACGCCCCGACTTCACCTGGTTTTCGATGCCGCTGATCCAATTTTTCACGCTGAATGGGTTCGCGGTCTTTGTGCCCAATGTGCGCGGCAGCACCGGCTATGGCCTGAACTATGTCAAATGGGTGGATCGCGACTGGGGCGGGCAAGACCGGCTCGATCATGTGGCGGCCTTCGAGCATCTGCGCCAGGATCACCGGCTCGACATGGCGCGCACCGGCGTGATGGGGCGCTCCTATGGCGGCTACATGACGCTGACGCTGATCGGTCGTCACCCCGAATTGTGGAAAGCTGCCTGCGATCTCTTTGGCCCCTACAACCTGTTTACCTTTCAAGAGCGCATTCCGGAAACGTGGAAAACGTACTTCCACCTGGCGATTGGCCACCCAGAACGCGATCACGACTTGCTCGTGGAACGATCCCCCAGTACACACTTGCATAACCTGGCGTGCCCGCTGCTCGTGATGCAAGGTGCAAACGACCCGCGCGTGGTCGAGCGAGAATCGCACGATCTGGTGGAAAATCTACGCGGTCAAGGCAAAACCGTCGAGTATATGGTCTTTGCCGACGAAGGCCACGACATCATCAAATATCCCAACAAAGCGGCGGGCTACAACCGCATTGTCGACTTTTTTCGCGAGCATCTGCAACCACAGTGAACCTGGAAACTACTTGGAAATCCCCAGATTCTAAAGATCACACAGATTTCTGACTTTCTGCCGTAGAATCTGTGTAATCTGCACAATCTGTGGATAAGTTTTTGGGAGTTTACGCTGAGGCCGATTTGTTTGCGGAGCAAAGGAGTTTTTATGAGTTACACAACCCTCATCTCGCCTGCCGACCTGGCGGCGCAACTGGAGAACCCAAACTGGGTGGTGATCGATTGTCGCTTCCGCCTGGATGATGCCGCGGCCGGGCGTCAGGCCTACCTGGCCGCGCACATTCCGGGCGCGCAATATGCCCATCTCAACGAGGATCTCTCCGGGCCGAGCGTGCCCGGCAAGACAGGCCGCCATCCGCTGCCCGCCGTGGCTGCCTTTGCCCAAACGGTATCGGCCTGGGGCATTGATGAGCAAACGCAGGTGGTGGCTTATGACGACGCCGGGGGCATGATGGCCGGGCGGCTCTGGTGGATGTTGCGCTGGCTTGGTCACGCTCAGGTCGCCGTGTTGGATGGTGATTTTCGCGCCTGGCAAAACGAGGGGCGACCGACCCGCAGTGGGGTGGAAAGCCGCGCCCCGCGCACCTTTGTCGCCCGCCCACGGGCCGACATGCAAGCCAGCGTGGATGAGGTGGCGGCGACGGTCGCGAGTGGCCAGGCCAACTTGTTCGACGCCCGGGCAGAAAATCGCTATCGCGGCGAGACCAATCCGCTGGATCCCGTGGCCGGTCATATTCCGGGGGCCAAATCGGCCTTTTATGCGCACAATCTGGGCGCGGATGGGAAATTTCTCTCGCCCGAAGCGTTGCGCGCCCGCTACGCCGAGCTATTGGGCGGGGCAGAGCCGAGCGAGTGTATCTTCTATTGTGGCTCCGGCGTGAGCGTGCATCACAATTTGTTGGCGCTCGAAGTGGCCGGGTTGCGTGGTGCCCGCGCCTACATCGGCTCGTGGAGCGACTGGATCAACGACCCGAGCCGCCCCATCGCTACGGGCGATCAACCGTAACGGACGGATCACGCAGCACGTTTCACCCATCACACAGCATCACACAGAAAGTACGCCATGACAATCGATCTCAACATGCTCGGCGCCTATGGCCCGTGGGCCGCCAGTTTGGTGCCCGACACGCCCGGGAGCTATTCCTGGCGCAATCCCCAATTCAGCGACCTCACCAGTTGGCGCCAGGCAGCCGTGGCCCGCTTTGATGAACGCCTCGGCGCGCCGACGATCCCTTCCCCGCCACCGGTGACCGTTCACCGCCAGTTCGAGTACGATGGCTTGCACATCGAAGATCTCTCGTGGCAATTGCCCTATGGGCCGCCGACGCGTGCCTATTTGCTCAAACCCGCGGGGGCCAGTGGCCCATTGCCCGCGGTGTTGGGGCTGCACTGTCACGGGGGTAAGAAAAACTGGGGCCGCGAGAAGATTGTCCAGGTGGATGATGACGCCACTGGGGTGATGCCCTATTATGGTGGCGTGGCCTGGGCCAACGAATTGGCCAAACGGGGCTATGTGGTGCTGGTGCACGATGCCTTCGCCTTTGCCAGCCGACGCGTGCGCCTGGCCGATATCCCGCCGCGCATCCGCGATGAATTCACCGACCCCGCAATCGATGAGTTGACCGATGGCGATGCCTACAACCAGTGGGCAGCCCGGCATGAGTCGATCATGGCCAAGTCGCTCTTTTCCGCGGGCACAACCTGGCCGGGGGTCTTCCTGGCCGAAGATCGAGTGGCGCTGGATTTGCTCTGTGCTCGCCCAGATGTTGACCCCACGCGCGTGGGCTGTGGTGGCCTTTCGGGCGGCGGTTTACGCACGGTGATGCTGGCTGGCCGCGATGAGCGCATCCGCTGCGCGGTTTGCGTGGGCATGATGACTACCTGGCGCGATTTTCTGCTCAACAAATCCTTTAATCACACGTGGATGATCTATGTGCCGCGCTTGCCGCACGAGTTGGATTACCCGGAAATTCTCGGGTTGCGGGTGCCGTTGCCCACGCTGGTGCTCAACGATAGAGATGATCACCTCTTTACCCTGCCAGAAATGGAGCGCGCCGACTCGATCTTGCAAGAGGTTTACGCCAAGGCCGGGGCCGCCGATCGCTATCATTGTTCCTATTATCCTGGCCCGCACAAGTTCGACCTGCCCATGCAGGCCGAGGCATTCGAGTGGTTTGACCGCTGGCTGGCCGCTGGTGACACTGAGCGCGCGTAGCTAAACAGAAAGAAGACCAATGAATTTTTCGCAATGGCAATGGATTGGAGAATGGGCGGCTGGCACAGTGACTGCCGTGGCCCTTTCGCCCAATTTCATCCAAGATCGTCTCGTGCTGGCCGCGACACCCGCCGGGCTCTTCCGCTCCACCGACGGCGGCGAACAGTGGCAGAAGAGCCACGTCGGGTTGACTGACCCCACCCTGTTGACCGTTGCTTTTGCGCCGCTGAGTCCGCAGGCCCAGCCAGGCGCCTTTGCCTCGACCCTGGGGGGCCGCCTCTATCGCTCCGATGATGGCGGGCTGAGCTGGGCCGAACTGACGGCATGGGCTGGCTTGGGGCAGATCACCGAACTGGCGATTTCTCCCCACTTCCCGACCGATCATACGCTTTTTGCCGCTACAGCCGAAGGGGTGTTCCGCTCGCAGGATGGCGGGCTGAGTTGGGAGAGCTCCACCTTTGGCCTGCACGATCTGGCCGTACAAACCTTGATCTGCGCGCCCGATTTTGCCCGTAGCGAGGTGTTGTGGGCGGGTACGGCCAATGGCGGCCTCTATCGTTCGCGCAATGCTGGGCGTTCCTGGCGCGAAATGGGCAGCGGTCTGCCCGATGACACGTTCACCGCGCTCGTGGCTGCACCCTCCGCGGAGGATGCGCCGGTGCTCTATCTGGCGACTGCGACTTCCGGCCTCTACCATTCAACCGACGACGGGGCAACATGGTCGCAAGTGGCCGCGCCGCACTTGCTGGAAGGCATTGCCTGTCTGGTGGTGCTCGACGCGCAAACGTTGATCGCTGGGACAAGCGCGGGCATCCTGCACTCATCCAATGGCGGGGCCGAATGGCAGGCCATGCGTGGCGGTGATGCCCTGGCCTTGTCCTTGGCTGCTGCAGCGGATGGCACGCTGGTTGCCGGGCTGCTCGGAGAGGGTGTCGCCTGTTATCACGCTGACTCAGCGCGGTGGCACCCCTGTAACCAGGGACTGAGTGGGCATGTGCCCCCGCTGATCTGGCGCGGCCATCACCAGCAACTCAGCGCGCTCGACAACGCGGGTGTTTTAGCCTGGTCCCCGGATGAAGGGCGCACGTGGCAACCGCTCCAACCACCGGAAGCGCTGATCTACCCACTGGCGGCAACGTTGCAGAGAAATGAGCTGGATAGTCGCCTCTTTGTGGCGGATGATGCGGGCCAGCTCTGGCAGGCTGACCTGACGGACGCGGCCCCGGTGACCTGGCGAGCCTGGCCGCTGGCTGATCCGCCGTTACCGTGGACGTTGATCGCCGCGCTGCCCGGTGCGGCTGAAGTTCGTCTGCTGCTGGGGGAAACAGCGGGCACGCTCTATCAGTGGGACGCAGACAGGGGACTGCGAGCGTTGCCTGCACCATGGTCGGGCGATCAGTTGTTGCAGATTTTGCCCACACTGGATGATCCGTCTGCGTGGCTGGCTGTCACCGCGCAACCCAACGCGCAGGGGAACGTTCAGGTGCGTCTGTGGCAGACAGTGGATGGTGGCCAGACCTGGCTCAATCTCGCCCAGTTGGAGAGCGAATTGTCCGCGGTCGCGCTGGCTGCATCTGTGGCGGACCCGGAAGGCTCGATCTTCCTGGGCACGCGCAACCGGCTGATCCGCATCTTCCGCGAGCAACCAGGCGGGGAATGGCGCAGCGCGCAGAGTTTTCTGGCGAGCGAGGTAAACATCACCGCGATTGTGCCGTCGCCAACCTTTGCGCAGGATCGGCAACTCTGGCTGGCCACCAATCGCGGCGTCTACGCTTCGACAGATGCTGGGCTGACCTGGGAGCAGGTGGGCGAGGCATTGGCCGAGCGTGCTATTGTCGCGCTCTTTTTGGCCGAGCCCGAACGGCCCGCGCTGGCAATCGAATTGGGCGGGCGCGTCTGGCGCGGGCGCTAGAGCGAAAAATAAAAGTGGCTCGACCAGCAACGTCACCTGGCGAGCCACCTTATTCCCAACGCTCCTTGGGCACTCTGGTCAGATTCCACCCCTACCCAACGGGAGGGAAGCGCTTATTGCTGCTTGCGCCACGCTTCGTATTCGGCCCACCCTTCTTCGTTGAGCGGATAATACTTGGTGAGCGCGCCCCCTTCTGCCAGCTTGATGCGGCTAAAGACCTCCCAATCTTCGTGCTCCTTGGTGTGATCAGCCACAATCTGCGCCATCTGCGCGGGGACCATCACCGCGCCGTCGTCGTCGGCGATGATGATGTCGCCGGGCAAGACCAGGACACGATCCAGCGCCACTGGCACATTGTAAGCCCAGGGGAAGAGCGTGGATTGCGACGCATAATTGGGCGTGAAACCTTTGGTCCAGAAGGGAACGCCAATCGGCTGGATGTTGGGCCAGTCGCGCACGTAGCCATCCACCACCATGCCAATGCCGCCACGCCCCTTGAAGTAGGTCGTCAACATTTCCCCCACGCAACCCGTATACGGATCGCCCCACGCCTGGATCACCAGCACATCGCCCGGTTTGACTGCTTCAAAGACCGACCATAAGGCCGTGCGTTTTTCGCTCTTCTCTTGGGCAGCACCCGAAGCAATATCTTCGCGCTGAGGCATAAATTGCAAGGTGACCGCGGGGCCAACAATTTTGGCACCGGGGTGGCGCGGCAGCGGGCCATGGATAAAGGTCTGGCGAATGCCCAATTTGTGCAACATGGCGCTGGCCGTGGCACTACCGACACCTTGCAACTTTTCGATCAACGCGGCGTCGGGCCGCGGAAAGTCCGGCCCGCTGATCGGCAATTGGATCGACGTGGGCGGGATCAAGGATGATTTGTCAAAAACTTCGCTCGGACGAGCCATGCTTGTTACTCCTCAAAATTTGGCAGCACTTTTGTTAATGGGATAAACCTGGCGGCGAACTCGACGGCAGATTTGCCTTCGATGTCGGGGAAACGTTCGTTGACCTCCGCGCTCAATTGTACACCGAGGCCGACGCGCTACAGCAATTGGGGGGATGTCCATACGCCGCTCGCTGGACAGGCAGGGGGACGATGGCAACCGTCCCCCGTCTGCCTCCTACTGCGGAAAGAGCACGCTCAGGCTCGACCGGTGATGAATACGGTGAATGGCCTCGGCAAAGAGTTGCGCCACCGAGCAGACTTCGATCTTGTCGCAGAATTCCACGGGCTGCGTTTCAATGGTGTCGGTGATCAGCAATTGTTTGATCGGGCTGGCAGCAATGCGTTCCATTGAACCGGGCGAAAAGGCCCCATGTGTCACCGCGGCGTAGACTTCGTTGGCCCCCTCTTCGAGCACAAGCCGCGCCGCCTCGATCAGCGAACCGCCGGAAATTGTAAAATCATCGACGATCACCGCGGTTTTGTTGCGCACATCGCCGATGATGCCGAGCACTTCGGCCCGCTCGTCGTGCGCCTTGCGCTCCTTGTCGCCAATGGCGAGCGGCACGCCGAGATACATGGCATATTTGCGCGCTTGTTTGGCAAAGCCAATGTCGGGCGAGACCACAACCAGGTTTTCCAGTTGCTTGCGGCGGATCGCTTCACCCAATACCGGCAAGGCATATAGATTGTCCACCGGCACGCGAAAGAAGCCTTGGATCTGCGGCGGCAACATGTCCAGGGTCACGACCCGATCCGCGCCGGCCACTTCGATGGCATCCGCGCAGACCCGGGCGCGGATCGAGACGCGCGGCTCATCTTTCTTATCCCCTTTGGTATAGCTGAAATAGGGCATCACCACGGTGACAGTGGCCGCGCTGGCGCGTTTGAGGGCGTCGATCCAAAAGAGTAATTCCATAAAATTGTCGTTGGTGGGAAAGATGGTCGATTGCACCAAATAGACCTGTCGCCCCCGCACATTCTCACCGACACGCACATAGATTGCGCCATCCGAAAAGCGGATTGTCTCACGTTGTGCTGGCTCAACGCCCAGATGGTCACAGATGCGCTGGGTAAGTTGCGGGCTGCCGCTGCCGCCAAGCACAAGAATTGGTTCGCTAGACATGCATTGCTCCTGCTAGGGTTCCGAAAATCCCCATCGTTCTTTGATTTCCCTGTGTGCGTGAAACATCATTTGTCGGTCGTCAAACGTCTATCGTCGGTCGTCCGCCGTCAATCGGTCGGGAAGGCGAGCGGCATAGTCGGGGCTTGGGCCTGGTGCGGCGTGCGGGGGGGAATGGGGCGAGCATGGAATTCACCGACAAACCTGGCGAGATTACGGCTGGCTTCATCGAGGCACAGCTTGCCTTTTTCGGCGGTGGCCTTTTCCGGCTCACCAATCACGCCGCTGTCGGTGTACTGGCTGGTCCACTCGACCAGGCCCATCGGCCCAGCCGCGAACAGATCAGTCCAGACAAACTTGGAGCCTTCTTCGGTGGTTTTGGAAAGCTCATTCTGGATCTTGTCCATGCGCACGAGATGGGGCGCAATATGCAGCAGCATCGATGTTTCCAGTTCGCAGGCATGAGCGCAGCCACCCGGGAAGACACTCTCGCGCCATTTGGCTTCGAAGGTCGGGTCGAGGCGCAACATCTGCCACCAGCTACAAAACGCGCAGACCGCATCGGTCTCCACCACCACGCGGCGCGCGATCAACTCGCACAGGGGGTGGTTCGAGCCATGGCCATTGACGATGATCATCTTC
This sequence comes from uncultured Caldilineaceae bacterium, assembly GCA_964541665.1. GTDB lineage: Bacteria > Chloroflexota > Anaerolineae > Caldilineales > Caldilineaceae > CFX5. The sequence goes on along the minus strand of CAZIRP010000080.1, from coordinate 17,222 downwards.
TTGAAGCCGTGATAGGCCAGACTTTTGCAGATGTCCAGCACATATTGGATGAAGTGTTCAAAGTGAATGTTGAGCGAGCCAGGAAAGTCCATCACATGATGAACATACCCGTAGCTCACCGGGGGCAGGACGAGGCTCAACTCGGGGCGCAATTTGGCGGCCTCGGTGGCGACCGCGTTGGCGCACAGGTGATCGACGCTCAAGGGCAGGTGATGACCATGCTGCTCGACCGAACCGGTGGGAATGATGGGGATTTTGCCCATGGCCACGGCTTCGTTGACTTCGGGCCAGGTCAGCTCGTCAAATTTGTAGATCTCACGGACAGATGGCATTTTGTTTCTCCTTACTCGGCGGGTGACTGGAATTATGGCGTTGGTTGCAGTATATCATGAGACGTGACGACCGACGGTAGACGAATGACGATGGACGATAGACGACTGACGAGTGACGTTTGACGAGTGACGAGTGACGAATGACGTTTGACGAATGACGTTTGACGTTTGACGACGGACGATGGACGAGTGACGTTTGACGAATAATGAATAATCAACGGTGAATGATGATTGACGCATCATGTAAAGATTAAGAAGCGATGAAGAATTGGCGAAAATGCAACAGAACTCACAGTGCCGCGGAACGGATTTCCGTATGGTGTCGTCAAGTATGATGGCCTGCAAAAGTGCTGTTAGCTGGGTAGACGGTAGGCGGTAATTGTTGGCGAAGCAACTCAAGCAGTTGCTCAGGTAGAAAATCCATAAACCTATGCGAACCAAACTCAAAATCTTGCTCGCTCTGTTGATTGTCTCGACGGAGTTGACCTGGTTGCCCGCGTTGGTGACCGGCCAGGCAGCCAATGCGTGTGCGACTGATGTGGTGGTCCAGGCCGGTGACACCCTTTCGGGGTTAGCCGGGCGCTATCTTGGCAATTTGGCTGCCTATAACGCCATTGTCGAGGCGACCAATGCCCAGGCTGCCACCGACAGCAGTTATGCGACCATTAGCAATCCCAACGCCTTGGCGGTTGGCATGAAGCTGTGTGTCCCGGTCAGCGCCGGAGTGACGGCCAATACCAATGCGGGTGGACCAGGTGCAACCGCGCCCCAGGCGACGCCAACCCCGACCGCGCCGGCCGGCACCCCAACCGCCACGCCGACTCCGACCGCCACCCCCACCAGCCGCGTGCCCGTGGGCAATCTCCATCACCAGACCATCGAATGGGCGCGTGGACAGAGTTACCCCGGCAGCGATCTGGTGATCGAAGCGACGCTGGATCCGGGGGCGAATTATAGCCGCTATTATGTCTCCTATCGCTCCGAAGGGCTGAAGATCTACGCTTTGCTGACGGTGCCGAATGGGCCCAAACCAGCCACTGGCTGGCCGGTGATCGTCTTTAATCACGGCTATATTCCGCCCGACGTCTACCGCACCACCGAGCGCTACATTGCGTATGTCGATGGCTTTGCGCGCAGCAATTACATTGTCCTGCGCCCAGATTATCGCGGCCATGCCTCGTCTGAGGGCGAAGCAGGGGGCAGCTATGGCTCGCCCGACTATACGATCGACGTGCTCAACGCGGTGGCGTCGATCAAACGCTATGCCGATGCCGACCCAAACCGCATTGGCATGTGGGGCCACTCGATGGGTGGCTACATCACCCTGCGTTCGATGGTGATCACCGACGACATCAAAGTCGGGGTGATCTGGGCCGGGGTCGTGGCCGATCATCCCAATATGATGAATAATTGGCGGCGTTCGCAACCGTGGACACCCCCGCCGTCAATGTCGACGCGCTCACGACGGTGGCGCGAGGAGTTGGTCAACCAGTTTGGCACGCCGGAGGAAAACCCCGCTTTCTGGGCTTCGATCTCGGCCAATACCTACGTGGCGGATGTCTCAGGGCCGATCCAGTTGCATCATGGCACAGCCGATGCGGATGTCCCGGTTGAGTTTTCGACCATGCTCAACGATCAATTAAAAGCCGCGGGCAAGCCGGTGGAGTATTACATCTACGAGGGCGATAATCACAATCTGTCGGTCAATTTTGATACGGCCATGCAGCGTTCGATTGCCTTTTTTGATGCCAGCCTGAAGCCCCGCGGCTGATCAACGAACGAAGCCACTCGCGCCCCATTCATCACCAGGACGTAACCGCCATCCCCCTCGGTTGCGTCTTTTTTGGTTATAGCCATTTTTGGCCGGGGGCTTTGCAAGCAGCCCAATCCCTGCTAGAATAAAGTTGCTGTGCCGCCCATCGTAAACCGTGGATGATCCAGTATCCATCCCCGGCGGTTTACAAAGCACCTGCACGTTCCATCTGCATTGATCATACTTTCTACAATCCTGGTTGCTCAGCAGAAAAGCCTGTCTCCCTGGGAAAACACCGACCATCCAGGCTGATCACCCAGGCTGATAAAGTCCTGTTGAATCAAGACAAAGAGGAATCCCATGACGCTGATCATGAATGATGAGGCCCCACCGGTGCGTTCGGATGAACCTGCCTGGGCTGGCGAGTTGACCCCCTATCGCGTCAAGGTCGATCAATACAAAGCCTATCATCGCGATGGCTACCTGATCGTCCGCAATCTGGTGACGCCTGCCGATGTGGCGCAATTGCAGACTTTTGCCATGGATCTGCTCCATGGTCGCCTGGAGGTGCCGGGAGTACCGCCGCCCGCGAGCGATGTACCGCAGGAGCTCTACAAACGCTTCACGCGCATCCACATGTTGCATCGCCACTTTGCAATCGCCGAGCGCTATTTGCTCTATCCCCCCGTGTTGGATGTGCTGCAGGCGCTGATCGGGCCGGATGTGCTGGCGCTGCAAACCATGCTCTTTCTCAACCCGCCCGGGTTGGGTGGGCAAGGGTGGCATCAGGATGCCTATTACATCACCACCTATCCCGAAACGTTGATCGGTGTGTGGGTGGCGCTGGATCGGGCCGATGAAGCAAATGGCTGCCTGTATGTGACGCCAGGCTCGCACCACGAGCCGATCTATCCCAGCGATGAGCGCGACCATCTTTACGCGGAAGAAGCCTTTGCCGACCTCAACCGGGTCCAGCACGTCAGTTCCCTGGACGAAGAGGCCAACACCTTGACGCCCATTGCCAACCAATATCCCGAGCCCATTCCCTGCATCGTCGAGCCGGGGGATGTGATCTTCTTTCATAGCCATTTGTTGCACCGCTCCTACCCGAACCGAACTGCGGATCGTTTCCGGCGCGCCTTTGTGTCGCACTATTGCAACGCTCGCTCATGGGTGCCGTGGAATCATGGCGTGGCCTGGGAAGGGCCAGCGGCCAATTACCTGCACATTCTGGGGCGCGGGGCCAGCCATCTGCCCTATGCCCAGCCGCAATTTGGCACCCCGTGTGCCGCCAATCAGCCAGCCAGCGCTGATGCAGATGCTGATGGCGGGCGGATGATGGGGAACGAGCAAGGTGACATGGTGTTTGTCAGTTGAACTTATAGAGAAACCAGATAAATGTCGCATAAATCGTAGGTGCGGTTAGAAACCGCACAGGCAGGCTAGGGCCAGAATATGCGGTTAAAAACCGCACCTACTTGCTTGTTATTTGTGCGATCTTTATTTAATTCTCTATTAGCAGCAATGGAACCGAACACAACAGGGCAGCATAAGGGTAGCGTAATGATTCTGCAGGGTGTGGATACAAAGCGCCAGAGGATGCAACCGACCTACTGGTTATCCGTTTTGACAACGGGAATCGTGATCGGCATCATCAACCTTGTGTTGCTTAGCTCGTTTGCCGCCTTGGTCTTTTCGGGCCCTTTTGCGCCGAATGTTGCCATTGGCCTGGGCTATTTCATCACCGGCGGTTTGGTGATCAGCCTGATCAGCGCGCTCTTCAGCTCGTTTCCCAGTGTCATCGCGCTGCCCCAGGACGCGCCAACCGTGGTGTTAGCGATCATGGCGGCTACCCTCGCTGTGATGATGCCCGAGACGGTGCAATCGTCCAGTGGCATTGCCACTTTGCTCTTTATCATCGTACTCTGTTCGCTTTCGACCGGTCTCTTCTTCTGGCTGTTGGGTGTCTTTAACCTGGGAGAACTGACCCGATTTATCCCCTACCCGGTGATTGCTGGCTTTTTGGCTGGTACGGGCTGGCTGCTGGTCGATGGTGCCATTGGCATTATGACCGGGGTTGGGCTCAAACCCGGAGATCTGCTGCAACTGGTTCAGCCAGCCATGCTGGTGCGCTGGTTGCCAGGGCTTGGCTTGGGCCTGCTGCTGTTTTGGGGCACGCGCCGCTACCCCCACCCGGTCACGCTTCCGGTCATCCTGACGGCCACGATCTTACTCTTTCATGCCGTGGTGTGGCTGCAGGGCAGCTCATTGGCCGTGGTCGGGGCCAATGGCTGGCTATTGGGCCCCTTCCCGAGTGATCGCCTGTGGCAACTGCCAAGCTGGGGGCTGTTGCAGGCGGTGGATTGGCAAGTGGTGCTCGGCCAGGCAGGCACCATCGGCACCTTGATGATCATGAGCCTGGTGGCTCTGCTGCTCAACATTAGCAGCATGGAACTTGCCACCCAGCACGATCTGGATCTCAGCCGCGAGCTGCGGGTGGCTGGCGCGGCCAACTTTGTGAGCGGCCTGTGTGGCGGCCCCGTGGGCTATCCTGCGCTGAGTCTGTCGGCCCTCGCCCAGCGCATTACCCCGAACCAGCGGGCCGTCGGCATCATCATCGCGCTGGTTTATGGGGCCGCGCTCGTGGCTGGGGCAAGCTTTTTGGCAACGTTCCCCAAATTTCTGCTCGGCGGGGTGATCCTGTTCGTCGGGCTGGACTTTTTGGCGACCTGGCTCTATGCGCCGTGGGCACGGCTTTCGCGGAAAGAATATGCGATCATCGTTGCCATCACGGTCGCCATCGCCACCATTGGGATGCTCGAAGGGGTTGGCTTGGGCATTCTGCTCGCCATTGGCCTCTTCGTGGTCGAGTATAGCCGCATGAGCCCGATTAAACATACGCTTTCCGGCAACAGCTATCGCAGCAATGTGGATCGCGCCCCGGCTGTGCGCCAATATTTGCGCGTTCATGGCGAGCAGATCCACATCGTCAAATTGCAGGGCTTTATCTTTTTTGGCACCGCCAATAAATTGTTGTCGGCGATTCGCGCCCACCTATCAGCGCGCAGCCAGCCAGGGCCTCGCTTCCTGGTTTTGGATTTTGCCGCGGTGACGGGGATCGATGCGTCGACTATCTCAAGTTTTGCCAAGCTCAAACAGATTGCCCAGCAGCAGCAGATTTTCTTGATCTTTGCTTCGCTCGCACCGGCCATTGAACAACCATTGCGCAAAGAAGTGCTGGACACCGACGAGCAGACCACCTGGCAGATCTGCCCAGACCTCGATTATGGTGTAGAATGGTGCGAGGAACAGCTTCTGGCGAATCCACCAACCTTTGGCCAATTGCCCACCATCAGGCGGGCGGCGAAATCTGGGCAAAGCGCTTCCCCGCCGGAACCATCCCACCCCACACCGCTCTCTGCTGTTGTCGCTGAAACATTGTTGCCCTATATGGAACCCCATACCGTTCAAACTGGCGAGTATGTCATTCGGCAGGGCGCTTCGCCGGCTGGTTTGTACTTTTTACACACCGGTGGCCTGACTGCCCAATTGGAGGAACCAGGCGGCCGCGTGATCCGTCTGCGCAAAATGCAGCCAGGAATTTTTATTGGCGAATTGAGCCTCTATGCCAATGCCCTGGCCTCGGCTTCTGTCGTGGCGGATCAGCCTGGCACGGTCTATTTTCTTTCCGCTGAAAAACTGGCTCATCTGGAGCAAAATGAACCCCAGGTGGCTGCAATCTTTCATAAGTGTATAGCCCAACTGGTGAGCGAACGGTTGTTAGATGCAACTCGCAGTGTCGCAGCCTTAATGGCGTAATCGCCTCGATAAATTGCGACTTGGTTTTTATCTTTAGGGAGCTAGTGTGTGAAAAAAAACAAATTTATACCTCTTTATAGATTTCGTACAGTATTTATTGTACTCACCATGCTGATCACCGGCCAATGCCTGGTGCATCAGCTCTGGGCGGCTCCGCACGCCGCACCGCTTGCCCAGCCCGCCGCGGCGGATCCCTTTTACGAGACCCCCTTCATTATCCATGCCGTTCCGGATGGACCCTACTATGTCCAGGTCTCTGGGCGGCTCACTGGCCAACCAAATACGACCTACGAATTGGACTTTATCGGCGTCGAGGCCTGCGATGCAAATGGCCCACTTGCCGGGCTCTTCCCAATCCCGACGACCATCCCCGCGGATATAACGATCGACGAGAGTGGCACAGCTTACTTTACCGCCGAATTGCTCACGCCATTCAGGGGATTTGTGACGGCAACAGCCTCCAATCCCGCCGAAGAATTCACTTCCGAGATGCTTTCGTGCACCGCGATTGGTCCAGCCAATACCTCCTGGACCCAGGCTGAGTTACTTTCCTTCAGCACGGGTGAGGGCGGCTATTATGCGGATGCCAGTCACTATATCGACTATCAGGGACGCTCGCGGTGGTACAAATTTTCATTGCCAGCGAATAGTAGAGTGTTTCTGTCGCTGACCAATCTGCCCACCGATTATAATCTTGCGGTCTTTGGGGATCTTGCCGAATTCTACCAGCGGAGAACGGCAAACCCGACATTGACCACAGAGGCACTTCAGCGCCTGACCGCCGAATTCGCGCCGGATGCGTTTTCACCCGACGCGTTCTCGCCCGATGCGTTCTCCCCGGACGCGTTCTCGCCGGATGCCTTCTCACCGGACGCATTCTCCCCAGATGCATTCTCACCCGATGCGTTCTCGCCGGATGCGTTCTCGCCGGATGCGTTCTCCCCAGATGCATTCTCCCCGGACGCGTTCTCGCCCGACGCGTTCTCTCCAGATGCGTTTTCTCCCGATGCGTTTTCGCCGGATGCCTTCTCCAGCGTCCAGCAGAGCGCGCTGATCGCGGTTTCGGCCTTCCCCGGCCAGACCAGTGAAGGGCTCGTGCTCAATACATGGAATCAGACCGGTGACTTTTATGTGCGGATCAGCGGGCGCAATGGGGCCTTCAGCCGCGCCGACACCTTTTATTTCGATGTCCGCTATTTTACGGGTGCCTGTAGCGATGTAGAACCGATTTTTCCTTCGGCCAGCCTCACTCCCGAGGCGGGCGACTTTCGGACACTGATCCTGGCTGATTTTGGCCGGATGATCGGCACGCCAGCAGAACTTGCCGATCTGCAAACGCGCCTGGCAGCCCTTGCCGGTCGCCCTGAAGTTGCGGGCAAGATCCTCGATGTTGGCACCGATAGCCGCGTGCGCGACGCCAATGAACAGGCGGATTTTTATGTGGATTGCCCCTATGCCAAAAATCTGGTCGCCGATTCAATCGAGCAGATCATCGACGCCTGGTGGGATCTCAACCCAGATTTGGAATATCTGGTGCTCGTGGGCAACGATGATGTGATCCCCTTCTTCCGCCACCCCGACGGGGCGATGTTGGCCAACGAGCAGAATTACATCCCCCCGGTTTTGGATCACACCGCATCCCAAGCCAGCCTGCGTTTGGGGTACGTGCTGAGCCAGGACCGCTATGGATCGCGCACCGATCTGGGCGCTGGGCTCTCGGCCCTGCCGATCCCCGACCTGGCGATTGGCCGCCTGGTGGAAACCCCGTCCGACATCCTCACCGTGTTGGATGCCTATCTGGCGACCGCCGCTGGCGTGGTCTACCCGCAATCCGCGCTGGTGACCGGGTACGATTTTCTGTGGGATGCTGCGCAAGCGGTCGAGAGTGAATTGCGTGCTGGCCTGGGCGCAACTGCTGCCATCAACAGCCTGATCGACACCCCGGACATTACGCCTGGCCATCCCGACGCCTGGATCGCGGCCGATCTCGACAGTGCACTGCGCAGCCAGCGCCATGATCTGATCTATCTCGCCGGTCATTTCAGCGCTTCGAGCGCCCTGGCCGCGGATTATCGGAGCCGCCTGACCGCTGCCGAAGTGGTCGCCATGCCGGTGGACTTGGCCAACGCGGTGATCTTTAGCGCAGGCTGCCACTCGGGCTACAACATTGTCAATGAGCATGGCGTACCCGGCGTCACCCAGGAGCCAGATTGGGCGCAGGCGTTTGCGCAAAAGGGTGCAACCTTTATTGGGGGCACCGGCTATCAATATGGCGATACAGACTTTATCGAATATGGCGAGCGGCTCTATCTCAATTTTACGCAAGAGTTACGCCGGGCCGGGCCGGTTGCGGTTGGCAAAGCATTGACCGCGGCCAAAAATACCTATCTGGCCGAGACCGCCCAAATGCTGGGTTTGCATGAAAAGTCCTTCTTGCAGGCCACCCTCTTTGGCCTGCCCATGTTGAGCGTTGAACTGCCAGGCGAACCGTTGCCCCCGGACGACGACATCCCGGTGATTGGCCCATCAATGGGTTTTGCGACCGACCCCGGGGCAACCTTGGGCTTGCGCTATGTTGATCTCACGGTGGACCCCACACTCACCCAGCAGAGCAAACAGTTGACCAATCTGAATGATAATTCGCCGCTCAACGCGACCTATTGGACGGGAAGCGACGGGGTCGTCTCCAACCCGGCGGAACCAGTGTTGCCGCTCGAAATCCGCAATGTCAGCCTCGCCGATTATATTCTGCGCGGGGTGGGGCTGCGCGGTGGTCAGTATCAGGACATCCCCAACATCATGCCGCTGACCGGCGCGCCCGCCACTGAATTGAGCAGCAGCCATGTCCCCTTCCTGAGTGATCATTGGCACCCGGTTGTGCCCTGGCGAACCAATTACTTCTCCGCGCTGGCCGATCCATTTTCCGGTTCGACGCGCCTCTTTGTCACGCCGGTGCAACACCGTTCGAGCAGCCCTGGTTCGCTCATCAATACGGCGCGGCAGTTTGACCGCATGGATTTCCGCCTCTTCTACAGCAACTACCTGGCGGTGACTGATGCTGGCTATTCGCCCGCCTTTGCCGCGGCACCGGCGATCAACCAGGTCGCCAGCACGCTGGAGGCGGATCAATTGACCTTTGCCATCAATGTCACGGGCGACCCGGGCGCGGGCATTCAAGCGGTTTGGGTCACGTATACCGCGCTGGATGGGCCGTGGGCCGGGCAGTGGCAATCGCTGGATCTCACCCAGTTGAGCACGGATTCGCGGGTGTGGGCAGGCACCTTGCCGCTGGGCGCTACGTCCCCGAGCGCTGTGCGCTACCTGGTACAAGCGGTGAATGGTGTGGGCCTGGTCAGTCTGGCGACCAATCTGGGGGCCTATTACACCCCGCTGGTTGAACCCTATACCGCGCCGTCTGGTCAGCCCACGCCGCCAGTTGCCACGACCCTGACCTGGGAGCAGGTGCCAGCTTATGATGAGGAACTGCGCTATGGCGACATGATCACGCTCTCCGCCCGGCTGGAGGATGACCAGGGAGCGCCGCTGGCTGGCCAGGTGATCCGCTTTGGGGTTACCTCCCACCGGCGCACCGCAATCACGAATCAGCAGGGCGAGGCCGAAGTGCAACTCTCTCTGCTCGTTCCCACGCAGACATATCATCCACTTGCCGCGATCTTTGCGGGCACAGAAGCCTATCAGGCAACCCAAACCGAACTCTGTTGCTTCTTTGTGGACAAACAGACCAGCAACTTGAGCCTGGAACTGATTGACAGCCCCGACCAATCCACGCAAGCGGTCGAGCTGATGGCCACCCTGAGCGATGGCAATGGCCGATTCCTCCGCGAGAAAACCGTGGTCTTTATCATCAGCGATGCAACCCACACCTACAGCACCAGTCTGATCACCGATTATGTGGGGCGGATCTTCCTGAGCGTGGGCGAGCCCGATCTGCCAGCGGGTGACTACACCATCCAAGCCTTCTTCGGCGGCGAGATCCCGCTGCCCGCGGGCTCGCTGACGCTGGAGGATCCCTTCTACGCATTCAGCACGGCGACACTGGTCGAAGAACAGGTCACGCCGCCGGAGACAACGATCCTCGCGGGGCCGCCGAGTGCAACGTACGACCTGACGGCAACGTTTATCTTCACCGCTACCGATAATGCGACGCCCGCAGACGAATTGATCTTCGAGTGCCAGGTGGATGGGGGTAATTTTGTCGCCTGCGAGTCGAATGGCCAGCAGACCTACCAGGACCTGAGCGAAGGCGCCCATACCTTTGCGGTGCGGGCCATCGATGAACATGGCAATGTTGATCCTTCGCCCGCGACCTATGGCTGGACAATCAACGCGGAACCCGTCGGCGTGCTGATCGGTACATGCTTCGAGTACACGGTCTATCAGGTCGGTGAGACTTATACAGCAGCAGGGTGGGACGGTAATATTATCGTTGGCACAGCGTTGCAGAACAACATCACCGGCACGGCTGGCCCCGATTTGATCCTCGGCCTGGGGGGCAATGACATCCTCAACGGGAAGGGGGGCGATGATGTGATCTGCGGGGGCGAGGGCAACGACCTGATCTATGGGGAACTGGGCAACGACCGCCTCGACGGCGGCAATCACAACGATGTCCTCAACGGTGGCACGGGCAATTATGATGTGCTGATCGGCGGTGAGGGCAATGACACGCTGCTCGACCCCGATGGTGTGGCCGAGTTGCTCGGTGGCCCCGGCAACGACCAGATCAACCTCAGCCTGCACGCGGGCTGGCGCGATGAAGCTGGCGCACCCACCTTTGTCAATCGTTTTGCCGCGGGCCTGGGCAACGACACTGTCACCTTTGGCATTCTTGGTCAGACGACCTTCGTGGTTCGGATCACCGGCGATGAATGGGAGGACACGGACGGCGAAGGCACCGCGGATACCATTCGCTTTGCCGGGCGCATCCAGCGCGACGCGTCAGAATTCCTCAAGTTCGAGGGCCAGGTGATCATTGCCACCAGCGCATTGCCCGTGATCACCGACGAGACCGGCTTCGAGTTCTGGGTCGATGAGCCGGTCGAAGCAGGGACGAACCAGGATATTCAGCTCTTCTTGCCTTTTGTGCGCAATTGAGCGGAGCTCAGAAAGCACCTGGAAACCGCTTTCGCTACCCGTTGGTGAAGTCGAGCGCCTGGCGGATCGCCGCCTCAAGCGGTGTAGCCCGGCCAAGCGCCTCGGCTTCAGCCTGGGCCACCGCCGAGAGTTGTTGACGCGCCGCAGCCAGCGCCTGTTCGAGCCGCTGCGCATCGGCAGGCGCGAGCGGTGCACCGATCGTTTGGCGCAATGTATCCGCGGTGGCCGCCAGTTGCAGCGCCAATCTCGGCTGGGTTTGGGTGGCTGCCAAGACCGCGAATGATTCCAACAGGAAGGCAATTGCCCGCTGCTCGCCCAACGCCCGGTTGATGGTGAGGCTCTCGGCTAGAAAATGGGCCGCGGCAGGCTGATCGGCCTGTTCCAGCGCAACCTCGGCCAGGCTGGTCAAGGTATTGGCAATCGACCATTTATCGCCCACCGCGCGGCTGATCCGCAAGCTCTCTTCGAGCATGGCCCGCGCCGCTCGGTTCTCATGTTGGTCGCGCAGAACCAGTGCCAGGTTGTTGTACGAATTGGCAATCGCCCAGCGGTCGCCCATTGCCCGGCGAATGGCCAGACTTTCCTCATGCAGGGTTCGGGCTGTCGTATAGTCATTCTGGAAACGAGCCAAAATGCCCAGGTTGCTCAACAGGCTGGCAATGTTGGCCTGGTCGCCCAGCGCGCGCCGAATGAGCAAACTCTCCTGATAGCGTTGGCGGGCCGTTTCGTAATCCCCCTGTTGCGCGGCCAACGTGCCTGAATAGTGCAGAACCTGCCCCACCCCCACCTGGTCCTGGATCGCCTCAAAGACGCCGCGGGCCTGCTGAAAGCGCTGCGTGGCCGCTTCATAGTGGCCCTGTTTGCGATACAACTCGCCAATGGCGGTTTCGTACCGGGCGTGTGCGCGGGCATCCTGGGTTTCGCTGGCCAACGCCAGTGCCTGTTGATAGAGCACTTCCGCGGCCTGCCATTGCCCATCCAGCTCCAATACCTGGCCCAGTTTCAGCATCATCCCCAGCCGCTGGTCGCCGGGCAAGAGCGGCATCGCCCGCTGGTAATAGTCAATGGCCGCGCTATTGGCATAATTCTTCTGCGCGGCCTGGCCCGCTCGCAACAGATATTCCACCCGCTTCTCGGCATTTTCGCTGTGATCGTAGTGATAGGCCAGCAGATCCAGGAATTGCTCAATCTGTTCGGGGTAAGCGCGCTCGATAAACTGACCGATCTGCTCGTGCATGGCCACGCGCACAGCGTAAGGCAGACTTTCATACGCCACCCCTTGGGTGATCGCCTGCTTGAACAGATAGGTGATCTCGGTTTCGGTGGGGTCGAGCGCGGTCAACTCGTGCCGGGTGATCGTCCACAGATCGTGGTAAATCTGTTGCGCGTCGCCCAGGTCGGGGCGGATGTTGGGGAGCCAGGTCGCCTTGAAGATGCGCCCAATTACGCTGGCAACTTTGATGGTGATCTTTTGCTGCTCGCTGAGTTGATCCATGCGGCTGAGCACCAATCGCTGCAAGCTGTCGGGCAATTCCACGCTCCGCCCGCTTTCATTGCCCCCATCCAACCCCTGGTAGTGCAGATAATTGACCAATTCTTCCACATAAAAGGGATTGCCCTCGGCCTGTTTGACAATGCGATCCGCCAGATCGGGGTCCAGGTGGATGGGACGAGCCGCCAGTTGTTCGAGTTTGTGCTGGAGCAGGCTGGCGCTCTCTGGCGCGCTCAGCGCGGTTAGCTCAATGGTCGTATGGTGCGGCAACGTCGTGATGCGGGGTACGCGCAACCGATCCACCGTCACGGGGCGATAGTTGAGCACGATCAAGACCGGCAGGTCCACAATCGTCTGGCCGATCACCTCCAGCAGATCGTGCGAGAGGGGGTCGAGCCAATGCCCATCTTCCAGAACCAGGAGCAGCGGCGTTGCCCAGGCCTGGCCGCGCAGATAATCGACCAGCAACGTTTCGAGCGCCTGTTTGCGCATTTTGGCATCCAACGAACGGGTCAATTCGTTTTCCGGGATGCTCAAATTGAGCAACGAGCCAAGCAGGGGACAACGCTCGGCCAACAGGGGATCAACCGCGGCGAGGCGCTGCTGAAGATGCTCGATCTGTTGTTCAAGCGGCCAGCGTGCTTCCAGGCCAAACAGCCCGCGCCAGATCGGCTCCCACACCAAATAGCTGCTGTGGATGCCAAAGGATTCGCAAACGCCTACATAGGTGGTCACTCCGGCTGCTTGCGCATGTTGTACCAATTCGGCAACGAGGCGGGTCTTGCCCAGCCCGGCTTCGCTGGTGATGCTGACGATCTGCCCGTGGCTCTGTTGGGCCAGGCGCAGCTTGGCGTCCAGCTCGGCCAATTCATGCTGGCGCGCCACCAGGGGCAGCGTATATTTGCCCAGCGTCAACGGCACTTGTCGCGTCTCCTGAGCGCTCAACAAGGCAAAAACAGTGGCCGGCTCCCGTTTGCCTTTGACCCGCATGGGGGGAAGCGCCTCCCAGACAAACGTCGATGCAATGGTGCGTTGCGCGATCTCACTGACCAAAATCTGGCCTGGCGCGGCAGCCATCATCAAGCGGGCGGCCATGTTGACTTCGTCGCCCAGCACGCCGTAGGTGCGGTGGGTGGAGCCGCCATAGGCCCCGGCCCGCATCCGCCCCTGGCTGATGCCAATCTGTACGCCGCGGATCATCTCCAGGCCAGCCGGGGGGTGGCGCAATTCGAGCGCAGCCGCAGCAGCACGGGCCGCGTTATCTTCGTGGGCCAGGGGCGCGCCAAAGTTGATATAGAGATAGCTGCCCTTGTCGCCCATGTTGACATCGATCAACGTGCCCGCGTAGCGGTCAACCACGGCTTGCACCCAGCGGATATAGCTGTCTAATGTTTCGCCCGCCGCGGGATCACGGTCATAGTCGATGCCCACAAAGCGCACAAAGAGCGCCACAGTCGGGCGCAACTCGGCCAAAAAGTCACCCAGGCCGTGGCGCAGACGCTCGTAGACTGGCTGCAGGAGCCAGGGTTGGATCTCGGCTTCGGACAGGGTATTGGCCACGGGCGGCCACGGCAGTTCGGCTACTGGTTGGCGCAGCCCTTGCACCAGGGCCACGCCCGCGGCTGCCTCGCCATTGGCATGGGTCTCGCTGATCACCAGCGCATCACCCAGGTGGTGCGCGGTGGCTGGATCGAGCACCACGTCGCCTTTGTGGGCCTGGTGTTCGGCGCTGGAAAGGCGTTCGAGCGTCTCGCCAGCCAGCACATCGATCAGGCGGATGGCGGGGTCGCCCAGCAAGAAGCGGCGCGCCGTTCCCGCCGCGACAGCCGCTTTCATGGCCAGTATCACTGTGCTGCCAACCGGTGTGCGTACCTGGGCAAACTGGCTCATCTGCTGCTGCATGGCGAGCGCGCAGGCGCTGGCGCGCAAGCCACTATCACCATCAAACCAGCAGGTAATGGCATCCCCCGCAAAGGCGATAACGCTGCCACGATAGCGATGCACTTCGCTGATGATCGCGTCGTAGACGAGGTTCAGGTAGCGCGTCAACTCTTCGGCGCCGCGTTGGGCACCCAATTCAATGACGAGGGCTTCGGTGAGGGCCGTGAACCCGGAGATGTCGGCAAAGAGTGCCGCGCCGCGGGTACGGTCCGGCAGATCGATGCGCTGCACCAGGGCGTGGCGGCGATCCATGGGGATATAGGTGAGTAGGGCGTCCATGTGTGAGCCATCAGGAACAAAGGGGTAGCGCAGTCTGATGACTGGCTACCCCACAAATCTGGCGTACCTAAACAAAATCTTCGGGGGCGGAGAGTTGCGCCCCAAGCCAACTGGCCCGTTTGGTGCGAGCGCGGAAATAGACCATTTCTTCGTCGGGGTTGGGCGGTGCGACATTGCCCGTGGATGGATACTTGGCGATGGCCTCTTCGACAATATCCACGCCTAACCCTGGCGCATCGGGCACGAGCATGAAGCCATCCACAATGGTCGGCTGCGGCTGCATCACCTCGTAGCGTTGCGGCACATCGTCTTCGAGATGTTCAAGGATCAGGAAGTTGGGCAAGGTTGCGCAGAGATGAACCGCGGCCATTTCAGCCACCGGCCCCAGCGAACCATCGTGCGGGGCAAAGGTAATGTAATGGGCCTCGGCCAGCGCGGCGATCTTCTTCATCGGCAGAAGCCCACCCGCGCGTCCGGTGTCGGGCTGCACCACATCGATGATCTCGCGTTCGATCAGCTCGCGCACGCCCCAGACCCCAGCATGACGCTCCCCCGCGGCAATTGGCAGATTGACCGCTGCCGAAACACGCGCCAGCGCCTCCACATCCTCCGGCGCAACCGGGTCTTCATAAAAGAGCAGATCGTAATCCTCCAGCATCTGCCCCATGCGAATGGCGTCCGCGGTGGTCAGCCAGGGCGGGCCGTGGATGTCGACCATCAGATCGATGTCGGAGCCCACTTCGGCGCGGATGACTTCGACTTTGCCCAGCGGGTCGGAGACACCACCAGTCTTGATCGCGCCAAAGCCCCGATCCACCAGGACGCGGGCCCGCTCGGCGGAGTGCGCATGGGCGTAGAGCCGCACCCGGTCGCGCAGTTGCCCCCCGAGCAATTCATAGACGGGCACACCGAGCGCCTTGCCCTTGATGTCCCAGAGCGCCATCTCGATGCCAGTCATCGCGCCGCTGCCCACGATGCCGGTCATGCCGTGGCCCATCATCGCTATATACATCTTTTGCCAGATTTTTTCGATCTCAAAGGGGTTATCGCCGATCAAAATCTGCGCCAGGTCGTTGATCGCGGTCTCGACGACGCGCGGCCAGCCACTGGCCTCGCCTACGCCATAAATGCCTGCATCGGTGAAGACCTTGACAAAGCACCAGTTGCGCGCCTTCCAGCCACTGCTGTCGGGGTGGCCGGCGTGCATCAGGTACGTGCGGATCTCGGTAATTTTCACGCGCTTCTCCTTGTGGTGATGAGTCGCTTGACAAGAGGCCAACCATCAGCGCGGCACCTGCTGCTGCCGGGCCAATGAAGTGTGATCACTGAGCGTGAGTCAACCAATCGGGCCAGTCGATGGTAGTGCCATCGCAGCCGCTGTCGAGCACCTGGTGGATCAGCTGGATCACCTGGGGGCGGGAGCCGCTCAAGCCCCAGGCGCGCACTTCGGGGGCAACCGTCCGCGCCTGAGCCACCGCCGCGGGCGTAACCCCCTCGGCCTGCGGACAGAGTTGGAAGAGCCCCAGCGCCTCGGCTTTGCGCAACACGTCGTCGTCGATCCGGCGGATCAACCAGCCCAGGCGTAATGTTGGCGCCGCGCTCCGCATCCGTTCGAGCTGGGCATCATCAAACGACGTGATGAAGACCCGCTCGGCCAGGTTGGCCGCGGCGATGCGTTCGGCCACGGCCGCGGCCAACCCATGCGCTCGCCCCTTGAGCTCAATGTGGTGGATAAACTGGTGGCCGAAGTTCTGCAAGAGTTGGTCCAGCGTGCTCAGTCGTTCGCCGCCATACAAAAAGGGGGAAAACCAACTGCCCATCTCCAACTCGGTCAGCTCGCTGGCGGGCAAACTTTCCACCACCTGATCACCGTGCCCATAGCGCGCCAAGGTGTGATCATGACAGAGCACTACCTGACCATCGCTGCTCAATTGCGCGTCGGTCTCGATCTCGCGGATGCCCATCCTGGCCGCGAGCTGGAAGGCCGCGTGCGTATTTTCGGGCGCATAGGCCGAGGCCCCGCGGTGCGCGATAATGCGAAAATGGGCTGGAACCACAATCGGTAACATGGTGGCCCTTTCTGAATTCCTGCGTGTTCTGGTTTGGTAGCGAGGTGCCGCTCACCAGATCACTGACTGGTAAGCGGATCTCCAGCAATTGATGCTGCTAAATCGATTGTACTTGGCTTTGGTCGCTGGGCCAAACCCTTGGGGGGATATGGGGACATTGTCGCAGTAACTCATGGTACAGCGTCGGGGATAAACAGGGGGGCACAGCGCATACAGAGGAGGCGGGGAGAGAGGCGGGCAACGCTCCCTGCTTCCTCTGGATCATGCTGGGTCAGGCACTTGGTAAGCCAAGCCGAGAAAATAATCGGACTGTGCAGCTGAGCCTGCAACTCCCGGTAAGCTGCGGCTGGGCTTGCCCGTTGCCTGGTACTTAACGTGAGTTCGGGTTAAGGCAGTGCGGGAAGCGAGCAGGAACGCAGGTT
>CAZIRP010000079.1:0-27308 GCA_964541665.1 uncultured Caldilineaceae bacterium | reverse complement strand
TCGGCTGCTCGTTCTGTGATTTATTTCGCATTCACCAGCCCGATTGTCAGCGTGAACATCTCTCGATAAAGATAGTCAGGATCAGTGAGTACACTCTCCACATCGTCTGACAAACGCTGCCATTCACCCTTGTCTGCCTCAGATAAGGTCAGATCCTTCGCAATCGATGCAAACCAGCGAAACACACCCGCATAATGAGGAACATCCGACGGCAGCAACTGTTGAATCTCACTTACATATCCTCGGCGCGAGATAATTTCTAAGCCTTGGTCACGCATCCATTTTGACATATTCCAACTGCGCAAACAACCAACCACTTGTGTCACCCCGGCTAATGCTGCGGCATCAACTAGGCGCCAGACCAGACGCATATCTACCGGAAACCATTGCCAGAGTGATGCATCAAATTCCTTGATTGCTACCAAACCTCCTGGCTTTGCCACACGCACAAATTCAGCAATTGCTTGCCGCAACTCATCATCGGTCAAATATTGGGATACGTTTGCACACCAGACACAATCGAAACTATCTGTCTCCAGTGGCAATGACCTCACATCAGCGAGGCGACTCTCGACCAATTCTTCGCATTGGGCAGCTTTTACCCAACGTTCGACCGTTGCGACATTCTCCGCAGAGTGATCCACTGCGACGACCCGACCAGAATTACCCAGCAGACTCGCAATCTGTGGTAAAAAAACACCATTCCCACTCCCAGCATCGAGCACATGCCAGCCCGATTGGATACCAACGCTTGCAATCGCCCGATCATATTCAGCCTTACACAACCGATAATGATTATCGAGCTGACTGGCATCGGTCAAACTTTGACCCAATTCATTGGTTGATTGAGCTTTGAACGTTAAAGCTTGTTTGCTCATTATGTTTTCAATCACCTTTGATTATTCAACGATTGACATTGCGCAACAATGCTGATCAGTCTCGACCTAACCGCCGAACAATTAATTCGGCGATGGAAGTACAAAACTTTACCAAAACAGAACACAGTTACACCGTTCCTAAAAACGCTAATGCTCTTGGCACAATCAAGTCAACGGCGGCGGATGTCTGACCATGATTCATCCCAGGAATCACAACAACCGATGCATTGGGAATTTGCGTAGAATAGGTCATGACATGTTCAGGATCATCCTGTTCGCCAATATATAGTAGACAGGGCATCGACATGGTAGACAACACATCTTCAATTCCCTGTTCATCCAGTGAAAATTCAAATAAAGCTACCATAGCACGCGGGTCTACTGTGCGTAAGCGCTCTGCTGCTGTCGGGTGAATTGCGCCACCAAATAATGCACGATAATCCTCGATCATCGCCTCAGTACCTTCTTCTACGCCGCGCTGCATGATCGACAAGAATGGATTGGGCTGGGTTGGATCATGATAAGGTGATGCACCTCCTAGGATTAAGGAGCGTACCCTGTGCGGATAATACTTCGCCAAACCAAATCCTATAAAACCACCCATTGAATAACCCCAATAGTGTATTTGCTCAATCCCCAGATCATCGATCACGGCGATTACATCATCCACCATGAATTTGAGATCGTAAGCAGCATGAGTATAAAATTTGTCGCTCTTTCCGTGACCACGGGTATCTACCAAGATCAGCTTATACTGCTCCTTGAGCATGTCAACGTAACCATAACCTGACCACATACTGATATTCCCCATTACACCGTGCCCAAAGACAATCGGTGGTCCTTCCCCTTCAACCTCATAATAGATCTTGGCACCCTGGTTGCTTGCGTATGGCATATGTGCTCCTCTCGATGAATTAACCCATCTGAATTTCCAGTGGGAAATCAGCGTTCATCAGTGACGCGCCACCATCGACAGCAATTGTCTGCCCGGTGATCCAACCGGCTTCCGGTGTGCAGAGCATAGCGACTGCGTTGCCAATATCTTCCGGCCGGCCCATCCGGCCCATGGGCATCCATCCCCGTTCACCCCAGTCGTGAATCAGCTCTTGGGCAACCGGCGGCAGGGCGCTGATAATGCTATCTTCGGTTAAGCCCGGGCTGATCGCATTGACCGTAATTCCACGTTTCGCCAACGCTACGGCAAAGTAGCGCACTAAGCATTCCAGCGCCGCTTTGGCCGTGCCTTGGGCAATGTAAGGCTGCCAACTCCCCTTGTTGCCGCCTGGAGTGTAGGTGATCGCCACAATCCGCCCACCATCAGGCATCAACAGTGCTGCAGCCTGGACGCCTAACAAAAAAGCTTGTCCCTGCGAGGCCGTAGCCAGATTCAACTGTTCCGGGGTGACAGCCAGCGGCGGGGCAAGGACAGCAAAGAGATCGCCCAACGCATTGGCCACAAAGATATCCAGGTGGCCAAACTTACTCTGTACCTGACTGAAGAGGTGTTTAAGTTCTTCCGGCTGGGATATATCAGCTTGGATTACAAAGCCGTCGGCGCCGCGTTCCCGCACCTTGACCAACGTATCCTTGGCCGCCGCTTCATTTTGGCGATAATTGATGGCGACGTTGACCCCCTTCTCGGCCAATTTGAGGGCAATGCCCCGCCCAATACCACGGGAACTGCCGGTCACAAGCGCATACTTACCAGTGAGTGACATAAGTGATTCTCCTTGAGATGAGCTTGTTACTAAAAATGTATACAACGTTGCCGAGCGAAATTGTTTATTCGCCAAGCCACTTCAGGATAGTTAGCGGGCGATCACAAATCGTCCGCAGCAGCGATCACTGAAGGCTCAGGCCCGCGTGGTCACCGGCGATCCCGGTTTGGGTAAAAGAGAATTGCATCAGCCGATCAGTTGCTGTCATAATCCATCTATCGCTCGTCAATTTTCATCAGGCGGGCGATGTACAACGCTGTGTACCCTGCCATCCTGATACCTGTTGCAAAAGTAATGCAGCAGATAGAAAAGGAACGAGTAGACCATAACACTTGTAGTCAAAGCGCAGAACATATTCTGATTATGGAGATAAACGATGACTCAGGCAATTGTGATTCAACGCATTGAGGGGTTGGCGGCTTTCGTCGTTAGCATTCTTTTGTACGCTGGAACCGACGCATCGTGGTGGCTGTTTGCGCTTCTTCTGTTGGTGCCCGACCTCTCTATGGTTGGTTATCTAGCGGATAATCGGGCGGGCCAGGCAGTCTACAATGCTGCTCACACCTATGCCATTCCACTAGTGCTGACTGGGGTTGGTTATTGGTTTGGCTTTGCGCTCTTACTATCATTGAGCCTGATCTGGCTGGCGCATATTGGGATGGACCGGGCGCTGGGCTATGGCCTAAAGGAGATAGCCGGTTTCAAATATACGCACCTCGGCCAACTGGGCAATGCTCGCCCGGTATAGAGGCTTAACATATAGGTAAGACTTTTAGGTCGGCGCGGCGCTTGTGCGTAGGCGCTTCAGCAGGGTCTGCGCCTCCGCCAGGTCGGGGCTCTCCCACCGTTCGCTGAAGCCGCCGAGCAGGTTGGTCAGGTGTAGAGCAGCTTCCACTTGTTTACCGGCTCCTGCCCAGAGCCGCGCCAGGCTCACGGTGGCGCGCAACTCCAACATCCGGGCACCCTGCTGGCGGGCTAAGTTGATGGCTTCACCAAAACAGAACGCGGCTTCCTCTGGGGTCGCGCCCTGGCGCTGCAACAACTCGCCACGCAATCGGTGAAGTTCGGCACACCACCAGGTTTCGCCAGTGCTGACTGCAAACTCTTCCGCTTCACGCAGCATGGCAAGACCTTGTTCAACCTGACCAATACGCAGACAGAGATCGACGGCCAGAGAGGTGTAGTAAGGCAAACGGACGCTCGACTCGGTGGCGCGGAATTGCTCGATGTTACGCTGCATGGCGGATAGGGCGGATAGCCTGTCGGCGCGCTCTGTTTGGACGGCCACTGCCCAGGTGTACAGCATGGTCGCCCAGAGTTCATAATAGGTGATGCCATGTTTGGCGCTGAGGGCGATTGTCTCGGCGGCCAGTTGTTGCACCTGAGCCGGCTCGCGCCGGAACTGGTATAACATGGCAGCGTAGGCCAACGCCAGCGCCAGCGTGGGTGGATGCGCTAGGGCACGTGCTTTGGCAAGGTTAACCTCTAGCTGCTGAACAGCTTGCTCTGGATACCCAAGTAACCACAATGTGTGAACAACGAAGGAGCGGGCGAACGGATCGAAATTAAAGCCAAAATACGACACATAATCCTGATGGTGCTGGGGAGCGTAATGATGCAAAGCCTGTTCAAGATGTATAAGACCCGCCTGGACCCCCCCCACGGCAAAGTGATAAGTACCCATGGCGTGATGCCCTTCGACAAACGCCATCGGTTCTTGGGATCTGTGGGCGAGCACCAAAAGCTCTTTGGCCAAGGTTTTGCAGCGTTCGAATTCGCTGCGCCCATAGAAATGTGTATTGAGACCAATCAATACATGATGAAGCAATGCCTGTTTGTTCAACTGATGGCAGAGTTCGCGAGCGCGGGATAGGGTCTGCCCCTGGGCAGAGGCGGCATAGCCTAGCGCCGTGCGTTGCATGGGCAATAATTGCATCTGCAAGGCCAGTTCTTGCGCCAGCCGTTCGAGCGTGTCGGGCATGGTTTCGAGGAGTGCCAGACCGCGCCGGATAAGCGCCATACCTTCCTGATAAGCGCCAACGCGCTGGGCGGCGGCGGCCGCGCGCGCATAATAGTCGAGCGCACGCTTGGTCAACCCAGCCTGTTCGCACTGTGTAGCCAATTCGCCGCTAACGCTATCAAGCTGATGGGCATGGATCATTTCCAGCGCGTTGACGATGCGCCGATGTAACAGACGGCGGCGGGCTGGCCCTACCTGGCTATAGGCGACATCGCGGATGCGATCATGGCTGAAGTCGTAGGCTTCAGCGCCTCGTTCACGGATAATCCGGCGCTCCCACAATTCATCCAACCCGATTACCAGAATCTCTTCATCAAGTTGGCTGGCCGCACGCAACAAATCGAACGAGAAAGAACGACGAATGACCGCGGCCAGCCCGGCGATTTCCTGCGCCTGGGTCGAAAGCTGCCCCAGCCGCCATTGGATCACCGCATAGACTTTGGGAGGCAGTGCAGCGGCAGGTGATTCAACAACCCATTGCCGCTGTTCTGGTGCTTCTGTTGGCCAAACCGTGGCACCTGCCCGAACTGTCTCGACAATAAAGAGCGGATTCCCTGCAG
Organism: uncultured Caldilineaceae bacterium; assembly: GCA_964541665.1. Classification (GTDB taxonomy): domain Bacteria; phylum Chloroflexota; class Anaerolineae; order Caldilineales; family Caldilineaceae; genus CFX5. Next base: position 22,132 of record CAZIRP010000079.1, on the reverse strand, counting down.
TATTTTGATGGAGCAGATCGATAAAAGCTGGTTCCAGCGGCTGATCCGCAATCTGGATAGCCAGGGTGGCCGTATCCGTCGGGCTGAGCGGGCTCAAGTCTAGATGAGTCAATTGACCATTATATCGTAAGCCCCACAACAAACGTTGCAAGGCTTGCGTATTGCCCGGTTCCCCGGTACGAATCGTACCTACCACCAGTAGCGGTGCTCGCTCTGTTGGCTGGGCACTGCTGTGACGTCTAGACGACACCAGATAGTGGAGCCAGTCCAGCGTCTCCTGGTCAGACCACTGTAGATCATCCAACACCAGCAGCAAGGGGTGAGGCAGCGCCCGGCAAGTGCGCGCCAATGCCTCAAAAAGTTGTTGCCGCTGCCAGCTATCCATCTCGAATTCTGGCGTCGGCAATTCCGGGTGAGCGGTCAGCACCTCGGGCAGTAAGCGCGCCAGATGGGGCAACCACACATTCTCTAGGTGAGCGAGACGGTGCTGTAAAGGCACGGTACGCAACAATTCGACAACGGGAACATAGGCAAGCTCACCTTGTGACGGATATGAACGAGCATAGGCTGAATCGATGCGTTGTTCCCAGGCCCATGCCAACAACTCTTCGGCTAAACGCGTCTTGCCAATGCCAGCTTCCCCAGCAACAACAACGCAATGGGCACCATTGGCCTGTGCGGTATGCCAGGCTGTCTGGAGGTGTTGCCACTCTGCTTCACGCCCAATCAACGGAAGGGCTGGTCTGGCTTGTTCTCCCCAAGCAAAGTGAACAGCTTTCTCACTTTGCGCCATAACGGGGCCATTGCTGGCGGCGCCCGATTGTGATTGGCGTGTCAGGATAGTCTTGTGAGCTCTATCGATTGGCAATTCACCCTTGGGCAAACGGCGTGACCGAATTGACTCGTAGAGGGCGGTTGTTTCCGGTTCTGGAGATAGGCCAAACTCTCGCTTGAGAATACGTACACACTCTTCGTATTGACGTAGGACAGAAGTATATTGTCCAGTTGCGGCAAAGAGGCGGATCAACTCGCGCTGAGCTGGCTCGTGTGTATAATCCAACGCTAGCCAACGGCGAGCATAGTCGATAGCAGCAGCATAATCAGCCTGTGCGTGGTGGAAATCAACAAGTTTCTGTAATGCACCGGCGTATGCTCGCCGCAATGTATCAGTCTCGAAGAACTGCCAATTGTCAAAATCTGGGCAATCTGACAGAGTGAGGCCGGTGAGAAAGTCACCTAGATAGAGACTGGTAGCGCGCACCAGCGCTGCCTGACATGCAACACAGCCCATCTGGTCATCATGCACATGGGCGCGACAACTATCCAGTTCTAAGAAGAATCGGTGGACATCCACCCAGAGCTCGGCTGCCTTGTTGATACCTACGCTGTTGCGCTCAGTCACCAGCCATTCGCTGCCTAGAGTCTGGTTGATCACATGTAGCTCGCGGCGGAGTGCCGCCCGCGCCGCTGCTTGGCTTGTCTCCGGCCAGAAAAGCGTGGCCAGAGCATCACGACGATGTTGTTGTCGAGTTACGGCCAGATAGAACAGGAGTGCCAAAATCTTACGCCGCCGTAGGTCGATGGAGACGCCGTCTAGTTCGATGCGCGGCGAACCAAGTAGAAAGAGCTTGAGCTGAGTCATAGGTTCGGGGCCCCAATCAACAGCGCCGCCATACGCACCACAGATGCTATGACCAGGAATTTCGCTGATGGATAAAATAGATTGCGGTAGTGTTGTTGATGGTGACTTTGTACTGAGTGAATTTTACAATAATCCTCGGTTGATACCAAGGCGACAAAATTCCATTGCACAATCACACTGCGCTTGTGAAAAAATGTACTTGACAGGGTTGATGTTCAAACAGTATAATGACTGGCAAAAATCAATTTGATGATCGATCCGTGCTTTTGCGCCATTCCGTTTGCCCTCAGTGGGGCGCAAAGGCTCACGGCGAAGTGTTCAGCCTAGTCCGCTTGTTTCACACCTGAGCAAGCGATTATCGTTTACAGCCAAGGAGCAGTGCGCATGGCCGACAAACCCAAAATCGGGTTATTTTATGGCTCTTCCACGGGCGCTGGTGAAACCGCAGCCAATATTATTAAAGAAGAGATTGAAAATAGCGGTGTAGCCGACGTGGAACTGATCATCGTCTCTGCCCAGAGTTTGAAGGCGATGGAAAATTATCAGTATTTGATCTTCGGCTGCTCGACCTGGAACATCGGCGAGTTGCAGGACGACTGGAACCTCAAATTCAGCGAGTTGGATATTGTCAACTTTAAGGGGCGCAAAGTTGCCCTGTTTGGCAATGGCGACCAGTTTGGCTATTCCAACAGCTTTGTGGATGCGATTGGCATCATCGGCGAGAAGGTCGCGCAATTGGGCGGCGAATTGGTCGGCTTCTGGCCCAAAGATGGCTTCGAGTTCGAGTTTTCGCGCGGCTCGGTGGAAGATGTGATCATGGGGTTGCCCCTCGACCACGACAACCAGCCCAACCTGACCCGCCAACGCTGTGTGGATTGGACGTATTGGGTGATGGAGCAATTTGGCTTGCCCATGCCCACGCCTGAAGCCGCGTAAGCTTTCACCCTGAAATTTGGTTTGTTGCCCACATTGCCTGGGCGGCATGGCTCGATCCAGAGAATTTCAGGATAGTACGTACGTAATTGACAATTCCCAGCGGCCAATCCATAATGCCTCTGGGATAGCAGCTTTGCCTATGCAAGCCCGGTTTGTGGTCCGTTGTCATTCAGCTTTGTCACGCAACCGGTGGGCATCCAGCAAACATCGTCAATGAAACCGAAGGATTCGGTATAAGGAGCAAGTTGTGACAGTAACTGCGACTGAAACGCTGACCCCGGCGGAAAATTTTGTGCGGCTAAAACAAAATCAAGTCCAAGAAGTGCTCCACGACTCGATCACCGTCCCAGACGAGTTGCAATCGAATGTGCTTGTAACCACCCTGGACAAGGTCTACAACTGGAGCCGCGAATCTTCGATGTGGCCGCTGCTCTTTGGTCTGGCTTGCTGCGCTATCGAGATGATCGCCACAGCCGCCAGTCGGTATGATCTGGCCCGCTTTGGCATGGAAGTTATGCGCCCCAGCCCGCGCCAGAGCGATTTGATGATCGTCTCGGGCACGGTGACCAAAAAGATGGTGCCCGCCATTGTGCGCATCTATAACCAGATGGCCGAGCCACGGTATGTGCTCAGCATGGGGGCATGCGCGACCGGCGGTGGCCCCTTCAAAGAGGGCTACAATGTGGTGAGCGGGATCGACACATACATCCCAGTGGATGTTTATGTTCCTGGGTGCCCTCCCACCCCCGAAGCGCTGATCTATGGCCTGCTCAAGTTGCACGACAAGGTCCAGCGCCAGAGCATCGCCAAGGTCTCGTGGTATCAGAAGGGCACCAACGACTTTGTGCCGGTGCCGATCCTGGGTGCCGACATTTTCGACCCGCGCCAGGTGGAGATCATCCGCGAGTATACGCTGGGTGAAGGTGCAGCCCGCAGCACAGCTGGCGGCGCAGCCGAACGGGTCCAGCCCCAATTGCTTTCCGCCGAGAAAAAGGCCCATTTGGAAGAAGTGCGCAAACGCTACTTGTCCAAGCTGGGTGTGCCGGTAGCGTAACAGCATCTTCTGTTGGCGCTTGTGCTCAGCACAGAGCCGCCAAGCTTAGCTACAGGAAAGGTAGCGTACATGACTCAAATCGTGGCAGACGCCCCTGGGGCGGATCGTGTCGAGAACGCGGTTGATAACTCGCTGCCCTACAACGATGCAGTGCCCGGGGCGGTGATTGGCCGGTGGGCCGAAGGTACAGATCCGGCGTTGATTGTTGCGCCCGACAAGTTGATCGCACTGCTGACCCACTTGCGCGACCAGGAAGCGTATGACTTCTTGTCCAGCGTCACCGCGGTCGATTATAGCGCTTATGGCGCCCGCGCCCGCAGCGGGGTGAGCGAGCGTTTTGAAACAGTCTATCATCTCTATAGCACCACCAAGGGTGGCGGGCATCTTTGCCTGCATGTGCGCGTGCCGGAAGATGAAGAAGTTCCCTCGGCCACGCAAGTCTACCCGGGCGCGAATTTGCAAGAGTGTGAAGTTTACGACCTCTATGGCATTAAGTTCACCGGCCATCCCAATCTGCGGCGGACATTGATGTGGGAAGGCTTTGCTGGTCACCCCATGCGCAAGGATTGGAAGGAAGCCTACTTCGAAGAAGAGGCCAAGCCTTTCAAAAACCGTCACCCCGCGGAAGGCTTTTTGTGGTACGAAGACAAATTACCCTGGCGGGGCAACTCGACGTACCCCGAAGGGTGGGATCCCGATAGCTGGCAAGAGCCAGTGACCTATGTGCCAGTCAGCCAGGCCCCAGAGGGCCATGGCGTCGGTGAGTTGGATACTGACAGCCTCGTCGTCAATCTCGGGCCGCATCATCCGAGCACGCACGGCGTCTTCCGCATGATCACCCGCATCGAAGGCGAGACGATTCTGGCGCTCGAGCCGGAGATGGGGTACTTGCACCGCAATCACGAAAAGATTGGCGAGCGCAACACCTGGTTGATGAACATGCCCTTCACCGACCGGCTCGACTATATCAACTCAATGAGCAACAATCTGGCCTATGCTTTGGCGGTTGAAAAGCTGCTGGGTACCGAAATCCCGGAACGGGCCAATTATATTCGCATCATCATGGCCGAGATGACCCGCGTGGTCAACCATCTCTGGTCGATTGGTTTTATCCTCAACGACTTGGGCGCGCTGCAAACCCCCGCCCTCTATGCCATTGAGGAACGGGAAATGATCCTCGACCTCTTTGAGGAGGTCAGCGGCTCGCGCATGATGTGCAACTACATGCGTTTTGGTGGTGTGGTGCGCGACCTGCCTGCGGGTTGGCTCGAGAAGGCCAATTATATGGTCCACGAGCGTATGCCCCGCGTCCTGGATGAGTTGGACCGCCTCTTAAGCGACAACGAAATTGTGATTGCACGGGGTCGCGGGGTGGGCTATCTCTCGGCGGAGGATCTGCTTGCGCTCAGCGTCAGCGGCCCGCTGATCCGTGCAGCTGGCGTGGCTTACGACATCCGCAAGGCGGAACCATACTGCATCTACGACCGCTTTGACTTTGACATTCCCACGCTGCCAGAAAGCGACATCTATGCTCGCTACTATATTCGCCTGCTGGAAGCGCGTGAAAGCGTCAAGATCCTGAAACAGGCCCTGCGCGATATTCCGGGCGGCCCGTTTGTCTCACCCGATACCGAAGGCAAATATACCTTCCGCCCACCCGAAGGCGAAGTTTATCAGCGGGTCGAAGGCCCGAAAGGTGAACTTGGCTTCTACCTGGTAAGCGATGGCAAGGCCAACCCGTATCGGTATCATGTGCGCGCCCCTAGCTACATCAACCTGAACGCGCTGGGGCCCATGTCGGTGGGCTACAAGATCGCCGATGCCGTTGTCATTCTCGGGGCCATTGACATTGTGTTGGGTGAAGTGGATCGATAATTGTCAAGCGTCAATTGTCAAGGGTCAATGGTCAACGCTCGATTGTGAATCGGCTGACGCCAAGTGGGCTTATTGGCAATGACAAATACACGTTGACAATTGCCAAGTAAGCAGGAGTGGAATCATGTTCGGAACCGGACTATTAAAAGGGATGGGCGTTACGCTCAAACATGCCCTTGATACCTTTCGCGATGACCGCAGGGGTACACCCAGCCGCTATCAGGATAGCATTGTTCTCGACAAAAAACGGCGCATCATTGAACAGCCGATCGAGCAAGAAGGGATTCTGACCATTCAGTATCCCGAGGAAAAACGGTTGCTGCCAGAGCGTTTTCGCTACATTCCGATGCTGATCTGGAGCACGGAAAAGAACGAGGATCTCTGTACCGCTTGTGGGATTTGTGCCAAAGTCTGCCCGCCTCAATGTATTTGGATCGTGCGTGATATTGATGCGAATGGTCGGCCACTCGCTCGGCCTGCCGAGTTTTTCATCGATGTCTCGATCTGCATGAGTTGCAGCTTTTGCGTTGAATTCTGCCCCTTTGATGCGATCAAGATGAATCACGACTTTGAGCTGGCCGTCTATGACCGCTATCCGCATTTGGTCTACGACCTGGAAGAGCTGACCGTTCCCGAGGAATACTACGCAGCGTTGTGGCCTGAACAATTTGCTGCGGAGGAAGAACGGCGCCGTCAGGACGCGGAAGCGAAAGCAATCGCCGAGGCCGAAAGAGCTGCCAAAGCCGCGCAGCGCGCGCAGGGGAATCGCGAAACGGCCAAGCAAGCTGCTGCCGAAGAAGTTGTGCAGCAGGGCGACGCTGGTGCGCAGGTTAAGGCCAGTGAACCCGCGAGCGAAACCGATGAGGCCGCGGCCAGGAAGGCCAGGCTGGACGAGCTGAAGCGCAAGGCAGCGGAAGCAGCGCGCAAACGCAAAGCAGGCGACGCATAGGGTGTTGCTCGGCAAGTCGATGGTTCGCTGTGTGATGCACTGAGTGCCTTAGAACTTACGTACGCCCTGGCGACAGCCTGGTTCGGGGATGAGCGTATCTCCCGGCGTGGCCCGCAGCGCTGCGTAAATCATGTAGTCATCTCAAAATCGGTTGTGCGCGTGGATGCTCCGTTAACACAACCAACAGAGCACAAACATTTTGAGATCATTATATGGGTCTTTCTAAACATGAGACGAGCCAGACTTGCCAAAGGTGGGTCTGGCTTTTTGTTCATGCAGCAGTCATAACGATTACTTGAAAAGTTGCGTCACTTGTCCTATAGTGAAGGCGGAGTTGCTATAAGCATCTGTCCAAAGGCGCGACTCTTGAAACTGGGCAACGAAAAAAGCTCGTGCCGCATTGGCAGGCAGACGCGAGCCAACCGGCAGGAAAGGAGACCGTGATGTCATTGCAGATTCAATATTTCGGCCACTCAACCTTTACCATCAAGACGGGTGAGCATCAATTGGTGGTCGATCCTTTCTTTGCGCCCAACAATCCGTTGGCCCCGAGTCCGGTCGACGAAATTGCCGCGGATTTTATTTTGCTCACCCACGGCCATGGTGATCATACAGCGGACGCGGTCGCGCTGGCGAAACGCACCGGCGCGCTGGTGATCAGCAATTTCGAAATTGTCAGTTGGCTCCAGGCGCAAGGGCACGAGGCCGGGCATGGCATGAACCTGGGTGGGGCCTATACCTTCCCCTTTGGGCGCGTCAAATCGACCATTGCGCATCACAGCAGCACCTTGCCCGATGGCACACCAGGGGGCAACCCGGGTGGCTTCCTGATCAACTTTAACGATGGCACCGATCTCTACATTGCCGGCGACACCGCGCTCACGTACGACATGAAATTGATCGGCGAGAGTGGCGGGGTGGATCTTGCCATTTTACCGATTGGCGATAACTTCACCATGGGGCCAGATGACGCGGTTGTGGCGGCCCAGTTTGTGCAGGCGAAACGGGTGATCCCTTGCCATTACAATACCTTCCCGCCCATCCGCCAGGATACCGCAGCCTTTGCCGACAAGTTGCGGCGTGCCGCAGCGGTCGATTGTGTGGTGTTGCAACCGGGTGAAACATTTACGCTCTGATGCTGAGTTCTACATTCGCTTTGTCACGACTTGCGCAGCACCGCAGCAGTTCAGGAAAACTCACATCCTGAGCCAGCAGAACGCCTGGTAAGGCTTGCGTACGTCTTAATTTGCACGAGGAGGAGAGTCATGGCTCTTGGGATTGGCATCATCGCGCTACTGGTCAGTGCAGTGGCGGTGGCTTATGCCTGGAAGTTACAGCAGGAAATGGGCACGATGGCACGGCGGCTGGATCGGTATAACAGAGTATTATTTGATGCCAGTGATGAAATCCGCCGCTTGCAAGAGACATTGGCCGCAACAACTGCCGAGCTCCGGGTCGAGATCAAACGGAACAGTGGCGGGGCCCAGTTTGAGCCCACCACGACCATCCGCGAGGCTCAGTTACTGCACCCGCAAGCCCAGCAAATATTGGCCGAGTTGCACTTGGGCGGTTGTAGCAGTTGTGGCGTTGAGCCCGAGATGACCTTGCGCGAAGCGTGTAGCGAACATGGCCGCGATTTGACGGCTGTGCTGCAGAATCTGAACCACTTGCTGACTGCCGGCTCAAATGGGTCTGCGGTGAAGGTGCCCAACGTAGAGCTTATTCTCTCGTGAGTTGGGGTTTGCGCAAGCCTGTACACTCGCGGCTAAAAGGAGGCTTATGTCGGATTTAAATGAATTTACCCATGCCAAGGCCGAGCTCCTCTTCCCGGCTCATCTGATTTCGAGCTTGCGTGAGCTCCGGGGCGAGAATTGGTGTACCTTGGTGGATCGCATCAGCACATTGCCCGAAACCCACCCCGATAGCCTGGCATTTGTGTTGATGATGATCGAACTCAATGGCTGTTTGCGTTGCAACAGCAACAATTACAAATTTTTGCGGGGCTGTTTTCTCTGCGCGACCCAGACGATCCAATCCTACAAAGGAAGCGATGACGAATTGCTCGAATTGTATCGCCGAGCGCAGCAGACCATCACCCTCCATTTGGAGCAGGGTATTCGCCCTGGCATTCTTTCATTGGCGACAGCGGCTTGATCTACAACCACTATCGATCCGCCCTGTTGCTGCATAAGGCTAACGGAACGCACGCTTGACGACCCAATTCCAGCCAGTTGCCAACCCCGCCGCACCTCGCATCGCCATTATCGGCGGTGGGGTAACGGGCCTGACAGTTGCTTATGATCTAACTCGGCCCCACTTGCCGCTCACTCCTCAGGTCACAATTTTCGAGGGGGGAGCGCAGTTGGGGGGCCTGGCAGCGGGTTTCAAAGGCCGCTCGACCTGGGAATGGCCGCTCGAACATTATTATCATCACCTGTTCACGTCGGACCGCGCAATCTTTGCACTGGTGGAAGAGATCGGGCTCGGCGCGGCGCTCAAGCGCTACCGCCCCAACACGGCCATCCACCATCAGGGCAGGAACTACCCGCTCGACAGCATCACCCGGGTGTTGCGTTTCCCGCTGATCCCGCTCATCGACCGGCTGCGCATGGGCCTGGTGATCGCGTATCTGCGCTTTCATCCGCGGCCGCCCTGGCAGCACTTCGATCAACTCCTGGCCGATGAGTGGTTGCGGCGCTGGATGGGGTCAGCCGCGTATGAGGCGGCCTGGGAGTTTCAGCTTGAGGGCAAGTTTGGCCAGCACTACAAATCGGTCAACCTGGCCTGGTTCTGGGCACGCGTCTATGCCCGCACCAGTCAATTGGCCTATTTCGATGGTGGCTTTCAGGGCTTTATTGATGCGCTGGCCAGGGTAGTCGGTCAGCAAGGGGTGCAGATTGCCACCAATGCGCCGGTCCGGGCGATCCAGCCGCAGCCGGAAGGGGGCTTTACCGTGCAGGTTGGCGATCAGCCGCCGCTCTACTTCGACCAGGTGCTGAGCACGATCAGCCCGGGGGTGATGAGCCGCATAACGCCTGCCCTGCCGAGCAATTATCTGGGCCAGTTAACCAGCCTGAAAAGCATGGGCGCGGTCGTGTTGACTGTGGCGCTCGACCGTCAGTTGACCGACAACATGTATTGGATCAGCCTTCCCAAGCGCGAGGGCATTCCTTACCTGGCCTTGGTGGAACATACAAATATGATCGACCGTCGCCATTATGGCGGTGATCATTTGCTCTATCTGGGCAATTATCTGGATCCCGATCATCGCTATTTTGATTTGAGCGTTGACGAATTACTGGCCGAATTTTTGCCCCATTTGTCCCGCTTTAACCCAGCTTTCCAACCCAGTTGGGTGACCGGGGCCTGGGTCCACCGAGCCAAATATGCCCAGCCAGTACCGGGCATCAACTATTTGCGCCATATTCCCGACCTGCGCACGCCGTTGCCTGGGCTCTACTTCGCTTCGATGAGCCAGGTCTACCCGTGGGATCGGGGTACGAATTACGCCGTGGAAATGGGCCACAAAGTGGCTGCTTTACTACAAGAGGATTGGCAGCGCTAACAGCGCTCGTGTGAAAGCCTGTCCGTTGATCATAAAGGAACCTCATTATGTTTGGACGAAAGAATAACGGCATTACCGAAGAGGCCGTTCGCAAAGCGTTGAGTACGGTGCAAGAGCCAGAGCTGCACAACGATCTCGTCAGCTTGAACATGATCCGCGATATTACCATTCAGGGGGATCAGGTCGGCTTTACGATCATGCTGACCACCCCGGCTTGCCCCTTGCGCGGGCAGATGGAGCAGGAGAGCATCGCCGCGGTCAAGCAATTGGTGCCTGGCGTGGGGGATGTGAAAATTCGCTTTGATGCGCAAGTACGCACCGACAACCGCATCGCCGGGAAATTGAACATTCCGGTCAAGAATATTATTGCGGTGGCGAGTGGCAAGGGGGGCGTGGGCAAAAGCACGGTCAGCACCAACCTGGCGGTCAGTCTCACGCTCGAAGGGGCCAAAGTTGGCGTGCTGGATGCCGACATTTACGGGCCCAACATCCCGATGATGTTTGGCGTCACTGGCAAGCCGCGCGTGGACGGGAACAAGATGCTGCCCTTCCAGGCGCATGGCGTCGAGGTGATCAGCATGGGTTTTCTGGTGCCAGATGGCAAGGCGCTGGTCTGGCGTGGCCCCATGTTGCACAAGGCGATCCAGCAGTTGTTTACCGATGTGCGCTGGAGCGAGTTGGATTATCTGATCGTCGACCTGCCGCCGGGTACGGGTGATGCCCAGCTGAGCCTGGCGCAGAGTGTCCCGCTCACCGGTGGGATCATCGTGACGATGCCGCAGGCCGTCTCCGTGGCCGATGCCCGGCGCGGGGCCGAAGCCTTTCAGCAGCTTGAGGTGCCCATCCTCGGCGTTGTGGAAAACATGAGCGGCGAGATCTTCGGCCAGGGCGGCGGCGAATCAGCGGCCAAGTTGATCGGCACTGAGTTCCTCGGCTCGGTCGAGCTGGATCCGCGTGTGCGGGTCGGGGGCGATGAAGGTACGCCAGTGGTCTTGTCCGCCCCCGACAGCCCCACAGCCCAAGCATTCCGACGGCTCGCCCGCAAAATCGCCGCCCGCATCAGCGTAATGACCATGACGCCCGACCCCGAACTGCGCATTATTTAGGGATAAATGAAGCGTGATGCGTGATAAGTGAAGTGTGACTCTGCTAGTACTTATCTCAAAAATCTCTATACCACACTGGTTGGGCTTCCTTTGTTCATAGGAGCCACAACCGATTTTTGAGATGACTTCTATTCACTCATCATGCTTCACGCTGCTTGTTTCCCTAGCGCGCCAGCCAGCCTCCATCGACCGCAATGGTCGTACCATGCACATAATTGCCCGCAGCCGAGGCCAGGAAGAGCGTCACCCCGGCGAGATCTTCTGGCTCGCCCCAGCGTCCGGCTGGAATCCGGTCGAGAATGGCGCGGCTGCGCACAGGATCCGTGCGCAGCGCTTCGGTGTTATCGGTTTCGATGTAGCCCGGAGCAATGGCGTTGACATTGATGCCCTGCGCGGCCCATTCGTTGGCGAATGCCTGCGTCAACCCGGCCAACGCATGTTTGGCCGCGGTATAGGCGGGCACCCGAATCCCTCCCTGAAAGCTCAGCACTGAAGCCACATTGATGATCTTACCGCGGAAGCCCTGTTCCACCGGCTGGGCCACCATTGCCCGCGCCGCGGCCTGGCTCAGGTAAAAGACACTGTCCAAATTGACATGCAGCGTTTCAGACCAATCCTGGGCCGAATAATCGATGGCATCAGCCCGGCGAATAATTCCCGCATTGTTGACCAAAATATCGAGCCGGCCCAGCGTACCCACAACCTGCTCGACAATGGCCGCCAACTGGTCTGGGGTGGCCTGTACCAGATCACAATGAATGGGCAAAAAGCGGCGTCCCAGCTCGTTGACTTTGGCCTGCGTAGCCGTATAGTTTTGGTTGTACACAATTGCCACGTCGGCTCCGGCTTCGGCCAACGTCAGGGCCATGGCTTGACCAATGCCGCGGCCGGCACCAGTCACCAGCGCCACCCGGCCAGTGAGATCAAATCGTTTCAGCATACTTGCATCCTATCTGGAATTTAGAGAAAACGCGGGCGGATGATCACTGCCTCGTCGTCGGTAGGGTGGGGTAAATCGTAGGCTTGCAGCACCAGGCGCCGAATTGTGATCAACTCGGCGCGGCCCTGGGGCACCAACGTGCCCAAAGCCAGCCGCGGCAGATGATTGGTGAGCCATTGCGCCACAAAATGGCCAGGAACGCCCAGCCGCTTACAGGGCCAGATGATCATATCCGCGGCCAGTTGCGCCCGTTCCAGCCGGGCAAAACTGGAGATTGGTTGCTCGTCAAAGGTGCGGCGGTTGACCGTGGCCAGCAGCGCGCCGCTCAGCAGCGCCTCCACGGTCATCACGGCTTCGCAGGCGTGGCGGTAGTAGGCATCGGCGCTGCCCCCGGCAAAGTCTGGGGGATGCGTAAAGACTTGGGCCGCGGTCAGGCGATCAAAAAATTTGTAGCCGGAGTGAAAATCCGGCACATCGGTCAGGACTGTGGCAAAGTTCAATGGCAGCGGCTTGTCACTCTGCACGGCGTGATAATGCAGCGCATCCAGCAGAATACGATCCGCCAATTCTTCTTGTTCGCCGCGCAAAAAGCCCAATGCGCGTGCGGGCACGCGGCGTTCCCCCAAGACCATCACCTGCGGCTGCCCACTCAACTGGCGGATCTGCTCGGCGCAGCGCACAAAGTTGAGCAATTCATTGGCGAAATGGTCGCCATCACAATCAACCACAGCCAAATAGCGTAAGCGTTCATCGGCCAGGAGCGCACTCACCCCATCACGCACGCTGGCCAGTTTCCCCTGATTCACCGCGCGATGGACCAGGCGGGTGCCATATTCCTGGGCCACGGCTTGCGCTATTTGCTGCGACAAGCCGCCACCATCCACGCTCAGGCAGATCATCTGCGGGTCGGCCACTTCACGCACAAACATGCGCACCGTCGCGCGCAGCAATTGCGTGGCGAACGCGGGGTCGCTCTCGGCATGAAAATAGACGGGCATCACCACCCCGGTGGCCTGTTCCAAAATTTCCAACGTGGCGTGTGTATCCAGTTCGGCCTGCATAAGTTGATTCTGCTCTCGCTTTGGTGAGATCCCCAACTGTCGATTTTGATCCCGATCTACGCAGCGCCTCGTGCAGTTGGGGCGAGCTACCAGTGTAGATCGTGCATGAGAAAATCCATGGGGTTCCCAATACGGTTCAGGCAGAGGGGAAGCCCATGGACTTACAAATTATACTCGCTTCTTACCTGAGCGCCGATTTGTCGATGCCACTATTCCACCGGCGCTAGCCATTTACCGGGATCGTTTCGGCGCTGCTATTGCCCCCCGGCTCCTCGGCAGAGGCAAGGCCGATCAGCCGCAGGATTGGCAGAACCGGCAGATCACCAATCACACGGAAGCTGCCATCCTGGCGAAGATCGGCGAGCGCCTGGCTGAGTTCTTTTTCGCCGTTGACCACACCGGCCAGATGTTCGACCAGGGCACTGACAGTCAGACTGCCCAACATGCGCGGGTTGATCTCGGCCATTACCTGCTGAAGATAGGGCACAAAGGCGGGTAAGTTTAGCTTGGATAGCACACTCAGATCGCTTTCCGCACCATTGGCGTTGACCGTACCATCCACCAGGCGACCGACCGCCGGGACTTCTTCACCCAACACCCGCAATCCCTGCGCCAACGCCATCACATCGCCGATCAGACGGCTGGCCTGCCCACCGTTGCCATAGATATGAACCCGCAGGCTGGGTGCCAGTGCCTCGAAAACTCGCAGATTGGCCTCTAAGCGGAGCTGAGTCAGCCGCTCTTCGTGAGCCATCTGCATCTTCATGCGCTCCAGTTCTACCAGGACCGGCGCTTTTTGATAGAGCTGGATCATCGTCTGCTGGGCGTTGATTTCCACCTCTTTGAGTTGGCGGACGCGGCTGGCCTCAGCGGTGGCCTGCGCCTCGACGATCTCGGCCTGGGCCAACCCTTCGGCGCGCGTCACAACGACACGCTGTTCGGCCACTTTGACTTGGGCGGCTTCCACTTCCGCATCGGCCAGACCAATGGCCGCGGCTTCGGCCCGGGTGGCTTCAGCACGCACTTTGGCAGCCTGGGCGCGTTTTTCGGTGGCAGTGGCTTCGGCCTCCGCCTTGACCAGATCGGCCTTGGTCTCGGCATCCACCTTGAGTTGGAGCGCCCGCGCCTCGGCTTCGGCTTCGACCTTGAGCGACTCGCCTAATTGATTGACCTGCACCAGCGCAATGGCTTTGGCCCGTTCAGCCGCGGCCAGTTCTGCTTCGCGGAGACGCTCGGCCTCGGCGCGCGTATGCTCGGCCACCCGCTCGATCTCGCGCACCTGCATGACGGCCAGACGCTCAGCTTCGGCTTGTGCTTCCGCCAGCTTGAGGGCGGCACCGCGCTGCTGTTCGAGCACACGCAATTCTGCTGCGCGTTCGGCGCGTAGCCGGGCTAGTTGCGCCTCATGATCGGTCTCGGTGCGGGCGATCTTCTGTCGGAGTTCCACCTGCACGAGATCAGACTCATTCCGCACATTGGCTGCGGTCTTGTCGCGCTCGATCTGACGCAGGTCAACTTCATGGCGGCGGATGGCCAGCACCTCTTGCTGCTCCATCGTTGCCTCGGCTACGATCCGTTCAGCCTCCAGCCGTTCGCCCGCCAGCTTCTTGTCGGTCTCGGCTGTGATCTCGGCTTCGGTGCGTTCGCGGGCGCGCAGATCCTGGATCTCGGCGATCTGTTCGCGGTTGGTGGCGATGCTCGTCTCTTTGGAGATGCGCGACTCGGCCTGTTCCACAAGCCGACGATAGGCTTCGCCGCCTAGTGCGGTCACAGTCAACAACGCCAGATCATAGCCCAGTTCTGACAGGATCTGGTTGACTTTGGGGAAGGCGATCTCGGCGAGCCGCTGCCGATACGCGATGATCTCTTCGAGCGGCATGGTGGCCGCGGCAGCCACCAATTCAGATGTACCCACTTTGGTGATGGTGCTGAGCAGGCTGCTGGTATCCAGCCCGACACGCTGAGCAGCAATATCGGCTTTGTCCGGGTTGAGTTTGGCGACAGCATGGGCCCAGAGCAAAAAGCTGACTTTGCTACTGTCCAACGCCTCGACACCGCCACCATCCAGCCCGACTACCGGCACGGTGAACGAAACTGTCTTGAGTTTGATGACCTGAGTAAGCGGATTGAGCCAGTAATAGGATGAGCGATCCGCGGTCTTGCCAAAGACTTTGCTTAATTGAGAAGGGGTCAAACTGTGTAGCCCATCGCCGACGACTACGTGGATTTCATCGGCGGGCACGAGGACGCGGCGGCCAAAGCCAAAAAGGCGCGGCACAAAGCCAATGCGATCCACCTCGGTCCGCAATAGTTCGGCTGTGGTTGTCACTTCGTTGAGTGAATCGCGCACCTGAACACTATTGGGCAATCTGGGTGGTGGGGAAGAGTTTGGTTGGGCCATGATCCAATTCCTTTACTTGAGTTAATATAGAAATTACGTGCTCCATCATAAAGAAAGAGCTGATACCTGGCAAGGGCCAAATGTACGAGTAAGCTGTCCAGTTTGGGTAAGGGTGATGTCGCCTCAGTTCAACCTATTTTCCGGGACAGACTGGCCACTTTGCTGACATTTACTCGACAATAAACCGACAACCCAGGGCAGGAGATCTCTTGGGCGTGTTCGCTTGCCGTCCGAGAACAAGTGTGCTAAAATTCTATTCTATCCAGGGATTTAGGGGTCAGCCTATTCCCCGGATTCACATCTCGATCCATCAGCCGAGAAGCCCCACAGGTAGAAGAACACTCGAGCCAACCATGCCGACCAAAAAATCGTCTGTCTAAACCGTTGACGAATTTCTCGCCGTCCTGGAGCACCCACTCAAGCCCGTGGTGCTCGCACTGCGCGCCCTCATCCTGGGTGTGGACCCCCAAATCACCGAGGGCATCAAGTGGAACGTGCCCAGCTTTCGCACGACCGAATACTTTGCGACCTTCCAGCTGCGTTCAGCGGAGAATATTCGGATCGTCCTCCACTTGGGTGCGAAGGTACGCGACACAGCCATCACAGGCATTGCGGTGGCGGATCCAACCGGGTTGCTCACCTGGCAGGCGAAGGATCGGGCCACGGTCACCTTTCGCGATCTGGCGGAGGTCAGCGCCAGGCAGGCCGCGTTCGAGCAACTCATCCGCGAGTGGATCCAGCACGTTTGAGCGCGGACTGCTCTCATCCCAGGGATTGCAGCGCTCCATCCGCAGGAACCGATTGCCCCGAACTTGGCTCTATACCATGGTGAAGTATATAGCCCAGGAAAGGCAATCAACTTATGGCCAACGAACGTATTTATCCTTGTCTCCCCTGCCTCGATCTGGATGAGGCGATCCGCTTTTACGAGGTGCTCGGTTTTCGGCGTACCTATCGCCAGCTCAAGCCCAACCCGTATGCAGTAATGGCATTGGAAGAGATTCATATTCATCTCTTTGGCATGGAGGGCTTCAACCCCGCTGATTCGTATAGCACGGTCATCATTGTCGTGCCGGACCCGGATGCGCTCTATCAAGCCTTTGCCGCGGGCTTGCGGGCGGCATACGGCAAGCTCCCAACCGTAGGGATTCCGCGCATCCTGCGCCCGCGCAAAAAATATGGCACGGTGCGCGGCTTTAGCGTGGTGGATCCCGGCGGAAATTGGCTGCGGATTTCCAAATTGGGTGATAAAGAGCCTGAGTCCGACGAAAAAACAACGGGCTTGGCCGGTATTGTGGATGTTGCTGCTCGGCTGGGCGATGCCCGTGGAGATGAAGCCAAAGCCCTCAAAACATTGGAAACCGGCCTCAAGCGTTTTGCTGATGCGCCCCCATTGGAGATGGCGCGGGCGCTGCTCTATCGCGCGGAGCTGGCCGTGCGCGTACAGGATCCAGTCCTGGCGCAGGCATCCCTGGCCGCGGTGCAATCCCTCTCCTTGAGCGATGAAGAGCAGGCGAGCCTCGCCATAGAATTAGCCCAGACCCAAGAGCTCGTCGAGACACACAGCCAATAACCCAGGCAACAAAGCAGCCACGGCGGCTCGTGCCTCACTGGAGACAGCGGTATGACAATCCCTGGCTCTTTTCCGGGGGTGGCAACGCAAGGCTGCGTACATAGGATACCCAAATCATTCTGGCTTATGAGGATCTTTTGCTTATGACTACACGACCGACCGAATATATTGAAATCCGCGGCGCGCGCGAAAACAATCTCAAAAATGTCTCATTGCGCATCCCCAAACGCCAGATCACCATCTTCACGGGCGTTTCGGGCTCGGGCAAATCGTCGATCGTCTTCGACACCATTGCCAGTGAAGCGCAACGCCTGCTCAACGAAAACTTTAGCATGTTCGTGCGCAATTTCTTGCCGCGCTACGCCCAACCCGATGCCGAAGCCATCGAAAATCTGAGCATGGCCGTGGTGGTCGATCAAAAACGGCTGGGGGGCGGTTCGCACTCGACCATGGGCACGATCACCGACATTTATTCGATCCTGCGGCGTTTATACGCGCGCGTCGGTCAGCCTTTTGTGGGCTACGCCAATGTGTTTTCATTCAACGATCCACAAGGGATGTGCCCAGAATGCAATGGGGTGGGGCGCAAGTTGGGGGTGGATTTGGAGACATTCCTCGATCCGTCCAAGTCGCTGAACGAAGGGGCCATTTTGTTCCCCGAATACGCGGTAGACAGTTGGGGCTGGACCATCTGTACCCAATCTGGCCTGTTTGATAATGATAAAAAATTGGCGGACTACAGCCCCGAAGAGATGGATTTGCTGCTCTACAGCAAGCCCTACAAAGTAAAAACCGAAATGGCAGGCAAAGCTGTTAACTTTACCTTTGATGGGGTCGTCGCCAAATTCACCCAAAAATATATCACCCGCGACCTCAAAACCCTGTCGGAGCGCACGCAGAAGCAGGTTGCGCCCTACATGACCGAAGGCCCCTGTCCACTCTGCAAAGGTGCCCGCCTGAGCCCAGACGCGCTGAGTTGCAAGATCAACGGGCGCAACATTGCTGAACTGGCCGCTATGCAGGTGGACGAATTGATCGCTTTCCTCAAGAACATCAGCGACCCGGTGGCCGCGCCGATTGTGAAAACACTGGTCGAGCGCTTGCAACACCTGGTGGATATCGGCCTCGATTATCTCACGCTCAACCGCGAGACCGCCACCCTTTCCGGCGGCGAGTCGCAGCGCGTCAAGATGGTCAAACACCTGGGCGGGAGTCTGGTGGATGTGATGTATATCTTCGACGAGCCCAGCATCGGGTTGCACCCGCGCGATGTCCACCGCATGAATGAATTGCTGCGCAAATTGCGCGACAAAGGCAACACCGTGCTGGTGGTGGAGCACGATCCCGAAGTGATCCAAGGGGCAGATCATGTGGTCGATGTCGGGCCACAGGCGGGCCGCGGCGGCGGGCAGATCGTCTACGAAGGCAGCTTTGCGGGCTTGCTCCAGGCCGATACACTGACAGGCCGGTTTTTGCGCCATTCTCTGCCACTCAAAACGCAGGTGCGCACGGCCAGCGGTGTATTGTCGATCAAAAATGCCAGGGTCAACAACTTGCAGAATATCAACGTGAATATTCCCAAAGGTGTGTTGACTGTGGTGACCGGGGTGGCTGGTTCAGGCAAAAGCTCGTTGATCCATCAAGTCTTTCTGCGCCAGCACCCCGAAGCCGTGGTGATCGACCAATCCGCGGTGGGGTCTCGACTCGCTCCAACCCGGCCACCTACACCGGCGTCATGGATGATGTGCGCAAAGCCTTTGCCACGGCCAACAAGGTCAGTCCCTCGCTTTTCAGCTTCAACTCGCAGGGGGCGTGCGAAAATTGCCAGGGCTTGGGCGTGATCTACACCGATCTGGCCGCGCTGGGCGAGGTCAAAACCCCGTGCGAAATCTGCGAGGGGCGCCGTTTTAAGGACGAGGTGCTGGCCTACAAGCTGCATGGTCGGTCGATCTCCGATGTCTTAAGCATGACTGTGCAACAGGCGCTGGAATTCTTCCAACACAAAGAAGTGCGCAACAAACTCCAGGCCATGAGCGATGTCGGGCTGGATTATCTGACCCTGGGCCAGCCGCTCAGCACGCTCTCTGGCGGTGAATGTCAGCGCATCAAACTCGCCAGCGAATTGCACAAAAAGGGCAGCATCTATGTGATGGACGAGCCGACCACCGGCCTGCACATGTCGGACATCAGCCACTTGCTGGGGGTGATGAATCGGTTGGTCGACAGTGGCAACACGGTGATTGTCATTGAGCACAATCTGGATGTGATCAAAAATGCCGATTGGATCATCGACCTGGGGCCGGAAGGGGGCAGCAAAGGGGGCCGGGTGATGTTTGAGGGCCCACCCTGTGACTTGGGAACGGCAACCCATTCGCTGACCGGCCAGTATCTCGCCCAGACACTGGAGAATTAGCTGATGGGCGATGGGCGGTGGGTGCAGACAAACGAACATGCGCCCGCTTTTATTCTGGCTCTGGGCGGCCCTGTGGCACAATAAGTAACCTATAGAAGCTGCCTGGAAATCCACAGCTGCGAAAGCATACACAGATTTTTGGTTTGTCGTCTGGAGAATCTGCGTAACTCTGCGTAATCTGTGGATTCTCAAGCAGTTTCTGTGTTCTACTTAGGTCATCAATGCGACGAGTGAAACGCCCTGCATCATTGGCTGGGCACCTTTCACTTCTCACGTCCACCCATCAGGAGATACACATATGAGCACCCCAACCTTACTCGTCACCGGCGGTTCTGGCCATCTGGGTCGCCGCGTCCTCGAATTGTTGATCGAAGCCAACGCGGGCAAGTTGATCACCACCACTCGCACGCCGGAGAAATTGGCGGATCTCGCTGCACGCGGGGTAGAAGTGCGCCAAGCGAATTTTGATGATCCTGCCAGCCTCGCCGCGGCCTTTGCCGGTGTGGAGCGGCTTTTGTTGATCAGCACCGATGCACTGGATCGACGCACGGCCCAACAGAAAAATGCCGTGGCCGCGGCCGAGCAAGCAGGCGTGAAGCATGTGCTCTACACGTCGCTCTCGAATGCGCAATCGGGGCTGCCAGCGATGATCGCCGATTCCCACTATGCGACCGAGCAGGCCTTAGCCGCCAGTACACTCGACTGGACCGTGCTGCGCAACAATATCTACACGGATATGTTCCTGGGGAGCCTGCCGCGGGCTGTGGCCAGTGGGCAATTGGTGGCTGCCACAGGGACAGGTGGCGCGGGGTATGTCACACGCGAGGATTGCGCCCGCGCGGCCGCAGCAGCATTGGCCAACCCACCAGCGGGCCGCACCATTCTCGACATCACGGGCCCGAGCGTCGTCACCCACGCCGATCTGGTCCAGATCCTCAGCGAGCTCACAGGGCGTGCGGTGACTTATGTGCCGGTGGATGTGGACGCGATTGTGGCGGGCATGGTAGGGGCCGGGTTGCCCGAACCGGTGGCGCGGGTCTACGCCGGGTTTGATACCACCATTGCCCAGGGTTCGCTGGCTGTGGCGTCGAATGATGTGGCGGAGCTCACAGGGCAAGCGCCTCAGAGCGTGGCCGACTTTTTGACAGCCCACAAAGCCGTGCTGCTTGGGGCATGACCGAACGCAAGGTGAACGAACACGAGGATTTATGACCAATAGACAGGCTTGGGTCGGCTTCTGGCTGCTTTCGGTAATCTGGGGGTCGTCTTATCTCTTTATCCGCATCGGCGTTGAACAGGTGCCACCATTTCAGCTTGTCTTTATCCGCACCGCGATTGCCGCCAGCGGGCTGACGATTGTGGTCTATGCGCGGGGCAAGCAGCTACCCACCGACTGGCCAAGCCTGCGCGATATCTGCGTTCTCGGCATTGTCAACACGGTTTTTCCCTTTGTGCTGATCGTCTGGGGCGAGACCCACATTGAAAGCAGCCTGGCCAGTGTATTGCAGGGCACGACCGCGCTCTTTGCGCTGGTTGTGGCTCACTTTACCTTTGCGGATGAACGAATTACGCTGCGCAAAGTGGCCGGGCTGCTCGTCGGTTTTCTCGGCGTGTTTATCCTGGCCGGGCGCAGTGGGGGCGAAACCGCCATGACCGCCGCCTCGACCATGCACCTGCTCGGCCAGTTGGCGATTGTCCTCTCGTCGCTCTGTTATGCGGTAGGCGGTGTGTATGGGCGCAAGGCCATGCAGAACCGGCTGGATCCGCTAGTCGTCTCGGCGGGCGCGATGCTCGTGGCGGCCACGATCACCGGCATCCTCACTGGGCTGGCCCCAATGTGGGGCGGCGCGTCCGCGGTGCGCCTGGGTGACCTGACCACTACTGTTCTGGTGGCTGTATTGGTATTGGGTGCGGTCAACACCTTTGGCGCTTATCTGATCTTCTATCCGCTGGTGGCCACGCTGGGCGCCTCGCGCACCGCCATGGTGACCTATGTGATCCCGGTAGTGGGGGTGGTGCTGGGCGCACTCTTTCTGGATGAACGAATCGATGCCCGGCTGCTGGTCGGCGCGCTGCTGATCCTGGGCAGCATCGCCATTGTGAACCTGAATCTGCCGTCGTTGCTCAACACAATTCGGGTGCACCTCTCAGCCAGGCCCGCGCACGAACGCAAGTGAGAGCCAGGGGTAGCCTTAGAACCTGGACTCTGGCGAATTTTTCCGGCACAGGCGAAAATGCCTCTTGTCTGACGGTCAAAAACGCCAGAGTCCGGTAGAGAATATGCCCCATTATTTCGGGGCCTAACTCCTCTATTTTTTGACCACGGGCCAGGCATCGGGTGCTTGGGCATTAACAGAAACCGTCCTCCCTTCATTTATCCAATCCCCTCGGCCAGCCTCTCCAAAATCAACACCAAGACACCGGCCATACAATCGCCATTCCTAACCAAACCAACGGCAGTTGAAAACGAACAATTGCATCAAGTTTTCCCCCTGGCATCAACCAAATGGTTGATGCGTAAATACACCGCCGTCTAATCGCAAATCCACCGGTTGGTGGGCTACAAAATCATGTTTCTCTCCTACACTACAGGTACATCTTTTGAACCTGTATAAAA
>CAZIRP010000078.1:0-28007 GCA_964541665.1 uncultured Caldilineaceae bacterium | reverse complement strand
ACCGCACCTACTTGCTCGCTATTTGTGCGATCTCTATTTAATTTCTCTATGAGAAGCCGCAGATTTTTGGCTTTCGCTGGGAGCGTCTGCGTACTCTGTGGATGCGCTTTCGAAAAGCCTTTGCTTCACAATACTCATAAAAACGGTGGATGGTCTTTGCCCTATCCACCGTTTTATTTGCACCCACAGGTGTTTGTCTAGCCGCGAATATCTGGCCCAAAGTGTGCTAATCGCATACAATAGAGCAGTTCGTGACGATATTGGATTGGACGAGATTTGGATGAGATAAGGAGCATTGGTTGGTCGCTCATCGTTTTTGGCTGGGTTCGTTGCTGCTAGGGATCATCCTCGGTGTGGCCGCATGTACGACACAACCGGTCCCCCTGCCACCACGCCCGACCGTTGCGCCTGCGCCCGAGCTGGAACCGACTGGGATCGAGCAACTTGAGTTGATTCCTGTCCCCGAACGGGATCTGCGTGATCTCACAGTGCGGCTGCGCCCCGGCGTGGACGAAGTGCCCGAGGTTGTGAATGCGACCACGCCCGACCACCAGGTGGGCGACACGCTCACGTTTTGGGTGCACAATGTTGGCAGCCAGAGCAATCAGCAGGTCACCGCGGAGTTGATCCACAGGACCGCTGTGGCTTATGCCTGGGTCGAACAGGGGGTTGCTTATGATCACCCGGCAATTGCGCAGGCGGTGGATCGATTCAGCGAGCGCAGTTACCCAGCCGCTGTCGCCTTTTTTGGCAACGAATGGAACCCGGGGATTGATCTCGACCCCCGTTTGCACATTCTGCACACTGTTGCCACGGGCAGCGGGGTGGCCGGTTATTACAGCAGCGCCGATCAATATAGCCGCTTGGCCAACCCCTATTCCAACGAAAAAGAGCTTTTTTACATCAACCTGAACTGGCTCAACACTCGGGGCGATTATCGGTATTACGAAACTGTATTGGTCCACGAATTCCAACATATGATCCACTGGCACAGCGACCGCAACGAATGGACCTGGCTCAATGAAGGGCTGAGCGAGTTTGCCCAGGAAGTTGCTGGGTTCGGGGCCGACACCATTTTTGTCAACAGTTTTGCCAATCAGCCAGATACGCAGCTGACGGGCTGGGGTGTGGTAGCCAGTGGCAACGCGCCCCACTATGGCGCGGCCTATCTCTTTGTGCGCTATCTGCATCAACGCTTTGGCGCGGAGCTGATCAAAACCCTGGTTGCCGAACCAGCGGATGGCATGGTTGGCATCAACGCGGCGTTGGCGGCGCATGGCCATGCCACGGATTTTGACGCGCTCTTTGCCGATTGGGTCGTCGCCAATTTTGCCGATCAACCCGCGGCGATCACCGGTGATGGTCGCTATGGGCACGACGGCCTCGACTTTCAGCGCCCCATCAGCGAGCGCGGCTTTGACGCGGCCACCGCGCAGCCCTATCGCGGCACGGTGCAGAATTATGCCACCGATTATCTGCCCATCGCCGGGGCTGGAGAGCGCAGCATCAGCTTTGTGGGGCAGAGCAGCACAACGATCATGCCGACTGAGCCGCACAGCGGACAGTTTGCCTGGTGGAGCAATCGCCGCGACTCGTCCGACAGCCACCTGACTCGCCAGTTTGATCTGACCTCAGTCGCCGCGGGTTTGCCGATCACCCTGGAGGTTGCACTCTGGTGGGACATTGAGCAACACTATGATTATGGGTATGTGCTGGTCAGCCAGGATAGCGTAAAATGGATGCCGTTGAGCGCTGCCTATACCAGCGTCGAAAATCCGGCGGGGAACAGTTTTGGCGCGGCCTACACGGGTCAATCATCCGGCTGGGTGACCGAAGAATTTGATCTCAGCCCCTACGCCGGGCAGCGCGTCTGGCTGCGTTTTGAATATATCACCGACGATGCCGTCAGCAGTGCCGGGTGGCTGATCGATGATCTGCGCATCCCCGCGATTGGCTATGCCACCGATTTTGAAACCAATGACGATGGCTGGGTCAGTGAAGGATGGGTGCATACCGACAATCTGTTGACCCAACGCTGGTTGCTGCAATTGCTCGAATTCGACGGTGAAAGCTTGATCGGTGTGCAGCTCATCGCGGTGGATGCACAAGGGCGCGCCGACTTTACCCTCACCGAATTGGGCAACGGTCGTCATGCAGTGCTGGCGGTCAGCGGCCTGACACCGGTGAGCATATTGCCCGCGGCCTACGAAATCACCATTGAATAGCTCGCATATCCCGAACCCTGGTTCCTATCTACTCACCTGAAGAAGCTTATGAGCGAACATCAACGCATTATCGTTTTGGATTATGGCAGCCAATATACCCAGTTGATCTGCCGCCGCGTGCGCGAAGCCCATGTCTATGCGGAAATCATCTCGTGGGAGCGGGCCGACGAGCTTTTGCCGGGGCTCAATCCTGCCGGAATCATCCTCTCTGGCGGACCGAACAGTGTCTATGAAGCTGGCTCGCCAACCTTGCCCGCCAGTGTGCTGGAGGCCGGTGTACCCGTGCTGGGGATCTGTTATGGCCTGCAATTGTTGGCCCACACGCTGGGGGGTCGGGTCTCGCCCGGCAGCGAACGCGAATATGGCTCGACAACCGTGCGCGCAAGCAGCGATCTCGCCAGCGATCTCTTCGCCGAGCTGCCCGCGGCCATACCGGTCTGGATGAGCCACGGCGACCGCGTCGAAGCCTTGCCCCCCGGCTTTCAAGCCATCGCCCAGAGCGACAATTCCCCGCTCGCGGCCATTGTCGATCCCGCGCGGCGCTTGTATGGCATCCAATTTCATCCCGAGGTCGTGCACACCCCCCATGGCAGCCAATTGCTGGCCAACTTTGTCGGGCGGATCTGCGGCTGCACGGGCGATTGGACGGCGGGCAACTTTATCCAGGAGGCTGAAGCACGCATCCGCGCCCAGGTCGGCGAGGACGGGCACGTGATCTGCGGGCTGAGTGGCGGGGTGGATAGTGCGGTGGCCGCGGCGTTGATCCAGCGCGCGATTGGCGACCGCCTGACCTGCGTCTTTGTCGATCATGGGCTGTTGCGCCGCGACGAAGCCGAGCAGGTGATCACCACTTTTCGGCAGCATCAAGGGATGCGCCTGGTTGCGGTGGATGCCAAAGAAGACTTTTTGAGCGATCTGGCAGGTGTGGTGGACCCCGAACAAAAACGCAAGCTGATCGGCACGCGCTTTGTGCGCATCTTTGAGGCAGAAGCCGCCCGGCTGGCCGCGGCATGGGGCACCGACAGCGCGGCCTTTTTGGCGCAAGGCACACTCTACCCAGACGTGATCGAGTCGGCCAGCAGCGACGATACGCGCAACGCCCGCACGATCAAAACCCATCACAACGTGGGGGGGCTGCCCAAAGATATGACCTTCCAACTGGTCGAACCCTTGCGCCTGCTCTTCAAAGATGAAGTGCGCGCCGTGGGCGAGGCGCTGGGGCTGCCCGAAGAGATTGTCTGGCGCCATCCCTTCCCGGGGCCGGGGCTGGCGATCCGCATTTTGGGCGAAATCACGTGGGATCGGTTGGAAACTTTGCGGCACGCCGATGCGATTTTGCTCGACGAATTGCGCCGCGCCGGGCTTTATCGCAGCACGAGTCAAGCCTTTGCTGTGCTATTGCCGGTGCGCAGCGTCGGCGTGATGGGCGATGGCCGCACTTATGGCAATGTCCTGGCTTTGCGCGTCGTCACCACCGACGACTTTATGACGGCAGATTGGGCACGTTTGCCCGCTGACCTGTTGGCTCGCCTGAGCAACCGCATTGTCAACGAGGTGGACGGCATCAACCGCGTGGTGTATGATATTAGCAGTAAACCGCCCGCCACGATCGAGTGGGAGTAAGCACTTTTTCCAGTAGGCAGATTGGAGATGCGCCGTTTTATCACATTTGTCATGACCATTTGCGCGATCCTGGCCCTGTTTCCGCTCTATTCGCGCTTCAAAGTCGCTGCAGCGCCCGTGCCGCCCGGTGTCCACCTGGGTGGATTGGATCTGAGCGATCTGAAAGATCCTGCCGAGATTCGTCATCACCTCGACGGCCTTTTTTCGCAGACAATTGTGGTCAATTTTGCCGATACTCGATTGCCGCTGCGCCCGCAAGATGTCGATTTTCAGGTCGATACCGACCAGATGGTGGCCGAGGCGAGCCAATATCTGGCTGGGGTCGATTTTGTTGATATTGCGGTGCGCGCGGCCCTGGGCTTTCCCCAGCGGCGCCGCGATATTCCAGTGCGCTTTACCTTGAACAATGACAAATTGCGCGCCTGGCTCGAACAGGTGGGCGCAGAACAAGAACGCATCCCGCTGGGGCCACGCGTCTTATCTGCCGAGATCCAAATGAGCAATGCAACCAGCGTGACAGCCAACTTGCCGCCAGGGTTTGTGGGCAGCTATCTGCGCGATTGGACATGGCTCCCCGGCCAGCCGGGCTATACGCTCGACCTCGAAGCCAGCATCCCCCGCGTGATCGCCGCGCTCACCAGCGACGGGGATCGGGTCGCGGATCTGGTGCTGATCGAAGAGGCCCCGCCATCGGCAAGTATGGACGATCTGGCGCGGGCAATCGACGCGCATTTGTCTAACTTTCCTGGGTTTGGCGCGGCCTATGTGTACGATCTGCAAACTGGCCAGGCCGTGCACGTGGATGATGAGGTCGCCTTCTCGGGCATGTCGACCCTGAAGATCGTGATTGCGGCAGCGATTATGGCCCGTTTGCCCAATGGTGTGGCGGCTGGCGACGAGACAGCCGTGCAAGTGGGGCAATGGTTGGATTATGCGTTGGGCGAAAGCAACAATTATGCGGCCAACCAGCTTCTGAGCTTTTTGGGCGGTGGCGACAGCAACGCGGGCGCGCGTCATGTGACCGAATTTGCCCGCAGCATCGGCCTGGTCAATACCTTTATGCAATCGGGCTTTGATGCGCCATCCAGGGCACCATTGCCCACACCAGCCAATCAGCGCACCGACTGGAACACCAATCCCGATAGCAATTTGCAATCCACCCCCTTCGAGATGGGGCAGATATTGAGCGCGATCTACGAATGCACGCAGGACACCGGCATCTTACGGACGACCTATCCAAACGAGCTGACGCCAGAGGAGTGCCGTCAGATTCTCTTTTACATGACGCATGACCAGTTTCAGGAGTTGGTCTGGGGGGGCTTGCCAGACGTAAAAAATACCTGGATCGTCCACAAACATGGCTTTGCTTATGAATCGCACAGCGATCTGGCGCTGGTCTGGGGGCCCACCGGCCCATATGTGATCAGCATCTTTCTTCACCGCGCCGGGTGGATGGATTGGGGCACCAGCAACAGCAACATGGCCGCGATCAGCCGCCTGACGTGGCGCTTCTTCGAGTTTCAGCGTGACCAATTGCAACTGAGCCGGCGTGAACCGTTGGTACTGGAACCACCGCCGGGCTATGTCAAAATCACCAATTACATTCCAACCGCTGCCAAGCCGGCCAGCGATAACTGAGACCCTATCCTGAAGTGCTACTTTCAGCCCTGCCTGCCAGATGGGACGCAGAATTTTCAGGATAAGCACACACCTTATGACGATCATCCAGAAACAATATCAACCCCATTTTGTTTACATCGCCATGATTGCGGTCGGCTTGCTCTTCAGCGGTTTGTTGATTCGGGAATTTTGGCAAGGAGCAACCCTGGGTGCGCTGCCCTTTCTGGTCATCAGCCTGGGGCTGGCGGTCTGGAGTGCGCTGGCCTTTGCCACTCGTGTTGAAGTGACCTCAAGCAGCCTGACTGTGCATACCCCACTGCGCGCAGCGCGCACAGTCGAGTTCCGCCAACTGATTATGGTCGCTGAATCTGGCCGCTTGCTCCAGGTGATCAGCCTGCTCTATTACCCACGCCAGGTCGATGGTCTGCTGACACTCGACACGGTCGCCAGCATCCACTTGCCCGCGCTGCGCGAGCAGGCCGAACTCCTGGCCAAACTGCAAGCGAGCATCCCCGCATGATGCCAGTAGCCCCTTCGCTCTTGTTGCGCCCGTTGCAAGGCGATGAGCGACACATGATTGGCGAAGCGATCAACACGGTGCTGGCCGAGACCCCATTCTGCACCCAGTTGGACCCGGCCACGATCTACGAGCAGTTATATGCGGCCAATCCGCCGTCGCTGCACCCGGTGAATTGGCAAGGCTTTGAACGCATCGCGGCCTGGCGAGCGCGGCGCCTGGAAGGCTTCATCGACGCGGCCGTGGGGCTGGACAGCGATAATATCGATTCGCCCGATTATGCACAAATTGGTCTGTTGCGCTTCTTCTTGCTGGTGGAGCGCGGCGAGCGGGCCGATGCGATTGCCGCTGCGCTGCTGGCCGCGGCAGAAGAATTTTGGCGCTCCAGTGGGGTTGCCTATATCAAAGCCTTTCATTACAGCACTGGCTACCCCATGTTTCAGGCGGGCCTGGGGGCCATTCCTGGGGATTGGGCCCAGGAGGTGCGGGCACTCACCGCGGCTGGCTACCACTTTGTGGATCGCTACTATTGCCTGGCCCGCGCGCTGATCGACCCCGTTGAGGAGACTATGCCCACCGCGCAATTGAGCCTGGTCTATGGCGGCACCCCGTCGGACCGCAACTATCAATTGTACCGCCGGGCAGATTGGGTGGGTACCGCACGCGTGGTGGCCTTCAACATCGAAGAGGCGGTCGGCGGCCATCGCCTGGCCAAGTTGATGCATCTGGAGTTAGACCCAGCCTGGCGCGGGCAGGATATTGGCAAGTGGCTGCTCAAACGCATCATCAACGATTATACCCTGCAGGGATACAGCCAGTTGATCGCCCACGTGCCCAGCCATCTTCATGTCGCGGTCAGCCTGTTGACCCAGGCCGGGTTCATCGAAGAGAATTATCGCGGCTATTCGCTGGAAAAGACGCTGCTTACCTGAGCATGAGCCATGCACATCCTCTTTGTCACCGCTGAATACCCACCCATGCCCGGTGGTCTGGGCGCGTACACCGCCGCGCTCGGCCAGGCGCTGCAAGCGCAGGGATGCCAGATCAGCATCCTGACGGGCGCCGCTGTAGACACGCCCGACACGGCTTCCAGCTTGCCCGTCTATGCGGCGATCCAGCGCTGGGATTGGCGCATCGGGCGGCAGATCGCGCACTGGGCCCGCCAGCTTCAGGCCGATTGGGTGCACATCCAATACCAGACCGGCGCTTATGCCATGCACCCGGCGATCAACTTTGCGCCGACGGGCTGGCGGGCGGAACCCTTGCGCGTCGCCTGGACCTATCACGATCTGCTCGTTCCCTATCTCTTCCCCAAAGCGGGCGCGTGGCTGCGGCGCTGGGTCACCACCTGGCCGGCTCGCCGCGCCGATTTGGTCATCGTCACCAACGAGGCGGATCGGCTAACCCTCGAACAACGGGGCATTGCCGCCAGCAGCATCCCGATCGGCAGCAACATTCAAGGCCAACCGACCGATGATGCGGGCCGCCAAGCCGCGCGCCGCGCCTATGGCTACGGGCCCCAACCGTATGTGATTGGCTATTTTGGCCTGCTCAACCGCAGCAAAGGTGCACGCACGCTGGTGCAGACCGTGGCCCAGTTGGTTACGGCTGGGGTGGATGCCCATTTGCTGATGATCGGCGAGACCGTCGGCGTGAATGACCCCACCAATCAGGCCTATTTGCATGAAGTCGAAATATTGATCCACGAATTGGGGCTAGGCGAGCGCGTGCGCTGGACAGGCCCACTGAGCGAAGCAGATGTAAGTGGCGCGCTCCATGCCTGCGACGTGTTGTTGATGCCTTATGAGGATGGCGCCAGCCTGCGCCGCGGCACGCTGATGGCCGGGTTGGCGCATGGCTGTGCGATCATCACCACCACGCCGCAGGGGCCGCTGCCCGAACTGGTCGCGGGCCGCGACCTGCTCACCATCCCACCCAGGGATGTTGCGGCAGCAGTGGCGGCGAACCAACAACTGCGGGCCAATCCAGCATTGGCCGACAATTTGCGCGTCGCTGCCTATCGCGCCAGCCAACAATTCACCTGGGCCCAGATCGCCCAGCGCCATCTTGAAGCGTATGGGGAAGTTTAGCAGCTAGGCTTTTTGAAAAAGCCGGACTTCTAGAGGCGTTCACTGGCGCAACAAATCGACGATTGTTTTCGTCCCTATAGGGAGTCCTTTGCCTGCGTGAGCCCGGGAAATTGCCGCTCGTTTGGAA
Organism: uncultured Caldilineaceae bacterium; assembly: GCA_964541665.1. Lineage (GTDB taxonomy): Bacteria > Chloroflexota > Anaerolineae > Caldilineales > Caldilineaceae > CFX5. The sequence continues at coordinate 19,805 of CAZIRP010000078.1, read as the reverse complement.
ATCGTCGAATCCACTGTAAATTTTCACGTACACAATCTTCGCAAAAAACTCAACATCCATTCACGAACAAAACTGATCCTTTGGTATCAGCGAGTTATGCTTGCTGATGATGAAAAGTACCTATAGCTTTCTATAGGTAGACTATAGTTTTCTATAGGGAAAGACTGCACTTTTCCCTAGTAGTTTTTTAGCCTCTTTTGTGCTATGTTGAATAGGCACCGAGTTCTCCGTTAAAGAGCACCTGAATCATAAGAATAAGTCACATGAACCTCTCTTGGCTAGCTGACCACCGTCTTTGGATCTCACTCTGTACCATTTGTGCCTTCTTCCTGGTCGCGTGCCAAGCCAGCGATGCTACCCCCACCTTGCAACCCGGTGAGGTAGAGATCCCCTTTACCACGGTCTTTTTGGATACGTTTGGCGTGGACAGATTGGAGGAAGGATCTGGATTATTTCTTATCACCAATCAGACTGAATTGACTACTTTACAACCCCTGATCAGTGCGGAGGCATTGTCTACTGCACAAGCAACCGATTTTGCCACGTATAATCTGCTCGCCCTCTTCCGCATACCAGGGGGAGGTTGTGATGGTTTTGGTATAACGATTGATCGATTAAGGCAACGAACAGATACAATCACCGTTTACGCAACAAATTGGGGACCGATGGGTGCCGGTGCTTGTGCACAAATTAGCCATTCTGTCTATCATATCATTCAAGTCCCTAAAGCAGATACACAACCTAGCGAATTCGAGTTCAACCTACAACTTGAGTCGAAAGAACGCGGGCCGGAAAGCCCCCCGCTGGCTACGAGTATTTCACCGTTGTCCTCGCCACTGCCTGGTGGAAGCATGAGCTTGCCTTTCGAAACGCTTAGCTATGAAGAATGGGGCGGAGGTTATGAGGGCCAAGAACCGTTGTTGCTGCTGATCACACAACCAGCAGAAGTTGAACGAGTCGAACCGTGGCTTGCGCCAGAGGTGCAGGTAGCATTGAACGGGGTCGATTTTACCGAGAACGATGTTGTTGCCCTATTTCGCGGCGTTATGCCTTCCTCTAATTATCAGACAAAGATTGAACAGATCGTGCTACAAGAGCGGCGTTTGGTTGTTCATGCCCAATTTTGGGAACCAAACCCGGCATGGGAATCAGCAACTGTGCATACCTCGCCCCATCATCTAGTTACAATTCCTAAAATCGTCGGGCAATCACCACAATTGCAGCTGGTTCTGCGAAGTACGCCAATCACACCAACGCCGCCAGCGAAGGAATAGTGCAATGAGCCAAATCTGCACCTGGAGCGGCAAACAAAGGATTAATCTCATGCGTTGGAACTGCTTACTCATCTTATTCGTGCTTTGTGGTTGCGATGAGGTTTCAGTTTGGCCCCGGCCAACACCGCATACCATCCCCTTTGAGACGATCGCCATTGATGAGGGTGGGATCAGTGACGAGGGTACACTCAATACTGAGCCATATCTGTTCCTGCTGACAACGACTGAACAACTGACAACCCTCAACACCATGGTTACCCCGCAGTCTCAAGCCGCGCTTCATCAAGTCGAGCTTGAAAGTTATGTGGTGATCGGATTGTTTTTAGGACGTCAGCCTACTGGTGGTTACGTAGCCACAATCAACCAGATCACCCAGCGTGATAATCGGATAATCGTTCATGCTGAACTTGAAATACCTAATATAGCCCCCGATGCAATTACCGCGCCGTATCATCTTGTAAAGGTTGCACGTACACAACTACCAATAGAGCAACTCGAGTTAGTACTCGAACCTACCTTCGTCACCCCAACACCAATCGTTCGCTAGCTTTTTCAGCAGGCTGGCTTCTGGCCGAAGCCTGGCTTCCCTCCATTTGGGCTGTAATCCCACTTATCCGTATAATGCACGTCTGCGGCTATGCGGGTGCTGCTGTCAACGCAAGCACCCTAGAGATGTTGAGCGCAATGAGGCTGGTGCATGGCTTTACGGATGACAAGTGTTGCAGTAAAACAAAAACATGAGAGCGGGCCGCTGGTTTGGCTGGCCCTATTTCCACAACTTTTGTGGGATCGATTGTGGCTGCTGGTGCCGATCCTGGCGATTCCCGCGCTTTTGCCCTTTTACACCGAAGGCTTACCCCGCTCGTATGATGGCGGTTTGCACCTCTTACGTATCAGCTTATTGGATCAGTACATCCGTCAAGGGGTGATCTTTCCGCGATGGGCACCCGACCTCTTGCTGGGCCAGGGTTATCCGGTCTTTAGTTTTTACGCGCCCGGCACCTATTACCTCGTTGAAGCCTTCCATCTGCTTGGCCTGGATTTCTACAACGCCTTTATCGCCGGTTTTGTCTTGCTGATCATCGGCGCGGGGATTGGCATGTATCTTTTCGCGCGCGATCTCTTTGGCCCCGAACGGCCCGGCGCGGCGTTGGTGGCCGCCGTAGCCTATCTCTACAACCCCTACTTGTTGACCAACGTCTTTATCCGCGGCGCGATTGCCGAGGCTGGGGCTCAAGCCCTGCTGCCGTGGATCTTCTGGGGGATGCGGCGGCTGCTCTACGCCCAACAACCAGCGCGCTATCTGGTGCCGGTTGCGCTGGGGATTGGCGCGCTCGCCCTCACCCACACGATCTCTTTGCTCTTTGTGCCGCCCGTCCTGCTCGGCTTTATTGTGATCCACTGGTGGCGCGCGCGGCACAGGCCAACGTTGCGCTGGACCATCGGCACGCTGTTGCTCGCCATGGGCATCAGCGCCTTTTTTTGGTTGCCCCTGCTCTGGGAGCGCCAATATCTGGCGACGACTGCCTACGAAATCGCCCAGACGATCTGGCTGCCCGGCAGTGTGTGGACGTGGGACAACTTTCTCGACCGCGGCTGGACATTCGACCACACCTTTGAGCGCCCAATCCGCCTGGGGTTGGTCCAGGCAATATTGGGGGTGCTCGGCTTTCTGGTGGGCTGGCGTCGGCAACGGGATTGGCTCTTCTTTGGCTGCGTGGCCCTCATCACCAGCGGCTTGATGTCGGCCTGGGCGTTGCCGCTCTGGCTCAACAACGATATTCTCAGCGTGGCGCAATTTACCTGGCGCCTTTTGTCGATCCTCTCGTTGCCGCTGGCCTTGTTTGTCGGCGGGCTGGTTTGGCGGGCGCGCCCCCAATGGCTGGCAACGCTCCTGACCATCGGCCTGGTGCTGCTGCTGATCTGGTCGCACAAGCCGCGGCTTCAGTGGATGGATGTCTTTGCCGACGAAGCGATTGACCTGAGTTTGCCGGTCTTTCTGCAAGTCGAAGTGGACAAGGACATTCTCGACGGGGGCGCAAGCAATAGTTCGATCCAGGAATTTCGCCCCCGCTGGGCTGCGGAAACGCTCGAACTCGACTTGCCCGATCACACTGTGCCGCCGCTGGCGATCAGCAACATGGCCGCCAATGCCTTCGGGCTCGAAGCCCAGATCACCACGGCGCGGCCCGTCAGTTTGCGCTTTCAGCAATATTATTTCCCCGGCTGGCAACTGCTGCTCGATGGACAAACAGAGTTGGCCACCTATCCCAGCACCAATCTCGGCCTGTTGACCGCGGATCTCCCGGCAGGCACGCACACCTTACAATTGCGCTGGCAGGGCACCGCGCTGCAGCACTGGAGTGGCGGCATCACCTTGATCAGCTTGCTGGTATTGATCGCTGTGGGCTGGGGGCGAGGACGCGCCCGGTGGTGGTTGCTGGCACCCATCGCGCTGCTGGCTCTGAGCTTGCTGGCCGGTTTTTACCAACCAGCGCCGCAGCCACTCACCACCCCCAGCGAGCCGATTGCAGCCTCCGGGCTCGAGATGGTGGGGTATCGCACCCAAATGGCCAAGGATGGCCTCTATCTCTATCCCCACTGGCAGATCACTGCCTCGCCGCCCGAAGCCGTGCAATTGCGTTGGCAATTGCAAAATCAAGCTGGGGAAACGCTGGTTGAGAGCACGGTCTATCCCTATTTTAACAGTTACCGGGCCAGCAATTTCCCAGCAGGCACTTTGGTGGATGATGCCTATCGCCTGCCGCTGCCGCCAGACTTGCCCGCGGGCGACTATCGATTGGGGGTAACGATTGGCGAAGACCTTGCCGATCTTGCTGCGCCCGCCAGTTGGCTTGGACAAGTGACCATCACCCAGCCAGCTTTCCCCGTTCAGCAACCGCGCCATCGGGTGGATGCCCAGGTGGGGCAACGCGTGCAGTTGGTCGGCTTTGATCTGGAGCGTGGCAAGCGCCTGCTCAACGCCACTTCAGCTAAGCAGACTGTCGTCCGCCCGGGAGACTATTTGCGCTATCGGCTCTATTGGCAAGCACTCCGCCCGATTCAGCGAAACTACCATGGGTTTGTCCATCTGGTGGATCTGCATGGCTGGCCGCTGGTACAAGAAGATCAGCTCCCCGGGCCATTTTTCCATCCGCCTCTGCTGTGGGACACCTATCGCCCCCAGACCGACACCTATCTGCTGCGCATTCCCGCGGACGCGCCCAGTGGCATCTATTGGCCCGCGGCCGGGATGTACAATTTTGCCACCATGCAACGGCTGCCATTTTTTACAACGGACGAGACCGGGGTGGATAGCCCTGCCGAATATGAATACCGTCTGCCGCCGATCAAAGTGCTCAACTCGGTCACTGCCCGGCCAGCCCATGAATTGGCGGTCCAGCTTGGCGACATCGGCACCTTGCTCGGCTATGATTTGAGCATCCCCACGCAGACAATCCGCGCGGGGGAGCATTTCACCACCACGCTCTATTATCGCAGTGACCAGGCAACTGCCATCGATTACACACGTTTCCTGCATTTTTACGATGCGGAGCGGGGCATGGCGGCCCAACACGATGGTCTGCCGCAAGAAGGGGTCAACCCAACGTGGAGTTGGCTGCCCGAGGAAGTGATCGCCGACCCAATCCAGTTGACGTTGCCACTCACGACAACGCCGGGCACCTATACCTTGTACCATGGTTTTTATGATGCAGATGCCGACGCAGTGCGCCTGCCCCTGACCCAAAACGAAGAGCGCCTGCCCGACGATCGCATTCCCCTCATCACGCTGACGGTTACGCCATGAGCATCCCTCAAACTCGCTGGGCGCGCTGGTTGATGCTTGGGTTGCTCGTCATCGCGTTTGGTGTGCGCGCCTATCGGCTGGAATTTCATAGCCTGTGGAGCGACGAAGGTATCAGCTTGCTGCGCAGCGAGCAGCCCTTGTCTCAACTGTTGGCCGAGATGCCGGTCGAACAGTTGCCGGGCTATTTTGTCTTGCTGCATTTCTGGCTGCAAGCCGCGGGCGAGAGTGATTTTGCGCTGCGCTTTTTCTCGCTTTGGCCCAGCGTTCTGACCGTTGCCTTGCTCTACCGGCTGGGCGCGGATCTGGGCGACCGCCGCGCCGGGTTGATCGCCGCGGCCCTGCTCGTCGCCAATCCGCTGCAACATTGGTATGGGCAGGAAGGGCGCACCTACAGTTGGCTGGTGGCCAGCACGCTTGTCTCCAGTTGGAGCCTCTGGCATCTGCTGATGGGTAAACGGGGCTGGGGCAGTTGGGCTGGCTATGTTTTGTCCACCACCCTGACCGTCTATCTGCATTATTATGGCTTTTTGGTGCCATTGGCCCATACACTCTTTGTGGCTGGCTGGGCAATTGTCCAGCGCGAGTGGCGCACAACCTTGCGCTGGATCGCGGCGGGCTTTGTCACGTTGCTGCTCTTTTTGCCCTGGCTGCCGCGTGCATTGGGCATCTTTGGCTTTAGCGGCTGGCGCGAACCGATCGATCCCTGGCAGATCCCCTGGCGCTTTCTGAATGCCTATACCGCGGGCGAGGCGCTGCCGCAGCCCTGGCAGACGCCGATCACCTGGTTCTATCTCCTGTGCCTGGTGATTGGTGTGTTCCTCTGGTGGCGGCGGCAGCGGTGGGCGACGATCTTTTTGCTCAGCCTGGTGGTGATGCCGTGGCTGACTGTGTTTCTGCTGGCCCTGCGTCAACCGGATACGCACGAGCGTTACACCCTTTTCATCACCGCGCCGCTGCTCTTGCTGGCGGCTGGGGCATTGCGCTGGGAACGGCGCGTTGCGTGGCTGGCCCTGGCCCCGCTTGCCCTGTTGATCAGTGCGAGCAGCCTCGCGATTGCGCAGCAATATCATGATCCAGCCTGGCAAAAGCCCGACTTCCGCACCGCGGCTTATGCCATCGCCGATTGGGCCCAACCGGGAGATGTGATCCTGGTGGATGGGCCGAACCCGGAACTGGTATTTCTGCATTATTATCGAGGTGAGCTCCCCGTGCATGATCTGCGTTTCCTGGAGAACACCGAATTTGCTACAATAGACGAGACCTTGCAGGCGCTCACCGCGGGTGCGCGGCGGGCGTGGGAGGTGCTCTATTTTCACGAGCCGGGCCCCATCCAATTCTGGTTAGCGACCCAGGGCTGGACCACACCGCCAACGGCCTATAATGGCATCCGGGTGACGTTGTATGGCTTGCCGGCTGTCGCTTCGCCGCAACAGTGGCAGCCGCTGGCAATTCCATTTGGCCCAGCCCTCACCCTGGAGCAGGCTGCGCTGGCACCCAATCCGGCCCAGTCGGGCGATCTGATCACGGTGACGACGCGCTGGCAGGCTCATGAGCCCGCGCCAGACTATAAGTTCAGCGTGCGCCTGATCGATCTCAATGGTTCGCTGATCCAATCGCAAGATTATGGGCCACAGAACTGGTTTATGCCTACGACCACGTGGCCGGTGGGCACCATCACCGCGGATCAGCGGGCGTTTCTGTTGCCGCGTGATCTGCCCGCGGGCCGCTATCAGATCACGCTCCGCCTCTACAGCCCGACGGACGGCGTGGCGGTCGAAACTCCTGCTGGGCAGGATGTATTGTTGGGCGAATTCGACGTGGTACCACAGGGAGCGCCATGAAAAAGGCCAAAGCGACCGCGACCACCGCATTTGGCGTTGGTAAACGCGAATCGCACGATTCGTCCAGCTTTTACGACCGCAATCTCTACGATAATGCGCAAAGGCAGCCGTCGCTCGAAGATGCGGACAGCGCCGCGACGGTGGCCCCGGCCCCGCTCAGCGAATGGGCCGACCGCATCTATTGCCAATCATCCACGGCCATGTCGATGATCCCGGATGCGAGCGTGGCGCTGGCCTTTACCTCACCACCCTACAACGTGGGCAAAGATTACGATGCAGACATCAGCCTGGCCGATTACCTGGCTTTGATCCGACAGGTGGCGAGCGAAGTTCACCGCGTCTTGCTGCCTGGCGGGCGCTACGTAATCAACATTGCCAATTTGGGGCGCAAACCCTACATTCCGCTGCACATGCACTTTTACCAGGAGCACATGGCCGTTGGATTCCTGCCCATGGGCGAGATCATCTGGCAGAAGGCCAGGGGAGCCAGCGGCAATTGTGCCTGGGGCAGCTGGCAGAGCGCCAAAGCCCCGCGGCTGCGCGACATTCATGAATATTTGCTGGTCTTTGCCAAAGCGGGCTATTCGCGGCCCGATCGGGGCCAGTCGGACATTGGCCGCGACGAATTTATGGCCGCCACTTTGTCGATCTGGGAGATCCCGCCAGAGTCGGCGCGGCGCGTCGGTCACCCTGCGCCTTTTCCCGTGGCCCTGGCTGAGCGGGTGATTCGCCTCTATTCCTATGTGGATGATGTGGTGTTGGATCCCTTTTTGGGGTCGGGGAGTACAGCGGTGGCCGCACGGCAGAACCAGCGCCATTATGTTGGCTTCGACATTTCCCCAGAATATTGTGCGCTGGCCGCGGAGCGGATTGCGCTTGTGAAGCAGACGGTAGACGAGGGACAGTAGACGAGGGACGGTGGACGATCGCTGTTGCTGCCACCGTCCCTCAGTTATTGTCTAAACCCTACTTCACAGGAGCGTTGCTTGCATCCCAGGCATTGAGCTGACGTTGCACTTCATCAATGATCGTCTGGGCACCCGCAGCATTCAAGCGTTCGATCATCGCTGGCGCGGCTTCGTCGTATGCCACAAAGCCATTGGCAATGGGGTCACCCAACTCTTCCAACAGCGCCGAGATTTGGGCAATCTCGGTGGAGATCGGCTCACGATCCACCACAAAGCCCAGGGCAACCGAAGGCGTGGCGGTGTCGTTCATCTCTTTTGTGCGTTCCCACGCGCCCACCTGTTTTGGATCGCGGTAATAGGCGTTGAACTGGTTGCCAAACATCCAGTCGGTGTTGGGATCGTAGTTGCTGGTTTCCGCGGTCACACCTTCGGGGTAACCAATCACCAAATTGGCTTCGTCTTCCCACACCCAGTGGACGCCTTCAATGCCGCGCGAGAGCAGATTGTAAACCTCGACATCGGTATTCAGCAATTCCAGCACGCGCATGGATTCGATGGGATGCTGCGACGTCGCGCAGATGCCATTCAGGGTGGCGATCACGCCTGCGGTGTCGAGGATCAGAGGATCGGTGAGATTCTTGCTCTCGAACTCAAAGCCAAACGCGGTTTGAGCTTCCACATCATTACCCGGCTTCTCGACGTGATAGCCCATGGCATAGAGACCGGCGCGGAAATTAGCGCGGGCTTCGTCATCGGTTGGGGGGTTGGACGATATATACCCAGCATCGACCCATTTTTTGGTCAGGTTGGCGGCCTCACGGAATTCCGGGGTCTCGAAGAGGTTCACCACGGTGAGCGTCTCGTCATCATATTTCACCCCGATAAAACCGATGCCATCATCCAGCGGGTCGTAGCCATAATAGGTAGAGCGCCAGAAGGAATCACCCGGCGAGGCAGTGAGGATCGGCGTGATACCTTCGCCCTCATGAACCGCTTCGAGGAAGGGCTCCATATCTTCCCAGCGCTCAACACCATCCAGGCTGAAGCCATATTTCTCCAGCAAATCGGTGCGGACATGCACACCCCACGGCTTGGGGAAGATCTGCTGGTTGATCACCCCGTAGATGCTGCCGTTGATGCGGGCGGCTTCCCAGGTGCCTGGCGGCATACTCGCCCAGAGGCCGGGCGCGTCTTCTTTGAGCAGATCATCCAGCGGCAGGAGCGCACCATTCGCCACATTGTTGGTGTAGCTATTGGTCCATGGCGCGGTGAAGATGATGTCACACGCTTCGCCAGCCGCCAAACGCAACTGCATTTTGTCGTTATAGGTGGCAAAGTCGATTGGCTCCAGCGTCAGTTGCACACCGATGCGCTCGTTGAGGATCACATTCAGCGCATCTTGCACGGCTTGCAGATCAACCGGCACGCCGCGGCTGGCATAGGTATAGGTGACCGGGACCAGATCGGGCGCGGGTTGGGCCGCACTCTCTCCGCCTGGGGCGGCAGCCGGAGCGGCACAGCCGACCAACAAAGCCGCGAGCAGCAGCAGATTCGCTACCGCGCGCAAGGGGCTCACATTCATGTTTGTACTCTCCTTAGGGTTAACAATGCAACTCGGAAACAAGGATGGTAAACAGATAAACAGGTAAACAAGGTCCAGTTTAACAGGGAGACGAGATTTGACAGAATGGAAAACACCAACGATCTTCCTACCGGCTATCGTCAGTCGTCTACGTCAAATATTACCCCTTTAGCCCACCAATCGTGATGCCACGCACAAAGTATTTTTGCAGCAACAAGAAAGAAAAGAGCGCAGGCCCAAAGGCCAGAACCGCCATGGCCATCCGCGCCGATTGGGTTGGAATGGGAATGCCGGTTGTCTGTGGATTGGAGGCCAAAAAGTTAATATTTTGCATCAGCACATAGAGCAGATATTGCAGCGGATAGAGCGAAGCGGTGTCGATAAACAGAAGGGCCAGGAACCAATCATTCCAGTAGCGCAGAATGAAAAAGAGGCCAATCGTCGCCAACACTGGCTTCGAGAGCGGCAGCACAATCTGAAAAAAGACGCGCCATTCGCCCGCGCCATCGATGCGCGCAGCATCGAGCAAATCGCCTGGCAACTGGGCAAACGAGGTCCGCAGGATCAACACATACCACGCGGTGACCAGATAGGGCAGAATCAGCGCCAGAATATCATTTTTCAAGTCCAAATAGCGGGTGACCAGGATGTAGAAAGGCACCATGCCGCCATTGAAGAGCAAGGTAAAAAAGACATAAAACGAGAGCGGGCCGCGCAGCCGATAATCCTGGCGCGAGAGCGCATAGCCCAGGAGCGAGCAGATCAACAGGCCAAAAATGGTGCCCATTGTCGTCACAACAATGGTCACCCCATAGGCGCGCAGCATCTGCCCGGGTTCTCGCAGAATGTACTCATAGGCGAAGGTGGTAAATCCCACCGGCCACAAGCGATAGCCCTCACGAGCGATCACCAATTCGTCTGAAAGCGAAATCGAGATCACCAGAATCATCGGCAGCAGACAAGCCAGGCCGACCAATGTCAACACCAGGTGAACAAAGAAGCGTCCCACAGTCAACGGGCGGCGGCGGCGATCGGTGCGCACGACGGGAGACGGGGAAAACGTTGTTGCCATGTGATTTCCTAGAACAATGAATAATCTCGATTGACGCGACGGACGAGCCAGTTAGCGACCACCACCAAAACCAACCCCACGATCGATTGATAAAAACCAGCCGCGGCAGCCATGCTGATGTCGCCCAACTGGACCAGCGAGCGATAGACAAAGGTGTCGATCACATCGGTGGTGCTGTAGAGTTGTGGCGTATTGCGCGGCACAAAGTAGAACAGGCCAAAATCGGCATTGAAGATGCGCCCAATCGCCAACAAGACGAGGATCAACACCAGTGGCAACAGGAGCGGCAACGTAATATAGCGGATCTGCTGCCACTTGTTCGCCCCATCCATTTTGGCCGCTTCAAAATAGGATGGATCGATCCCCAGGATGCCCGCCAGATAGACAATACTGCCAAACCCTACCCCATTCCAGAGATTGGTGGCCGTGAGGATACTCGGCCAATATTTGGCCTCGCGATACCAATTAATTGGTTCGAACCCGAGCGTCGCCAGCCATTGATTGACGATGCCCGTATCCCCGTTGAGAAAGCCAAACACAAAGTAGCTGACAATGATCCACGAGATGAAATGGGGAAAGAAGAGCAGCGTCTGGTAGTACTTACTCGTCCAACTCGTGTAAATCTCGTTCATCAACAGCGCGATCCCCAACGAGCCAATCGTGCTGGTGGCGATAAAGAGGGCGTTCATCAGCAAGGTATTGCGCGTGGCGCGTAAGGCGGTATCTGCCCCGAAGAGAAAGCGAAAATTCTCAAAGCCCACCCAGGCACTCCCTAGAATCCCATCTGCAAAGCGGTAATCCTTAAATGCGATCACCAGCCCGACCATGGGCAGATAGGCAAAGATAAACAGCAGGACAATGCCGGGTAGCGCCATCAACGTCAACGAGATGGTGGTCTGGCGTTCGCGCTGACTGCCCAGCCAACCACGGCGTGGCTTGGCAGCAGCGGGGCTTTGAGCGTGTGATGGGGCAATTGTTGCCACAATCGATCCTTTCTATCTATCAACCTAATAGAGAAATTAAATAGAGATCGCACAAATAGCGAGCAAGTAGGTGCGGTTTTTAACCGCATATTCTGGCCCTAGCCTACCTGTGCGGTTTCTAACCGCACCTACGATTTATGCGACATTTATCTGGTTTCTCCATAAGTTACGGCCCATGCTTAAACTCACGCTCGACATGATCCAAATGGCGGCGCATGGCCTGGCTGGCCGCCAGCGGATCTCGTTCGTGCAGGGCGTCAATGATCGCCCGATGGTCTTGCACGGATTGTTGCGGCACCCCAGGTCGCTCGACGGTGCGCTGACGGCTCACCTGCCCCAACTGGCGAAGGCCAGCCATAAACCGCTCTAAGATGCTGTTCTTGGCGGCCTGGGCGATCAGATCATGCAGGGTGATGTCCGCGGCTACAAACTTGGCGCGATCCTCCAGATGGTCGAGCGACTGGTGATAACAGGCTTCCAGTTGCGCCAATTCTACCGCGTTGATGCGTGTGGCAGCCATGGCCACAATGCCCGGCTCCAGGATCTTGCGCGCCTCAAACAACTCCAAAAAGGTCGAATCAGTGAGAGCAAAGACAAAGTCGAGATGGGCCATCAACAAGTTTGGCTCGAGTGAGCTGACATACGCGCCGTCGCCCTGGCGAATTTCCAGCACATTCATGATCGACAGCGCGCGCAGGGCCTCGCGCAGGCTCGGTCGGCTGACCCCCATCAGACCCGCCAGTTCGCGCTCTGGCGGCAACTTTTCGCCAGGGTGCAGCTCGCGCTCACGGATCAAGGTCAGCAAACGCTGCACAATATCCTCGGAAAGTGCACTCTTTTTGACCGCGCCAAAACGAGCTTTGGTCGTCATGCCCATCTACCCTTGTCTTTTAACGAAGCCTTCAAGCTGGCAGCGGTGCAGCTTCTTCGATCAACCCTTGCGCTTGCAGATCTTGCCAGAGCGCAGCCGGAACCGGCGTGGCCAGGGCCTGCAGATTGGCTTGCACTTCAGCCGGGGTGACGCCGCCAACCACCAAGGAGGTGACCGCAGGGTGGGCCTGCGCAAAGTGCAGCGCAGCAACATGCAATGGCACGCCATGCTGTTGACAGACCGCCTGGATTGCGGTTGCCTTTTGCATGATCTCCGGCGGGGCTTCGCGATATTGATATTTTGCCCCAGGCACCGGCCCGGTGGCGAGAATCCCGCTGTTATAGACACCGCCCAAAAAGATGCCAATCCCCCGTTCGCGGCAGAGTTCGAGGAACCCGAGCGAGGTCTGCTCCAACAAAGTGTAGCGCCCAGCCAGCAGGAAGAGATCGAAATCAGCGTTCCGAGCAAAATGTTCGAGCACCTGCCATTGATTCATGCCCGCGCCAATTGCCTTGATCACCCCTTGGCTGCGCAACTCGGCCAGCGTGGGGAAGGCCGTTTCGAGCGCCTCGTGCGTATGATCGTCGGGATCATGAATGTGCAGGATGTCCACATAATCCATCTGCAACCGGTTGAGGCTGCTTTCCAGACTACGCAAAATACCATCACGCGAGTAGTCGAAGCTCAATTGGGACTGACCAGGGACAATCAAACGCCCCACTTTGGTGGAGAGGACAAAACTGTCGCGAGGCAACCCATGTAACGCTTTACCGACGCGCTCCTCGCTGATGCCTGCCCCGTAGAGAGGCGCGGTATCGAAGAGACGAACGCCCTGTTCGTAGGCCGCTTGCACGGTGGCAATGGCGTCGGTTTCGAGCACTCCATTATAGAGATTGGCTAACGGCGCACAGCCCAAACCAAAATTGGTCACTTGCAGCGGATTTTTGCCGAGTGCAACGGCTTGTATTGCGGTCATCGTCTGCTTCCAGGGTCTGACGGTGGACGGGAGCCAACAACAATCGTCGCTCGCCTGCCGTCCATCGTCGAATTACTGTTCCAATTGTTTGAGGTCGATCAGATCCGCGGCCAGCAAGCGGCGGAAATGGGCCACATCGCTGCGGATCGCATCCTGCAGGGGCGTCCAGGGCATCCCCCCGAGAATGTCGCGCAGCCCGCCATCGTCGAGATTCCAGGGCAGGGCCAGGGGCTGCCCGGTGGCGTAGGTGATCTGCGCATCCGGCACTTCGGCCTTGAGCAGGTTGACGAAGTCAGACACCTCGACAATATCATTGCGCAAGGTGCAGGTCGCCGCCCCAGCGTGGCTGGCCCGCGCCGCGCCAATAAACATCTTGGCCACATCGTTGGCGTGTTGCAAGCCCACCGGCCCGTCGAAGCGAATGTGGAAAGGGCGTCCCGCGGCCGCGGCTAAGATCGCCTTGGCAATGTCGCTGGTCATGCCCTGGTCGCGGCCCGCGCCATAGACAATATAGGGGCGCAAGCCCACGCTGCCGATCTGCCAATCCTGCCAGTAGATGCGGGCCGTGCCTTCGTTGGCGGCTTTGTAGACGCCATAGAGTGTGGTGGGCAGCAAACGCACATCATCCCCGACCGGCCCTTCGGGATATTCTTCTGCCGGGCCGAGTACGGCCATTGAGCTGGCGTAGGAAAGGCCCTTGACTTGCCCCCAATTGTGGCGAGCAGCCTCGAAAATATTGACCGTGCCAACCACATTGACTTGCGCGCCCAGCGACGGATCGGCCTTGCAGAAAGGCACTTGCAAACCAGCCAGATGCACAATATGGGTGACGCCATTCTCTTCCACCGCGGCGCGGACCGCTTTGAGATCGGTCACATCGAGCCGGAGGAATTTGACCTGCGCCAATTCGTCGGCGCTCAAAACTTGGCGCGGGCGCTTGGGTTCAGTTGCCAGATCGCTGGCAATGACCGTGGCCCCATCCTGCACCAGATTGCGTAGCGCCCAGGCCCCGATGCACCCCATGGCCCCCGTAACGAGAAAGGTTTCGTTGCTCATAGTTAGCTTCCAGAATTCGAGCTACAGGATCCGGGAAACAGCATGTTTGGCCGAATCCTGTAGCCATCGTTTTACTTGTCTTCTTTGCAGGGGTTGGTCAATGTGCCCAACCCTTCGATCTCGACCGTGACGATGTCGCCATCTTTCAACCAGATGGGATTTGGCTTCTTGCCCATGCCCACGCCCGGAGGTGTCCCGGTGACGATCACATCGCCGGGTTGCAGGGTGAACGCCCGGCTCAGATAAGCGATCAGGTGCGGGATCTTGTAGAGCAATTCCTTGGTGTTGGAATCCTGCATCGTCTCGCCATTGACAATGGTGCGGATCCACAAATTGTGCGGGTCGGCGATTTCATCTTTGGTGACGATGTAGGGGCCAAGCGGGCAGAAGGTGTCGAGCGACTTGCCGCGGATCCATTGATCCCCGCGCTCGCTCTGGAGGTCGCGGGCGCTCACGTCGTTGGCATTGACATAGCCAGCGATGTACTCGAAAGCATCTTCCTCGGCCACACGATAGGCCTTCTTGCCGATCACTACACCCAGTTCGCATTCCCAGTCCACCTTGGCCGTCTCGTTGGGATCCCAGCGGATGGTCTCGTTGGGGCCGATGATCGACGAGGTGAACTTGGTGAACATGATCGGGATCGATGGCACCTTGCTGTTGGTCTCGCGGATGTGATCCATATAGTTGAGACCAATGGCTATGACCTTCTGCGGGTTCGAGATTGGGGCCAGGACCGTGACATCGCTCAGCGGAACGCTGGCGGCCAGCGCAGCCGAGCTGATTGCCAATTGGCGTGCGCTCTCCAGGGCCGCGTCTCCTGCTTCCAGAAAGCTGCGCATGTCGCCGGGCAGCTTGCCACCCGATGCCTCGGCCAGATTGATCACCTGTTCGCCAGCCAGCACGCCCAGTTGCGGGGCGCCATCACCAACTTTGTAAGTAAGTAACTTCATAATCTCCTCGTTTTGCTTTGCTTGAATCTTGCAGACAAAGGTCCCAGCCAGGCAAGTTTCACTTGTCTACCGGGTTCTCCCTGCCTGGCTGTTTCCCGATAAGATAGACACCAGCGAAAGTCCCAGGGAACTCGCTAGCGGAGACGTTGACGAACCTGCGCGATTTCGGTTTCGGCCAGTCCTGCCCATTGCAGATAACCGGCAGCGCCACCATAGTTGTATTGTAGATGTGCCAAAAACACAAACATCATGTCGGGTGTTGCGGTCGGTTTTAGCCAAAAATCGGCCTTGTCTTCGCCGCCAGCTTTGGCAACAAGCTCCTCGTACAGCGGCCACAAACACGTTTGGCTCTCGGCATAATCAGCCGCGATCTGCTCGGCAGGCACACCGGCCAGGTCGAGCAACAAACCCGCGACCACACCGGTGCGGTCCTTGCCCGCATGACAATGCAGCACGATCGCGCCTGAACCCGCTGTGGCAATGGTCTGCATCACCCGAGCGATATTCGCCGGATAGTGATCCACTGTGATGCAATAAACTTCGGCCCGGGTCTTGGCCTGGCTGATCAGCGCGCTGACGTGGGGATAATATTCTTCGAGGGGCAGATTTAGGTAGCTGGGGTCACCAATTGCATTCGGGCGGGGAAAGGCCGACGGCTCTTCGGCCACCTGCTCTGGTGAGCGCAGATCGATCACTGTGCCGACGCCGTAATCGAGCAAGGCCTGGCGACCTGCCGGGGTCAACCGGCCCAGAATATCGGCGCGGATGATCGAGCCCCAGCGCGTTTCGCCCCCATCGTTTGTGGGCAGCCCCCCGAGGTCGCGCACATTGTAACAGGCTTCCCAGCGCAAATTCCGCGTGCGCTGCGGCTCGTTCGGACGCATCAATTACCCCTTGACCGCGCCAGACATAATCCCACTGATCAACTGGCGCTGGAAGGCGAAGAAGATGACCAGCAATGGCAATGTCGCCAACGTGCTACCCGCGAACATCAACGAATAGCGCGGGGCAATGATCGTCGTGCCCTTGAAGTTGGCCAACGCCAACGGGGCAGTGATCTTGTCGGGGCTGGAAAGGATCAACAACGGGCCGAGAAAATCATTAAAACCCTGCACAAAATCCAAGATCCCCAGCACGGCCATACCGGGCACGATCAACGGCAAGACAATCCGCATAAACGAGCCAAAGACCGAAGAGCCATCGATCGCCGCGGCTTCGAGCATCTCATCGGGGATGGTGCTGGCGATATATTGACGCATCCAGAAAATCCCAAAGGCAGAGGCCCAGGCTGGCAGCCAAAAGGGCCAATAGGTGTCATTCCAGTGGAATTTCTGCACCATCAGCAAATACCAGGGGATGATGGTGATCTGGCCGGGGAGCATCATGGTGCCGAGCATGGTATAAAAGAGCTGGTCTCGCCCAGGAAAGCGGCGTTTGGCAAAGGCAAAACCAGCCAATGCAGAGAAGAAGAGCACCCCCAGCGTGCGCACGGTCGCCATGTAAAAGCTGTTAAAGAGGGGCCGCCCAAAGCCCAGTTCTTGAAAGAGCCGCACATAGGAGGTGGTGTCAAAGCCATCGCGCGGCCAGAATTGGGGATTGCGGCTAAAGAGTGCGGTATCGCTCATAAACGAGCCGATAAACATATCGTAAAATGGAAACAGGAAGATGATCGCAAAGAAGATCAACAAGAGATAGAGCAGCCCGCGTAGCAATAGGCGGCCAATCTGCGGAAGAGTACGGTTGGGTCGATAGGTGGTTGCTGTCATGCCTTTTCTTTGCTCGCTCTCCGATTACGCATCACGCTGGCGCAGGATACGAATCTGAATGACTGAAATCACCACGACCAGGATGCCGATCAAAAAGCCAAAAGCCGAGGCATCGCCATAGCGTTGTCCCCCGATGCCCAGATCGTAGAGGCGCAACATCAGGGTGGTTGTTTCGCCACGAGGCCCGCCGCCCGTGAGCATAAAGGGCTGGTTGAACATATTCATCAACCCGATAGTGGCGATCACCGTCAGGAAGAAGATGATCGGGCGCAGCAGCGGCAGGGTGATATTCCAGAAGAGTTGCCACTCAGTGGCCCCGTCGATGCGGGCAGCTTCGTAGAGTTCAGCTTCGATCGATTGCAGGCCCCCCAGGAAGAGCAGCACATTGTACCCAATGCCGCCCCAGTGCGTGAGCATGATCACCACCCATTTGGCGGCCCAGCCATCGCCACGCAGCCAGCGCACCGGCTCCATGCCCAGAAACGTCAGCCCGCTGTTGATCCAACCCATCTCGTCGTCAAACAATTGGGTAAAGACAATCGCCACGATCACAGTTGAAGTGATGTACGGCAAGAAATAGATGAGGCGAAAGACGCCCCGGCCAACCAGATCTTTGATGTTCAGAAAGACGGCCAGGATGATCGCCAGGCCGATCCCTGTGGGCAGCAGGATATAGGCAAATTGCAGCGTATTGACCAGTGCCTGCACAATGTAGGGATCTTTGAGCATGACCTGGTAATTTTCCAGGCCGACAAAGGTCATTGGGCCAAAGCCACGCCACCGACTAAAGCTCAGTTGGAAGGCCCACAGCAGTGGGTAGAGACTAAAGACCGCGAACGAGAGAAAAAATGGGGCAATGAATAGGTAATCCATCCAATGCCGGGCGATCTCGGACCAGAGTGAGCGTTTGCGTTCGGTGGGGCGGGGGGAGCTAAGTGCTGTAGCCTGAGCCATCCAAAATTCTCCGTAGAATCGTTAAGCTGCTGGTTGGCACCACTCTCTTCACACTACACTCCGTTCCTGCTTCAACAGCCGGGAGCGTGAAGAGAGTGGGCGCAGTCAGCAGCGGTGAGATTAGACGCAGCGGGTACGCTCAAAGTCGATCGTGGCAATTTCCACGATGCGCGCCATGCCATCTTCCACGCTGTATTCTCCGGTGAGAATCGGCACCATCTCGCGCCCGACAATCGGATCCACCGCGGACCAGCCAGCCGGTCGGAAGTAGTTGGGCGAGAGTTCCTGCTCTTGAGCGGCCCAGAAGCGGCAGAATTCCCAATCGCCAAAGACTGGTGAAGTCTGGGTCAAAAATTCCTCCGATTCCAGATAAGGGCGGTAAGAGGGAATGATGCCCCACGCACCGCAGCGGGCAGCGCCATCGACGGTGCCCAGCGCATATTCCATAAAGGTGATCGCATCTTCGGTGTTGGGCGAGGAAGCCGGGTTGACCAATTGCGCGCCACCCCAGATGCCGGTGCGATATTCGATGCCATCACCACCGGGCAGGGGGGCGATCCGCCAGTTGCCGAATGCGCTATCATCGTCGGAATCCTGCAGATTGGCTTCCCAGAAGCCTTTGGCCCAGGCAGCTGCAAAGTCGGCCACGAGCGTGCCTTCCTTGAGTGCTGCCCAATAGGGCGGGCTCCACCAACCAACATCCAGGCCGCCACCTGAATCCCACAGGTTTTTGACCAATTGCATCGCGGCTATGCCCTTTTCGTCGCCAACAGTCAGGGTCTGCCCGTCCTGCGAGATCGCCGTGCCACCGTACTGATGCAAGGCAAAATAGAAGAGCGCCGACCAGCCATCCGCCGGGAAGCAGAAGGTATAGAGGCCCTGCTCTTTGAGATCAGCGGCCAGGGCGAAGAAGTCCGGCCAGGTCAGGCTGTCGACATCCAAATCGGCATAGCCAGCTTCAGCCAGCTTATCTTCGCGATAATACCAGCCACTCACGCTGATATCGCCCGGCCAGCCGACATGGCGGCCCGTTTTGGCGACAAAGGTTTCGGCCACTTTGGCGGGGTGATAGTCGTTGATCACCGGTTGCAGGTAGTCGGTCAGATCGGTGAGCAGCACGTTGCAGCCCCAATCCTGCGCCTCACCGGCCTCGGCCCAGTAGAGATCGGGCGCGCCGCTGCCAGCAGCCATGGTGGCGGTAATCTTCTCACCGCGGTCCGCGGGGTGCGGTGAGACCCAGGTGATATCGGGGTGCAATTCGACAAAGCCTTCGGCGGCCAGATCGATCGGGTGCTGATCGTGGCCCCAGAAGACCAATTCACGGCCAGCCGCGGCTGGTGCTGCGGCGGATCCACCTTCCGGGGCCGCGCCGGGCGCTGCGCAGGCGGCCAGGGCAGCCGCGCCAGCCATACTGCCGACCAACGTTAAAAAGTGGCGGCGACTCAAGGGAGAGCCTATGGGGTTCATCTCTTTCCTCCTCAATGGGTTAACTCCAGGAAAATGCAGTAAAAAACTGTACGACAGAAAAAGATTTCAGACCGGGCAATTGTCCCAGTCCGCATACGAACCTCAAAAAATGATTGGACTTTATAAGAGCAAGGAGTCGGCAAAATGGTCTGACCACTTGCCAGGACAAATTGTAACATGGGCTACGAAGAGTGTCTAACTACTGGACAGGTAAAATCCCAAAACGCTTTCAGGATTTCAGGAACTAACCGCAGATTTGCGCAGATTCTCCAGACGACAAACCAAAAATCTGTG
>CAZIRP010000077.1:22666-28192 GCA_964541665.1 uncultured Caldilineaceae bacterium | reverse complement strand
CTTTTCTACCACAAATCGTCACCAGTATGAAATATTTACCTAGATGTCAATAGTTACGAGTCAACAACAGTCCGGAGTCAACAGCAGTCCAAAGTCAACAACAAGTTACTCGACCCAGGACTATGGACTCCGGACTATGGACTCCGGACTGCTGTTAACTCAATACCCGCCCGCACTCACCTCACGCGCTCCCAGCCCCCGCGCCAGATTCGCCAACGCCAACGCATCTGCGCGGTCGTCGGGTTGGCCTTCGGGTGCCCGCAGACTCGTGCCTTCAATGCTCGCCACCTGCTCATAAGTCGCCAAACTGTGCAACAGAATTTTGGCATCGCGGCACGCCTCGGCCAGGCTGTCATACAGCATGGTCTTGCCCAAGCTGCTACTCTGCCAGCCGGGGCGTTTGTCGCGTCCGCGTAAGATCCGTCCCCGCCAGCGTGGTTCCTGTGCCAACCCCAAGAGCACCGCGTGCCCATGATTGTTGCGCTCCACCAGGATCCCCGCCCCATTGTACCAGTCCGAGATCATGCCCGCATGACCGGCCAGCGTCGCCGGTTGCAATTGACCCGCCAACGCTGCACACTCCTCGCCCGTCTCCACATCCAGCACTACCAGCGCACTCGCATCACTCGTCGGATTGCCCTCAGCTGGATCCACGCCCAGCACATAGACCCGCCCTGGTTGTGGCGCTTGGTACACTTCCATCTGTGGGATCGCCGGTTGTCCCTGCCCTACGACTCCGGACGCAAGACTCTGCACTTTGGATTGCTGATAACACGCCGCCAGCCATACACTCGGAATCCGTTTGTCCAAACTCAGCGGGGCCAACGCCTCTTGTTCGGTCGCTGGGTACTCCTGCTGCAAGTCATCGAGCGCACCGGTGCGCGCCAGCGTGTCCGCTCGGCGCTCGGTGTACCAGGCTACTGTTCGCTCTGGGCGGGCGTGCCAGGGCAAAAAGACCGGGAACCAACTGTTGTGCCCTTGCCGCGCGGCCCGGTAGATCTGCTTAAACTGACTCAAGGGTTTGCGTTTGTTGATGCTCGAAAGCAACACCATCGACCCGCCTGCATCAATCGTCGGCGTCGTGGCCAGCAACAACCCTGGCAAGTCGGGTTGATGGTCGGCCTCATCCACCAGAATAAAGCTGAAAGTATATTGTCGCCCGCCGGTGGTCGGAAAAGCCATGGCCACCGACCCGTTACTCAACACCCAACGGCTCATGTTGTTGATCAGCTCGGATCGACAACGCAGAAAAGCGGGCAGCCGGGCATACATGCCCTTGAGGCGAAAGTCCAACAACTCAATCGCATCCTCCTCCGTGCGGCTAAAAATGCCAATCGTCGCTGCTGGCCGGAACAGCATCAACCACAGTGCATAGCCCAAGATCAACCAGGTTAAGCCCAGTTGGCGCGCCTTCAGCACCACCGCTTGCCGCTCGCGCTGCAACTGCACCAGCATCCACGCCTGCGCTGGCCACAAGGCAAACACCCGCCAGCGCTGCTCGGTCGCATTAAACAGCCAGCCATACGCCGCCAGAAAATAGAGCGGTGACGCCGCGCACAGCGCCCACTCCGTGGCTTGCGTCAACTCGTCCACAGGGGCATTCATTTGTCGTGGCTCAATCCCTATCATCCATCACCCCAAACCCGCACGGAGAAATCTCATCCCCAGATTGCGCAGATTTCACAGATAGAAAATAAGAAATCTGGGTTAATCTGTGAAATCTGCGGTTTCCAAGCGTTTTTATGCTTTACGCCGTCCACGCCTGCACCGCCTCCTCCTCCAGCGTTCGCGCTCGCTGCTGGGCCTGCTGCAGCAACAAGGCCATCTGGTCACTGGTCACGCCCACATTGGCTTGTCCCTTGGCCGCGGTCAACTCACTCACCCGGTCCAGAATATCCTTTGCAGCCACCAACACTTCCCGCACCTCTGCCGCTACAATCCGTGTGCTGCCCGTCTCATCCACAAAGAGCAGCTGCCCGTATCTGGCCAGATTGACCAGTTGTTGCGCAGCCACCTCACTGCCATCCACCAGTGTATCCAAGGCAGCCTGCACCGCCGCGCCGCGCTTCACTCGCACCCACCAGCGGGCTTGCGCGGTTGCCACGGCCAACGCTCGGACGACTGCTGGATCGTGTTGCCAGCCAGGTCGCGCAGCCGTGCCATACCAAACGCGTTTGGCACAGGTATCTGGACGGGCAAAGACGCCGCTCCAACTGCCGCCCGTGGCCGTGGCTTCGGCCAAACGCAATACGGTGGTCTCCTTCTTGGCCACATGCTCACCCGAGATGGCCGCCAAGGCCTCATTCACCTCGCTCGTCAGCCACGCTGGTTGATACTGCCCGCTCGCTCGTTGTGCTCTGCTCATCCAAAAACCAGGTGACCTTTCGGTGACCTTGAGGTGACCCGTCACCCTCGCCATGACCCTCTATCACTTCTGTAGCACAGCGGGACAAAGTACGCATCCGTCATTTTGGCACTCTCCACGCGAAAAGGGCGTACTTCGCCTCGCCAAGCAGAAGGTACGCCCTTTTCCCCTAGCCAACCGCGGCTGAGCAATCTTGTGTTCTGCCCAGCCCATACCTATCCACGAGGAAGCCAACGAGGATCTCCAGCCTACCAAAGTGTGGCGCAACTCACATCCTACAAATAACGTAGTCCGCCCTACGCATTTTGGCAACGTGGCTTACACGCCTGCTCTCGCCCTCACCCCAACCCGCCGGGTGGGGCTCCCGCAGGGATTGGCGGGGAGCGCCTGGCTCGCCCCCGGGCCACCGCAGCCAGGCTCCCCCACCACCCCCCCCCAGGCATTGTTTGGAACTTGGGTCGCCGGCACCCTGCCAGGGGTGGCCCTTCTTTGTGCGGGCGTTGCCCGCCGAGGCCACTCCTGGGGTTGCTGTTCGGCTTTCCTCCACCACACACACACGTCTTCCCAGTCTAGCAGCCCCGGGCAGCTGCGCAAGGCCAAGCCAAGCCCCGGCGGGCTGCGGCTGGGGCGCTCCAGCCCATACTGCCGGGCTCGTTCGTCCCAGCCCTAAGGTTGCGCCTGTGGCGCGCTCTATTTGATTTGCCCGCCGGGGGCCTTGCCCACCTGCCCGGGGACGGGTCCGCCCTGGTCGTGGGCTCACGCCCCCATCGTTTTAGTGGCAGGCCACTGCGCGCCCCGTCTCCACCTCGCCCGCTTCCTGACCAGCTAGCCGCCCACTGTTGGCTGCTCGCTATTATCGGTTGCTGCGTTGGGCCAGCGATTAGCGTCCCCTCTGCTTTGCTGGTCGCCGTGGGCGTGTGTTGCGCTCGCTTTGGTTTTGGCGCATTGCGCTGGGAGGTCGTTGTGGCTGGTTTGTCTGCTCGTTTGCCCGTGGTCGGCTTTGCCGGGCCACGGGTGGCCCCGGCTGGCTCGGGGCCGTTGGTTGCTTCGTTGGTTGCGGCTTCGCTCGCTGCTGGGCGGGCCGTCGCGGCTGGTTGTGCCGCCGGTGTGGACAGCCAGGCGGTGGCCGCGGCGGTCGCTGCCGGAGCTGGGGTGGGGCCCTTGGCCCCGCGCCTGTTTGTCTTTGCGCTCTTTGGGCCGCTGGGCCTGGGGTCGCTCTCCACTTCCGCGGTGGCTGGGGTGCAGGCCGCGTTGCTCCAGGGGGCGCGGGTTGCCTGGTGGGCTGGCGGTCGCTCGGCGCGGCCTGCTGCCCGCTTGGCTGCTCGCTCGCTGGCTTTTGTCCACTTTCTGGCCGCTGCCCCGGCTGGTTCCGGGCTCGTCGTTGTGGCCGCTGGTCCGCCGCCACGGGCGTTTGCTCAGGTGGCGCCTGGCCGTTGGCCTTCCTGCGGTTCTGGTTCGTGGGGGTCGGCTGGCGCAGCCGCGCTGCTCGGTCTGCCGGTCGTGGTCTTCCCGCTCGGCTGGGCAGGCTTTGTCGGGCCCGCGTCGCTGCCGCTGTTGCCCGGTCGGGCTGGGCGTTGGTTGCCCGCTGGCTCCGGTCTTTGGTCGGCTGGCTGGCGCTGGGTCGTCTAGTCGTTCGTCGGGTCGGGGCGTTGCCCCGGCCCTTTTTTCTTGTTCGTCCACTTCAACGCAACTGAAAGGATTCACACCATGAACAACACCCTCACCGCTGCCCCGGCTGGTCTGGCCTGGCTCGTGCCATCCCCGGCCCAGCGTCAACGGTTTGTCAAGTACGGGCTACCTGTTCCCTTACGCGTGCCCGTCCGCTGGGTGCGCACTACGCCCGCCGGACACGCACTCATCCAGTTGCCTGGTGCGCTGGCCCAGGCGTTGGCCCTGCCCTCCCCCTTCGTCACTACGCCTGCCGAGCAAGTTCGCCCAGTCACATCGGTCCTGCTCTGGTCGGCCGCTCGCTCCACCCTGCGCCGCTCGCTCGGTTGCATTGGGTGAGTCCATAGTCAACAGCAGTCCAAAGTCCGGAGTCGAGGCATAGCTCGCCGTTGGCGGGTTGTTGACTCTGGACTTCGGACTCTGGACTTCATCTTCGAAAGGAATCTACACCATGTTATATCTGTCCCGCTCCTTCGCCCATGCGCACGTCTACGCGGTCTCGGCGCTCGTCAATGGTCAACGCTGCCAACCAGCGCTTGTTCATCCCGGCGACGCCGAAGCTGCCGACGCGGTCGAAACCTACCGAGTTTGGTTATGGGGTCAGCTGCAACAGCCCCATACCAGTACCTACAAACACCTCCTGCGCCTGGCACAAACGCACCGGCGCGGGGGCGCAGTCATCATCCGCGTCCACCAAAACGCCCGCCACGGTGAGCTCATCCTTGCGGCCATTCGCCTGCTCGCCGCCAAGTTGGCACCAGCGCCGCAACGGCCAAAATCGAGCGACAACGGCTCGGCATACTTCGCTCCAGGTCTTGAGGCCTACGAACCCGACGAACGCCTTGAGCCGGAGCGGCTCGTCTGGGTCGTTGGCCACACCGTCACCCACCTCGCCTACCTGTGGGACACCGAAGGCGTCTACACCGCGCTCGTGCCCGGCCACGGGCTGGTCAAGCTGGGGCGCTTGGGTGCTTGGGGTCGCCTGCGCTACCGACGCACGCTCAGTGCTCGAGTACGCTTTGCCCGGCTGGAGTTGACCGAGCAGATCGAACAAACTTTCCTGCCCCTGCTCGAAGCGCAACAAGCGAGCGAGACCGTCGAGGTGGCCGAATCAGCCCGTCGCTACGATGCCTGGGATTTAGCACCCACAACAGCGGAAGAACCCCTGCCCACGCCCGAAGAGCAACAGCACGAACTGGCCGTGCGCCAGTTGCTCGCCCCGCCGAGCACTAGCTTCAGCTTTTACCAGCTTCTGCCCAGCAAATACCAGGGCGAGCACGTCAAGCCCGTCATCAAAACCAAGGCAGACGGCAGCCGCTGGGTACTCACCACCGAAATGCAAGCCCGTGGCGCGCTGCATCTCTACCAGCCCGTCAAGTAAATAACCACCAGGGGAGCGAGCCTTCGGCTCGCTCCCCCTTTTTTGTGTGGCTCTCCTAACGATCCAACCGCGTGCCACAGGGCCGCCCGCTGTCAAGGCGTGCGGACAGAAG
>CAZIRP010000077.1:16738-22566 GCA_964541665.1 uncultured Caldilineaceae bacterium | reverse complement strand
ACCACCTTCACCGTCGCGGTCAACGAAAAGTATGGCGAGAAAGAAAGTGTCACCTGGTTTCGGGTTTCGTGCTGGCGCCAATTAGCCGAACTCACCAGCACCTACCTGGTCAAAGGTCGTCAGGTGCTCGTCAGCGGGCGGGTGCAAGCCCGGGCTTACGTTGGCCGCGACGGCCAGCCTGCCTGCTCGCTTGAGTTGACTGCCGACACTGTCAAATTTCTCGGCAGCGGCACCAATACCGCCACCGCGTCAGCGGCCACACCGGAAAGCACCGCTGCACCAGACGCCGAGGATCTGCCCTTCTAAACCAAGTGACGCGCTTTTCTATGATCTAACGACGCGCTTTCGGTTCATCCACACAAACAACAGGCCTGCATCCTCACGGTGCAGGCCTTTCTATTTCCAGGAGCAGTCAGCCATGTACCAGATCCAATACCAAGGACGCCAGCACAACTTGCCCAACAGCTACGACACCGACGATCCCCGCGATGTCATTTGGGCCGTCGCGGAGCCCGGCACGCACGGCTACATCGTGCAACCCGCTCGCAATGGTCAACCCAGCCGCACCCGCCGCTTCATCTGCGACAAGCTGGGTCGCATCTATTTCACCAGTGAATATGTTGCTTAAGGATTCAGGATACGGGAACCGGGATACAGCAGCTCGTCATGCCGAATCCCGTTTCCTGAATTCCGTATCCCCTCCTGAAAGGAGCTTCATGATCTACCAGCCATCCACCACTGAAGTCACCACCATCATCGACCAGGGCATTGCCAAACATCCCAGCTTAACCGACCGCTATCGCCGCGCTGCTGACCTGCTGCACAACGACGCGCTCGAACCCATCAACGGCTACTGGCTTTGTGCCAGCCAGTCTGGCAACAGTGCGCCCTACAGCGTTAACGGCACCTGTGATTGTGTCGACTACCAACGCCAAAGTGCCAACCTGCAAGGCCACACCTTCTGCAAACACAAACTCGCGCTCGAAGCCTACCGCCGCATTCTCGAAGGGCACCTGGCCCGGCGCTTCATCGGCAACAGCAAATTTCGTCACGAGGCTGCCCGCAGCCGTCTCCAACCCAACACCTATCTGCTGCAACTCTGGGATAGCAACCAGCTCGGCACGCATCAAGACCACGGTCACCTACCGGTCACTGTCTGCACCTTTCACTGGGCCAAGCGCGGCCGTGCGCTCAACGACCAGGCCCTTGCCCACTTTGCCGAGTGGTTGGCCACCGCCAATCCCATCCTCACGCTCGACCCCATGGCCATCGATGCCGACCACATGGATTACCAAGCCTGGCGTCAACACTGGTTTGTCCCCAACCATCACGAACCGTAAGCCGAGAAATCGATTCAACCCGCTTCACCACCGTCCTTCGTCTACCGTCCACCGTCTCTTATCAACCAAAAGGATCAACCTCATGCCCAGCATTCGCGATCTCTACGCCTTCTATCTCACCGCCGACCACTTGCAGGGTCGCAGCGTGGTTGTGCATATCTCGTCGGTCGCCGTCGAAGAACTCTGGAACAGCAAAAGCAAACGCAAAGAACCAAAGCTGGTGGTGCGTTTTCACAACAAAAAGCTGGCGCTCGCCTGCAACAAAACTCAGGCCACCCAGCTCGAACGCATCACCGGCAGCGATGACTATACTCACTGGGTCGGCCACACCGTCACTCTCAGCCCCACCAAAGCCCCCAGTGGCACCAATACCATTGCCATCCTCCCCGCACCTGTCGCCCAACAAGCGGATGCAGCCGTCAGCCAGGATCAAGGCCAGGACAACAGCAACCAAACCACCACACAAAACCCCGAACCCTGATCACGTAGTGGGCGCTTTGCACCCACTCTGCACTCAGAATTTTGGACTCAGAACTTTGGACTTCGGACTCTGGACTTCGGACTCCAGACTAAGGACCCATCACCATGTCAACCGCTAGCCCCCGTTTCGCCAATCGCCACACCAGCGCCCACGCGCTGGGTCTCGCCTGCGATACCACCCACGTCTACTACGCATCCCTGGTCGACGCGCCCAATGCCTGCAAATCACTCTGGGCCTCGCTTGTCAACAGCAGCGCGGCCAGCCACCTCTATTGCAGCCCGTGGGCCAACCGCAACCTGATCGGCAAAGAGAACCTCAAGAGCATCTATCAGCCCTTGAATGGCAGCAGCTACACCCATCTCGTCGTGCTGGCTCACCATCCCGAACTGCTCCTGGCCGTCGCACCCGATGCCGCCAGCGTCACCGACGAGGGGGAGCGCCAGGCGCTGCTCGCCCATCACCTGCCCAGCCTCTACCACCGCTTCACCAGCCTGCTCAATGCCCACACCGCCACGCCGGTACTGGGCGAATGGGCCGAGGAACTCTGGTCAGCTGGGGTGAGCGAAAGCGCCATCACCACCCTCGAAGCGCATGGCGACTGCCTCGGTGCCTGGTGGATCGACCTGAACTTTGACTGGACTGAGCTCACCAGCACCCTCCTTCGTCAAACTGTGCTCACGTTCTGAACGGCAGATGGGGGGATAAGGCGATGAGGAGGTGGGGGGTTAGGGCTATGGGGGGATGAGATGGTGGGGAGATGGGGAGTCAGATGGTTGCTCCCTACCACCCTACCTCCCTATCCCCCTATCTCCCTCCCCACCGCCCTACCTCTCATCTCGGCACGAAAGACTCTGGACTTCGGACTCTAGACTAAGGACTCACACTATGCGCATCGCCGCGATCGAAAAACTTGGCTATTATCCAACCCCACCCCAAACCCTACGCCTCATCGCTCAGGCCTTGAGACCCGCCGCGGGCAGTGGCAGCACCCTGCGTCTGCTCGACCCCTGCGCTGGTCAAGGCGAGGCGCTGGCCGATATCACCCAACACCTGCGGAGCGGTCAGCACGCCGTGCAAAGCTACGGCATCGAACTGGCCGAAGCCCGCGCTCCACTGGCCGCAAACGTGCTCGACCAGGTATTGCACGCCGATTACCGCGACGCCAACCTGTCGCAGTACGCTTGGGGGCTGCTTTACCTCAACCCGCCCTACGATTTTGAAGCAGGCAACGTTGGCACAGCCAAACGCCGCCAGGAATACACCTTCCTGCGCGATACGCTGGTTCGTCTGCAAACCGGGGGTGTGTTGGTCTATGTCGTGCCGATCAGCTTGCTCGCCCATGAAAATGTGTGCCGGGTGTTGGCCGCCAACTTCGATGAGCTC
Organism: uncultured Caldilineaceae bacterium; assembly: GCA_964541665.1. Lineage (GTDB taxonomy): Bacteria > Chloroflexota > Anaerolineae > Caldilineales > Caldilineaceae > CFX5. The sequence continues at coordinate 19,362 of CAZIRP010000077.1, read as the reverse complement.
TCGGTCTGGCGGTTACCCGCTGAAGAGTTCGACACCTTCGACCAGATTGTCATCTTCGGCCTAGCGCGCGAGCAGCCTCAGCCCAACGAACCGCTGCAGCGGTTGCTCCACAGCTACACGCTGGACAATCTGCCACCCTCGCTGGCTGACTTCGATCGTGCGCCCTATGTGGTATCAACATCGCCGGTTGCCGATACAGCCTTGCGCTTTCGCAAGCTCACCCTCAGCAACGCAGAAATCCTGGCCGCCGTCACCGCCAAAGGTGCCCACAGCAATCCGCTCTGGCACGACTGGACCAAACCTGCCAGCGAGATCTCCTTCCGACCCGTCGTGCCCCTGCGCACCGGTCATGTCGCGTCGCTGATCTCGTCCGGGCAAATGGGCACGGTGCAGTTGGGCAGCATCGTCGCCAAAGGGCGTGCCGTCAAACAACTGGTCTACTTGGACCGCAACGGCAACGAAGTGGAGGCCGACGCGCCCACCATGCACAGCAGCAAAGAACGCTTCATCACTCAGGTGCACACGCTCGATGCGGGCGGCGAACACACCGTCATCGAATCGGTGGCCGCGATGGAGAGTTTTCTCGCCGCCCACGGATCTGCCATTGCCCAGGCCATCAGCCAGCAATACCAGCCGCTCTACAGCGAACCCACCGTGGCCGAATGGACCCACCTCTCCCGCCTGATGCGCCACAAACGCCTGCCCGGTCGAGATGAGGGTGGTTTCTTGCCTGCCCAAAAACATGTCGCTATCGCGGCGGTGCGTAGCCTCAAAGCCCAGGGCTGGGTTGACCTCGTGGCGGAGATGGGCTTTGGGAAAACCAGCGTGTCCCTGGCCGCGATCGACCTGGCCAACGCCTACCCGGCCATTGTGCTCTGCCCCTCGCACATGACCGAAAAGTGGGCCCGCGAGGCGCGCGATGTCATCGGTGGCGTGCGCGCCGAGGTCGTCAACACGCTGGCCGAGTTACAGCGTTTTATCGCTCGTACTCGTCCTGGTGAAAAGGCTGTAGCCGTGCTCAGCAAAGAAAAAGCCAAGCTCGGACCAGGCTGGCGCGTGGCCGTCGCCTGGCGACCCCGTCGCATTGTCACCGAGCATGATTCGCTCGGTCGTCCGCTGGCCACCGGTGTGGTCAAACTACCAAGTTGTCCGGGCTGTGGGGCATTTATCACCGACAAGGAAGGGGTCCCCCAACAAACTGCACCGACCAAGCCGGTCAAATGCCATCATTGCGACACCCCCCTCTACGAATTCCACGGCCTGCGCCGGTGGCCGCTCGCTGACTACATCCGCCGCCATTGCAAAGGTTTCTTCCAAACGCTGATCGCCGACGAGTTCCACCAGTTCAAAGGCGCATCCACCGACCAGGCCGAGAGTTACCATCACCTGGTGTTGGCCACCAAGTACCAGATCAATCTCACCGGCACCTTGTTCGGTGGCAAATCCACCGACTTGTTTTGGCTACGCTATCGCATCGACCCCAAAACCAGAGGGGATTACAGCTTCAGCGATGCTACCCGCTGGGCCGAGCATTATGGTCGGCTCGAGCGCACCTTCAACACGCCCGACGACAACGCCGATTATGGCAGCTACAACGCCAAAAAACGCTTCGTCGTCAATACCAAAGAGATCCCCGGCATCTCCCCAGCCATCTTTGGTCGCTTGCTCAACTCCTGCATCTTCGTGCGCATCACCGACCTCGGCTATCAACTACCCGCTTACAACGAGGAGATCCACCGTCTCTATCTGGACAGTGAGCGCAGTGCGCAGTACGAGTTGCTCCACACCACCCTGTATGAGATCATCAAGGCCGGGGTCGGTTGGGACGCCGACCGCCTCTCTCGTCAGCGTGCCCAGGCTATGCTCTCCGTCTGGTTGCAAAATTGCCTCAGCCGCCCCAACGCCACCTTTCGTCAAGAGACCGTGCATTGGTCGCCCGACGGCGAACGCGTGCCCTTCATGGTGGACCCGTCCTTGGTGGAGAGTGACGAAGAGCCCGAACTCGACGAGGCCGGCGAAACGCCGTTTGTGCTGCCGCCGATTGTTGGGCTCAGTCCCAAAGAACAAGCCCTCATCCGCCTCGCCGGCGACGAGATCCGCCAGGGTCGCAAGCTGATTCTTGGTGTGCGCCAAACCGGTACGCGTGACATCCAACCCCACTTGCAGGGGTTGCTGAGCGCGGCGGGCATCCGTGCCGTCATCCTGCCCGACTCGCTCGCCCCCGCTAAACGCGAAGGCTGGATCGCCCAGCATCTGGCCAACATCGACGTGCTCATCACCAACCCCAAAAAGGTCGAAACCGGCATCGACCTGGTCAGCTTTGCCACCATCGTCTGTTACGAGGCAGAGTATAGTTTGTTCACCCTCTGGCAATTTATGCGCCGCGTCTGGCGGCTGGGCCAAACCCAACCCGTGCGCATCGTCTTCCTGGTCTACCAGCATACGCTCGAAGCCGCCGCCCTCGCCCTCATCGGTGAAAAGATGAAAGCCGCACTACTGCTTTATGGCGACAACGCCGCCAGCGCCATCACCGCCGACGCTGACGCGGGCGAAGCCAGCCTGCTCAACGAGCTGGCCAACCGCATCCTCGCTGGCGAAAGCTTCACCGCCGATGGCGTCAACCA
>CAZIRP010000077.1:10646-16638 GCA_964541665.1 uncultured Caldilineaceae bacterium | reverse complement strand
AGCTGGCCAACCGCATCCTCGCTGGCGAAAGCTTCACCGCCGATGGCGTCAACCATCTGCTCGCCCCCGCCATCGCCGATGAAACCAGCAACCCACTCTTTGCCGAACCAGATATCGTCGAGCCTACCACCATCGAATCGCCATCGCCTGCACTTGCGCCACCACCACGCTCAAGCACCGCCGCAGTCCGCCAACCCTCCATCTGGGACGTGGACGAACCCGCCGAGACCAGCAACCCGCACTTCACCACCATCTGGATCATGGTCGCTCCACCACGCAAAGGCAAACCGGCCCAAGACGGCAGCGCCCAACTCTCGTTTCTCGAACTCGCCACTTAGTCCGGAGTCAACAGCAGTCCAGAGTCAACAGCAGTCCGGAGTCAACAGCAGTCCTGAGTCCAAAGTCAACAACCCACAACGAAAAGACTCCGGACAATGGACTCACGACTCTGGACTCACGACTCAGGACTTCGGACTCGGGACTTCGGACTTTGGACTCTGGACTAACCCCATGATCATCCATTTAACTCTACACCACCACACCATCCGCCGCCGGGGCCTGCTGGACTACGAACTGGTTGCCTATTTCACCAGCGACCAGCCCTTACCCAAGCCCAATGACGCCACCCCGCCCTGGGCGTATACTGATCTCGAAGCCGCGCTTGTCCACTATGCAGCCCTGCCCGTCAACTTCGACAGCCTGGCGGGGCTGCTCATCGAGCATCCGCGCATCCGCATCCAGGGCAGGCGGGCGTTGCTCAGACAGCGGCTGGGTCAGGGAAACTATTCGGATTGACACACCTGCTCATTCAGCCTATACTGCAAGTGGGATGCTCGCCCCTTTTTCAGATAAGTAGGGCTACAATGCAACGAGAAACAGTACTGCGCCTCTTGAACGCACACAAGCATGAACTCTCCACAAAGTACGGCGTCACCCGCCTCGGTATCTTTGGCTCGGTCGCCAGAGACCAGGCTACCGAGGCCAGCGATGTGGATGTCGTTGTCCAGATGCCGCCCGATCTCTTCCAGATGGTCCACATGAAAGCTGAACTGGAACAAATCCTCGGCGTTCCGGTGGACCTGATTCGCCTCCACAAACATCTAAACGCCTTGCTCAAGCGCAGAATCGATGACGAAGCGATCTACGTTTTGGTGGCAGGGCACTAACTATACCCACCCCCAAAACCGGCCCGCCCCCGGCGGCAACTGCTGGGGGGCGGGCCCCCCAGTCCCCCCCATAACGCCGTCGAGCTGCTTGACCCGTCAAAACAACCTACAGAGATCAGAGGGATTACAGAGTTTCAGAGGCTCAAAGGCCGGGGGCAACAACTCGAAAGCCGATGGTGAGGTACCGGAACGTAGGATTGAACCCGCTCCGGTACGCACAGCGCACGTCGTCCTCATCGTAGAGCCAAGACCCCCCGCGCACCACACGCAATACATCATCGCTCGCACGATGCTCCTCCCGACCATCCGTTGCATCATAAGGATACCCAAAGTCAGGCTCACCAACTTTCTTGCCCCACAAACTACTCGTCCATTCCCACACGTTGCCAGCCATATCCAAACAACCATAGGGGCTGGCACCCTGCGGAAATATCCCTACCGGGCTAGTTCCGCCAATACCGGTTTCGCTCATATTGCATAGCCGAGCGTCAAAGTTATCTCCCCAGGGATACTCCCGTCTATCTGTACCCCGCGCCGCCTTTTCCCACTCGGCCTCGCTCGGCAGACGCACTAGCTCTCCCCGTTCTCGGCTCCACCATGCGCAGTAGGCCATTGCATCGTGCCAGGAAACACCAACAACCGGGTGCGCCAACAATTCCGCTGGTGGTCTGTCACCCCGCCAGTGCGGCGGTGGCCTGTGTCCGGCTGCCGCCACAAAACGGGCATACTGTCCATTGGTCACGGGATACTTACTCATACGAAAATCCCCTACCGTCACCTTATGCCGAGGTTTTTCATCGCTGTAGCGCTCTCCACCCATCTCAAACTCACCAGCGGCTACCGGCACCATCTCGGTCAGGTCACGCGGATCGCCCAGACCACTCAGAATTGAACCCGCCTCCGCCCGCTCACGCGGGGTAAGCTGACTCTGTTCAATCAACGCCTGCAACTGTGTCTGTACCCGCCGAACTAGGTCAGCGCCCATACGTCGCCGCTCTGCTCGCTTCAACCCCAGCTCCAACAAACACTCACCGGCCAGCCACACCTTGCGCCACTCGGCATCCTCTTTCACACCAGCAAGGCTAGGGAGACATAGTTCGTTCACCAACATCAACGGCCGGTCAATGTCTCCACTCACATGCACCAGCCGCCCCACAGCCAGCAAAATCGCCTCTCGCCAGTAGGCCCCTTCAGCCGCCAGCACCAATGCTTGTTCGGTAAAATCTGCCAGATTCCCCAGATAGCAGCCGGCCAAGAACTCTTGGAAGGTACGATGCGGAAAGCTGTACACCTCTGGTATCCCTTCCACCAGAAGCCCAGCGCGCAGTTTCATGATCTGGATCAAACGATCCGCCCAATCCAGACTCTGTTCCGGGTGTAGTTGCCGCAGAGCGCGTAGCAGAGCAGCCTGGCCAATATCTGCCGTAGGTTTCGAGGAGTCCCCATCATCCAACCTTCGTTGCTGACTGTGCGCCTCGAAGGCCAGTTCCCACAGGACTCGTTTCAGGTCTACATCGTTGAGTTCGGCTTCCTGCAACAACTGTCGCCAACTGGTCTCCCGACCATCCCGGTTCTCTAGCTTGATCGCCTCCCACCGCCACAGCAGCAGGTCCACCACATCCTCATAGAGAGCTGCCCGGGCGTCGGGCAACTCCCCTTTATGGGTGTGAACCAGCGCCATCACAGTCAGGAGTAGCGGATTGGCCGCCAGCCGCCATAGATCCGGTCTCCGCACTGCCTGGCTAAGACGGCCGCTCTGCGTAACGCCGTGGCTCACCACCCGCATGGTCGCTAATTGTTCATACCATGCCCGAATAAAACGGTCTATCTGCTCCTCATTCAACGGGGCCAATTCTACGACCGGCCAGGCGTCAGCAGCTAACTGCCAACGAGGATCTCGATAGCTCAATACCCGACAGGTCACAAAAATGCGACAATGAGGGTAAGCCGCAGGCAGATCCCCGATCATCTCCTTGATTCGAGACAAAACATCTTCTTGCAAAGGAACCTCGTCCAGCCCGTCCAGTAATAGCAAGGCCGTTCCTTTGCTCAAATGGCTGCAAAGCAACTCGTAAAACTCACCCAATCCAATTTCGTCCAACCAGAATGCCAAATATTCCTGCAACAAACCAGTCTTACGTTGGTGGGGCTGAATAGCCTGGAACCAGGCAGCCACCTCCCGGAGCGCCACCGGCACCGGCAACAAAGTGGCCTCCTGAACAGGCCATTCGGGCAGACGGGCCAGCCAGTCCTCCTTCGGATTCAACCGCTCGCGGGCCAGACAGAATGTAAGATGGTTGATAAAAGTAGTTTTGCCGCTGCCTGGGTCACCAGTAATCACCGTGCGCCGTAGATTGGCTACCGTCGTCAAGAGCGGCGTCGGCTTTTCTTCCTGCTGTCGTAAGAATGATGTGTGCGCCTCTTTGTCTGACTCGTCCCCATCCACGCGCTCACCTTTCCGCACCACATGGAGGGCGATGTAGACATCGGCCATGCTCAGCCGTTCTTGTGCGCCAGTCTCGGCGCTGGCGCTCTTAAAATCTACCCCTCGCAAAGGCAGGTATTGATAACGTTCAGCAATACGCGTTAGGTAATGTCGCTCCATCTCGCCATACGAATCTACATGGCTTAGTATCCGCTGAGCCGTTGTATTCTCCTCCTCTTGTCGGCTGTCCCAATAAGCCGCCAACAGCGCAGCCAGACCCGCCAGAGCAGTCACAGTCCAGATCCAGCCGCGATAGTTCGCCAGAAAGCTCTGGGCGGCCGAATCTGAGGTGAGAAGGTTTCCCGACAGCCCGCCCAAAAATGTGATCAGGGCAATGGTAGTTGGAATCAGCCAAGTCCGCCGACGTCGCCCGCTTCGTGCCATCATATGCTCCTTTGTCATCGTGGGTAGCTAGGTCTGCGCCAGACCGACCGAAGCTCGGCAACGGTCAGGGCGCAGCCCCATTCACTATATGCCCGGCCCGGGATAGCCCTAGGCTCGGCCAGGAAACGGCTGCACCGGCCTCTGCACCGCGCCGACAAAGCCGTAACCGTGTCGGAATACTGGTGTATGCCCTTGCGAATATGCAGCCAAGGGTGAAGCCGTGGGCAACAACTCGAAAGCCGATGTTGTTGTTCCGGTTCGTTGGATTGTTCCTGTTCCGGTTCGCACAGCGCACGTTGTTCTCATTGTTGTTCCAAGACCCCCCGCGCACCACACGAGCCTTCAGCCGTACCCCGCATCATCAACCCTATCCTAGTAGAGAAGGCTGATTATTGCCATGTTTATTTTTACCACTATCTAGTGGCCAGCGTAACCTTGCGCCATCCACCTAATAACCTACCAATCTCGCTGATCATGCTGGCCCCATGTTGATACTGGCCTAAATTCAGCCAACCAAGCCGGTGGGCCAATCGCAAATAAAGACGAACTCGTCCCAAAGAACTATCCGCTCGCTCCAACCAGAGTATCCGCTCCTGATTACGCAGATTATTAGCCATCAGCAACGCCTCTTGCATATCTAAGGCGGCTTCTACCAGGCGGCGAGTTACCGTATGACGATGTAGGCGCGGAAAGTGATGGGTCATTGGGGTTAGCCAGGCCAGAAAATCAAACGTTCTGGTAAAGATAGGCATTTCACGTTGCTGATCACTCACAGAACTACCTCTTTCAATAGCGCTCGCCGTAATCCCCACGTATTTGCATACCGTACATGGTTGATCCAGCCCTGAACCGATGCATCGATGGCGATTCGCTGAACTTTTCTCTCTCGGTAATCTTCCAACAATCGTCGTAATTTGCGGCGATAATGAATACCTTTGCGTCGTAACAGGCGACGCTGCTGTGGATAGACGACAAACCCCAAAAAACGAACACCCTCACTCGTAGGTCGTACTTGAGCCGTGTTCTCATGCAAGGTTAAACGCAGCTTGGCCAGATATTCAATGATTGCGTTCCGCCAGCGCCACAGCGTGTTCTTATCATCGGCAAAGAGCAGGAAGTCATCCACATACCGGAGATAATCACCGCAGCCCAAGGTTCGATTGACAAAGTGATCCAAACCGTTTAGGTAGCAATTGGCCCAGAATTGGCTCGTCAGGTTGCCAATCGGCAAACCGCGAGGGCGCAAGGCGGCGAACAGATCGTCGCCAGGAAAGTATCTCAAATCATAACTTTCGGTGAGCGCATCCTTGCCACTATGGAGTATGGTTCTGATCAAGCGCCGGGTCTGCCCGTCTTGGATTCGCCGTTCGAGCGTGGTTTGCAAAATCGTATGATCAATAGCCGGGAAAAATTGTTGCACATCGCACTGCAAAACATATCGATAGCGTTTGGCCCAAATTTGAGCCTGATCCAGCGCTCGATGCGTGCCCTTGCCCAACCGGTTGGCATAGGAATGATCAATAAAGCTGCGCTCGAATGCCGGTTCGATCACATTACACAAGGCATGATGCACCACCCGATCTCGAAAGGGCGCGGCGGAGATCAGTCGCCGTTTTGGTTCATGAATATAAAAATTTGTATAAGCACCAGGCTGGTAGCGCTCTGCCTTCAACTGCTCGTGTAAATCAAAAAGATTTTCTTCCAGGCGGAATTCAAAGGCTGCGGCGGCAGGGCGACCTCGTTTACCCCGTGCAGCCTTGCGCCAAGCCATATATAAATTCTCCCAAGCGTAGATGTCTGCATACCCGCCCTGTACCTGGCTGACCATGACTCGCACCCTTTCTGGCGACCAAAACCGGTCCGCCCCCGGCGGCAACCGCGGGGGGGGGGGGCCCCCCCCCCCCCCCCCACAACCACCGCGCAAAGAGGGTTACCAACAAAAAAACAATAAAAAAAA
>CAZIRP010000077.1:0-10636 GCA_964541665.1 uncultured Caldilineaceae bacterium | reverse complement strand
GGGGGCGTGCCCCCCAGTCCCCCCCACACAACGCCGTCGAGCTGCTTGACCCGTCAAAACAACCTTCAGAGATCAGAGGAATTACAGAGGTTCAGAGGGTCAAAGGCCGGGGGCAACAACTCGAAAGCCGATAAGATCTCTCCTGTTTGCTGGGTAGACCTTGGCCCAGTATGAACAGCGCACGAAGTCTTCATTAAGGTTCCAAGCCCCCCCGCGTACCACCCCAGTCTCATCCTCGACTAAATCATTACCAACCTTTTCCTCGTACGCTTGATATTTCTCGCCCCACTTGGTACTGCACCATTCCAACACATTGCCACTCAGGTCACTTACCCCTTCTTGGGATGCTCCACTAGGAAAAATTCCCACCGCTGAGGTTGCCTTAATCCCAGTCTGAATCATATTACATCGTTCCGACGCAAACTCGTTTCCCCACGGGTAGGCTCGCCCATCTGTGAAACGTCCAGCCCGCGCCCACTCAATCTCACTCGGCAACCGAATCTCGGCACCCACACTCTTGCTCAACCAACCACAATATGCCACCACTTCATGCCAACTTGCGCCAACTTGCGGATGATTCGGGGTCTGAAAGATTGCTCGATAGTCCTCCGGCCCTTCAATCCTGTTCTCTTGCACCCATGCCCAACCCGAATCAGTCCAGTATGCCGGTTGGCGATATCCACCTGCGGCCACAAAACAAGCATACTGCGCCACCGTAATCGGATATTTACTGATTCGGTAGGGTTCAGTAATTAGTTTGCAGGTCAATTGTGGTGTTTCATCTTCCCACACGGTATCTTCTCGTTTGCTGCCCATCAAAAACGGCCCCGCCGCTATCGGCACCCAGTCGATATCTGGTAGACGAATATCATTGCACACCTGCACACCCACCCCAGGACGCGGGTCGCCCAGCTTGCCCAGGGCACGTCCGCCTTCCGCCCGCTCCACCGCAAGCAGTCGTTCTTCCTGTACCAAGCGCACCAAACGCGAGACCAACCGAGCCAAATATCGTTGACCGCCATCGGCCATTTCCTCATCCGCTGCAACCGTCCCCCGCCCAAGCAGATCCGCTGTCATCGTTGCTGACCAAACCAGCGTCCGCCAATCTTGTTCCCGTTCTGGCTCGCTCGTTGGGCAAAGCCCATAAACCAGATCCAACAAATCGGTCTCGCCGCTTTGCGGGTTGTTATAGAGCAGTTCCTCCGCCCCGAGACGCGCGGCCAATGCCCAAGTGTCACCTTCCGCGGCCTTTTGTTGAAAGTTCACAACGCGCCGTCGCCCCCGCAATAAATGACAGCCTGCCAGATATTCTTGAAAGGTACGATGGGGAAAGGCGTAGTATTGCGGGTGACCGGCTGTCCCCTCACCACCACGCCCCACCAGCAGCCCCGCTCGATAATCTACGTAGTCGAGAAAGTCGCGTGCGACAGCCACATCGTCCAAATACTCTTGTTCTTCCAAAATGATCAGCAATTGTCCGCGCGGCAGATCCGGCTCTTCTTGGCCTCGCTGACAATGGGCTTCATAGGCCAGCCGTTCCAACACCTTGCGCAGGCGCAAGCGATCATTCAACAGATCCACCAGCACCGCTGGCAGTGCCAAGCCGCGATGGCTCTGCCACCGTTCCATCAACACCTCCACCGCCAATGAGTAGAGCTTTACCCGCTGTTCGGGCAGCCCAATCTCGTTTTGGTGTACGATCGCCATCGTGGTCAGCAACATTGGGTTGCTTGCCATTTCAGCCAGGTTGTCGGCCAATGCTGCCCGTTCCAGATCGGCAGCCCGTTCTGCGGCGCGAGCCTGCGTAAACCGCGCGTGCCCGATCTGCGCCTCATACCAAACCCGGCAGAACGCGCCAATCTGTTCTTTGGTGAACGGAGCCAATCGGTGCTCCTGGTAGCCCGTCAAGCGCAGCGTTTCCGTATACGAACGTACCCGGCAAGTCACAATCACCCGGGCAATACGCGGGTAGAACTGGGTCAAGGCATGAATCGTGCGCCGCACGCGGTCACGTTGGTCTACCGGCACCTCATCCAAGCCATCAAAGACGAGCAGGAGTCGTCCCCTTTCCAGAGCCTGGAGCAAAGCGTCGGCAAAGGGGCTGGCATTCATCAGGTCGAGCTTCTCACACCAATAGCCCAGCAAAGCCTGCACCAACCGCTCTGCTTGTTCTTGCTGCCCCCCGCTGCGCAAATCTACGCCAGCCACATAGGCGGGCAATTCGCGTAACTCCGTATAGATTGGCAACAATCCCTGCTCCCAGGCTGCCAACGGGGGTTCTGTCCGCCCTAGCAGATGATTGATCAATCGTGTACACAGCAACCGCACAAAGGTCGACTTGCCGCCACCTGGGTCGCCCAACAAGACAAGCCGTGGCGCAAGCTGAGCCACGTCGTAAGCAGTCAATGGCTGCTCATCGTCATCGCGCCCAAACCGCTCTCTGGTTGATTGTGCCTTTGGCTCATCACCCTGCGGCTTCGCTGTCTGTGTGTTCAGCGAGATATAAACTTGAGCCAGCGTAACTTGGTCGCTGGCACTTTCATCACCGCCCAACGAGGCCAATGGCAACAAATTGCAGCGGTCATGCAAACGCCGAAGATAGCGTTCTCTGGCCTCCGTCGCCGCCTTCGCTATCGGGTCAAGCGGCGGCGGATAGTTGTGAACATATTTGTCACCGCGCACCTCATCACCGAAAATGGTTTTGTCCCGATTGACAAGATCGCCTCCAATCTCCACCCCTTGCTGAAAGACAGCCCCGCCTCCACTGTGAATCTCGGTGAGTATCACTTCGTAGCGGGCGAGATTGCCCAGCCTTGCCAGTTCCTGACGCAACAAGCCTTCAAGGCGATCCCACTCGGCCTCGCCCAACACCGCCTGCACAATGCGCGGCGTCTCCAACTCCACCACCAGGTTATCCAGCGCTTCGCGCCACTCGGGTTGCCCGGTGGCCAACGCTTGCAACTCCGCAGCCAGGTCAGCTTCGCTGCGTTCGTGCCACTGCTGGATCTGGTTGGCGATCAAGGCACCGCCCACGCTGCCCACCATCTTCGTAAGCTCGACCAACACGCCAAACTCCCCCTGTTGCACCGCCGTCAGCAGCGGCAAGAGGGTTGCTGCCGAGAGCGCGCCATAACTCATACCCGGAGCCAGCGTGCGCAAATACTCGCTCGAAGCCTTCACGCGCGCCCGGATTCGTGCTTGCCAGGTCGTCTTGTCCATGCGGGGTACCTCATTTCCTGGTTGTATATGCTGCTTGTTGGAAGAAGATCGAAGCTTTGCCGAACAGGATACTCAGTACCCCTGCAATCTATCCCGAAGCCACGACTTTGTCAATCCCTCAATTTGTTCACTCGCCAGCACTTCCTCCCCCATAGCCCCGCCGCAATTTGCGTTGCTGTTGGTGTTCCAACCATCTGCTCGCGCCTGTCTCCTCAGCAAAGACCAGCGGCGGCAACACGCGCCGCCAGCCGCCAATCCGTCCGTGAATGCGCACGACGCAGATCGGCGCAAGTACGGTCGCGGCGATGAAGGCAAAGTAAAAGCGTCGCGCATTGCGGGTCGGGTCAATCCGCTCCAGGTAGATTTGTTACATCGTCATCTCCTGTGAGCCAACGCCGCCCGCGCACGTGGCCCTGCTTGTCGAGCAGCCAGGCCTGCCCATCCTGCACCACCACGCTCATGCCCTGACGTTGGGCCGCCCGTTGCAATTGTGCCAGCGTTGGCGCACCCACGCTCCGCACTGGGGTCGATCGCTGCGGTGCAGCCAACATCGCCTGCGTGCGGGCAAACCAGATCCGTCCCTGCCAGTTGACCACAAGCGCACCAATCACGCCGCCGACGAGGATCAACAACGCCCACGGCACCACCGCCACCACCAGTCCCGTACGCACCGTCTCTTGTGTAGCACTGTAGCGCGCCGTCTCGGCTTCGAGCCGGGCCATCTCCAGCGCCGCACCTGTATGGATGCGACTGCGCGTCGTCGCACCCAACGGATCAGCGCAACCACTCAGCACAATCATCAACAGCCCCCACCCAATCAGCCTGTGCATCTTCATTCGTCACCTTCCGCAAAGTAATCAAACACGTTCAACGGCTCCGCCATCGGCGGACGCACCAGCCAATCGGTGATGGTCACCACGCCGGTAAAGGTCAGCCAGATCCATACAAACGCATCTCCCGGCAACACGATCACAACGTGCAAACCCAGCGCACCACCCAAACAAATCAAGCTATACGCACATGTACGCAGCAACAGATCCATGGCACTTCTCCCCTACTCGTTTGCGTTGTTCAGCCCCCCACCTCTGGTGCAGTGACGCTGCACCGCGGGCCAAGTGTGTACAAAGGGTCACAACGGCCTACAATCGGTGCAGCCCACAGTTGGGCCCAATCGGTCATAACCGGCCACATCGGGCCATGGTCGAGCGGGCACAATCGGCTACAAAAACGCCAAAACGACCATCTCCAAGTGGGCGAAACAGCCCAGTAACTGACAAATTGCACCGAACCACCGACTCAGGACTTTGGACTCCGGACTTGGGACTTTGGACTCAGGACTCCGGACTTGGGACTTTGGACTTGCCCCGCCTCGTCGCCAAAAACCAGCCCGGGCGATAGCCCGCCGAACCCTGGGCGCGTACCAAGTCTTGCTGCGTATACGCCCGCAACCGCTGTAAGGCCAAGCCTAAATTGGCTTCACACAATTGGCTGTGATTGTCCAAACACCCTGCCGCCCGCAATAGTTGAATTGCCCGCTCCCACGACCGCTGTGGCATATACACCGCCACCTGCTCCCGACTGATCCGTTGCCCGCCATAGGCCAAGCCCAGCAACTGTTCGGCATCGCGCAGCGCACGGCGAATCGTCTCGGCCAACTCCTGGCCGCGCTGGGGGGCATCCGCTCGGCTCAGCTCACGCACCGTGCGCCGCAGTTGTTCGCTCTCGGCCACCAACGCCGAAATCTGCCCATCCGCTGCCCGTCGGCCCAGCTGGTACGCCGTGGTCACAATGCCCAAATCGTCGCCAAAGAAACGCACGACCGTCGCCACAAAGGCGACAAAGCCACCGAGCAACAACGACCACAGCGCCAGTTCATCCACAATCACCCGCCAAAGAAAATAGCGCCCCAATCCCACCGTGATCACCGCGCACAGTCCCGCCACGGCCAGCCCGCCCAACACATTCTGCGTCAACGGGATGATCACATGCGTCTCCCAGGTTGGCGGTCGCTCTGCCGTCGGTTGGGTCGGTTGCTGGTCGGGCAGCAAGCCAGTCAATCGGTTCTTTAGCTGCTGGCTCATTGGTTGGCTCCTCGATCCAGCAGCCGCTGCACTTCACTCGCCGGAATCAGCCAGCCCTTGCTGCCCGCGGGTTTGGTTGCCAACACCTGGTTGCGCAAAATCCGCCGCCGCAACGCCTTCGGGCTGATACGCAACAGCGGAGCCACTTCCTTCACTGTCAATAGTTTTACCTGCATCGTTCCTACCTTTTCTTGACTCAGAGATACGACAAATGCCGTACACCGCTGGTAGGCGCGCTGTGGTAAACTACCTGACAGCCTGCGCCGCTGCTCCAGTAAAGTCTTGCCAGCGGTGTGGGTCAGCCGGGAGGCGGTGGTCGCACACCAATTCCCGGCATCCTGTTCTTGCTTGTCCTCGCTTCCCCTATCCCTTCTGCTCCCTTAACGCTTCGATCAACGGTTCCAACGCCCGCCGCACCGCCGGGGTATGCGTATGCCGACCGGTCAACGCGCCATACTCCGCCAGCGAACTCAGCACCGACCGATACAACCCCAACAAATATCCAACTCGGTTGGCTTGGCTGCTCATCTCACCCTCGCTTGCTTCTGTGGGTTTGCTGGCAGGCCTGTTCTGTTTGCCCTGTCCAGCTTGGCGCTGGCCGTCAATCTTCATCGTAGCCACCGTGCCATGTTTGGTCACATAGGTACGCTCATCGCTCACTGGATGATCATCCAGTGACAAAGCTGGATGATTCGTTCCATTTTTGCCGGTTGCGACGTCCTGCGCAGCTATCACTGACAATGCTCTGGATGAATCAGCCTGTGATCCGGTTAATGGGTTGCTCACTGGATGATCATCCAGTGACAATTCCTTACGCATCGTTGCCACCAACTGGTGATGAACATGACAACGCCGAGCGATCTCCCGGTCCGACCACTGGCCCCATTCCGCGTCTTGCAACAAGGTCTCTACGGCACGGCGTTTGTCTGCATTGGTGCGGCGCAAGCCGTGGGCGGCATTCGCTGCGGCGGCACACAACACCGCATCCCGCCGCGTGCCCGCACGCACCAGACAGGGAATCTGCGCCGCCTCACCACTCACCAGATAATGGGCTCGCACGCGGTGAAAGCCATCTCCTAGCCAGTAATCCTGCCCATCAAAGAAAACCAGCACCGGCGGCAAGACCACACCAGCTCGCAGCTCCTCGGCATATTCCGCAGCAGTCGCTTCCTGCAACAGGGCCCGCATCTGCGTACCCCCATCCGTGCGGATCTGCTCATAACGCAGCAAGGTGGTGCGCTGATCCGCCAAAATCGAGGCTACTTCCTCGCTGCGCAGCGTCAATGGATTGCGTCGTTGGGCTATCGAGGGGGCAGGACTCATGCCATCCTCCCCGTCCCGAACAGCAGCTCATTCGCTGGCACGCTCAACCAGTCGAGCATCTGCGTATACGCTGCCCGCACTTTGTCCAACTCGCCGCGGCGATTAGCATACTCCCACACTGTGCAGCCTTCAGCGTGCGCCTCCGCGACTGCTACCCGGGCCAACACCGGCCTGGTCACCAGCCCAGGGTAGGCGGTCTGCAACAAGTGCAGATTGGCGCGATGGCTGCTCAACCGCTCATCGTAGAGCGTGGGCACTATCAGCCGCTGCTGGGGATTGCCTAACTCATCCACCAACTGCCAGGTCGCCACCACCCCATCCATTGCCAACGCTTCACAGCGCACCGGCAGCACCACCGCATCCGCCACCCGAATTGCCAACTCCTGCAAGTAACCGCTCGGGTGGGTGTCGATCACCGTGGCATCGTACTCGGCAGCCAACGCCCGCAACCGCGCAATCGCCTCATCGAGGCGGCGTGTGCGCAGCAGATCATCCGCTCGTCGGGTCCAGCTATTGCCTGGCAGCAGCCACAACCCAGCCCGGCCCGTCTCCTGCAACACGGCTTCGGCGGGCGCTTGCCCCACCAGGTAGTCATACACGCCCGCTTCTGGGTCCAAGCCCAGCGCAATCGCATCCTGGCCCAGCAGATCAAAATCAACCAACAAAACCGACTGGCCTTGACGCGCCAAGCCATGCGCCAAACTGGTCGCACACGTTGTCTTGCCGACCCCGCCCTTATCACTCGCCACCACCAGCACCTTCCCCACTTGTTCCCCCAATCATTGACTTTGGACTCTGGACTTTGGACTCCGGACTCTGGACTCCTACCGTAACTCCCAGCTCGTTTGCTGACCAACCTCCACATAACAATGCCGCCGTGGACACCAGACCCGCACCGGGCGCGACCGCGCAATGGCCGGCAACCCCGGCACTCGCTCCAACTGGCTCAGTTCCGCCAACGATGGCAACGTCTGGTCACCTGGTCCGCCCAACGGCGCATCCAACAGCCCCTGCCGCCGATGTTGTCGCACCACTCGCTGGGCCGCTACCCCAGGCGGCGCAAGCGGTGTGGTCAAGTCCAACCGCTCCATCAACCCTTGCCAGCCAACCCCTGTCCCCGGCAGATCATGCGCGTGCAAAATGCCAAAACTCTGCCGCCAACCCGCGGGTCGCTGACTGTTAAACAGGTGCATCGAAGGCAGATAATGCTGGCCATAGTGGCGCTCGCTCAGCAACACCACAAACAAGCGCAGCTCATCGTCTGCTGGCACAATCCCCCAGCCATTTGTACGCAATCGCATCCTTCACGCTCCTTGCACCTGCTCTATCAAGCCCACTAACACCTGCCACTCCTCACCCGTCAAACTCGGCCAGTCACCCCGCTTCACACAACTGCGGATGTAGGCTGGCAATTCGCGAATGCCATCGCTCCGCTCGATCCGCTCCCAGAAGTAGCCAATCCACGCCAACAAGCCCCGCAAGGTGTTGCCATCAGCCTGAGCCACATAGCTGCCATAGCCGCGAAAGTCCGAGCCAAAGATCAAGGGGCCCAACTCAACCGCAGCCCGTCGCAACACATCCTCGCCAAAATCCAACCGCTGCCAGGCTTGGGTTGCCGCCAACGAGTGGGCCGCTCCCCCCTCTCCCAGACCCTCACCCCCCATTTCCCGGATGTGGGTGAATGAATGATCACCACCACCACCATGTTGATCTTGAACTTCTGATTGAGAGGCCAGTTCCTGGTCAGCTTCTGGAGGATGCCTGGCCAACGCTTGGCCACCTTCTGGCCAGTGATCGGCCACTTCCTGGTCAGTTTCTGGCGAGTTCCTGGCCAGTTTGTAGCCAGATTCTCGCCGTTTTCTGGTTAGGGGACGACCAGTCCCCGCTGCCACCTGACCGTCTGGAGCCAGCAAAGCTTTGCGATAGCTCGAGCGCACATCAAAACTCTCGGCCAGCAAGAGCCGTTGTTCCTCATCCTCGGGAATCAGACCCACCGCTGTCCGCAGCCAGCCCGGCGGTGGTGGATAAATCGACGGTCGCTCCTCTTCGTAGTAGATCTTGGCATTGTGGCGGCGAAACCCCTTGAAAAAGAGCACCGGCCCCTCCTTCCCTGGATAGCGAATCACCAAGCCATGTTGCACCCACTCGTCGATCAGCCGCCCAGCAATATCAATAAAATCTACCCGCAGCGGCAACGCTAAGCGCCACAACAACAAGGGCCGTCCCGTAATCAGCCCATCTCGATCCAGATGCGGCAAACTCTGCACATAGAGCAAATGCCCTTCCAGACCCTTCCAGACTACACCGGTTCAACGCATCGTCCTCCGACGACGCCTTCGACAACAATCGTCCCTGTGCCATATTGCTTACCTTTCGCCTGGTTTTATCAAAAATGCTACTCAAAACGGCAGCCGATTCACCGAAAACCGATCAGGAATCCCCCCGCAAACTACAACAATTGCCCCTTCACATCTCCCCCCACTTTTGTACAATGGTCAGCATAGCCAGCTGGACAAACTCCTTTCGCCAAACTTCGCTTGTCCCTGTCTTCCGCCCAGCCACCTGCATCCGCGCAACAATGGCGTTGCCGTGCCCTGTTTCGTGCTGAAGACAACAAGCCAGCCCGCCCCATGAGGACGATCTCATTGTGACAACCAACGAAGCCCTGAACCTATTCCTCGAAGCCATCATTGCCGAAGGCTTGTCACCACAGACCATCCAGTTCTATCGCCATCATTTGCAGCAATTCATCAACAGTCAGCCCAGCGACAAACAACAATTGAATCAATATCGTCCATCCGACATTAATGCCTTTCTGGTAAAGCAACGCCAGGCCGGTCTATCCGATGTCTCGGCCTACGCCTACTTTCGCTCTCTGCATCGATTTTTCAATTGGTGTGAGGATAATGACGAAGTGGGTTGCCCACCTTCCCCTATGCGCAATCTAAAGGGGAAGGTTGTCGTCAAAGTTAAAAAACCAGCCAGGAAACCAGTTCGCCGGGCTACAGTCGAGCACATTGACGCCCTAATTGAGGCCGTACCCCCAGGCAATTGGATTCAACGGCGCAACCGCGTGGCTTTACGACTATTGCGCGACACCGGGCTACGTGTCTCTGAGGCGGTCAACATTCGCCTCTCGGATCTCAACCTGGCAGAGAGAGTCCTGACCATTCCCAAAAGCAAAAATCGCAGAGCCCGTCAGGTGCGCTTGACCAAAACCCTCAGTGATGAGATTCGAGATTTTCTGGCGTGCCGACCACCGTGTCCACCGCCAGTTACCGACGTACTATTCATCTCCGCAGTCAACGCCGACCCAAATCGGGGAGTGCGGGGTAAACTTACCATCGACGGCTTGCGGCAGATGATCAAGAAGCTCTGTGAACGGACACAATCTCCCCACGTCAACCCACACAGCATCCGCCACATGTTTGGCACCAAAGCACTCAACGACGGCATTCGGCTAGAAATCGTCAGCGACTTGATGGGTCACCACGACCCCTCCTTCACCCGCAAAGTCTACGCCGAACTACTTGACACAACCATCAAACGTGAGTACGATCTATACTGGAAATAGGCAACAAAAAGGGGCTAAGTAACTCGTATCGTACAAGTTACTTAGCCCCTCATCGATCCCCTAGTCACTTCGAATCCCTGTTCCCCAGCCTAACATCTTACAGCTGACAGCTCATCATCTTTGAAGCTATTCAGTTGGTAAGGCACACAGTACAAAGCGGTTCCGGCTTTTCTTGGCAGACGAGACCGGAGCCGCTTTCTTTATTGGCTGTCACGAATAACATCAAGTCGTGGATTGCTCAGCGTAGGCCAGTAAATCACTTTTGGTGATAGCGCATAACATCTTCGCGGAAGGTTGCTGAAAAATCGCCTCAGTGGGGGACAGTCACCGCGAAGGGACTGTCCCCCACCCTATCTCCCCATCCCCCTACTTCCCTACTTGCCGATCACGGGCAGATAGAGCTGATGCTGGAGCGGCTCGCGGATCGGCGGGGCGGGTT
>CAZIRP010000076.1:0-28668 GCA_964541665.1 uncultured Caldilineaceae bacterium | reverse complement strand
TTTTCTACCACAAATCGTCACCAGTATGAAATATTTACCTAGATGTCAATAATTGAGCATACGTTAGCCCTTGCGCATAAATATTGTTGTCATCTCGCGATTGTAGATAAACGACTACACGATGATTATGACACTTCGGATATCAGTGGCGTGGCATTGATTGAAAAGCTCCAGCCCACGAGCACAATTTTGATTACGGGCTATGCCGATCATGATACGACCCGCGCCGCGCTCCAAAAAGGGGCCAGTGATGTCGTTGCCAAACGCGATGGGCCGGCCATCTTACGAGAGAGTTTGCAGAAGGCGGCAGAACAGCATTGGTTTCCAAAGACTCAGGTAGTTTGGCCTGCTGGGTGGTCGAGCAAACGCGCGACCACGCTCCTTGCCGGTAATTCGACATGTCGCGGGGACGCTTGTGACAGTGAAGCCGATTATCTGATTGCGCGGCTTTTCCCAAAGGCGCACCGGGTGGTACTACAACGCCTCGACCGTTCTGCCCGCTCTCCCCAATCGGCCCACAGCCCCGCGATTCGCCACGGTTCCCTCGTTTTTTTGGCCTATGAAGACGAACGGACACCAGTGGTGGTGAAGTTACTTGCTTGCCCAAAGGCCATACAAGAGCAGCATAATTATGATACGTTTATCCGCGGGCATATCGAAGATAACCACTATACCCATATGGTATCCAGAGAATGTCTATGGCGTTTAGGGGGGCATGTCTATAGTCTTATTAGGTTCACAGGCACAGAAATTCTTACATTTGATGACCGCTATTCGGCGCCTATCCCTGAACCAGGTGCTCAATTTGCCGAGGATCAAAAGCTGATTGCGATTCTAGAATACTTTTTTGGCACAACCTGGCGGCGGAATAATGACAAAGTGACTCGCGCCGAAGTATCACTTTTTGACCTGTACGATCGACATTGGAAGCATAAACTTTATGCTCGCTTCGGTGCCTGGGCCGCACGGCCAGCAAAGCTCCGCAAGTCAAAAGCCCTGGGCGTAACGCTGCCCGATCCACTCCGTTGGCTCTGCGAAAATTATCAGGCTTCGCCCTCGTCCAATATCTACATGGCCATTGTGCATGGTGATCTGCATGGAGAGAATTTATTGCTGGATCGGGAGCAGTTCGCCTGGGTAATCGACTATGAAGATACGGGCGATGGGCATATCCTCCGCGATTATGTTGAATTTGCCCAGAATATTCTGACGCGTCTTCACCCTCGACACACCGAGTTAACCTTATTATACGAGCTTGCAATCGCGCTCACCCGGCCCCACTCCCCGGACGAACAAATGGAGTTGACCCAGGCTATCCAGAATGATCCCGAATCGCTGCGCGCCTTTCGCATCCTCGATGCTGTGCGCCAGTTTGCGCATCGGTTTACTCATTATCAGGATAGTCAGGAGTTTCTCTGGGGTATTTTGCTAGACATTGCAAAAGTGGCACCCACGCTCCCGCCGCAGGATAAGCGACGGAAACGCTTGTTATGCCTCGGGGGGATCATCTGCTACCGGCTGGAGCATTGGCGCGATTCGGCATGGCCGCCAGCAAAATGGCCACCGGTGGTATGGGCTGAGCGACAAGCCAATTGACCATAACAAAGATAAGAGCCCATACAAACCAGCTTCCATCCGCAATCAACCCCAACCATTACCCAAGAGGTTCAAAGCCTATGCCCGAAATCGGCCCGGAACACCCCATCAACTATCGGCAGGAATTGGTTGCGCCGATCTTTCGTAAGTTGCAGGCCAGCGAGTCGTGCGCGGTGATCGGCGCGGCCAGTATGGGCAAGTCGCGGTTGATCCACTTTCTTCTGCGCCAGGATGTGCAACACCATTATTTGCAATCCGCTGCCCCCCCTACGCTGCTCGCTTGCGTGGATTGCAACCGCCTGGTCGGGTTTACGACCTGGGCGCTCCACGAGTTGATCCTCACCGCGCTGGTGGAGGGGTGCGGCGAACAGGCCACACTGGCTGATCAGCGCACACGGTTCAACCAACTGCGCGAACAGGCCATTCTGTCGCGCAATGAACTGCTCGCCCAACGCAATGTCGAACTGGCATTGCGCATGCTCTGCAAAGAGCAGGGCTGGCGAGTTTGTCTGTTGTTGGATGAATTCGACACCACCTATCAAACGCTTCCGTCTCAGGCCCTGGCCAGCCTGCGGGCGCTGCGCGATATGAACAAATATCAACTGAGCTATCTGCTCTTCCTGCGCAATCCGCCATTACAACTGCGAGCAGCAGGCGACGCCGAGGGATTTTACGAACTCTTTTCCCGCTCGCTCCTGGGGTTGCGCCCCTATTCGCCCGAGGACGGCCAACGCGTGATCATGCAGATTCTCGCGCGGCGCAGCCATGAATTGCCCGGGGTCAGCCATGCGGTCATCCCCGAATTACTATACTTGAGCGGGGGTCATCCCGGGCTGCTGGTGGCCCTGCTCGACGCGCTGATGAAAGCCGGCCCTTATGGTGAACCCTGGTTGGATTGGGCAACGCGCCAGCCGATGATTGAGGAGGAATGCCGCAAATTGTGGGAGGGATTGCGCAGCGAAGAACGCCAGGCTCTCTATCAGGCCGCCAACGAGATGGAGCCCGCATTTGCCGAGCGCGAGACGCTGTTGCTGAAAGGGTTGCTCAAACGGGGAACCGGCCAAACGGTGATCTTTTTCTCGCCGCTTTTTCAGTGGTATGCTGCCAGCCGAGCCCCAAGCGTGGGCAATGGTCTGCATGTGGACATACAGGCCGGTCATGTCTGGGTGAATGGGGAACAGTGCAATTCGATGACCCTCAAAGAGTTTGACTTGATCAAATATCTCTATGAGCGTCAAAATGAAATCTGCGACACCGAGCAGATCATCCAGCAGCTCTATCCCGGCGATGAAGCCTTTGAGGTCAACGAAAATGCCATTGCCGCGCTGGTGCGCAGAGTGCGCAGCAAAATTGAGCCAGACAGCAGACGCCCCCAATTTTTGCTCAATATCAAAGGGCGCGGCTATCGGCTGATCCCTTCCCCATGAAGCCGATCAGGGAGGCTGCCTGGGCCGACAGCCAGCGCACGCAAACCGGACATACGGAAAGGATGGACAATGAGCCCTGAATTTGTTGCTGCCGATTTTGTGGTGCCGCTGCGGGTCGAACAAGCAACCTATTGTTTGCGCCCCCTGACCACGGCAGATGTCGAAAAGGATTACGAGGCGGTGATGTCGAGCAAGGAAAGTCTGCGGCAAATTTTTCGCCAGCAGGACGAATGGCCCGCGGATACGATGACGCTCCAGGAGAACTATCGCGATCTGGAACGGCATCAACAAGAGTTTGCGCAGCGGCAAGGCTTTACCTACACGGTGGAAACCCCAACGGGCGATCGCTGCCTCGGCTGCGTCTATATCTATCCCTGCTCAGTCGATGGATACGATGCGCAGGTCTTCTACTGGGTACGCGATAGCGAGAAAGCCCACGGCCTCGAAGCGGAATTGGGCACCTTTTTGCGCCAATGGCTGGCAGAAGTCTGGCCCTTTCAGCAGCCCGTCTTTCCCGGCCGCGATCTCTCGTGGCCAGCCTGGCAAGCCCGCAAACAGGCCTAGCCCTGTGGCGACGCGAATGCTGGCGAGTAAGCGGTGGGGATCAAGACTCGATCCTCGATCTCGCCGACCAAAACGCCATGCTCGGTGGCAGTCACCCGTTTGACGGTCTTCCATTCCTCATCGGCCATGAATTGCGCCCAGGCCTTGTGCATGGTCGCTTCGTCGGGCCAGGCCAGCAGATAGACAAACTCGGTGCGCGGCTCGGTTTTGCTCTCCCACATGGCGAGGATGGTGAATCCATAGCTGCGCATGATGCGCTCAGCATGGTCGCGAAAACGTGCGTGAAATGCCTGTTTGTTCTGCTCGAAAATTTCGTAAATCCGCAATTGATGGAGCATCAGTCCATTCTCCCTTCGTCGCCTGTGCGCTGGTGCGTCAGACGCTGCGCAAATACTGGTAATTCTCTCGGGACAAACATCGCTGCGCAATCTCGTCGTTATCGTCGCGCTCGCGCAACAATTGTTTGATCACCGCGGCCCGCGCCAGCATTCCTCGCCGCAACTGTGATTCCAACTGAACAGACAAGTGCGGCACGGGAACGTAGCCGCGTTCAGTGCGAATCTCTTCCCGGTACTTCCAAACGTGGACGCCGCCCTCCCAAACCCCTGCGCCGTCGGGAGAGTCGGGGATGCCGCCGCCAGATTCGATGTAGGAGGCGTCAATCGGGAAGCCATTCAACTGCCAATAGCGTTTGTGCCACTTAAATTCGCCAAAGGTCTGCGTTTCGATGGCCCTCTCCTCCGCTATGGCCAGCACCTGGTTGATCGCCCTTTCAGCGAGTTGCAAGGTTACAAGATCGGGAAAGAGCAGATCCAAATCGTTCGGCTCAAAGGGGCAGCCGTGCAGCACCGACGCCACCGAACCAACAACCAACCAGTCGATATCGGCTTGGGCAAGCGCCGCACTGACCAAGGCGAGGGCCGATTGCCACGCTTTCATCATTTGCTCTCCCTTTTCTCCCCTAATAAAATAGATGGTGCTAAGCTTTTTCTCCATAACTCTTTCACACACCGACCCAAAGAGTATACAGAGTTGCGCAGATGAAAGCAGGAAATCTGTACAATCTGCGGATGCTCAAGCAATTTCTGATTTCACTCAGTGTAAACGCCGCGTAGTTGGCGCGTCAACCTGGTTGTATCCTGCTCAGCCGTAGAAAAGCTCGACCACACATTGATCATTCTCTCTATCTACCAGGATTAATTCAGTCAGCGGCCTATGAAAAAGTCCTTATTCACTATTCACTCAATTCATACATCTATGTTGGGCAGAAATGCAGCTAGCCGCCGCGGGTTCCCCCACCATAAAGGACAGTGACCACAAAATCTATGGCGAAACGCTCTGAATCGACCGCAACAACGGTCAGCGCATCCCCAGCAGCGCCCCCACCCGCCAGGCAGCTTTCGATCACCGCGGCCATGCTGGAGGATCTTGTACGGGATTCGCTCAATATTCTCGCGCCGGTCACCGGTGTGCTGGTTTGGGTCTGGGCCAGTTATGTCATCCTGTTTGATGATCGCCATACCATGCACGCGTACATTGCCCTGGTTTTGGCGACCAGTGTCGGGGTAGCCTGTCATCACCTGAGCACAGCGCGGCTAAAGTTGGCAGTTGCGCTCTACTTGCTCGGCTTCACCGGCATCATCACCACCATTGTCCTGGCCTACCCAACCAGCAGTATGCTCTACCTCTATCTCCAGGTGATCCTGGTGACCGCGATTTTGACCAATCCGCGCCGAACCTGGGGCATGACTCTGCTGATTGGCCTGTTGATGATGCTGGTGGGCACGCGGGCTGGGCTCGGTTGGTCAGAACTGGCCCTCCCTCTGCTGATGGTGGGGTTGACGACCCTGGCCGCCTGGTTGAGTACACGTCGCCTCTTCACCGCGCTCACCTGGGCCTTTAATCTTTCGCAGCAGACACAACGGAGCGCAGAAGCGGCGCGGGACCATCGTGGCGAATTGCAACGAGTGCTCACCTCGCTGGATTTGGCCTATTCCCGGTTGGAACGCGCCCACCAGGCCCAGATTTTTGCGCAGGAGGCCGCGGAAAAAGCCTATCGGTTCAAATCGGATTTTGTCGCCAATGTCAGCCATGAATTGCGCACACCGCTCAACCTGATCGTCGGCTTCAGCGAAATGATGGCCCTGGCCCCCGAGAGCTATGGCGGGGTGCCATTACAGCGTGAATATCGCGGCGATCTGATGGCGATCTACCGCAGCGCGCGGCATCTGCTCGACCTGATCAACGACGTGTTGGATCTGTCGCAGATCGAGGCGGGGCGGATGGCTGTCAGCAAAGAGCAGATCGACCTGGGCGAAGTGATCGGCGAAGCGGTGGAGATTGTGCGGGGTCTGGCCGAGGCCCGGCGCCTGCAATTGCTGCTCGATCTGCCCGCGGAGCCGCTCGCCATCGCGGTGGATCGCATCCGCATCCGCCAGGTCCTGTTGAATCTATTGACCAATGCCATGCGCTACACCGCCGCGGGCTGGGTGCGCGTTGCGGTAGTTGTGCAGCCTGCAGAAGCCACAATCACCGTTGCAGACAGTGGCCGGGGGATCGCGCCGGAAAAGTTGCCCCATGCCTTCGAAGCCTTTGATCGCCTCGATGAAGAACATCTGCGCGAGGGGAGTGGCCTGGGGTTGGCCGTCAGCAAAAAATTTGTGGAGCTACACGACGGCAGAATGTGGATTGAAAGCGAAGTCGGCCGCGGGACGCAGGTCAGTTTCACCTTGCCTTTGCCCACTGCGCAGGAACAACGACCGCTCGCACCGCTCCGGCTCACCCAATCTCTGGCACGCCGCACGCCAGATCCATTGGTGCTGGTGCTGCACGATGATCCACGCGCGGTGACCTTGTTACGCCGCCATGTGAGCCAATGTGAATTCGTCCTGGTCGAAACACTGGAAGAAGCAATCGAGGCACAGCAAACGCTCTTGCCCAACGCCTTGTTGGTGGATCATACCTGGGCGGAGCAACGCGCCAACAGCCTGGCTACCTTGCTGGCTGCAACCACAATCCCGGTTGTGAGTTGTCCGCTGCCCAGCGTGCATCATCTGGGTCTGTTGATGGGGGCCACCGATTATTTGCCCAAACCCGTGACCCGCGAAGACCTGGCCGAGGCCCTGGCCCGCCTGCCCACGTCGCCCACCACCGCGCTCGTTGTGGATGATGACCCGCACATTGTCCGGCTGATCGGGCGGATGCTAAAGTCGATCGATGGCAAGCTGCGCGTGCTGG
This sequence comes from uncultured Caldilineaceae bacterium, assembly GCA_964541665.1. GTDB lineage: Bacteria > Chloroflexota > Anaerolineae > Caldilineales > Caldilineaceae > CFX5. The sequence goes on along the minus strand of CAZIRP010000076.1, from coordinate 21,844 downwards.
AAGGGTTCGGCGGCGAAGAAGGGCTGGCGATTGCCCGGTCGCATCGCCCCGATGTGATCTTTCTGGACTTGATGATGCCCGGCGTCAGTGGCTACAGCGTGATCCAGGCACTGGCCGCGGAGCCCACGCTGGCCCACAGCGCCAAGATTGTCGTCTCGGTGCGCAGTGTGGAGCAGGAGAGTACGCCCCTGCCGGGCGAAATACGGCTGCAGCGCCATGCTGGGTTCTCGCTGACCGAGTTGTTAACCACTTTACATGGCCTGCTCACCACCCTTACACAGCCGGCGCGAGTGGCCCCAACCAGCGCTGCAAAGTCGTCAACAATGTCGCCTGGTTGACCGGCTTGGTCATGTAGTCGCTGGCGCCCATGGCCAAGGCCAGCTCCACTTCTTTCAACACCGAGCAGATGATCACCGGAATGGCCTTGGTTGCCGGGTTCTTTTGCAACTGCTCCAAAATCTCCCAGCCATCCTGCTGCGGCATCATCACATCCAGAATGATCAGGCGGGGCTGATGGTGCTGCGCCGCGGTTAAGGCCGCGCTGCCCGTGGTCGCCCCGAGCACAGTGACGCGATGCCCACCCAGGTAGCGCTGAAAGAGCGCCACCAGATTCTCGTTATCATCAACCGCGAGGATCGTCGCCTTGTCTGCCCGGGGCAGCGAGAGCTGAGCCTGCCACTGGCTGTCCTGCGGTTCAACGCTGAGGCGACCGCCCTGGGCTTCGATCAGTGTGGCCGCGACGGCCAGACCTACGCCTTCGCGTTTCACCCCGGTCTGGGGCCGTTTGTGCGGCGAAACCAGGCTGGATTCCAAAAGCGTTATGCAAACCTGATCTTGCCCAGCCTGGCCGCGCAGGGTGAGTTCGCCGTGGCCAGGAATGGTGTCCAGCGCATGGCTCAAGAGATTGATCAACGCCTGGCGCAGCATGGTGCGATCCGCCCATACAGTTGGACAACCCTCCAGCGCGAGCAGTTTCAGGCTGGTGCCGGTGCGTTGCAGCCGCGGCGTCAGCAGATTTTGGATACTCTCCAACACTTCGGCGAAGGCCAATGGCTCGGCGTGCACATCCTTGCGCAGCCGTTCGACCTCGGCCTGGGCCACGGCCAGGCGCTGTTGCGGCTCCAGGGCAGGATCTGGTTCTGGTTGCTGGGGCAAACCTTGGAGATGATCCCACAACTGGCTGGCGACCGCGTCCACACCCTTGCTATATTCGCGGTAGGCCTGCCGCCGACTGAGCACCAGCTTTTCTTCGATCTCCGCCATGCTCAGCCCGTCCACACAGCGATAGGCCAGCACCGCGTAGGCACGCGCATCATCCGGGCGGGCGACGGTTTGTGGCCGCAACGCTTCGATACAATCGAGCAGGGTACGGCGCAGATGCTGGGCGCGTGTGAGCTTATCGGTCTTTGGCCCCGGGCTGAGGCGAAAGGCGAGCGGGTGATTCTGTAAATAGGCAGCGTCATAGAGGTGCGTCAAAGCACTGCGCACCGCTTGCGTAAAGGCTGGGTCGATCATAGGTTGAGGGTGCATCATCAACAGGGAGCGTTGCTGGTATGATAGGGTATGGGAGGCTGCTGTTCCAAATTGGGCCGAATGCCTTACGCAATGACGGCACATCCTGGCACGATCTTGGCACAACTGGGGATACAAACGCCGCGCTTTCTGCTAGACTTCCCCCTTAAGGTACCATCTCAACAGCCCCATACCGTACTGCAAGGCTGAGCAGCTCCATCCGAGCGCCAGCCGATTTTGAGGTGGTTTCCAAGGCATGGGTTGGCAACCCGTCTACCCATCGACTCCCCAATACCTGCAGAGCACAACTTCATCCAAGGAGGAACTGAGATCATGAACCGCATGAGCCGTCGTACGTTTTTGGTTTTGTCGGGTGTTAGCAGCGGGGCCGCGCTCCTGGCAGCCTGTGCCCCGGTGGGTTCGCCCGCGGCCGGGGGCAGCAGTGAAGCCGCCGCGCCCGCGGGTGCGCAGGTAGAAATCACCTTTATGGGCTGGGGCGGCACCGAAGAAGATGAAGGCGTCAAGGCCGCGATTGCGCAGTTCGAATCCGAGCAAGAGAGCGTCAAAGTGAGCTGGCTGCACACGCCAGACACCTACGCCGAGAAATTTCTCGCCAATATCGCCGCGGGGACACCCCCCGACACCGCCTTCATCCAGGGGGACGCTTACCGCACCTTTATCCGCGACAATGTCCTGCTGGACATCACCGACAAGATTCAGGCGGATAGTCTGATTGGGGCGGCGGATTATTTCATCGAGCCCCAGGAAAGTGACCGCTGCACGCAGGATGGGAAATGGTATGGCATTGGCTCGTGCTGGGTGGCGCCGCACATTTATTACAATGCCGACATCTTTGCCGAGGCTGGCATCGAACCGCCGAGCAACGACCCCGAAGAAGCCTGGGAATGGGATTACTTTGTGGAAGTCGCCAAACAGTTGACCGTGGACACCAATGGCAATCACCCGGGCGACGATGGCTTTGACCCCGACAGCATCGAACGGTTTGGTGTCCACTGGCCCACCTGGTGGATCCCCGTGCATTCAGCCATTGAAGCGAACGGCGGGAAATGGATCGACCCCGACACCGGTTTGCTGGTGCTCGACCAGCCAGAAGCCACCCAGGCGATCCAAAACCTGGCCGACCTGATGCTTGTGCACAATGTCATGCCACAAGGCACAGCCATGGAAGCATTGGGCATGACCAACACGCAGATGTTGGAAAATGGCCGGTTGGCAATGGCGATCGATGGTTCGTGGGCACTGGCCTGGATGCACAAGATCGCGCCCACGCTGGGCACAGCCGCCCTGCCCAAGATGCAGACCACGGCCACCAATATGCAGGCCCATCTGCATTCTGTGCTTTCTGCCAGCCAACATCCCGAAGAGGCGTGGGAATGGGTGCGTTTCCTCTCCACCCCCTTCTATCAGACACAATTTTGCCGTATCGGCCTCTGGTTGCCCAGCCAACGGGATCTGATGACCGAGGAAGGCCTGGCCACCTGGATCACCGATGGGATCCACCCAACCGATTACCAGAAGATTGCGACTGAATTTCTGCCCAATTATGGTCATGTACTCTATCAGCCGGTTGGTTGGCCACAAGCCAGCCAGATCATCACACCCGCGATGGACAAGATTTGGGTCGGCGACGCCACCGCGGAAGAAGCCATGGCCGAGGCTGTGCCCGAAGCAAACGCCGTGTTACAGGAAGAAGCCGCGAGATAATGGTTAATGGTGAACGGTTAATGCTCAATGGTTAATGAATATAGCTCGTCGACGGCGCGGCTTCATTCACAATTCACCATTAACCGTTCAGTATTTACCATTGAGTGGTAAAGGATACGCACATGACCACACCCTCTACCTGGCTCGAGCGCATCAGCCCACGCACGCTGGCCGGACGCCGGACGCTGATCGGCTACATCTTCATCTCCCCCTTTATTTTGGGCTTCGTGCTCTGGTTTTTGCTCCCCGCACTGACCGCGGTCTGGCTCACCCTTCACGACTGGAACCTGATCTCGCCGCCCCGCTTTATCGGCTTCAAAAACCTCCTCGACATTCCGCAAGATAAGCTTTTCTGGCAATCGCTCAAGGTGACAGTCAACTTTACGTTGATCTCGGTGCCGGTGGGGCTGGTGTTGGGCTTTCTGTTGGCGCTGCTCATGAATACCAAAGTGCGCGGGATCGAGCTCTTTCGCACCGTCTATTATTTGCCGAGCATTGTCCCAGCCGTGGCCAATGCCGTGCTCTGGGCATGGATCTTCAACACCGAGTTTGGGCTGGCGAATGTGGTGTTGCGCGCTTTGGGCCTGCCCAAGATCAAATGGTTGCAAGAGCCAGAATGGGCTTTACCCGCGCTGATTCTGATGAGCTTGTGGGCGTTTGGTGGCAGCATGGTGATCTACCTGGCCGGGCTGCAGGGTATTCCCGAAACCTTCTACGAAGCCGCCAAGATCGACGGGGCCGGGCGATGGGCGCAACTGCGCAATATCACCATCCCGCTGATGTCGCCGGTGATCTTTTTCAACCTGATCATCGGCATTATTGGCTCGTTTCAAGTTTTCACCGCCGGGCACTTGATCACCAATGGTGGGCCGCAAAATGCCACCCTGTTCTATGTGCTCTATCTCTACCGCAGCGGCTTCCAAAATTTAGAAATGGGCTATTCCGCCGCGCTGGCTTGGGTGCTCTTTGTGATCATTATGGCGCTGACCTTGTTTGTCTTTAAGTATCTGGGCTCGCGCGTCTATTACGAAGATGCGCGCTAACTTGACGGTGGACGATAGACGGTGGACGATAACTACCGTCCATCATCTGATAAGGCAGGAGTCTGTTCGTGACAACATTTGAGCACACCGCGACAACCCAATCCGCGCCCGTACCCACCACCCAAAGCTGGCTCACCAACGGTGAGCGCTGGTGGCGCACGCTGATCTGGGTAATCCTGATTGGCGGGGCGACCGTGATGGCACTCCCTTTTGTCTGGTTGGTGATCAGTTCCTTCAAGCCGCAAGAGAAGATCTTCCTCTTCCCGCCCGAGTGGATTCCCCGCCCCTTTTTGTGGCAGAATTATGTCGAGGCGCTGGTCTACAAACCGTTTGGTATGTATATCTACAACACGCTGCGTATCATCTTCCTGAACGGGGTTGCCATCTTGCTGACGGCCTCGTTCTGCGGCTATGGCTTTGCACGCATCCGCTTTCCCGGGCGCGACTTCTGGTTTGGGCTCGTGCTGGCAACCATGATGGTGCCCTATTTTGTGTTGATGGTGCCCCAATTTATCATCTTCACTCGCCTGGGCTGGATCGACACCATCCTGCCGCTGACTGTGCCCTTTTTCTTTGGCGGCGGCGCGTTTAATATCTTTCTGCTGCGCCAATTTTTCCGCTCGTTGCCCGAAGAACTGGCCGACGCGGGGCGGATCGACGGCTGCAGCGAGTTTGGCGTCTACTGGAAGATCATGCTGCCGCTTTGCAAACCGGCCCTGGCCACTGTTGCCATCTTCACCTTTCTCAACGGCTGGAATGACTATATTGGCCCGCTGCTCTACCTGCGCTCGGATCACAATTTCACGGTGTCGATTGGCCTTGCCACCTTCCGCAGCGTCATGAACACCCGCTGGGATCTGCTGATGGCCGCCTCGACCGCGATGATCATGCCGGTGATTTTGCTCTTTTTCTTTGCTCAGCGTTATTTCATCCAAGGCATTGTGCTGAGTGGGCTGAAGGGGTAGCACTGGCGCAGGGTTTACCGTAATAGCGAGCAGCAATGGTACAATTTACAAAGTTGACCACCCAATCACCCAATACGAATGACCTATGACAACCACATCTGTCCGCCGCCAACTCACCCCGGTTCCCTTCAGCCAGGTCTCGCTGACGGATACTTTCTGGGCACCCCGTCAGGCCGTCAACCGCACAAGAACATTGCCCCACATGCACCAGATGTTGATGGAAACCGGGCGCATCCCCGCCTTCGACTTGAACTTTACCCGCCCAGTGCCATCGTCGATCTTGCTGATCTTTGGCGATTCGGACGCCGCGAAGTGGATCGAAGCTGCCAGCTACGCCCTCACCACCCAGCCCGATCCGCACCTCGCCGCGCTGGTGGATGAAGTCGCTGACAAGGTGATCCACGCTCAGCAGCCAGATGGCTATCTCAACACCCACTTTATCGTCGCCCAGCCGGAGATGCGCTGGAAAAATCTGCGCGATTGGCACGAGATGTATTGCGCGGGCCATTTGATCGAAGGCGCGCTGGCCCATTACGAAGCGACCGGCGACCGCAAATTGCTGGATGCCCTCTGCCGCTATGTCGATCTGATCGACGCCAACTTTGGCCGCGAACCGGGCAAGCGCCGCGGCTACGACGGCCACCCAGAGATCGAGCTGGCCCTGATCCGCCTCTACCAGGTGACGCAAGATCCCAAACATCTCAACCTGGCCCAATACTTTGTCGAGGAACGCGGGCAGCAGGATCCCCACTATTACGACATTGAAGCCGTCGAGCGTGGCGAGGATCCCAAAGCATTCTGGGCCAAAACCTACGAATATTGCCAGGCACACGCCCCAATTCGCCAGCAAGACAAGGTGGTTGGCCACGCGGTGCGCGCCATGTATCTGATGATGGCAGTGGCCGACCTCGCCCACGAATTCGATGACCCAACCCTGCTGCAGATCTGCGAACAGTTGTGGGACAATCTGGTCCACCGGCGGATGTATCTCACCGGCGGCATTGGCCCCTCGCACCGCAACGAGGGGTTCACCACCGACTACGATCTGCCCGACGAGACTGCCTACGCCGAAACCTGCGCCTCGATTGCCTTGATCCTGTGGAACCATCGTTTGTTGCAATTTGCCGGTGACGGGAAATATGCCGACATCATCGAGCAGACCCTCTACAATGGCTTTATCAGCGGGGTTTCGCTCGAGGGTTCTCACTTTTTCTACGAAAATCCGCTGGCCAGCGCTGGCGATCACCATCGTCAGCCTTGGTTTGCTTGTCCCTGTTGCCCGCCGAATTTGAGCCGGATTGTGGCCACGTTGGGCAATTATTTCTACTCGACCAACGACGATGGTATCTGGATCCATTTGTACGGGCAGAGTACAGCCGCGCTGCAAGTCCAGGGCCAGGCAGTGACGCTGCACCAAACAACCAACTACCCCTGGGCGGGGAATATCGAGCTGGAAGTACGCCCGGCGCAGGCACAGGCCTTCACGCTGCATCTGCGCATTCCCGGCTGGTGCGATCAATGGGAAGTGCGGGTCAATGGCGCAGCGCTGGCCGAGATTCCCCAGGTCGAGCGTGGCTATATCGAGATTCAGCGGGTCTGGCATGTGGGCGACCGCGTCGAATTGACGCTGGCTATGCCCATCCAGCGGGTCTATGCCCACCCGGCGGTGCGCCAGATGCAAGGTCGGTTTGCCTTGCAGCGCGGGCCAATCGTCTACTGTCTGGAAGGGGTGGATCATGCAGGGGTGGGGCTCGACCGTATTGCGCTCGACCCGGCCACCATCGACAAGTTCACCCTGGAAGAGCGCCCCGATCTGCTAGGCGGCGTGATCCTGCTGCGCGGCCCGGGCACGCTAATCCAGGCGGATGATTGGGAGCATGTGCTCTATCGGCGCGATCAACCCTCCGCAACCCAGCCGGTGGAGATACTGGCAATTCCCTATTGCGTGTGGGATAATCGGGAGCCAGGCGAGATGCGGGTCTGGTTTCGCAGCGCATGATCAGCCACCCGATGTTGGACGGGTGACCATCGCTTTTTACTCTTCACCATGAATATCGAAATCAAGGGCGAAATTTGGTTCTGGCGCGGGCCCGCGCCCTGGTATTTTGTGACTGTACCGCCCGACCAGGCAGCTGAGATCAAGGCCCTCTCCGGTGCTGTGACCTATGGCTGGGGTATGATTCCAGTCAAGGCGCGGATTGGCAGAACCGAGTGGACAACTTCGCTGTGGCCCAAAGATGGCCTCTACATTGTGCCGATCAAGGCCAGTGTGCGCAAAGCCGAGCGGGTCGAAGAAGGCGACGTGGTGACGGTCGAGCTCGAAATCCGCTGAAAGGCGTAAGACTCTGCGGAACTTGATATGACACCACAGATGGTGCTATACTGGTGTCATGAGCTCATCCCCTTTGTCACGCTTCGTGGTCGATACCAATGTAATCTTCGAGGGATTGACAAAGCGTGGTGGCGCATCAGGTTTACTTGTTAATGCCTGGGTGGCTGGATTGTTTGAAGCCTGTGTGTCTAATGCACTGGCGTATGAGTACGAGGATGTTTTGGCACGTAAGTTGTCAGATGCACGCTGGCAGCGTCTGGAACCGGTGCTGGGGACTTTGTTAGCCCAAGCACGTTTTGTCCTCATTTCATACACGTGGCGTCCAAACTCCACTGATCCGGGAGATGAGCATATAATCGACTGTGCAATGAACAGTGGAGCAGCCGTCGTCACTTGGAATGTGCGAGACTATCGTATGGCGCAACAAGCTCTTGGATTGGTTGTGCTCACACCGGTTGAAGCGCTCAGGCGACTAGCCTCTGAAGCTGAGGGATAAAAGGTAGCAAGATGGGACGACTTACTGTTCGTTTACCGCAGACACTTCACAATCAACTTGTAAACCTTGCGGAAGAAGAAGGAATTTCCTTAAATCAATACATCATTTACTCGCTGGCACGGCAGGCCGCGTTAGCCTATGCGGTGCAACCTGTGCGCGAGCCTTCTGAAACGCAGCAGCGAACCGAATTTGCGAGCACCTTACACCGATTGGGGCAAGCTACTTTCCCCGAAGTGCAGGCTGTATTGGCCGAACGCGAAGAGTCGGCACCGGAGGCCGGATTAACACCGGAAATCGTCGAACGTCTGCAAGCCCGTATTACGAATAAGCAAACTGCTCGCTAGACCTGGCTGACTATCTGCTATTCCCGATCCGCTGTGCTCAGGGTTGTTCACAAAGTGGGCGCACAGCGCCATTGGGGCTGGTTTGCTTCGGTTATGGTCTCGCGCAGAATCGGTTGTGTTTTCGTCACTCACAGATGAACCAAGAACCTATCCGCAAACTGGGTGCGGCTCCCGAAACTGGGCTTACCAGAATCGATCGGCGCAGACTTTCCGGATAAAAGCTAAGGAATAGCAGGTATGGGGACTGTCATCGATACGCAGGAATCATCTACGCTGGATGCGAATCCCTCTGCGCCCTACGCGGGCGAACCCTTTCACCAAAGCGCGCTTGAGCATCTTTGGATTCATTCAGCCAACTATATAGAACTCGCCGAGCAGCAGGGCCTGCAGGTTTTTGAGCGCGGGGAAGGCTGCACGCTCTACGATACGCGCGGCGAGCGCTGGCTTGATGCCCTGGCCGGGCTGTGGGTGGTCAATGCCGGGCATGGCCGCCGCGAGATCGCCGAAGCCATGGCGGAGCAGGCCGCCAAACTAGCGTACATCTCGTCTTCATCCTACACTTCCGTGCCAGCCGTGCAACTGGCCGAAACGCTCGCCCAGATCACACCCGGGGATCTGGAACGGGTCTTCTTCTGCTCTGGTGGCTCGGAAGCCGTCGAGAGCGCCATCAAAATTGCCAAGCAGGTGCAGGTTTTGCGCGGCTTCCCCAAACGCTACAAGATCATTGCCCGCCGCGGCTCGTATCACGGCATGACCTACGGTGCCATGAGTGTGACCACCGGCAACCGCACGCAGATGGAGCGCTTCTTTGGCCCAATGATGCCCGGTATCTCCCACGTACCGTCGCCCAACCGCTATCGCAACGACTTTGAACTCGAAGGCGAGGCCGGCGACATCATGTGCGCCAAGTGGGTGGAGCAGGAGATCATTTTCCAGGGGCCGGAGACCGTGGCCGCGGTGATCGCCGAGCCGATCTCTTCGTCCAATGGGGTACATATTCCTTCGCCGAAATATTGGCAATTGCTGCGCGAGATCTGCGACCGTCACGGCGTATTACTGATCGTCGATGAGGTGATCTGTGGCTTTGGCCGCACGGGCAAATGGTTTGCAAGCGAACATTTTGGCATTGTGCCTGACATCATGACCATGGCCAAGGGCTTATCCAGCGGGTATGCGCCGATTGCAGCCACCATTGTGCGCCCCAGCGTCTATGAGGTTTTTACCGAGGGTGCCGCGGTCTTGTCCCATCTGCTGACCTTTGGCGGTCAGGCCGTGGCCGCAGTGGCCGCGCTCAAGAACATTGAAATCATCGAGCGGGAAGGGCTGGTGGAGCGCGCCGCGGAGATGGGACGCTATTTGCTGGAGGGGCTGCAAAGTCTGGTCACGACCCACCCCACCGTGGGCGACGCTCGCGGTTTGGGCTTGCTGTGCGCGCTCGAATTAGTCAAAGACAAAGAGAGCAAAGAGAAATGGGCGCGCGATTCAGACTTCATCAAGCGGCTGCATGAGGTAGTCAACGAGCGCCACATGCTGACGCGCGTCTGGGAGATCCTGCACATTGCCCCGCCGCTTGTGATCAGCAAAGCGGAGATCGACCAGATCCTCACAATCTTGGACGAGAGCATCGGCCAGGTGGAGCGAGAATTTGGCTATCACGGCTAGATCTCAGGTGCGGAACAGGAGATTCTGACAATGGAACACAAACACACAAAAGGGCTCTATGGCTCGATTACGCACACCGAATTTGTGAGTTCAGATCCCGACGCGTCAAAAGCCTGGTGCGCCAAGGTGCTTGGCTGGACCTTTATGGTCAGCATACCAACCCCGGAAGGGGATTATCATCTCTTTACCTATTCGGAACAAGGGGGTGGCGGCATTCGGCAGGGTCAGCCTGCGGAGACACCCAATTGCCTTCCCTTTGTTCATGTTGAGGATGCACAGCGTGCTTTTGATGCGGCGCTGCGCGAAGGGGCCGAAGCGGTCTCGCCGCCAACCCGTGTGATGCAAGGGGTGACCACTGCGGTGGTACGTGCACCGGGCGGCCTGCTGATCGGCTTCTCCGGCGCGTAGACGACGGGGCCGACCAGGCGGCTTGCGAGGGTCGGATTTCTTGGGCCTATCCAGTAAGCCGCCGACGCAGGAATGGGGGGTCGATCTCGGTTGCATCAAATGTGGTGGCACCCAGAAAAGCCACAAAGCGGGCGAAACCACGCGCCAAGGCTTCGGCAAAGACCTCGTTTGTACCCAGCGCTTCCTCTTCCAGCCACCAGCCCAGAATGACAAACGTATTGGTCGTGCGGTCGAGTTTGCTGTCGAAGCGCGCCACAAGTTGATCATCCCACAAGACCGGCAGCGTATAATAGCCAAATTTGCGCTTATGTTCGGGCTTGTAAACCTCCCACACATAATCGAAATCGAACAGGATTTTGGCCCGGCCGCGAGCGCTGACCTGGTCGAGCGGGGCTAGAAAGACCACTTCCTCGCGGGTCGTGGTCGCCAAGGGAGCCCACGCTTGTGGGATGCGGCCTGCGCTCAATTCAGCCAGTAGCTCGGCGTCACTACCCAGCGCATAATGGATCTGTTTCCAGCCCGCCACTTGTACCTCGATCAGGTCGCCATCGGCCAGCAGGGATTCACGAAGCTGCTTGATCTTGTCAAAGGGCACGCCGCGGAAGAACGCATCCGCCACCCGATTCAGCCGGGTCAGCCCCGAAAAGCTGACTTCTTTTTTGACCAGAAAACGTTCGACCTCCGCTTCCGCGCGCTCATAGCGCAATTCCGCCGGGGCAACCGCCTCAGCGAGCGCATAGACGCGTTCGAATTTCTCGCGGTGATGGGTCATGACCTCGCCCGTGCGCCACAAATAATACAGAGCCAAGGCGCTATCCTTGCGCCCGCGATAACTCTCCGTGCGTTTGCGGGTTGCCGTGGCAAACTCGCGGTTGCTCACCGTTTCGCGCTCACGCAGGATCGTTCGCATCTCGGCAATGGCAGCGGCATGTTCATCGGCCATTTTGCGAATGGGGCCTGCCTGATCGCGCTCGCGCTGCATGATCACCCGCCAGTATGGCAACTCCGCCATCGGTCGGGTCGCCAGCCAGCCCCCCCAATCAAAAAACTGGCGCTGTTCATAGGTCACCGTTTCCCACAGACCGGGCGTATAATCCAGCACACGGCTGTGCAAGGTGATGTCATGGCTGCGCGCGAGGATCTGCAGCGGGTCCAACTGTAAATATTCAATCGTGCGCATGGCCTCCTCGGTGCCCTGCGGGCCGCGCCAACGTCGTCCGGGCCACAGACCTTGCTTACCGAGGATAAAACGACGGGCAGTTTCGAGGTCGATCGTTTGCATAATATCCTCTGAGAGGGGGCGATTGGGGCATACGTGGCTGCTCCGATTTATACGAGCAGACCAGGGCTAAGTATACTGAACATGGGGCAAACGAACAAATGTGCTTTTGGCGTACCATCATGCGTCCAGCCGCCGCGATCAGCCCACCATTGTCCGCATCCGCCAATAATGGTGATTGGCATTTTGGCGCTTTGTGGTACAATGGGGCTATCTTCCTCAAAAGCATCATTTCAACCTGATGGTAACCCAATTGTACTGAACCCAGTAGGAGAATCAACTATGCGAATGAAGCGCCTCTTGCTGTTGCTGCCCCTCGGCTTGGTATTGCTGCTGCTGACCGCCTGTGGTCCGCGTGTGATCGAGCCAGCCGCCGCGGCCAGCGCCGACGAGACTGCACTGGTTGTGCAACTCCCGGCGATTTATTTGGATGTAGCCGCCGATGGGCAGATCACCCTGGCCGAAGGCCCATTAAGTGCTACCCTGGCTGGGCTCGGCGTGGATCTGTCGGACTTGTCGATGTCGGACGAGACAGTCGGTAAACTGGTCAGCAATAATATTCAGCATATTCAGATCGACAACCAGCCAGACGGGCTTCATCTCTTCATCAATGGGAATGCTTACCCCACTGTGGTTTGGGATGATGAAGCGCTGGACTCGCTGGTCAATGTGTTGGGCATACTGGGCACCGATTTGGGCGAAGCCGCCAATCTGTTGCCGCTCTTGCCCGATCTGGGCATTGGCGTAGTTTTGCGGTTACCCACAACCGGGACACCCATTCCATTGGCGACTGGGCAAAGGGCCAGTGCCGGTGCGGATAATACGCTCGCAACCGCGCTGGACGCGCCAGTCGCGCTGGATCTTTCGCTCAACTATGCCGCGGATGGCTCCTTCCAGTTGCAAGGGCTCAACCCCTTTATGATGGGCATGATCCCCACCGATGCCTTGCAGCAATCGCCCGACACGCTCAGTGGCATCACCGAGATGGGCATCGAAAGCCTGAGTATTCTGGCCCGCCCCACCGGCCTGGTGATCATGATCAATGGCGAGCCATTGCCCTACTTGCGGTCGGCGGATGAGGAGCAACTGCTGCGCACCATCGAGTTGCTCTTGCAGGTGGCCGGTGGTGACCAGGCTGCACAAATGGGTGGGTTGGTCCGCCAGATTTTGCCAGCACTCTGGCGCCAGGGGCTGCGCCTGAGCGTCAACTTCCCGGCATAAGTACACTGATCTCAACAAAAGAAGGGTCGCTGTACGCGTTCAGGCGCGCAGCGACCCTTTTCTGTTCTCGCCAATATTTCTCTTTAAGCGTAAGAACTGATACCAAAGAAAACGCCCCGACCTTGCGGTCGGGGCGTTTCCCGTTGTGTGGTCCGGTAGCACCACGTTTAGAGGACAAGCCCCCGAGGTGATGCTACCGGACGCTGACTACTATACTCCATGAGCATCACCTCCTCTTTATTCAGGATAGCGTTTTTAGGCTGGGCCACGACTTGTTTCGCGGGTCTTCAGACCAAGGGATACAATCGGTTATCTGGCCTAGCTAAACATAGTATTACATAGCTTGATCGCTTTGTCAAATGGTTAATTTGTGGAAAAGTATCCAATTCCTGTTTTTGACGCGAATACGTTCGCAGTCAGGCTGCTTGCAGAAAGCCCGCTTATGGAAAAGTTATTCAGATCAGCCACTGTAAAAAGTAAGAGGCCAGCCCCAAAAAGAGCAAAAAGCCCAGACAATCGGTTGTGGCCGTGACAAAGACGCCAGACGCCAAAGCCGGATCTATTTTGAACCATTTCAACATCATTGGCACGCAGACACCGGACACGGCTGCCACCAAAAAATTGCCCACCATCGCCAGCCCAATCACAACACCGAGCATGGGATTGCCCTTCCAGAGCCACGCCATCGCGCCCACCAGCGCCCCTAAGGTTAGCCCATGCAGCAGACCAAGCAACAATTCGTGCCCCAAGACCGGCCACGCGTCGCGCCGGTCGATCTCGCCCAGGGCCAGCGAGCGCACCATGATCGTCATGGTTTGGGTGCCAGCATTGCCACCTTGCCCAGCGACAATCGGCATAAAGGTTGCCAGCAGGGCCGCCTGAGCAATTGTCCCTTCAAAAAACGAAACCACACTCGACGCCAGAAAGGCTGTCCCCATATTGACCATGAGCCAGGGCAAGCGGCTTTGGATCGACTTGGAGATCGGGCTGAGGATCTCGGCCTTTTCGCTCACTTGCGCCAGGCGGTAGAGATCCTCGGTAGCTTCGGCTTCGATCACATCCACCACATCATCCACGGTGATGATGCCCACCAGCTTATTGTCATCATCCACCACGGGCACCGCTACCAGGTCGTAGTGCGAGAGGATCTGGGCCACCTCTTCCTGATCCGTATCCACGCCCACGGTGATGACCTCGCGTTGCATGATTTCCTCGACCGTTTGGGTCAACTCGGCCAGAATCAGCGAACGCAAGTTGACCACCCCAATCAATTGCCCAAACCGATCCAACACATAGAGATAAAAAATCTCATCGGCAACGCGATAATTTTGTTTGACAAACAGAAATGCTTCACTCACCGTCATTTGGCGGCGGAGCGAAGGGGGGGGCAGATTCATGATGCCCCCAGCAGTGTCGGGCGGATAGGCCAGCAGCCGCGTTACCGGCTCGGCTTCGTCCATCTGTCCGAGGACTTCGGCGGCTTCAGCAGGTGCCAACTCGCTGATCAAGTCGGCCGCGGCGTCTGGCTCCATTTCATCCAACACATCGGCCAACTCTGCCATGTCCAGGTGCTGGGCCACCTCAGCCATGTCGGCCTGGTCCAACTGTTCAAAGACTTCGGCCAACTCCGGTGGATGCAAACGATCAACCAGCTCGGCTTGTTGGTCGGCCTCAAGCCAGGTCAGCAACTCGGCCCGGTCAGCCGGATGCAACGCGCGCAGATATTCCGCCGCGTCCTCCCAGTCGCCATATTCAACCAGCCCGGTGACATGGGCCAGGCTATCATTGATGTTGATTGGATCTACCATCATCCACCTCCATAGATCAGTTAGAATCGTCAATAGCGCCTCGCGCGCGTTGGAAGCGGCTCGATCGTGGGCGATACAGAGCCGTTGAGCACGCAACCTATTCGAACTGACAGCACGGTGGGATCAAAAATGCCAGCGATCTACGATCACTGGCAGGAGGGGCGAGGGAGAAGATCGGTGGGCGACAGGGAGCCTGCCTACCCAGCGTGACGATTACTGGCGCACAAGCCAACTGCTACCGCAACGATCAGTCTGCTCGTCCCTGGATGCGACAATATATCGCGCGCCAGTTGCCCACAGAGCTTGCTCGTTACGAACGGTATAAAGGTGAGCAGTATCACCTTGTTTGGGGACAGCAAAGAAGCCCAGCAAACTGGGCGGCTTACTATCCGCTTCGGGCTGACTCTCAGCCCCAGTTGGTACAGCGTTCATGATTGTCATCGTCATTTGTGAACCGGGCGATCAGCAAGTTGGTCCCGGCTCTAACCCGCCTAGAATACCATCGACAGCGTGCTTTGTCAATCAATTGCATCCAAATTTCGCTTACAAATTTGCCAGGAGTGCACTGCGCCGGAAGGCACGCGAACTGAGCCAGAACAAGAGGACATTGATCAACCAAAGCACCAAGCCCAAAAGCACAACAAAGCCAATATGAAAATAGAACAGACCCGAAACCTGGCCAATCATCAGAAAAACAATCGGAAGGACAACCAGGCCGCCCAGTTGGTACGCTTCCTGAAAGGTGTTGACCCGCGCCGAGACCAGGACGGTTGCACCCAGCCCCAGCCCGGCAATTGCCGGGGCCACCCAGAAAGCAAGCAGCAGCCACATGGCGTTGGGGAAGAAAAAGCTGCCGACAACCGGCCAGGCAGTTAAATTGACGACCAGGGCATAGACAAAAAAGCCCCCCAGCCCTACCGCCACACCCGCTAACCAACCCGCCAATACCTTGCCCAACAACAATTCGCGGTCGGTCGTTGGGCTATAGAGCAACGCCTCCAGGGTCTTGCGCTCCTTCTCGCCGGCAAAACTATCCGCGGCCAGGACGCTGGCCACCATCAGCGGAAGGATCAGATAGAGCGGGGCAAACAGATAGGTCAGGAGCAGCACCGTGAGGGCCTGGGTGGGTTCATAGTGGCTCAGTTCCGCCTGCAGAGTCTCCGGCATACGAACCAATAATTCATCCAGCTCATCGGCGGGCATCTGAACCCCGGTAGATTGCAGCACCTGCGGGACAAGCGTCACAGCTGCTGGCAAGAGCCCGATCAGGATCAACGGCACGATGATCATCGGGAGCAGGACAGCCTTGCTCTTGAGCGCGACGCGCAGATCTTTGCGCATGATGGCCCGAATGGCGCGCCAGTTCATTGCCGCGCTCCCTGTGTCGGCTGCTGATAGTCTGCTTGTAAGGCCAGATAAACCTCTTCCAGGCTGGGTGCCACCGGCGCTACCCGATAGATGGCGATCTCCGCGTTCACCAACCGGGTAATCAGCGCGGGGATTTCTGCGGGCGGGATGCCGGACAGTGTAAAGTGGCCCGGCTCGCTCCGCTCCTGCGCAAGTGTGGCCGTGGGCCAGTGGCTTTGCAAGAGGGATACTGTTACCGAGCTTTGAGCTGGCTCGACGACCAACTCGGTGCGCTGGCTCCGCCCGTAATGTTGCGCCAACTCAGCTGGTGTGCCCTGCGCCAGGAGCCGACCTTGCGCCAAGACCGCCACTCGCCGACAGAGGCGCTGCGCCTCGACCAGATTATGCGTGCAAAGCAAGACCGTCCGCCCCTCGTCCTGGCTGAGCCGCGTGATCAGCCGATGCACTTCCAGCGTTGCCACCGGGTCAAGCGCGCTGGTTGGCTCATCCAAAAAGAGGATCTCTGGATCATGGATCAACGTGCGGGCCAGGGCCAGCCGCTGGCGCATCCCTTTGCTATAGGTGCCAATCAGGGCGTGGGCGCGCTCAGTCAGATCAAAAATAGCCAGCAGGGAATCAACGCGCTGCTGGATCTGATTGGGCGGCACCCCAAAGAGATCAGCCGCAAAGCGCAGGCTTTCGACCGCGCTCAGCCGTTCATCCAGCGCCGGGGTTTCGGTCAGCACGCCGGTGCGCCGCCTCACCGCTGGCCCATGCAGTTGGGGATCCAGGCCCAAGACGCGCGCGGAGCCACTGCTTGGCTCAAGAATACCGTTGAGCAAACGAATGGTCGTGGTTTTGCCCGCGCCATTGTGGCCTAGAAAGCCAAAGATTTCCCCGCGTTGAATGGTAAGCGTCAGCCGATCTACCGCCCGAAGAGCACCAAAGTGCCGGGTCAATTCATCGGTTGTGATCACCAGCTCTGGCGATGGCGTGCTATGCCCCATGGCTCACAAACATACCTTACACGGGCGCGGTGATGGCCGCAACGAATTGCCCGTCCACCATAATCTCGACCTCGTTGCCATCCAGGCGCCGACCGGTGACATTCATGGTCGGCGTGCCGATCATAAAGTCCACATGCGTATCCGACAGGTTGACGCCCAATTCAGTCAGCTCCTCTTCGGAGCGGTCGTCACCACCCTCGATACAATTGGGGTAGGCCTCGCCAAAGGCCATGTGACAGGCCGCATTTTCATCAAAAAGGGTTTCAAAAAAGGTCAGGCCGCTCTGGTAAACCGGGGAGCGCACATCGACCAACGAAATTTCCCCCAGCCGTTTGGCCCCGCGAATGGCAAAAAATTGCTCCAGAATCTCGCGACCAGTGGCCGCGTCGAACTCGACGACCTCGCCATCTTCAAAGCGAAAATAGGCATCATCCACGCGGCGTTCGAAGGGGAACGCGGGCCGCGAAGTACGGACATAACCATGCGTGCGCTCATTATGGGGGGCGGTAAAAATTTCCTCCGTGGGCATATTGGGCAAAAAGCGCACACCTTGCGGCGTTGTTGAGGAAGCCGCCAGCCAGACCGGATAATCGGTCAGGCCTACATGCAGATCGGTCGCTGGTTTGCCATCGGGCCCGGGCGTGGGGTCGAAGAAGTGCAGCACGCGGATGCCTTGGTCAGCCATAAACTGGGTGATGCGCTGCAAGTTTTGGTCGTGTTCCTGCCAGGCCGCGATCGGGTCGGGTTGATCGGCCCGCACGGTGTGGAGAATCACCTCCCACAATTGCGCCATGGCCTGGTCGAGCGGCAGCGCGGGGAAAACCTTCTGGGCCCAGGCTGGGGTCGGCACCCCGGCGACGCACCATTGGATCTGATTCGCCATCTGGGCCTGCATATAATAGCGGAGCTTCTGCACGCGGGATTGCGAAATCTGCCGCATCGGGGCCGGGTCCAGATCGTTGAAGAGATCGGGGAATTCGGGCCCGACCAGGGCAATGCGTGCCCAGCGCTCATCGACCATCTCATGGTGGCGCTCGACCTCATAATTGGGCAAATGGTCGAGAAATTCTGGCTTACTGTGCAATACGCGGGCGCGAGTGAGGGGGGCGTCCAACCAATCCACATGCACATAGCGTACGCCCGCGCGATACGCGGCGGCGGCGACCAGCCGGACAAAATCGGCGTGGGCCAATTCTCCGCCAAGGCGCAACGATTGACCGGGCTGTACATTAGCACCGATCCGCACCAATAAATCGGCATAGCGTTCCTGTTGGGCAAGAAAATCCATTCGCATGGCTCCTAGCATTGATCGAGTAATGAGTTCGTGTCCAGTTGGGGTTCCAACCACAGGCTGGAGAACCCCGGCATTGCTTTGATTATATCTTATAACGCTGCAAGCTTGACAGTTTGCCCCGAAATCAATATACTTTTGGGTAGACATGGCCCACTAGCTCAATTGGCAGAGCAAGTGACTCTTAATCACTGGGTTCTAGGTTCAAGTCCTAGGTGGGTCACTAGCACATGACCGGCACTGCATCACGCCTTTGTGATGCGGGTTTCCTAGACCTACTACGTCGTCAGCCGCTGTCGTTGGCACGCTCTCGCGTGTGACCATAACCGGCGACGCCTTGGTCGGGTGGGTAAGCTGTTAATGTGCCTGTAGGGCAGCCTCGTTAACTCTTGCCTGGGTATCGGGGCTGCCGCCCTATAGTCTATTAGCCGCGGGCGAGTGTTTTCGCAAGCTCCTCATTGAACCGATAATTATACTCCTCCGCGAAGCGTCGAAGTTCTTCCAAATCGATCCAGTAGATCTTGTCCATTCCTCGCCGTTGCGCAGCCAATCGGTTAGCGTAGATATGGCGACGGATCGTCATATCACTAATTCCAACGATTTGGGCAGCACTACGACCGGAGACTTCGGGCATCATAAACACCTGTTTTCCTTTGAACTGTAGATAGCGTGTCTTAGGTGTCGCACTCATCTTACAGATGTTTTGCTTACTTGTCAAGCACCAATTTTCGATCAAGGCGAAATTGGTGTTTTTGACGCGTTATTTGATATTCGTGGCTGGGTTTATTACAACGTCGTACCAGCGCCCTGCCTGGCTGCGAAAATCGGGGGTAGATTCAACGATACGGGGCGTAGTAGTGTGTTTACACTATTGGCCAAAAAACAGGCGTCCTAGAGCGTTCTGTGAGTTTGACGCGCCAAGGATACGACTTTTGTCGTAGGTCTTGATTTTTGACGCATATTCTGCTACCCTAAGCGCATAGCCAAAACTATGACAGGTTCCGGCTAGAAGAGGGGAGATCTATGGGGGTAGATCTCCTCTCTTCGCGTCCTGGAGGTGGGGGCCGGGACAAGGCACCAACAAGAACTGCATCTATTGTGAAAGGTTCGGCACTAAAGTAATCGCTGAAACGTGCTATATCCTTCGCGAGATCGCAAGGAATTTGTAAGAATGGCCGGGGGTTGACTTTTGAAACGGGTGTGCTATAGTGGGTGAAGCCATTACGGTACACCGGCACAGCCGGAGGCCAAGGGTTCGAATCCCTTCCGAGGGCAGATTATTGCGGAGTAGAGCAACGGTAGCTCGCCTGGCTCATAACCAAGAGGCAATGGGTTCAACTCCCATCTCCGCGACCATTCCCAATCTAAGAGCCAGCACCCAACCCACTTAGCTTTCTTCCATCTCCAAGGCATAGCACAGATGGCCGGATCTTAATATGAGATCCGGCCATCTGTGCGTTTATGGCAAAAGCGCGAGATCGTTGCGTTTTTAGGATTCAGTGAAGGATTCGCTATAAATTTACGATAAAGGAAGTAACACCAAACGAAATACTAAGGTTTTTATTAAGGAGATCCTCCGTGAGAAAGCTGTTGCTGTCGGCCATATTGGCTGGGCTGTGTTCCCTGTTGCTCTATGCTGTGTCCTTTGCCCAGTCTGATGATTATGAAGAGGTTTATGTTGAAGAAGCCATCGAGCATATTATCCAAATTGAAACTGCCTATGTGCGAGCGAGAGACTATCTTAACGCCCAGCGAGGCACAAATGAAGATAATGCTACGTCCTGGGATGAATTAAGCAAGCTTATGGCAGAGCTTGAATCGAGCGAGCCACCTACTCCTGTGGCGAGTATTCAACAACAGATCGCCTTTTCTGCGCAGCGTTGTGGAAACTACGTCATCCCGGCAAGAACAGCTACAGCGGACGATCTGAACAATATTTTTGCCAAGGTTTACATTACTCAGCTGCAAGAGTATTGCATCGTGCAAGTCAATGAGGCGAAGCTGCGACTGCTAGATTATGCCGCTTCGCATGATGTGAATCTGTTTAGCAGATTAAGTGTTCCCGTCGTTCTGACCTACACTACCCCTATCACTGCTACCTCAGTCGTTACCTCGGAGTCTACCTTGGTGAATGAACAATATGTCATTCTGGAGGACGAAACAGATTCCAGATTAACCCCAGTCATCGTCGAGGGCCTTCGTTCAGAAGATGGTGATTTCGTGTTGCATTTAGAGCTGGCCCCCTCGGAAGAGATCAGCGAGGCCGGGGTCAACCTCACATGTTTTGGGCCGCAACAAAAAGTGCTCTGCAGCAGAAGTGCTGCATTGCAATTGCATCCTGGTGGAAATCTGGTTACTTATACCGAAACAGATGTCCCGTTTGAAGATGTCGAGTGGTTTCGGATTTATTGGCAAGGCCGGGATTGATCTCTTATGCAGTTTACCTAAATTTGTTTTCTATTCAATCAATTCACATACAACTTAGGAGGCTTTATGGTTGCTTTTGGCGGTGGACGTGTAGAGGCCCAGGTTACGTTTGGTGACATTCTTGGTCACGGCATCCTCTGGGTGATCATCTCAGCTATCACTCTTGGCATTGGGATGTTCTTTTACCCCTATTCATTCTCCAAATTTATTCTTAACCGCACTTACATTTGGGATGCTGAAGGCAAGCGTAGTCGTTTGCGTTGCGAGCTAGACGCCGGAAGTCAGCTTGGTCATATTATTTTGTGGCTGTTGCTCACTGTGGTTACGCTCGGCTTGGCCTTCCCGTTCTACCTTTATAAGGTCTGGAACATTGCTCTAAATAAGACGGTGGTCCTGCCTGGTTAGGATTGACTTTAGCAGGTGTTAGCAGGTGGATGTAACGATCGCTACATCCACCTGCACCTCACGACAAAGGAAGTAACACGGTATAAAAACCAAGCTAGTTGCAAGGAGATCCCCTATGAAAAAACTTCTGTTACCGGCCATATTGGCTGGCTTATGCTCCCTATTGCTCTATTCTGTATCCTTCGCCCAGTCTACGCCGACATTGACTCCAACATCAACACCATCACCAAACAGCCAGACTATAACAGCGACCGCCCCGATATCCGGCGTCGTGGGGCTCGTCATACAAAACGTAAGTACACGCAATGGCCCAGGCCCCAGCTTTACCGAGATGGGCAAAACCGAGGTGGGCAGCACAGTGCTGGTTGTCGGTAAAAATCGGAATGGATATTGGTACGAATTGGGTTCGGGGGAGTGGGCTCCATCGTCGTCGATAAGTCTTTTGTCGTTTGATCCCGTGTCCGTGGTGACACCAGCGCTTACGGCAAAGTCGCCTGTGACTAGCACAAGGGCAATGATTATTGACATCTAGGTAAATATTTCATACTGGTGACGATTTGTGGTAGAAAAGC
>CAZIRP010000075.1:0-28697 GCA_964541665.1 uncultured Caldilineaceae bacterium | reverse complement strand
AACCGCACCTACTTGCTCGCTATTTGTGCGATCTCTATTTAATTTCTCTATTAGGCGGTCACGCTGTCGAGTTGAGCGAATCCATATTGAGGCGTGTTGCGCCCGACCGCGCCGAGGATCAACGAAGGGTTGCTGTAGGCTTCCGTGAGCAGGCGATGATAGTAGGCCTCTTCGGCAGAGCGCAGCGGTTCGGCCACGCTGGCTTGATAGGCGGCAAAATCAAAGTCCGCGAGCACAGGTTTCAAGGCCGCCTGCAGCAGATCGATGGTGCCGCTGCCTTCGCCAAACTTCTCCTTGCCCCGCCAGATGATCTCCGCTGGTAGCAGATCCTCGAAGGCTTTGCGCAAGACCCACTTCTCCACTGGCTGGCCATCTCGGTCTGCTTTGAGCTTCAACTCGGTGGGGATGTCCAGCCCCAAGTGGATAAAATCGGTGTCCAGGAAGGGCACACGACCCTCCAGCCCGTGGCACATGGTCAAGCGATCCACCCGCTGCAAGTTGAGATTGTGCAGCGTGGCCACGGAACGGCGCAACTCCTGATGGAGCGCGGCTTGGTCATCATAACTTTTGTAATACGAATAGCCAGCGAACAACTCATCGGCCCCTTCGCCGGTGAGGATCACTTTGACATGTTTGGCGGCCAGCCGCGAGCAGAAATAACACGGAATGGCACTGCGCACCAGGTCTTGATCAAACGATTCTAAATAGTAGAGAATCTCCGGCAGAGCGGCCAATGCCTCTTCCGCGCTGAAGACATATTCGTGATGGATCGAGCCGATGTGCTCGGCCACATAGCGCGCGGCGGCCAGATCGCTTGAGCCAGCCACGCCGACCGCAAAGGTGTGCAGCTTGCGCACATGACGGCGAGCAATCGCGGCGATCAGGCTGCTGTCCAGCCCACCAGAGAGGAAGGCCCCCACGGGCACATCACTCATCAAATGAGAGGCCACCGCTTCTTCCAGCCCGTGGCGCACCTGGCGCAATGCCGCCTCGACAGATCGGGGCGTGGGCTCGCTGCTGGGCAATTCGTAATAACGCAGAAAGCCCGCTTCAGAATCATAGACCATGCCCGGCGGGAATTCGTGCAGCTCATCGACATGCTCGACCAAAGCTTTCATTTCTGAGGCAAAATAGAGAGTCTCGTGCCCGTTGTTGGTGCGTTGATGACCATAATAAAGGGGCTTGATGCCGATGCGGTCGCGCGCCAGCCAGAGCCGCTGCCCGTTGCTGAGCGCGAAGGCGAACATGCCTTGCAGATCATTGGCCGCCTGGGCGCCCTTTTCTTCAAATAGATGCAAAATGGCTTCGCTGTCGCTGGTTGTGCAAAAATCATGGCGTCGTGCCAAGGTGGGCAGCAATTGCGGATAATTATAGATCTCGCCATTGGCAACAATCGCGGCTGAACGATTTTCATTATAAATTGGCTGCGCGCCGCCCACTGGATCCATAATGGCCAGACGGCGGTGCCCCAACACGCCGGTGGGTGCCTCCACATGCAGCCCGCTGCCATCCGGCCCGCGATGGGCCAGCGTGGTCATCATCGACTGCACTTTACGAGGATTGGCCTCCCCCCAAATACCGGCAATTCCACACATAGAACTTTACTCCTTTAAATAGTACAAAAACAATTTTTTACAGTGCGACCTCAAAGGGTCCTTCGCGTACATATCTGGTCAATTCGCTGACCCCCAGCTCCACCAGCCCCAGTTTTTCGATTGTCCTGCCGCTGCGCCAAAAATTGGTGCGGTGCAGAATCGCGCCCACCCGGATGATGCTGTCGATGCCGGACATTGACACGCCATAGCGTTGACCGAGCGAGACCAGCGGCACCAGACTCATCGGCACATCTTCGCTGATATAGCGGTGGATGATCGTCGGTGGCGCCATGATGCCCTTGTAGCCCGGCTGGTTGTGGATCGCTTCATAGAGATCCGTGCCGTGGGCATCGTAAGCGAGATGCAGCCACTCCAGCGCTGTGCGCGCGCGAATGCCCAATGCCGCGGCGACTGTGACGCGTTCGCGATCCAGCACTTCGAGCACGCGGGCCACGCTGGGGGTCACCCCATCCATATAAAACTGAAATTCCCCATGGGTGGCTTCGATCCGCCCGGCGTTCAGAATGGTGAGCGCGGGGTGAAAGATTGCCCCCATATTATTCAAGCCCGTGTGCAATACATCAACCCCGTCGATGAATTGCGGATAGGCCGTGGCCAGCGCATCCAGAACTTCGGCGGTTTCGGTGGCGGGCAAGGCGGCCAGGGGCACCGCTTCCTTGATGCTAAAGATGCGCGCTTTGGCTGGCCCCTCCGACCGGCTGGCATAGATCAACGTTTCGGCCTCAGCCACGATCACCTTGGCCGCGCAGCCGCTACGTCGCAACATCACATCGAACTCAACCGCGCCCAGCGTCCGCCCCGGGTGCAACACGATGATCTGGCGATCTTGCAAGTGCGGGGCCATCTGCCGGGCCAGCTCAGCATGAGCGGTCGAAGGCACGACGATCATTACCAGATCGGCGAAGGCAAGCGCCTCTGCCAGGTTCGAAGTGACGCAGGCCAGGCGCGCAAAGCCAGACGGGCCATGATTGTTGCTGCACAGCTCGAGCCCGCCTCGGGCATGGATCGCCGCAATGTGGTCTGGTGTCCGGTTGTAGAGCGTCACGGCAAAGCCCATCAAGGCCAGATGCGCGGCCATGGCCTTGCCGCCGTGCCCAGCGCCAATAACAGTGTAACGGGGCTTGATCATGAAAGTGACTCCTTAAAGCGGGGGTCGAGCACGTCGCGCAAACCTTCGCCTAGCAGATTCACGGCCAAGACCAAAATCAGAATAGCGATGCCGGGCAGGGTGGAGACCCACCAGGCATTGAGCAGATAGTCGCGCCCGGTGGCGACCATCGAACCCCAGGCCGGGGTTGGCGGTTGGATGCCCAGCCCCAGGAAGCTGAGGCTGGCTTCCATCATGATCATGTGGCCCAGCCGCAACGTGCCCAGCACGACCACAGAATGCAGCACATTGGGCAGCACCTCGCGGCGGATGATCCGCCAGTGGGGTTGGCCGACGACCCGCGCGGCCTCGACATATTCTTGCTGCTTTTCGGCCAGCACCTCACCACGCACCAGCCGAAAAAATTCGACCCAGCCCTTGAAGGTGAGCGCCAGGATCAGATTGCGGAAGCCTGGCCCCAAAAAGGCCATCACCCCGATTGCAAAGATCAGATAAGGAAAAGCCAATAACAATTCCGCCAGGCGCGACAGCCAGGCATCGACCTGCCCTTGATAATAGCCCCCCAGCGCGCCGAGGATGGTGCCAACGACCACCGAGATAAAGACGGCCAGAAAGCCGACCACCAAAGACGCACGCGACCCATAGACGATCCGCGCCCAAAGGTCACGGCCTTGCGCATCGGTGCCGAGTGGATAGTCCCAACTGCCCCCCTCCAGCCAGACAGGAGGCAGAAAGCGCTGCCGCAGATTGCCCAGCGCGGGGTCGTGCCAGGTGATCAGCGGCGCGGCAACCGTGGCGAACAGGTAGCCTAAGAGGATCACCGCGCCGATGACGGCCAACGGTTGACGGCCCAGTTTGGCCATCACGTCGCTGGTGCGTTCCCACCAGCGGCTGAGGCCGAGCTGCCAATCGGGCGGCAAATTTGCGCTTGACGGTTCGATTTTCGATGTAATTGCCACAGGACTCCTTTGCCACATCCGCGATCGGTGTGGCGCTCTATCGAGCGATTTTTGTCAGCGTATCCTAAATCCTGGTCATGAATGACGCCACTGAATACGAATGTTGTGGTCTGCGCTCCATGAGTTACAAACTGATGGACCGCAGGATGCGCTGGCCACGGATTGCTGTGCACCTATCCGTTTCATTCGCTCCGAAAATCCGTTGCCAGCTTCTCGTACACCGCCTGCGTAGCCTGAATTATAAAGTGACGCGCGGGTTGAGCCAGGTATAGAGCAGATCCACCAACAGATTGGCCAAGACAAAGACCAGTGCATAGACCATCACAGACCCTTGCACCAAGGGAAAATCCCGGTCAAAGATCGCATCCACCACCATGCGCCCCAGGCCCGGCCAGCCAAAGACGGTTTCGACAATCATGTTGCCACCGAGCAAAACGCCGAGTTGCAACCCCACCACCGTCACTGTAGGGATCAAGGCATTGCGCAAGGCATGGCGAATCAGGATCCACTTTTCGGGTATGCCTTTGGCCCGGGCATACTGCACATAATCGGCGCGCAGTGTCTCTACCATGCTCGACCGCAAGACACGCGCCACCACTGCCGCAATCGCCGCGCCCAGCGTGATCGATGGCAATGTCAGGTGGCGCACGGCACTGACGAAAGCCGTCCAGTTCCCGGTGAGCAGGCTATCGAGCACGTAAAAGCCGGTCACTTCGTAAAGACCCGCCTGCGTAGCAATCCGCCCTTGCACGGGCAGCCAGCGCAACTGCACCGAGAAGAGCAGAATCAACACAATGCCCAGCCAGAAGGGAGGCATTGAAATACCGATAAACGATCCGGCCATGCTCAAGCGATCGGCCAGGGAGTTGCGTCGTACCGCGGAGATAATGCCTGCCGGGATGGCGATCAGCAGGGCAAAGAGCAGCCCGCCCAGGGCCAGTTCGATGGTCGCGGGCAAGCGCTCGCTGATCAACTGGGCCACTGGGCGCTTTTGCGTGTAGGAGTAGCCCAGATCTCCGCGGGCCAAATCCTGCAGGAAAAGCCCAAGCTGCACTGGCAGCGGTCGATCCAGGTTGAACTCCTGGCGCAATTGCTCCATCTCCCCGGCAGAGACGCCCCCACCCTGCCCCATGATGATGTCCACCGGGTCGCCGGGGGTCAGCCGCATAAAGAAAAAGACTACAATCGCGACACCGAGGATCAAGGGAATGGCTGTTAATAGACGTTGGAAAATTTTGAGTACGGGCACCTGGTTGCAGACTCCCCCTGAACTTACGAGCGATCAATTGTGCTGCGTGAACCGTACTGCGTGACGAGGCACACAGCACGGTTCACTTCATCGCTCACTCCAAACAGACATCATGCAGGTTGACACGGCTGTCGGAAGCTGGCTGCCAGTTGCTCACCGCCACCGACGCTGCTTCGACCTCTTCCGGCAAGATCAAAAAGACAGCCGGGGCCTCGTCATAGACCAGTTGCTGGGCTTCGTCGTAGATCGCCTGGCGTTCTGCCGAGTCGGCAATGGTCTCGCCTTGCTGGATCAACTCATTGACCCGGTCGTTGTTATAGCCGGAGAAGTTGCCGCGGCCATAGGGCGAGCCTTCCACCAGGCCATGCCATTTGGCCTCAAAATGCCCAACCGGGTCGAAGGCTGAATCTCCCCAATCATCCAGATAGGCCTGGCGCTCACCAGCCAGCAATTGGGGCTGCACAACGCTATATTCCCAGAAGCGCACGGTGGCGTTGATGCCAATGCCCTGCAATTGGGTGGCAACTGCTTCGGCCAGATTGCGCCACTCTTCGAGCGTGTCGAGCGCGAAGGCCAGGGGTTGGCCATCCCGATCCAGCACACCGTCGCCGTCCGAGTCGCTCCAACCAGCTTCTTCCAACAGGGCCAGGGCCTGGTCGGGATCATACGGGTAGGGCGCGAGGCTCTGGTTGACAAAGTTATTGTAGGGCGAAAGTGGCCCCGGCAGCGCCACGGCGCGGCCACCATAGATCGTTTCGATCAGCAAGTCTTTGTCGATTGCATAATTCAGCGCCTGGCGCACCCGCACATCGTCAAAGGGCGGCTGATTGACATTCAGCTCGATCCATTTGGGCTGTGTGCCCGGTGTCGTCAGCACTTGCACAGTCGGGTCAGCCTCCAGCGTTGCGATCAGATCCGGCGGTACAACCTGGATGATGTCCACCTCGCCTGCCAGCAGCGCTGCAATGCGGGTAGAAGCCTCGGGAATGACGCGGAAGATGACGCCTGCCACACACGCGGGCCCCACAGGGGGCAGGTCGGGCGCGCCACCGTAATAGTCATCAAAGCGTTCTAAGACGACTTCCTCCAGGCCAGCGCTCGCCGAGACAAAGCGGAAGGGGCCGGTCCCAACCGGCGCGTTGATGTACCCTTCGGTGCCTGCTTCTTCCAAATAATTCTGCGGAATGATCTGCTGATGAACCAGCAATTGCATCGCTGGCGGCCACGGGCCACTAAAGTGCATCTGGACGGTGTGATCATCGATCTGCTCGACCGAGACCAGCGGCGCAATCAAGCCTTTGCGAGGCGAGGTATGCGGCTCAGGATATTCGATGGCATTTTCTTCGATCAGGCGGGTGAAGGTATAGACGACATCCGCCGCGGTCATGGGGCTGCCATCATGGAAGAGGACGCCTTCGCGCAAGACAACCTCCAGCGTCACATCGTCCAGCCACGTCATGGATTCGGCCAGCTCCAGATGGGTGCCGCTCGTGGTATCGCGCGTGAGCAAGCCGTCGGCAAAGTTGC
Source organism: uncultured Caldilineaceae bacterium (assembly GCA_964541665.1). Classification (GTDB taxonomy): domain Bacteria; phylum Chloroflexota; class Anaerolineae; order Caldilineales; family Caldilineaceae; genus CFX5. The sequence goes on along the minus strand of CAZIRP010000075.1, from coordinate 22,238 downwards.
GAATCACCGTTTCAGACTCGCGCGAGCGATGATCGCCCGGATCAAGCGAAGTCGGCGCGGCCGGGATGCCCACCACCAGAAAGCGAGCTTCGTCGCTGCTGGCTGGCGCGCCCTCACTGCCGCTCACGGGGGCAGCACCAGGCGGCGGGCTGACGCAGGCCGCAAGGCTGCTCAACACCAGCAGCATTGGAATCAACAACGCTAGGGGACGGTTCAGCATGGGGAACTTCCTCCTTTTCAGAATGGGGTAACCGTGGGGTAACCAGAGATGGATTTGCGCACGCAGCGTCGCGTGGGCAAATTGAATGAACGCCAGGCGGTGACACAAGGCCATCGCCAGGAGCAACAAAGTGGCTGGGCAGCAGCAAGCTAACCGATGGCCCCTGAGGCACCGGTCAGTCACGCGCCGCAAACAACGCAGCAACAATCGCCTGTCCTTAAGAACAAACGAGTAAGCATCTAGGCCCCAAGTTGCGGCTCCGCACAACCGGGAATCATCAACAAACCAGGCGGAAATTAAAGGGTGAACTTCTGCGCAATTGCTGTGATGCAGACTACTGCGATTTAATGTTCAACAGGCGAGCACATGTCAAGTGTAATCTCTGCCGTAGGCAGCGTGCTCAACTTGACCAGCCTGGCAGCATGTCCAATGGGGCTGGTCTGGCCTGTGTTTAGGTTGCTGACACCGATCAACCACCGTCGGTTGAGGGCAATTGTGAGCAACCTCGTAAAGTATACTGTAGAAGCCCCCCCTGTTTGGTAAGGTGGGTTCCCATCAGGCGGGTGGGCCCTGGGCCAGGCGCTCTGCCTCCCGGAGGGTACGCCCACTCCCAGGGTCGACCGCCACACACGCCCCTCGTTCGTCGATCTGGGTGACGACGCGGCCAAGCGCAAATTGATTGTTGCGCAGCTGGGGCGCATCCAGAATGCCGACGGCCACGGCCCGCGCCAGGGTTGCGGGATCAGTCAGTGGGTCGGTGATCGTCGCATCACCCAGCGTCCGAATCGCTGCTAATGTTTGTTGGGCTTCCGCGACCAATTCCGCTTTGCGGGCCTGCACGGCCGCGGCCTGACGCATATCTGGCGCACCACGCAACGCATTCTCGATGCTGCGCCGCGCCATGCGCGCTGCGGCGATCACATCCTCGGCAGTGGCCGCGTGATCCGCTTCCGTGTGCCCCACAATGTGGACAATATCCGGCTGCAGCGCCATTTGCAGATAGATGCTGGCTGCCAAATGGGCGCGAGCCGCGTCCAGATCCAGCGGATAGCTGAGCAGCCCTGTGCGTGTCTGCTTCCAGATGCGGAAGGGGCGGTCTGGGTCGTCGCTGCGCAAGGGCTCGATCAGCGCCAGAATCGCCAGCATCTTGGCCAGATCCATCGCATCGCTGAGACCGGACGGGCTGTTAAACATGAGTTGAGCAATGTAGTCGCGCACGCCAAATTGTTTGGCGTTATAGGCCGAAAGATAAGCAGCCACCACCGAAACCACATCGGGCGCATCGCGCATGCCCCAGTGGTGGGGTTCGTTGAGTTCCACCGGAAGGTTGCGCTCGCCATACCAACGCATCACTCGCTGATGTTCGCCAATCGAGCCAGCGAGATCCCACGGCCCGCGACCATCCATCGCGTTGAACCAGAAGAGCGGAATCGCGCACCAGGCAATGTTGATCGTCTCGACAAAGACCTCGGCCTGAGCAATAAAATCATCGGTGCCGGAATAGGTGCGCAGCAGCGGAAAATTACCGCGGCGGCTGGCCGCATAGAGTTGGCGATAATCGTCCGGCGTGCGCACGGGCACACCGCCCGCGCCGGTGCGCCGTGGGTCCTGGCGCTCGGGATGGAAGAAATTCTCCTGCGCATCCTGATCCACGCCGAGCGAGATCACATCCAGCACGCGGGCTTCGGCAATTTCGGCAATGCCTGCGAGCGTGGCCTGCATGGTGGGCAAGCCAAAATGGTGACGCAACAGCGGGTAGGGGGCCTTCCAGGCGATCCGCTCGACGGTGGTCTGCGGATAGGCATCTTCCGGTATTTCTGTGGTGGATTGGCCGCGCAGATAGGCCAGCAATTCTTCGGTGGGCTCGCTGCCATCAAAACTGCGCTCGAAAAAGCCAATGCTGGTAGCTTCGTGCACCACTGGGGGCGTGCCGCCAAAAACAAAGCGCGTGCCCGTGTTGTGCAATTCATCGGCGGCTTCGGCAAACTCACCCAGCAAACGTGCGCCCGTCTCCGGCGTCAGCCGATAGGAGACCGCGGCCAGATCCGCGGATTCGCGTCGGACCGCGTTCAGAAATTCTTCCACTGAGACCGCGGGCCCCAGAAAGATGGTCCGCCAACCCGCCTGTTCAGCCAGCCGCAGAAAATTCATCACCCCGGCTACATGAACGCATTCACCCAACGCACCGGCGACCACGGTCTTGGGGGGCGTTGCCTGCGCAGACGCTGAGGGCGTGCCATTGGTTTTGGAATCCATAGAAAGCTCCTTTCAATAGATGGTAACTGCAATCATGGGGCTTTTCAAGACCGTAGGTTTGGTCTCTGGTTGCCTGCGTCACCCCGTGACCTGGCCTTTGCCATCGGCCAGGTTGGCTGCCTGCAGAGCAATCGGCGACAAAGCAATCACTGCTCAGCCGTGGTTATACGAATTAGCGAATTGGTGCGACGTGGCGCAGACAAAGGCAAAAAATATTCCAGCTCGGCATTGAACCGGAAATTCTGGGGCGAAATTCGTATAGTGAAATTGTGGGGAAAAGGTTCTTGTCGAGCCTGGATTTCCAGCTAGCTACTTGCCTCGACAAGACAATGAACGGTTGCAGGTCCTGGTTGTTTCATGCGCATTCTTTATTATCTATGCACTCGGGCATTAGGCTGTGAGACTGCTTCCATTAGCGGGATTTTTTGGGTTGATATTTCGTGTAGACAGAGTTTTGGGCAAGTCGTTTTCGGATAGTAAGCAAAAATAAACTATTGTTGAAAAAATTGGCTATTGCGCACGATAAATTGTTCTGCTATGCTCGCCCTCATGATCAGACGCCTGACCTGGCGGCAGGCGCATTATTTCCCAGTTCGTGTCCGTTGCAGCAAGGAGGCTAGACCGATGCGTATTCATATGCACAACTGGGCGCAGGTTTTCTCGCCTCGCCCCTGGTATGAACGGTTAGCGCGTGGACGCCCCCGTTTACGCCAACTTTTAACACTCGTTTGCGCGCTTTTGATCGTCACCAGTTCATTTTTGATGGCGAGTACAACGCAAGCGTCTTACACCAATGTACTCGTCAATGGGAATTTTGAACAAGGATTTTATCACCAACCCGAATGCGGTATGGTTGGCTATAGCTGGGGCTGCTTCACCAACGGTGGCGCGGCCAATTATGGGTTCTATGATGACCAGTGGGCGCCGGTCGTGGCCGATGGTAGCCATAGCCAGCTGATCGAAGTCAATACCAAAGGCATCATCGAAGGGGATGCGGACCGCTACGCGGGGATCTATCAGACGGTGAAGGTGAAGAATTGGGCGCATTACACGCTCAACCTGCGCGGCGTGATCCGCACCACCGTGCTGGATGGCGACCCGTGGCGCTATCGCGTCGAGGTTGGCTGGTCACATGGCCCCCATGCAAGTTGGGGTTCGGTGACCAACTGGACGGATGTCGGCTGGAACAACTATTACGAGCGCACCTCACCCGGTGCCATGCAGGAGTTCTCGACCAATCTCACCGCCGAGGCTGATCAGCTCACGGTCTATGTGCGGGTTTGGAAAAAATGGGGCGTCTCTGGCGAAGAGATCGACATCAACCTGGATGCCATCTCCCTGACCGGGCCTGCCCATCAGGGTGACGGCTACTGGCACAAGGGCCCCGGCAAGGGCGAGCCAGAGGCTAAGCATCCAAAGTACGAAGAGCCCAAACCCGAGCCCACGTACGAGCACAAACACAAGCCCGAACCAGTCTCTCCGGCACCGCAGCCCGCCCCGATCTATGGGGGTGCCTGCACGGGGCAAGAGCATCTCTACAACGGCGGCTTTGAGCAGGGTTTCAACCCAGTTGCAGTGGGCCATGTTGGACGCAGTTGGGGCTACTTCACCAACGGCGGCGCGGCTAACTATGGTTTCTACGACGAGCAATGGCAACCGGTGATCGCCGAAGGTGGCCACGGCCAGTTGATCGAGATCAACTCGAAGGGGCTCTACCCGACCGATGTGGATCGCTATGCCGGTCTCTACCAGCGGATTGGCTATCTGCAACCGGGTGCGACCTACGAATTAACCGTGCGCGGCATGTTGCGCGGCGCGGGCAATGAGGACGATCCACACCGCTTTGAAGCACAATGGGGCTACACCATCAGCAAGGGCGGCTATCCCGACACCGATTGGAGTCACGTGGATAACTGGCAGGGCATGGATCTCGGCCCGATCTATCCCCGCACCGAGCCGGGCGCAATGGGTACCTATACCGTGCGCTTCACCGCCCCCGCCAGTGACATTGTGCTCTTCATTCGGGGCTGGAAGAAGTGGGCCATCTCGGAAGTGGAAATGGACTTCAACCTGGATGCGATCAGCCTGCGCGGTTGCGGTGCTACCGGCGGACCTGTCCACCCGGAGAAGCCTCACTACCCAGACAAGCCTCACTACCCGGATCATCCCGGCAAGCCGAGCTACCCCGAGAAGCCCTATCCCGGCAAGCCAGACTATGGGACGTGTGACTATGTGGTTCAACCGGGCGACGCGCTCAGTTGGATCGCCGAAGATTATGGTGTTTCGACCAAAGCCTTGATGAAGCTGAATGGCATTGACAACCCGAACTTTATCTTCGTGGGCCAGGTCTTGACCCTGCCCGGCTGCGGCAAACCGGAACATCCTGGTGGCTGGGAAAAACCCCATTCCCCGGATTATGGTGAGCTGCAGAAGCACAAGGTCAAACCCGGCGAGACCTTCAGCTACATCTGTCAACTGTATGGCACCGACCCCTACGCCCTGGCTGAGATCAACGGTATTACGAACTGGGATCTGATCTATGTCGGGCAGGTGCTGACGATTCCTTAATGGTGTGGACGGTGGTGCGGCCCTTCGCCAGGAAGCACGCCACCGTTCACCTTGGCCTACTGGAAAGTAGACCAGCTATTGCGGATCGCCCAGCGCCACTGGGTGCAGATACGAGACGGAGCCATGGCTCCGTCTCGTAATCATTGGGGGGGATTTTCCCCCTCCCGCACTTTGCTCAGCGTGTACCCAACGCGGGCAAGGATACGGGGGATGCCGTCGATGCGCTCGCGGCTTTTTTCTTTCTCGGTCGCGGGAAGCTGATCCAGCTCGCTGGCTTGTCGATTGCTTTCACCGGCGTGCTGCTTGGGGTCACCCTCGCTGAGTGGCTGCCAGGGCAATAGATGGGGGTGGAGCCGTTCGTGGCTGTCAAACGTGTGCCCATAGCGCCAGCCACTGGCGAGCATGGTTTGCAGCCAACGTTCATGCTCCAATTGGGCCAGTTGTTCGCGATCCGCGGCGGGAAAGTGAAAGGGGAGATCATCGCTGCGGGCCGGGCGCATCACATAGCCCACCGCGGCCAGGCGGCTGGGCATGGTGCGCACGATCTGGCGATACGCTTCTTTGCGCTCGCCACTCAGCGTGTTATAGGCGGCCAGACTATCGCTGGGCGCGGTGCTATCTTGTTCGAGATCGTACGCGGCCGCGGCCAATTTCTCTAATACTTCGCCGATTAACTCCACCCGCTGGACCAAACTCAGAAATTGGCGGCCATCCACATGCAAATTGAGCTGCTGCTCACTGGGCAAGGCCGAGCGCTCGAAGCGGCGTTTGCCCGCCAGCGTGCTCATGGTGATGATCGATTCGAGCGAGCGTGCCCCATGTTTGTAGCGCCCAACCTCCAGAAAAGCCCGCAGCACCCCCGAATCGATCTGCGGGATCTGCACGCCGTCGTGGTGCTGGAAGATCTGCGGCGTGTTGCGCAGCAAAGAGGTGCGCAGCAAAATTGCCCGGCGGATGATCGAATGACGGTCGGGGCCATCCCCAGTTGTGCGCGGATTGGGCCCGGCAATATCGACAAACCCTTTGAGGCGGCTGACAAAATCGGGCCCCTTGGCCGCCCGAAAGATCGGGTCATCCAGGCCGCGGTCGAACATCGCCATCTGTTCGCAGGTGCCGCCGGCAAAGACAAAGATCGCCCGCCCGAGCGGATGGCTGATCTGCCCTTCCTGGAACATGCCATCTTGCATCGGGGCCAGAAAATGGCGCAGCCACCCCAGGGGCTGATTCTCCAACGCGGTGTCAAATTCATCCCAAAAGACCAGGGGCATGCGTCCGGTCAGGGCCAGATCGCGCACGCGATGGAAAGCATCCAATAGTTGCGAAGGCGAATCAAATTGCGAAAGATTAAAATCCAGCTTCTCGATGCGCCCTGGGAGCAGCGAACTGGCCACTTCGGTCACCCCGAATGATTTGCCAGAGCCGGGCGTGCCAAAGACCGCAATCGACAAGGGGCGTCGAGCATCGGTTTGCCGCCAATATTCGCCGACCAGGGCGCGCAGGCTGCGAAAGCTCTCAATCTCCTGCCGGTCAACGGTGTAGAGATGGCCAAATTGGCCGAGGGGCACGTCAGGCAGCGCCACCTCGACCCCTTGGAGCACAATCTGCTGCGCCAGTTGATCCAAACTCCCGGCGTAGCGCTCTTCCAAAATCGTCCAGAGGCCGCCCTGCCCGTTTGCGCGTGGGCGACTGAATTTGTGATGGGGATCTTGCACGGGCGCGACGACAAATGGGCTTTGGTTGCGGTTTAACTCCTTAACCACCAACTCGGTCGGAAAGACCACTGGCTCGCTGGCATCTTCCGCGCCTTGTTGGCTGCCATACCCCATTTGGTGCAATTTGCGCCCCGCGGCCAGCCCGTTTTGAATCGCCTGTTCAATATTGGGCTGCTCAGGTGCCAGCATGATCTGCTGGGCCAACGCCGCGGCCAGGCAAGATGTGTACCCCGTCATGCCGCCAGGGTGGCGCTGCTCCCACATACCTTCGATCACTTTGGGGTCGAAGAAAAGCTGGCTTTGCATGCGCTCGCGGGCCTGGTGATGGGGCGTGCTCTCCGGGCGGCGCGACATCCACAAAGCCCCGGCCACCCCAAAAGTGACAATCACATGGCGGCATTCGGCCAAAGGGTTGATGCGCGGGTTGTAGACCAATTCCCACGCCAGATCCTGCGCGGTGCGCTCCCAGGAAAGCTCGCGGCTGATCTGCACTTCGGTGTGGCGTAGTGCATCGATCGTGGTCACAACAATCAACTGGTCGGCGCACTGCTGGCGCAGACTCTGCCACAGGTCGCCCTGGGCGACTGGCTCGGCCATTTTGACGATCACCCAGGAGCAATTGGGGCGATAGAGCGCTTTGGGCCATTGCTGCGGGGTATTGCGGAAACCCAGGTCGGCATCGTCCAGCAGGATCAGGCTGGCTTCGGGCGTCTCGTCGATGGCTTGCTGCCAGGCTGGGTCTGGTTCCTCGACCAGGCGCCGCTCCAACCCCAACCACTGGGCCAATCGCCAGACATAATGGGCGGTGTCTCGCTCCTGAAAGGGGGCCGGTGCCCACAAACTATAGGCATGATGAAAACGAGGGTCCGCGGGTGTGATCCCTTGTTTGGGGATTTCGAGACGCCGGATGGCGTAAGGAATATCACCCTGGGCCACCAGCGAGCGATTGACCGCTTCGATCAGGTCGGCCAGGAGCGCGGAAGCGCCATGTTGCAAAAAGGCCTGGGTTCGGTCGCGGATCCCGAGCCAGTTGGCCCCATTGTTGGTAAGGCGAGTGCAGGCGATATTCCAGTCGATCGTGATATCGCCGGTGACAATCACAACCGGTTGGGGAGCTTGGACATGAGTCTGCACGGCTGGTAGCCTCCTCTCCTGTCGTTGTTTTGCAAACAGGCGCTGCTGCAGACGCAGCAACCTGGTTACAAACAGCGTAAACTCTGGGTGATGATGGAGTAACGGGGTGACGCAAGCATGTTGTCAAGCTGTGAAGAAAATCGAGCCATGGTGGAGTTGGGAAGTTCAGCCTCCAGCATGGCTCGATGCGTATGACAGTTCGGAAAATTTTGCGGGCTGATGCATGGATCAGCAAGCGATTCTATTTTCTATTCGATGGGGCTTAACCAGCGTGTGGAGCCATCGCCATCCGCGGCCCACCCTTCGACCGAGCCATCATCCGACCGGATCTGGAACCAGGTATAGCCATTGGCCGATTGAGGGCCAGCCTGGACAGTAAATTGCTGGCCGGAAACAGCTGTCGAGACGGTCGCTGCGCCGGTTCCGGGCACGCTGCGAATGGTCAATTGGGCGGTGGTGACCTGGACACGCTCGCCGACCCGCGGTGCTCGATCCACCGGTTGTGCCTGCCCCATCTGCGGGCTCAACCATTCAGTGTCGGCATCGCGTTCGGCCACCCAGCCTACATTGCCCTGACTATCATCCACCTGCCACCAGGTGTAGCCATCGGCGCTTTCTGGGCCAGCCAGAATTTCTACGCGGATACCCGTGCCCAGCTGCAAAATCAACTGCGAGCCAGCGCGTGGCTCCTGGCGCATATTGAGCCCAGCAGGGGCAACGACTCTTGCCGGTTGACCGACAGCCAGGACATTCCCCGCGGGCGGGGCAGGCGTGGCTGTTTCCGCTTCCGTGGCGAGTGGAATCATCGTGGGGGTCGGTGTGGGCTCTGCGGTTGGCGCATCGGCCAATCCGACATTGGGCTCGCTCGGTGCCCCGGCTGTTGTGATATCGGGAATTACCACTGCGGTCGTGGGTGTTGGTGTCGGACGCGGGGCGAAGCTGCCACAGGCAAGCACTGGCCCCAGCCAAATGAGTGAAAGGCCAAAGAGGACGCGCAATTGCCATGAGCGACCTAGGCGATGAAATCGATGAGACGGGCGCAATTGGGTTGCCATAACGGCAAGATTATACCCAGAAGCGGCTGAACTCCAAACTCGTAATTCATCAGTCGAGGAAATGGGCCGGACGTGAGACATCAGTTGTCAAACGTCAAACGGTACGCATCACGTTTGACGTTTGATTCACCTAAAGCGTGATCGCACGCAACCAGACAATATCATCCCACCCTTGCATCTGGTGGAGCAAGTCCGCGGGGGCAAGTTCATCTGTGCCTAAGATCATGATCGCCTGGGTGCGGGGGGCGTGGCGACCAACGTGCATAAAGCTGATGTTGATGTCGGCTGCGCCTAGTGCTGTCCCGATCCGCCCGATGATGCCGGGGCGATCCTGGTGGCCGGTCAACAGCAGATGCCCAGCCGCGACAATATCGACCCACAGATCGTTGATCGAGACGATGTGCGGCTCGCCCTGCACAACGGTGCCGCTGATCGTCCATTGTTGCGAGTCGCTGCGGCTGCTCAGGGTGAGCGCACCTTCGTAGGGGCCCTCGGTCTGCTGTTTGCGGATCTCGACCAGGTTGAGGCCGCGGCGCTCGGCAACCAGTTTGGCGTTGACCAGATTGACGCGCACTTCGGCCACATCGGCCAGCAAGCCTTTGATCACCGCGGCGCTGATGTAGGCCGGGTCAAACTGGGCCAGCGAGCCGTGCACGACGATCTCGACCGAGTTCAAGCCTTGCGCGCTGAGTTGCTTGAGGAAACGCCCCATACGCTCCGCAAGCTCGATGTAAGGGATCAGATATTCCAGATCGCGCGGGGGGATGATCGGGGCATTGACTGCGTAGCGGGCAGGCCGGTCGTTGAGCACATCCAGCACTTGCAGCGCCACATCTTCGGCAACTTTCTCTTGCGCCTCGACTGTGCTCGCCCCCAGGTGCGGCGTCAGGATGATCTGCTCGCACTGCTGGAGGGGGCTATCCGCGGGGAGTGGCTCGGATTCGAAGACATCCAGCGCCGCGCCAGCCAGATGCCCGGATTGGATGGCGTCGACCAGCGCGGCTTCGTCGATGATCCCGCCGCGGGCAACGTTCAACAAACGCGCGCCCGGTTTGAGCTTGGCCAGCCGTTCTCGATCCAGCAAATTGCGTGTGCCCGGCGTTAGGGGCACGTGGATGGTCACAAAATCAGCCTGTGCCAACACGGTGTCCAGATCGGCCAGGGTAACGCCGCGTTGGGCAGCAAATTCGGGCGTGATGTAAGGATCATACCCGATGATGCGCATGCCCAGCCCCTGGGCGCGCTGCACAACTTCCTGCGCAACACGACCCAGCCCAATCGATCCCAGAACTTTGTCTCGAATTTCCACACCCACAAACCGATTGCGCTTCCACTGCCCACTACGCACATGCGCGTCGGCCTGGGGAATCATGCGGGCCAGGGCCATGAGCATGGCGATGGTATGTTCAGCCGCGGCGAGCGTATTCCCGGTCGGCGCGTTGACGACGATCACCCCGGCCTGGGTGGCTGCCTCGGTGTCGATGTTGTCGACGCCGACCCCGGCGCGCGCAACCACGCGCAGCTGCTTGCCCGCGTGGATCACATCCGCGGTGACCTGCGTGCCGCTGCGCACAATCAGCGCGTCGTACTGGGGGATCTGGGCGAGTAATTGTTGGGGCGTGAGATCAGTGATCACATCAAGCTGAATGTTGGGGGCAATGCGCAGCGGTGCCAATCCCGATTCGGGCAGGGCATCACTCACCAAAACTTTATACTTTGTTGTCATTCCCAAATACCTTCTTGCCGATTTTGCGTGTGAATATGCGTGTGAATAGATGAACTTTTTATGTTTACTGGTCGAGACATCTGTGATTCGGCATGATTGAAAGACGCGCCAAAATAAAAACGGGATCCGCATTATACGCGAATCCCATCTAGAACCATAGTTATCGGTCTGCAAGACCGAATTTCACTACGGGTGCAGCCGTTTATACCTTCTGGACGTTGGCTGCGGAGGGGCCTTTCGGGCCTTGTTGAATGCTGAATTCAACTTGATCACCTTCAGTCAAGGTGCGAAAACCCGCGGCCATGATCGCCGAGTGATGCACGAAGACATCTTTGCCACCAGCTTCTGGGGTGATGAATCCGTACCCTTTTTGATCGTTAAACCACTTGACAACGCCACGCTTGCGGTCGTTCATGTTGGGAGACTCCCTTCGTTGAAATGACTTGAAACTAATTGGTGGTTTGTGCTGAACAGCGAGTGGACAAAATGTGGTCGTCCCCAACAAATAAATAAGCCGCCCAGTGCGTAAGTCCGGACGGCCAACAGCCTTACCTGTGGTAGAACTTACTACATCTTGCTAGAATGTGATTATAGTGAAATATTAATTCGTTGTCAAGTTTACAATTTTGTTAGCTTGTTGGCTGGGAAAAGCAATTTATTCAGGCAGGGGCAGGGGTGGATATTTTTTGCCCCCTTGCGCGCGTTCTGCTGCATTCCGCTCTGCACTGGCCGCGATCTCTGCCTGGGTTTGCAGACGCGCCCGGTAACGCTGGCGTTCTTTGGCTTGCCACCGGGCTGGCTCAACCGTGCGCTGGACCGAGCGTGCGAAGACCAAAAAGCCTGTATGCGCATTCATTGTGTCGTCTGGGCGTAGGCGATCCGGCACCGGTTTGTAGGTTCGGAGGAGCAATTCCTCCACGGCCATGTCGACGAACCCATGCTGATCCAGCCCTTCGAGCAGCTCGATCACCTGGTTGGCGGTCGGCAGAAGCCCCGCAAAGAAACCACCGGGGCGCAACGCAGCCCACGCCTGCGGCAGATATTTCCAGGGCGTGCGCACATCCAGAAAGAGCGCATCGACCATCTCCTGACGGAATCCTTGCGCAATGTCGCCGTGAAAGAGCTGGACATAGGGCAGCAACCCCACCGCTTCGAGATTGTTGCGCGCGAGTCCATGGGTTTCCAGCCGTGTCTCGTAGCTGTAGACTGTCCCTGTTGGCGCGACCGTCCAGGCCAGGGCGCAGGTGAGACCACCACTGCCTGTCCCTGCTTCGATCACCCGGGAGCCCGCGCGCAGGTTCAACCGGTGTACCAGGTAGGCCGCATCTTTGGGATAGATGATCTGTGTGCCCCGGCGCAGGTGGCGGATCAGGTCTTCCAGCGATGGTTCCAGCAAGAGCGCATCATGTCCCAGCGAGCTGGTGACGGTGCCACCCAAGGGTTGACCCAGTAGATTGTCGTGGGGGAAAATACCCAAATGGCAGTGAAACTCCTGATGTGGCTGTAAGCTGAGTACATACCTTTTTAGATCGGTGGTTAGCAGCAAGACCAGATCCCCGGCAGCGGTAACTGCCCCTTTGTTGCGAAACCAGGGCGAGGCGTTGCTGGATGAAGCTAGCGACTGTTCGGCGGAACGTTCCACAAAATTCCTTTCGGGTAAGCAAGCGCAGATAAATAAACGCCACGGCAGATTCCAGGCGATGCCCAGGCACAATTTGCGTAAGCGCTGAAATGACCAGAACTTCATCATAAAAAAGGTCGGCAGAAATGCCAAATCATTGTCGCGTCTACGTTCTGCTTTAGATTTTTTGTTTGACACTTATCCGCAGCCTGTGTACAATGGCGTGCATACGCAAGATACTTCTGGTCTTATCCGCACTGAATATCCATGAGGATCCACAAGAGGAGAATAGCATGCAACCCAAGCGACTAAAGCAGTGGCTTGCGCTGGCAGTGTTAGCGGTATTGGTACTGAGTGGCTGTGCCCCCCGCCCCGGTCAAGGCCAAACCGCTGCACAAGAAGGAGCCGCGCTGGCCGTTGATCTGCCCGCGCTGGTGATCGATCTTCAGCCCGATGGTAGTCTGTCCCTTGGTGGAGCACCTTTGGCCACCTTGGCGGCTGGCTTTGGCGTGGCTGGCTTGGATGCAGTCCAGCTGACCCCAGAGCAGGTGACTACGCTCACAGATGCCAACATCCAACATATCCAGATCAACAATCTGCCCGATGGCCTCAAGCTGCTGGTAAACGGGGAAGAGATCCCCACCTTGGTTTGGGATGCTGAATCGCTGGCCGCGTTACAGGAATTGGCGAGCCAGGTGGGTGAAGGCGTGCCGCCGATCCTGCAGCAACTGGTGCCGGTGTTGGGCAATGTTGGGGTGGGCATTACCGTGCGGGTGCCGCTGGCGCAAGGTGCCGAGCTGATCCCGTTGGAGATCACGGGGGAAGGTTCAGCCGCAGCTGATGCCGAAGCCGCGCAACAAGCCTTCCTGGAGAGTGTGGGCACGCCGGCCCAAATTCGGATCCCGATCATCTATGCTGCCGATGGCAGTTGGCAACTGGCTGATATGAGCGATAGCGAGTGGATTGCCCTGACCGGGCAGAGTGCCTTGGAGAGTCTGCGCCTGACACCGGAATTGATCGCTTCGCTGCGCGCGGCGGGGGTCAGCGAGTTGACCGTGTCGACCGACGCGGATGGTGTCCACCTGACGGTCAACGATCAGGCGCTGCCTTACCTGAGCTGGGGCGAAGGGCGTCTGGGCCATGCGATCAGCCTGGCAGCTGGGGCCGGTCTGCTGGATGCGGCTGGCGACGATCCCGCGGCCCTGACTGCCGCGGTGGAAGCCCTGTTGCCGATCATCACCACGAGCCAGGTGGAAATTCAATTGATCCTGCCGAGCGAATAAGCGCTCGCTGAGTTTGTGCAATTGACCATGATCTTCTTGTCAGTCCGGCAGGGCCGAGGACGGAGGATCATGGTCAATTTGTTTATGCCAGCAGCGCGGCCCGTCCTGCGCTGCGCACGAGCGTCATCAAGGCTGCAATTTCATCCACGTTGAGCTTTTGGCCTTGCAGGGCAACAACGACATGGGGCTCACGCTCGGCCAGAATGGTAAGCTGATAGAGCAATGGTTCAAAACGGCGTTGCAAATCGCTGAAGCTGTGTTGTAAGCTGCCTGGATTGGTGCCGCGTGTGACATATTCGCTCTGGATAAAATCCAGGCGATGCAATAGCCACAAGGTTGGATCGGGCACCTTGCCCAGCGCGCGTGCTGGGATCTGCCCGCGCACCCATTGCAATTCCTGGCTGGGGCGTGTGGGCAGCGTTCCCTGGAGGACGAGCCGATCATGTTTGGGCAGTGCGCGGCCAGGCCAGCCCAGCAGCCCCCAGTGAAAGCGCACGCGATAGGTGATGGTAAACTGGGCAAACGGCTCTGGCGCAGGTTCCAGGTGCGCCGTGAATCCCCGCCCACCGTGCGATTCTGTCAAGACGAGGCGGCCCCGTGTGCTGTCCTGGAACGCGGCCATCATCCGCCATGCGCGCCGCCGGACTCGCCACGCAACCAAGAACCAAATGCCCAGACCAACGAGGCTGAGCAGCCACAGAAATACGCCCAAAAATTCCATCGGGATGAAACACCTTCGCAATCAAGAGCCGCAAACCACTAGCGATTTGTCTTATTTTTTACTCAAGCATTCGGGTTGATGGGGTATGACAGCATTTAAGAATAATGTGACTCGTTTTTTGGACAGTCGGCGCGTGGCCTATCAAATCTTCACCTTCGACTATGCGGCGCACGACAGCGCGGTGAAGGTGGCAGAAGCGATTGGGTTGCCCGCGCATCAGGTTTTCAAAACGCTGGTTGTGCAGCCAGAAGACCTCAATCGCAAACCGTTGCTGGTCGTCATCCCCGGGCCAGACACGTTGGATCTGAAAGCGCTGGCCAAGGCGGCGAAGCTCAAAAAAGCCAGGATGGCTGCGCACGAGCAGGCTGAAGCCCTGACCGGCCTGCAAACCGGTGGCATCAGCCCATTGGCCTTGATCAACAAGGGGTTTGATGTCTATGTGGATGCGCAGGCAGAAGCGTTCACGTCGATTGCGGTGAGCGCGGGCCAGCGCGGGGCCAATGTCCTGTTGCCGGTCAAAGATCTCGTCAGCCTGACCCGCGCACGGCTGGTCGCTTTGCGTTAGCGGGTCTCGGTGACTTTGCGCAACCCGCGCGGGCGGTCGGGGTCATAATCACGGGCTAAGGCCAGTTGCCAGGCAAATAATTGGCCGGGCACAATCGCGGTGAGGGGGGAGAGCCATTCCGGCACCGAGACTGCCAGGGGAAGCGCTACGCGACCCAGGGCCAGCGTGGCTGGATCATCGCTGATCACAATCGGTTCGGCGGATCGTTCGTGTAGCGAATGGAGAAATTGCTGCATCTCCGGCAGCATCACCCCGCTGGGAGCAAAGACGATCACCGGGAAGCCCTCTTCGATCAAGGCCATCGGCCCATGGCGGAAGTCGGCACTGCTATAGGCTTCCGCGACCGTATAGGTCAACTCCTTGAGCTTGAGCGCCAACTCAAAGGCACTGGCATAATTGTACCCACGCCCAATCACGACACAATAGCGCATATAGCGATAACGCTGGGCAAGGTGCGCGATCTCATCGCGGCTCTGCAGGATGGTATCAATCGCCTCGGGGACTTGAGCGAGCTCATCGGCCATCTGCTGATTTTTGGCCAGCGTGCTGCTGAGCAGGGCGATGGCAGCCAATTCGCTGGTGTAGGTTTTGGTGGCGGCCAGCGACTGCTCGACCCCGGCGTGGAGGCTGATCACATGGTCGGCCTGGCCAGCCAGGTCGGAATCGGCAAAATTGGTGATGGCCGCGGTTAAGGCTCCCTGGCGGCGTGCTTCGGCCAGGACGCTGACAATGTCGGGGCTTTTGCCACTCTGGCTGATGCCCAGCACCAGGGCTCGCCCTAAACGGGGTGGCTGTTCGTACAGGCTAAAAAGGCTGGGGGTTGCCAGGGCAACCGGCAAGCGATTGACCGCGCCCAGAAGATAATTCGCATAGCGACCAGCGTTGTCACTGGTGCCCCGGGCCGCGATCAGCACGTAGTCGATCTCGCGTTGGTGGATTGCCGCGCTGAGCGCCTGGATTGCCGCGCTTTCCTGGGCCAGAAAGGTGCGCAGGATTTGTGGCTGTTCGTATATTTCGCGTTCCAAATGGGATGAAGTTGTCATGCCAACACTCACTTTTCAGCAATCAAGCTGCTGGGTAAAAGGTGAAAAGCGCCTGGTACCCGCGGATTTCACGGCATAGCGCAGATTTTATGGCTCAGCGTTTGACTGCTTTGCCATAATACATCCGCTGGTCAAAGATCAATTTTCCTGCCTGGCGCCGCACTTTCAGCCCGGTTGCATCGGTTTCCAGCCCGGCCTCAACCATGTCGCGCACAATGTGGCGGTTGCTGGGCTCGGATTGCAGATCGTTGAGCCAATCATCGAGATCCCGCTCAAAGGTGGCGATAGTCTCCTGCTCCACGGTCAGGCCAGCATTGCTGAGCAATTTGCGATATTGTTCCGCGGTATAGATGGCCACATGGCTGGGATTGCGGCGCGCCTCAATCGTGTTCTGGGTGGCGCGACGAACCGGGTCATCCGCGGCTAAGAGATCAGCAAAGATCAGGATTCCCCCGGCCTTGAGCAAGCGGAACAATTCGCGTAGCAAATCTTCAGGGCGATGGGTATGATGCAGCACCAAACGACAGATGATCGCGTCGAACCCTTCGCTGCGGAAGGGTAAATTTTGGGCCGAAGCGAGCCGGTAATTGACTCGTTGCGCAGCCAGCGAGGGGCTGCTGGCGCGGAGATATTCGGCGGCTTCGAGCATGGCCGGGCTGATGTCGATCCCGATCACTTCGCGGGCGCCATCGTCCGCCAACATCAGCGCGAGCCGACCTGTGCCGGTGCCCACATCCAAAATGCGTAAATTCGACGATAGATTGGCAAATTTGAGCAGATGACGCAGCCGTTGCTCGTGCGCCTGTTCATTTTGGTCGCTGGGCAAATGCAGCACACGATTGTAAGTCTCAGTGATGCGCATCAACTCTTCTTCCTGAGCGCGTAGCTCAGCAGCACTGAGTTGCTCATCCGCGGACTCGGTTTGGACAAGCGGCGGCTGGGGGAGATGCTCCATCCGGTTGACCGTGTACAGCGACCAGCGCCCATTTTGCCAACTCACTTCGGAAATGCTGATGTGGTTGACCGCAATGGCCAGATCAGGTGTGCCCAAACAGTGACGCAGAGCCGCCGCGACCCCATTCCCATCCATCACAATGGTGACTGTCTTGTTGGAGTATTCCTCCACAACCCGCTCCAGCACTACCCCCATCTGGGCGCTAAACTCCAGATGTTGCTGCGTGCTGTCGAATTGTTCAGCAATGTGCAAGGGGGGTAAACGGGCTGGGGCCTCATTGCGCTGGGTAACTGGTGCGGGAAAATTGCGCGGCTGATGGGGCAGATCCGTCTGCACAATCACCGGGCGACCGATGGCCTGCCCAATGCGTTGGGCGGTGAGCCGACTCCGCAATTGGGACGCGCAGAGCAAAACGTCGATCTTTTCATGGCTGGCCAGCCACGACGCCAGAATATTGGTTTGCTCCCAACCACGCGCGGTGAGGCCGCTATCTTCAGTACTGAGTTCGGCGTACCGACTATGCATCCCTTCTGCCTGACAGATCAGGATGAGGCGTAAGGATGGTGTTTGTGTATTAGGAAGCGTAGCGCCCGATGATCCCGCAGTGGATGTTGCCACAGGCTGTTGCAGTTGTGTCACAGTTGGAATGGGAAACTGGCGGTGGTTACCGCAGTCAACAAGGTGATGAAGAACCTACCGTAGAGAGTGATCGATCCAGCAAATGTGCATTTTGGCAAAGAGACCAGGCGGATTGGGGCAACGCTCCGGCCTTTAGATAGCCTGATCATACCAAATCGGGGGACGCTTATCAAATTATCGGTTCGGTAAACTTCATTGAACTGTGATGAGGGTCGTGGAAAACATGGCGTGTGAACCGTAATACGATCCCCATCTCTCGTCTGTTGCCGGTCGTCTGCGGTCGAAATTTTGCCTCGTTGACAGTTGTGCTAATCTTCAGTACAATCCAACCGCAGGTACGCCCACGCAACCATACGCGTGCCGCGCTGGGTTTTAGATCGCCGTGCTGCCCCTTGCTCCTGGAACTATTCCTGGGGATCTTTGCCTGAATCGAGTACGTTTGCAGCTCGGTGTCAACCCCAGGTTCTCTGCCGCACACCTACGCATGAAGTTCAACAACTACATACGTTTTACCCGTCACAAAGGAGGATGAATGGCGAAGTATCGCACTGCTCAGATCCGTAATGTGGCTGTTTTAGGCCACGGAGGTTCAGGCAAGACGACATTGGCCGAGGCGTTGCTCTATTTTACGGGTGCAAGCAGCCGCATGGGTCGGGTCGAGGATGGCACTACCGTGTCCGATTGGGATCCGGAAGAACAGCGCCGTTCGATTTCGATCAACCTCTCTGTCGTGCCTGTTGAGTTTGAGGATAACAAAATCAACCTGCTCGATACCCCAGGCTACCTGGATTTTACCGGTGAAGTGATCAGCGCTTTGCATGTGGCCGAGGCGGGTTTGATCGCCGTTGATGCGGTCGCTGGCTCAGAGGTCGGCACCGAATTGGCCTGGGATTATCTGGTAGAAAAAGGACTGCCGCGCATCTTCTTTGTGAACAAGATGGACCGTGAAAATGCCGATTTTGATGCGGTAATTGCCAGCTTGCGGGAGGGGCTGCAGGGAGCCAAGATCGTGCCGATGCAATTGCCAATCGGCTCGGCGCATGAGTTTCAGGGCGTGGTCAGCGTTGTCACGATGCGGGCTTATCTTGGGAAGGAAGGCAAGGAAGCGCCGGTGCCGCCTGAAATGGTCGCGGCTGTCGAGGCTGCTCACCAATTTCTGGTTGAAGCCGCTGCCGAATCAGATGATGATCTGATTATGAAGTATCTGGATGGCGAGGAACTGACCATCGAAGAGGTGCGCCACGGCATGTATCAGGGCATCCGCAATGGCACCTTTGCCCCGGTCTATTGTGGCAGCGCTGTCAGTGGTTTGGGCATGGAGCGGCTTTTGCAGGCCCTGAACCGGTATGTGCCCGCGCCAAATGAGCGAGAAGCCCTGGCCACGCGCGGGGGCGAAGAATTGATCTTCGCCTGTGACCCGGCAGGCCCCCCTGTGGCCGCGGTCTTTAAGACGATCATCGACCGCTATGTCGGGCGGATCAATTATGTGCGCATCTTCTCGGGGACAGTACACCGCGATACCCAGCTGGTCAATCCGCGCACTGGGCGGCAATTCCGTATCGCCAATTTGAGTACCCCACGGGGCAAAGAATTGAGCAATGTCGATGAAGTGACCGCGGGTGATATTGCTGTCATCTCCAAGCTCGACGAGGTGATCACCGGAGATTCGCTCAGCGCGCCCGAAGCCCCCATCAGCATTGTTCCTGCGGTCTATCCGCGGCCCCTCTACACCGTTGCGGTTTCGCCCGCCACGCAGGCCGACAGCGGCAAAATGGGGACTGCGCTCCACTCTTTGGGGGAAGAGGATCCAACGCTGCGCGTGCAGACGATCAATGCCACCCGCCAAACTGTGCTGCAAGGGATGGGCGAATCGCACGTCGATGTGGCAATCCGTCGCCTGGAGAACAAATTTGGCGTCAAGATGGAGACCGCTATCCCCAAAGTGCCCTATCGCGAAACCGTGACCAAACAGGCCTCGGCGCAATATCGCCATAAAAAGCAGACCGGTGGTGCGGGTCAGTTTGCCGAAGTCCACATGCGGGTCGAGCCGCTGGACATGGGTGCTGGGTTTGAGTACAAGAGCGAAGTCTTCGGCGGGGCGATCAGCGGGGTCTTTCTGCCCTCGATTGAGAAAGGGGTGCGCCAGGTATTGGACAATGGGGTGCTGGCCGGTTATCCCATTTCCGATGTCAAGGCCATTGTCTTTGATGGGAAGGAACACCCGGTTGACTCGAAAGATATTGCCTTCCAGACTGCTGGCCGTGAAGCCTTCAAGCTCGCTTTCCGCGAGGCAAACCCGGTTCTGTTAGAACCGATCTACCAGGTCGATGTAACGGTTCCGGAAGAGTACATGGGCGACGTGATGAGCGATTTTAACACTCGGCGCGGGCGTGTCCAGGGTATGGAACAGAAGGGCAACCGCACGGTGATCCACGCCCAGGTGCCGCTGGCCGAGATCCTGCGCTATGGCACCGACCTGCGCTCGATGACCCAGGGCCGCGGTATCTACACGATCGAGTTTGATCATTACGAGCCGCTGCCGAGCCACCTTGTCAAAAACATTGTGACGCAACACAGCGCGGAAGAGCACGAGGAGTGATCCCCTGGTTGGCAGACGTTGCCCAGGCCGGAGCAAATTTGCGTGACAATTTAATTTGACTATAATCCACCACAGTCAGCCAGCGACCCTCACCGCTGGCTGACTTTTATTGGTAACTCACGTTATGGAGCGCCAATGGGTCTCTCGCTTTTGGTCTCCGTGTGCCTGTGACTTCGCGGTCGCGTGCCCTCGGGGCGCTGTGTCTGCTGTTTGTGAGTTGGTACCTAGCCGATGATTCAAGGCAAATTGACATGCATACGGTGGCAGTCCTAGTTCTTCAGTTCTTTTACCTGGTTGGCGTATTGGGGTTAGCGATTTATGGTGGAAACGCACTTTGGTTAACCTGGCAACGATGGCGCATGACCCGACGTGCGGTTTCCGGCCATGCCACTCCGCCCACGGCTTGGCCTGCTGTCACCATTCAGTTACCAATTTATAATGAGCGCCATGTGGCCGAACGGTTGATCGATGCGTGTGCCGGTTTGGATTATCCGCTGCACGCGTTGCAGATCCAGGTATTGGATGATTCGACCGACGAGACACGCAAGCTCGTGCAGAATCGGGTGCGCTACTGGCAGCAACGGGGCGTGCCCATCGCGACCATTCATCGTCCGGTACGCACTGGTTTTAAGGCGGGAGCGCTGGCCCATGCTTTGGGTGAGAGCAGTGGAAGCTTTATTGCCATCTTTGACGCGGACTTTGTGCCCTCGCAAGATTTTTTGCGCCGCACTATTCCTTACTTTCTGCAACCAGGCGCAGAGCGGATTGGCTTTGTCCAGACGCGCTGGGGCCATCTGAACGAGGATTATTCACCGCTGACCCGCGCCCAGGCGCTGGCATTGGATGGCCATTTTGTGGTCGAGCAAGCTGGGCGGCAAGCCGCGGGTTATCCCTTCGGCTTTAATGGCTCCGGTGGGGTTTGGCGCCGCGCCTGTATTGCTGATCCTGCGGTGGGGGGCTGGCAAACCGATACACTCTGCGAAGATTTGGATTTGAGCTATCGGGCGCAACTGGCCGGTTGGCAGCCTTGTTATTGCAATGAGATCGTCGCGCCGGCTGAGATCCCCCCTCAACTGATTGCGTTTCGGCGTCAGCAAGCGCGCTGGGCTCAGGGCAGCATCCAAACGTTGTGCAAGCTCCAGCGGCGAGTGTGGCGAAGCCCGTGGTCATTGGCGGCCCGCACCTTCGGGCTGATTCACCTCGGCAGCTATCTGGTGCATCCGCTCTTGCTGACCTTGCTGCTGGTTTCGCTGCCCTTGATGATCCTCGGGGTTGACCCCGCGCCCCACCTGACTGTGTTGAGCCTGGCTTCGCTGGGGCCGCCCCTGCTCTACGCGATTGCGCAACGCTCGCTTCACCCGCGGGACTGGCTGGCCCGATGGGCCTATCTGCCCCTATTGACCTTGTTGGGAACCGGGCTAAGCCTGAACAATACGGTGGCTGTCTCGCGTGGGCTCCTGGGCCGCGGCGGGCAATTTCTCCGCACCCCTAAATTTCATCTCGAATCCACCGGCGATCGCTGGCAGCGCAGCAATTACCGCTTGCCGCTGGATGGAATCTGGTTTGGTGAACTGGCGTTGTTTGGCTACGCCCTCCTGACAGCGTTCGTGGCGATCCGCACCGAAAATTGGTGGTCGCTACCCTTTATGCTGGTCTATGCCGGTGGATACGGCTTGATGGTTGGTGTTGGTTTCTGGCAAGCCCCTCGCCCGGCTGTGCCGCGCCGCCGTCGTCACCACCCTGCGCCCTCCTCGCTTGGTTCCGAATAAATGTTCGACATCTTGTCAAAATGGGGTGGCCGGGCTACAATAGAGTGAACTCTTTGGGTAATGGCAAAGTAAAGGATTCGACCTGATGGCTGACAATAACAACCAGCTCACATGGCTGGAAGACCCCGCCGATATCATCGTCTTGACCAATCAAAGCAAGCAGAACTTTATCCTCGACCTGCCTGCCGGGCGAGTTCGCCTTGATGCCGGGCGCCGCATGCGTACCTTCCGCTCCATTTTGACGATCGCCCAAGTGCAACAACTGGTCGATGGTGGGCAATTGAAAGTAGAAACCAAGTAGGTGTGACTGATCACGCCTGGCTGCTCTGAAGAACCTCGCGCCACGTTGTTCAGCGTCGGCGCCGCTGACTA
>CAZIRP010000074.1:0-29825 GCA_964541665.1 uncultured Caldilineaceae bacterium | reverse complement strand
CTTTTCTACCACAAATCGTCACCAGTATGAAATATTTACCTAGATGTCAATAATAGCAAAATGATTGATGAGTTGATGTCATTTTTTACCACGAAGAACACGAAGCTCACGAAGAAAAACTTCGTGTTCTCTGTGCTCTTCGTGGTTCAATTCTCTTGATGCTGATCATCTAAATATTGCCATCATCCGAATTCGTCCTTATCCGAATCCTGTATCCCGTATCCTGTATTCCGAATCCCGAATTTTCATAAATTCTGTTCTCATGGAGCGAGTTATGTCAGCCATCATTACGGCGACGCAAATTCATAAAACGTTTCGCAATGGTCAGATCGAAGTTCACGCTCTGCGTGGGGTGGATTTAACGGTGGATCGTGGCGAAATGGTGGCGGTGATGGGCCCCTCCGGTTGTGGCAAGACGACCTTGCTCAATTGTCTCTCTGGGTTGGACGATTTCGACGAAGGCGAGATCGTTATCGAAGGCACCAATCTGCGGCGCATGAATGACCGCGCCCGCACCCAATATCGCGCCGAGCGGATGGGGTTTGTCTTTCAGACCTACAACCTGCTCCCCGTGATCAGCGCGGTGGAAAATGTGGAATTGCCGCTTTTGGTCAGCGGTGTGAGTGCAGGCAGGGCGCGGCAGCAAGCGTTGGCCGCGCTCGCACAAGTGGGGCTGGCTGAACGGGTGCACCACCGCCCCGCCGAGCTTTCGGGGGGACAACGCCAACGGGTGACCATTGCGCGGGCACTGGTCAACAACCCCGCGATCGTGTGGGCCGATGAGCCAACCGGCAACCTCGACAGCAAAACCGCCAACGAGATCCTGCAATTGATGCGCACGCTCAATCAGGAACAGGAGCAAACGTTGGTGATCGTCACCCACGACCCGGTGATTGGTGAACTGTGCGACCGCATCATCCACATGCAGGATGGGGTAATAATAAGTAATGGTGAATCGTGAATTGTTAATGCTGTCGATTGTCTCACTCCGCTTCTGTTTGGCTGTGGTTCATTGATGATTGCCATTGATTATTGAGCATTGACCCTTCCCGAAGAGGATTTTCATGAGTAACTTCTATGTAAATGCCGCCATTACGTTGGTTGTGTTGGTGGTGGCTGTCCTGGTCGTGCTGGGTTGGCAAGCCTTGCGCCGCCCTGTCCTGGCCAAGATCGGCTTGCGCAATATTCCCCGGCGCCTGACCCAATCGATCCTGATCGTGATTGGGCTCACGCTGAGCACCGTCATTATCATCAGCGCACTGGCCACGGGCGATACGCTCAATTATTCGGTGCAGCGCCAGGCTGTGGCCGCCTTTGGCGAAGTCGATGAAATTGTTGCGCCGCCGCTGCTCTCGTCGCTGATCAGCCTCGGCAGTGGCTCCGACGGTGAAGAAGGGGCGGGCAATGAACAAATGCAGCAACTGGAAGATCTCTCTGCCGGGGGCTTGACCAGTGTGCTCGCCATCCTCGAAGGGGGCTTACCGGGCATCACCATGGAGCGGTACGCCGAGTTGAAAGCTGCTGCCGAACAGGAACCCTTGATCGACGGCGTGGCTGGCTCGATCCTCTTTCCCACCATCATCCGCAACCAAACGACCGGGCAAGGCGAGCCCCTGGGCTTTGTCTTTGCGGTCGATCAGGATTATGACCAGCAATTTGGCATCACCACGGTGACCGGTGAATCAGTCACCATGGAGGCCTTGCAACCAGGGGTGGGCAACATCTTCGCGCAGGCCGCCAATGTATTTAGCATGGCGCAGGATTTGGCCGCGCGAGCCGGGATCTCGCTCGATCTGTCGGATGCGGTGCTGGCTGTGGCGGGCTTGGGCGCTGTGCTCACCGGGGGCACGGGTGAACTGGGCGAGCTCGATCTGGCCGAATTGAGCCTGAGCACCGAGACGCTTTCCTCGCTGGGCGTCGACACCAGCCCGCTGGAGGCAGAAGGCATCTACTCGGTGACCCTGGAGTCGCTGGGCATCACCACCGATACGCTGCAGAGCCTGGGCGTTGTCACTACCACCATTCAGCCCAGCGCGCTGGTGAGCAATACACTGGGGCTGGACACCGGCCAGATCGTCTCGGCCACCAATAGTCTGCTCTCTTCGTTCAATCTCAACACAATGGGCCGAGAGATCGACCGCGCGCTGGCTCCTTTTGGCCTGCAATTGCGCCAGGGTGATGTCTATCTCAGCAGACTCGGCGCGGTGCAATTGGATGCCAGCGTCGGCGATGTCCTGGAGATCTTCGTGGGGCCGATCCCGATTCCGGTACGGGTCAAGGGGATTGTCGAAGAGGCGGGGCCAGTTGGCGCGCTCCTGCCCACGGTGATGATGCCGCTCGATGAGGCGCAGAAGCTCTTCTTTATGCAGGGCAAGGTCAATAATATTCTCGTCTCGAATCTGGGCGATGAGTTGACTGGCATGGAGCATACCGCCGCGGTGAGTGACCGCCTGCGGGTGCTGGCAATGGATGAAGCCGCGCTGGAAAGTGTGGTGGCGATCCTGCGCCGCGCCGATGTGCAACCCACCGTTGCGCGCATGGCCGCTGGAATCCAAGCCGAGGTCTTCGGCGAGGCCGAGGATGCCCCGCCGGATTTCATCACCAATCTGATCCAGGATTTTTCGCCGCTGGGCGGGTTGATCGAGCAGTTGCAAAGCTTGCCCGCCGCTTTGGCCGAACCTGGCATCAGCCCGTCGCTGCGTGCTGCCCTGGCCAATACCATGGTGCGCGCCTGGCTGCTCGATGAAGCCAATTTGCCAGACGATGCACGATCCGAGTTGCAGGCTGCCTTCAGCACCATTAATCAATTCGATGTGATTGACGGCCTGAATAAACAGACGGTCGTCACCGCAGCCAATGTTGGCGGCACCATCTTCTCGTCGATCTTCACGCTCTTTGGCACCTTTTCGATCCTGGCCGCGATCATGTTGATCTTCTTGATCTTTGTGATGCTGGCTGCCGAACGTCGCGTCGAAATGGGCATTGCCCGCGCGATTGGTGTCCAACGCGGCCACCTGGTGCAGATGTTTGTCACCGAAGGCATGGTCTATGATCTGGCCGCGGCCGCGCTCGGCGTGGGCCTCGGTTTGGCCGTCTCCTACGCCATGATCGGCTTTTTGGACAATCTCGCGGTCAATGTGAACGCGCTGAGCGGGAATGTGGGCGTTTTACAGTTCCGCTTCCACGTCGCCCCCACCTCGATTGTGATCGGCTACTGTCTCGGCGTGCTGATCACCTATCTGGTGGTCACCTGGTCGTCATGGCGCGTCAGCCGTCTCAACATTGTTTCTGCCATCCGCGACTTGCCCGAAGAGAGCAACCGCAAACGCCTTTCGTTGGTCGCCAAAATCTGGAACTGGCTCCTGGGCCCAATCCTGATTGTCGCCGGTATAGCGCTGATTCAGCGAGGGGCCAGCAACCTGACTTACTGGCAGATCGGCCTGACTCTGGCGAGCTTCGGGGTTCTGCTCTTGCTGGGGCAATTGTTGGCGCGCACGCAGTTGCGCGACGGGCAGATCAGCCGGATCGTGTACAGCGGGATGGGGCTAGCGCTGCTGATTGTTTGGGGGGTGCCGTGGAACACGGTTTTGGGCCGCACCACGCAAGAGATCATCCGCAACGATCAATTCTGGGTACTCCTATCCTTTGCCCTGACCGGCCCCCTGTTGATCATTGGCGCGATCCTGACCTTGATGTTTAATGCCGACTTGCTCACATGGCTGATCAGCCGCATCTTTGGCCGCGTGGGCGCGCTCACACCTGTGCTCAAGACCGCGATTGCCTATCCGCTGAGCGCGCGCTTCCGCACCGGCATGGCGATGACCATGTTTGCCATGATCATCGCCACCGTGGTGATCATGGCGCTGGTGATCCAGGCCACCCAGACGCTGGTAGTTTTGGATGACGAACAGAGCGCCGGGTTTGAGATCCAAACGGCGAATACGCTGCTCAGCTTCTTCAATCCGCTGCGCGACCTCGAAGCCGAGTTGCCGCGCCTGGTCGAAAGCTACCCGCGCCTGGCCGATGTGGCCGCGGTTGGCGCGGTGGCGGAGCAGAGTATTTGGGTGCGTCCAGTGGACGGCGAATGGCAAATGGGCGAGTTAACGGGGGCCAGCGCGGGCTATTGGCAACAAGCCGAGCAAGTCTATGCGTTACAGGCCCGCGCGCCCGGCTTTGCCGACGATGCCGCGGTCTGGCAGGCCCTGCGTGAACGCAGCGATGTGGCATTGATCACGCCCAGCTTGTTGGCTGGTGCCGAGTCCAGGAACGGAAGAATCCGCTTTTCGCTGCCGGAGAGTATTGTGGCGGATGGTACGCTCCCCGAGTTGTTTGTGGAGGTGCGTGTCGGCAGCTTAGATGCCTTTAGCAGTGGCGCGCCGCAGGTGACTGCTGTGCAGCGCGTGCAGATCATCGGGGTGTTGGCCGACGACACAACCTTGGCTGGGGGGGAATTCCAGGCCAACCTGGGGCTGATCGGCCAGTTGACCGGCGAGGCACCCAGCCCGGCGAACTTCTACATCAAAGCCAGAGACGGGGCAGAGATCCGCGCTGTTCAACAGGAAGTGGAGCGGGCTTTTCTCGGTAATGGCATCGACGCCACCATCATGGCGGAAGATTTTGCCATCGGCCAGAACTTGATCCGCGGCATCCTCAGCCTCTTCCAGGGCTTTATGGCGCTGGGCCTGCTGGTCGGCATTGCCGCGCTGGGGGTGATCAGCGCGCGCACCGTGGTCGAGCGACGCCAGCAGATCGGCGTGTTGCGGGCGATCGGCTTCCAAGCCAACATGGTGGCTTTCTCGCTGGTGTTGGAAGCCAGCTTTATCGCCCTGGCCGGCCTGCTGATCGGCACGGGAACGGGCATTTTGCTCGGCGAAAGCCTGATCCGCACTGCCTTCACGCAACTCACACCAGAAACGCCCTTTGTCATTCCGTGGGCGCAATTGGGGCTGATTCTGCTGACAGCCTATGGCTTCTCGCTGCTCACCACCATCATTCCCGCCTATCAGGCGGCCCGCATCTACCCCGCTGAAGCCTTGCGTTATGAGTAAGATCAAGGCGCTGAACCCGAGTCAGCGCCTTGGCAAACCTTCAGAGTAACGCTGGCGCTACTCAATAGACTTCTAAGACAACCTGATCCCCGCGCAGAGACGAGATCAGCGCAACATCCCCATGCCGTTCGAGCGTTGCCTCGCTGCCGGCATGGAGGACAAAATCGCGTGCGGCCTGGGTCACCAGGGCTGTGCCCGCCACAACGCGCACTTTGTTATAGGTGGCGGGGACCCGATAGAGTTCATTCTTGTAGAGCAAAATTCGCTGCTTGACTGCTTCCGCTTGCGGACTGCCTACCAAGGCTAAAGTCGCATTCATGGTTGAACCCCCTTCCAGAGTATATCTCACCATCTCTGTCGCGGCTGGTTGTGACGCATCTGTCAACACAACCGATTTGGAGCCGCTCAGAGATCTGCTTCATTTCCAGCTGGATCATACCAAGCATAGCAGACTCCTGTCTGCGGAGTGTCTTCCAATCGTCTTTACAATATCTACTGAATGCGAAGTTAGCAGCGAAGTATTGGCCTCCACTTCAGGACAATTGGGGACACAGCAACCAATAGATCGTCACAATGTAAAAGCGGCGGGAACAGAAATTATCCCCCTACAAAAAGCGCCCCAGACGAACACCGGCTGTACGACAGGCGGTGAGAAGCTCGCCGTGAGTCATAATGATGCCCCTTCAGCCCAATGATTCAGCTTCTGTCTTGCCTTCTGCTAGAATAGCAAAGATTCGATAACATTTAGGTCTCATTGAACTTCTCTCTTGAAATCCCGCGCCCAGCTTTGCTCGTAGCAGCAGGTTCGGTCACCGCGCGCATTTTCAAGAGAGATCTTATCGCGAACAGGAATGGGTATGCAGCAGCCTTCTGCGAGCCAGGGCACGCGCGCACTTGCGCAAAACAACCTGCTTTGGCTCACGATCTTGGTCCTGGTGGAGAGTCTTCACTTTGTCTTTGCCCGCTTGCTCTCGTTGTATATCAGCCCCGATATTTCGGCGATGTATGTGCAGGCCGTAGGCACGCTACTCTTTGGCACTTATGCGGTTGCCATGGGCAAGCTGGATTGGCAGATCCTGCGCCGTCATTGGATCTTCTTCCTGAGCATCGCGCTCTTGATCGGCGTCAGCACCAACATGAGCTATCACGCCATCACGGTGGTGGATCCTGGCACCGCTTCGATGTTAGGCAAAGTGTCGATTATTTTCAGTTTGGGCTTTGGGTTCTTTTGGTTGAAGGAGCGGCTGATGCCATCGCAGTGGATTGGGGCCGCGATCTCGATCATCGGCAGCTTTGTGATCGCGTTTCAGCCGGGCGATTTGTTGCAGTGGGGCGCGCTGCTGATTTTGGGTGGTACGCTGATGTATGCTCTGCACACAGCCATTGTCAAGCGCTATGGCGGGCAGATGGACTTTGTCAACTTTTTCTTTTTTCGTATCTTCACCACCACCGCAGTCCTCTTTGTGATCGCGGCCGGGGGCGGTGTATTGGCCTGGCCCACGCGCGCCGGTTGGATGATCGTCGCCCTCACCGCCGTGGTCGATATCATCATCAGCCGCGTGCTCTTTTACGTCGCGCTGCGCCGCATGACCATGAATATCCACACGATCGTGCTGACGCTGAGCCCGGTGGCGACCATTCTCTGGTCGTTGCTGCTGTTTGATACCTTGCCCGGTCGGCAACAGATCATTGGTGGCAGCGCGGTTTTGCTCGGCGTCTTGATTGTCACCTGGCCGCGGCGGGGCGTTGGCCGTTAATCTGCGGGTGTCACCTGGAGCAATTCGGCCATGTCGTGGGCCAACGCGTGGTGCTCACCGGCAACGTCGATCAGCAAAGGGCCCGAGAAGGGCGCTCGTTTGAGCAGGGTGACAATGGTGTGCGGATAGAGACTCAGCCCACCGAGATAGCTGAGCCGCTCCGGGTCTTGCACCAGCACCCGCACAATCCGGTAAGGCCGGTTCAGCTCCGCGATGCTCAAAGGCAGCCCTTCGACCGCTTCGATCCGCCCATCCTTGCTGGGGATGGGGTCGCCGTGCGGGTCGATGGTCGGGTCGTTCAAGGCCGCGGCCATCGCATCTTCCAGCACTTCGCTGATCACATGTTCGAGGCGCTCGGCTTCGGCGTGTACCTGATCCCACGGTAATTTGAGCTTCTCGTGCAGATAAAGCTCCAGCAAACGATGGTGGCGCAAAACCTCCAACGCCATCCGCTCGCCCGTCTCCGAAAGCGCAATGCTTTGGTACGGCGTATATTCTACCAGCCCCAGATCACTCAATTTTTTGACCATATTGGTGGTGGAAGCCGGCGAAACTTCCAGATGAGCAGCCAAGGCCGAATTGTTCACCGGGGTGCCTTTGCTGATCAGCATATAGATCGCCTTTAGGTAATCCTCATGGGCGGCTGTCAATATTTTTTTTGTCGACAAAGAATTTGATTTAGTCATGGTTAAATTTTAGCAAAGGAATGGAGCAACGTCAATCCTCTGCGCGAAACGTGATGCATCTCCCATCCACCGTGCATTTACGAACACGCCTCAATATCCTGACAGAGTTTCTCGCATAAGGTCAGCAACCGGGGCTTCCAGCGATCGTGCAGCAAGAGCGGATCGAGCCAGTTGAGCCGTCGGGGCTCGCCGCTCAATTGGGGCAGATCGATCTCGTCTTCATCCAGGACGCGCAGGTGCATTTCGCGATTGGAATAAGGGCCAAACTGGTTATGCGAGACGATCACCGGGGGGATGCGTACGATGGTTTCCATGTTCCAGCGGGCAACTTCGCGAAAAAAGAGCCGCATGGCGTGATACCGACGATGCACATTCGGCTGCTCGGTCACCAGTTGATGCCAGAAATTGCCATTGTGAAAGGTGCGCTCTTCGGGCATCAATGGTAATTCGTAAAGCAGCGCCAGGGTGGTTGCGCCACATTCCAGGAGGGAGTAGGCAGCAGCAAAATAACCGAACAGGAATGAGCGCGTCAACACCGCGGCCTTGATATCCCCGCCCTGCTCCAGCCCATGCCGCTTGCGCGCGTCTTCGATCAGGAATGCGTACATGTCCAGATCGGCCATGCGCATACAGATACTTTCTGCCAAAATCACCGCCAAATGGCCCAGATTGTCATGAATTGCCGGGCTGCGGTCGAAATGGTCATCCAGTTTGATGAAACAGTTGGGCACTGCTTCTTGCGATAACTTGTAAGCTGTTCGTTCGTAGAAATAGGTTTTCATGCTGCCAGATACACCAAAAGTCGCATTGTGAATGTGGTGCTCGTCCCCTACAATGGAGCCACTCTGTCCACTACAAAGCTCGCATTATTGAAGTAAGCACTCGAACAATCGGGCTTCTGCACGAAGCCTGACTTCTATATTGTACTATCTATAAAGTATAGCGGAGAGAAGGGAAAGCTGCATGGTTGCGCTGCAAACGAATGGAATAAAACCGCAACGAGCGTACCGGAGCCGAGAGCGGAGTGATACGCCGTATGCCAATCTACCCGAGGGCGATGCACAAGCCGCAGCCTATCAGTTGATGATCCGCGATCTGCCTGCTGATTTGCGCCCCCGCGAGCGTATGGTCTATGCCGGGCCGGGCGCATTGAGCAACGCCGAACTGTTGGCAATCATCCTCCGCGTGGGCGGGCGAGGCGAGAATGTGATCCGCATGGCCGAGCGCCTCCTGAGCGAATTTCGAGGAATCAGTGGCCTGGCCCAGGCCAGTTTTGATGAATTATGCGCCGCGCATGGAGTTGGAGAAGCCAAAGCCGCGCAGATCAAAGCCGCGCTGGAATTGGGTAAACGAATGTTGCTGGCCTCCCCACAGGAGCGATTCCAGATCCGCAGCCCGCAGGATGTAGCCAATCTGTTCATGTTGGAAATGGGGTTGTTGGAACAGGAACAATTGCGGGTAATTTTATTGGACACCAAAAACGTGGTGATCCGTATGCACACGATCTACGCGGGCAGCCTCAACACCGCGGTGGTGCGCGTGGGCGAAGTGTTCCGCGAAGCCATCCGCGCCAATGCTGCCAGCCTGATCCTGGCGCACAATCATCCCAGCGGGGACCCGACCCCAAGCCCAGAAGATGTGCGGGTCACCGAGGCGATTGTCAAAGCGGGGGCCTTGCTCGATATCCGCGTTTTAGACCATCTGGTGATTGGGCGAAATCGCTACATCAGCCTCAAGGAAAAAGGGTTGGGCTTTACAGTGGGCAGTTGATATTGAACACGAATCTCTCCAATGCCTCACTGCTTGCGAGCTGAGCGATTGAAGAGATCCGTAAAGGTCTATTCTTTGGCGTCGGTCTGAAAGGTGGCTTGCGAGCGCAGATAATCGGTCAATGCTTGAGAGGTTGCGGCCGTCAACTTGACTTCCTTGGTTTTGCGGCGCACAAATTCTTTGATCTGGTCGGCGCGCAACACAGGGATGACAGGGTTTTCGACCTGCAACTGGGCTTGCTCATTGAGAAAGACCGCGGCGCCATCAATGGGCACATTGGCAATGGCCTGGCTCTCTGGCAACCCCGCGCTCGGCGCTTTTTGCAGCAATTCGCGTAGTTTCTTGCCCTGTTCTTCTACCTCTTGGGGGGGATGGCCAATGCCCTCACGCGCGAAGACGGTCAAAATCTTCCCGAAACTAAATGGTTCACGCCAGCGGCTTCCACTGATCACAATTCTGCCGCGATCATTGCGAACAGCCAGGATCAAAACCCCACACGGGCCCGCGATCACATAATTGCTGCCAGGGAGGCTGTGGGCAAAGAAGGCAAACTTGTCGTCAAAGCCTTTCATGTTGCGCTCGATCACCTCATCGGGGCGGGCGATGGTGTTGCTCCCCGGCCAGCGGCGGCGCGCAAAGCGGTTGATAAAATAGCTGCCAATACTGGCGCAGATAAAGCCGAGCGGCAAGGCAATAAAGCTGGCCAGCGCCCAGTAATTTTGCAGGAAGGCCGCAAAGGCATTGGGGGTCGGCGTGCCTGGTGGATACCAATTGGGTACAAAGCTGGCTAACATCCCCAAAAAGAGGACAGCTAGCCCTGTCAGACTAAAGCGCCGCCCTAAGGTTTCTTTGCGGCGAACTTCTTTTAGATTTCGGTATGACTTCATGCCAAGATCCTAATTCTATTTTGTGGTGTCGGTAAAGCACAAAAAGCGTCTGGAAACCGCAGATTCTCTGGGTTTCTGATGGTCGTCTGGGCAATCTGCGCCCTCTAAGAAGAAGATTGCCAAAGACTTCCTGTGATCTTCCGTACGGGAAAAGCTCAAGGGTTGCCAGGTGTGATGTCGAATGTGTCAAGCTAACGCGGGCATTGGCGGCTGGTTGACGCCATCGGGGTGGCTCACCCCGATCTGGATACGACCCAGGATGTCTTGCTCGCTGGCCTGCTTGGCTACTCGGATCGCATGACGGATGGCGGTCGCGTTGCTGCGTCCGTGCGCAACCACGACCAGCCCCCGCAAGCCCAACAAGACCGCGCCCCCATATTCGCTATCATCCAGGCGCTGCCGTACGCGGCGCAGGGCCGGGCGAGCCAAAAGTCCCCCCACACTACTCATGGGTCCCCGGGTTAACTCCTGGCCGATCACCTGTTGCAGCAGCCGTACCGTCGCTTCGGCGGTTTTGACAAAGATATTCCCGGTGAAGCCATCGGTCACAACCACATCGACAGCGCCTTCGATAATTTCTTTGCTCTCGATATTGCCCTGGAAGTTAATATCGGGCGTCCGGCGCAGCAGATCCACCGCTTCGATCACCAATTGGCTGCCTTTGCCATCTTCTTCACCGTTGCTCAGAATGCGCACGGTGGGGTTGCTCTTGTTCATCACCGTGCGGGCGTAGATCGTGCCCATGATTGCAAATTGGGGCAAATATTCCGGGCGTACATCAGCATTCGCGCCGATATCCAGCACAACGCAGAACCCCTTTTGTGTGGGGAAAGGCGCGACAAGGGCTGGTCGTAAAATGCCGCGCATCCGCCCGATGATTAAGATCCCCGCGGCGAGTGCTCCCCCCGTATTCCCCGCGGTGACAAAAGCTTGAGCTTCCCCGCGTTTGACCAATCCGCAAGCCACAACCATCGAGCTATTAGGCTTATTGCGTACCGCATTGGCTGGCTTATCGCCCATCTCGATCACCTGGCTGGCCGCGACAATGGGCAAGCTCAGCCCGGTGGTAGCATGTTTGTCTAACTCTGCTTGGATGACCTCTGGTTTTCCGACTAGGGATACGGTGATCCCATAGGCGCGGGCCGCTTCCACTGCGCCAGCCACAATTTCGGCAGGTCCCTTATCTCCCCCCATAACATCCAGGGCAATATTCATAATCGCACTTACCCTTCAATACTCAGCGCTGTTCAAGAAGCGGCAGCTCGCGTGTGAGGCGGGCCATCAAAAATAGATTTGCAAGAGCCCAAAAGCTATGAGGAAATCAACCAAATTTGTTTGTGCATTTCGTTGCCGAGTACATGGGTCGTGTAATGCCAGAGCATTCGGTTGGGCAACAGCAAATCCCTTGTGCGTTGGTAGCTGCGCGGTGCCAGGTAAAAAACACTTGTAGCTTACTACAACACGGGCAAAAAGCTGAAGTTGCGTGATCTCAGCTTAGAGTCTATTCGTAAAGTTTGCGCCAAAACGGTCTGGTAGGCCCAATCACGCTGGAGCCGCGCCCGCGGTGAACCCAGAACCGGCTTTAACCGCCTGTGCGGAGTTCGTTGATCACGGTCGGTAAACGTTGTAACAGATCGGACGCGATGACGCCAGCGGGTCCAATCTCGGCTTCGCAGCGCAAGCCAGCTGCCCCGTGCAGCCAGGCACCCAAACAGGCCGCGGCAAATGGTTCGACCCCTTGCGCCAACAAGCCAGTGATCACACCGGCCAGGACATCACCGGTACCGGCTGTGGCCAGGGCTGGGGTTGCGATTGGTAAGACAGCCAGCCACCCAGCCGGATGCGCGATCACCGTATAGGGGCCTTTGGCCAGCACGATGGTCTGCCAGGTGGCTGCCGCGGTGCGAGCCAGTGACCAGCGTTCTGCCAGAACCTGCTGTACGGAGAGACCACACAAACGCCCCAATTCCGCGGCGTGCGGCGTGAGAATGGTAGGATCGGGCAAGGAGAACGGCCAATCGGCCTGTTGCGCCAGCGCGTTTAAGCCGTCGGCATCGATCACCAGCGGCGGGAGATCGGGTTGGCGGATCAGCGTTGTGACAAAGTGTTGGGTGGTCGATGCCTGGCCAAGCCCACAGCCGAGCAACAATGCTGCGTATTGCCGGGCCGCACTGCCAACCGTCGCTGCCGCGCGCTCGTCGATCCCTGTGCCTTCCGCGCCGGTGGGCAAGGGTAACCAGGTTGGTTCGGCCAAACGGCCACTCATCGCTGCCCAGATCGGCTGGATGACCGCACCAGTGACCAGGCCAGCCCCCACCCGACTCGCCGCTGCACAACTGAGATAGGCCGCGCCGGGATAGTTGACACTGCCCACCGCGGCCAATGCTTTGCCAAATGCCCCTTTGTGGCTGAGTTGCGGACGCGCGGGCAGCCAGGCCCGCACTCCAGGGGCATCTAACAAAAAGGTACGCGGCGGCTGTGTGACATAGGGATAGACCCCAATGTCGGCGATGTGCAAGGTACCCGTGACCTCTACACCAGGAAATTGATAATGACCATATTTGGCGTAGGCAAAGGTGACCGTGTGCTGCGCCGCAAGTGTATGAGAGTCAACCCCCCCGGTATCACATTGCAAGCCGCTGGCACAGTCAACGGCGAGCACCGCCAGGTGAGGGCGCTGATGACGCACCGTCGCGACAAGGGTCAGCAGGTCGGCCAAGGGCCCACCGATGGCGCGATTGTTGCCCGTGCCGAGCAGCGCGTCGATCACCAGGGTGGCGCTTTGCAGCCACGCTCGCAAGATAGTCCACTCGCTGTCCTGATCGGCGTGGGTGATGGCGATGTCCGCCGCGACCAGCCGAGCCAGGTTGGCGTCGTCGGCGCGGTTCGGGCGCTTCCACAGGTAGACCGAGACGGGCACCCCGGCGCGCTGCAAATGATGCGCACAGACCAACCCATCCCCGCCATTGTTGCCCGGACCAGCGAGGATCAAGACATGGCCGAGCGCCGCGCTGAGTTGTTGCTGGGCATAATCGGCCACGGCTTTGCCGGCAATTTCCATCATGGTGGCATAGCGATGACCGGCTGCATCGGCTGCTTGTTCAATGGCCTGCATTTCGGCCACGGAGACCAATTGCAATTGCGTTGGGCGAGGTGGCAGTGAAAAGCTCATGGTGAAGGTGGTGGGTTAATGGATCTCGGATCGCTGATTGGGCGGGTTGATTAGCGGGCGGGGGTTTCGGGCGGTTGTGGGGCCATGCCCATCTCCTGGAGCAGCCCAACCAGGGCGAAATTGCTGGCAAAGGCCAGGAGTGCCGGTGCTAATACGATCAACGGCAGAGTCAGCGCGATGCTGATGGCTAACAAGACCAATTGAAAGATGAGCATCAGGAAGGAATAGAGCGGATTTTGCAGCGCCAATAAAATGGAATTGCGCAAGGCCAGCCGAATATTGGGCTCATCTTGTTGCCAAAAGAGGGGAAAGAAATATTGGCCGGCCATCAGGCTAAAGAGAAAGAGCCACAGCCAGACCACGCCAATAAACTGGACCCAGCCCTGGCTATTCAAATAGAACCAAATATTAAAGGCGATTGCTGCCGGGATCAACAGGCTGACAAAAAAAAGAATGTAGCCCTGGCGTTGATATTGGCGAGTTCCATCCCAGAAAAAGCCCGAATCGGCCCGTTTATAGTTGGCAATGCGATTGGCAACATGTTGTACGCCCATGGCCATGCGCGGCTGAATGGCCAGAATGATCAGCGCGACCAGCACAAGCCCGCCGATCCCCGTGGCCGTGGGAATCGTTTCTAAGATACCGCCTGCATATTGGGCAATGGCTCCGATGAGGAGCAAGAGAATGAGGGGACACGCCCACCAGATCATGCTGAGGAAAACGCAGAGAAAGAGCTCATCGTACGCGGCTTTGAGGACGCGACCCATCACAACAAATGCCTTCATTTTGGATCCTATGTTTATGGTTGCCGAATCAAGTCACCGGCTGGGGCAAGCAGACGGGGTATGGACATTGCAAGGCAGTTGAAGCACGCCCGCCAGGCAACGCCGCTGCAACTCCGGCTAGGCTGGTATCAAGAATCAACGTTTTTCAGTGGCTGGAAATTATAGCACAGCCCGGCTGATTGATCGATTTGTTGATATATCTGAAATGCGCGGCAAAGTCGGGCTGGACTGAACGATGAACGCGGGGCGCTCTGCCCACCATCTGCCGTCAAACGCCGACCGTCGAGCGAACCGAGCTGCCCTTGCTCACCAGAGCTGGCAACGATCGAACCGCTTCCGGCACCGCTCCAGGTTTGACAACTCTTTCTGAAAGGGCCAAAATGGATGCCCAGAAACGATCATAATATTGTGCCCGGAGACGCAAAGGAGAGACTTTGCGTCTCTCTGTCTCACGAGTTGAAACAGCAGCAATTGATGCACGACTTACGCAGCACCTGAGTTTCCGCCTGAGTGCCCAGCAGAGAAAAAGCTCGCCTGGGCCCACAGCTTCCGTCGAGGCCTGCGTAAGTCCTAAGATGCTTAGAAAAGAGCAAACTATGGCCAAGCCACCTTCTATGCAGGAAGTAATCCGCCGTTTGCACGACTATTGGTCGAGCCACGGTTGTTCGATTGGCAATCCGTATAGCGAGAAAGTTGGCGCTGGGACGATGAATCCGGCCACGGTTTTGCGCGTGCTCGGCCCCGAACCCTGGAATGTGGCCTATGTCGAGCCATCGTTCCGGGCCGACGATGGTCGGTATGCCGAAAACCCCAATCGGATGCAGATGCACCACCAGTATCAGGTGATCCTCAAGCCCGACCCCGGCAACCCGCAAGAATTGTATTTGGGTAGCCTGGAAGCGATCGGCCTGGACCGCAGCCGACACGACATTCGCTTTGTCGAAGACAATTGGGAATCGCCCGCGCTCGGCGCGTGGGGCCTGGGCTGGGAAGTCTGGCTGGATGGTCAGGAGATCACCCAGTTCACCTATTTCCAGCAGGCTGGCGGCCAGGTATTGGATCCCGTTAGTGTGGAGATCACCTACGGGTTGGACCGCATCACGATGTACTTGCAGAACAAAACACAGGTGTGGGACATTGATGTTGATGGCGTGCACACGTTTGCCGAAGTCAACAAAGCGGCTGAAGTTGAACATTGCACCTACAACTTTGAGGTGGCCGATGTGGAGCGCCTCAAGTTGATGTTTGACCTCTACAAGGCCGAAGCCGAGGCCTGTATTGCGCGTGGATTGGTCATGCCAGCTCATGATTATGTGCTGCGACAGAGCCAGACCTTTAATCTGCTCGATGCGCGCGGTGCTATTGGGGTCACTGAGCGGGCTAAATTTTTCGCGGCCATGCGCAACCAGGCCCGCGCCGTTGCCGAGCTTTATGTCAATCAGCGCGAACGGGCCGAGTTCCCCTGGCTGCAAGAGAAGCATAATGGCGAGCAGGCAAGCACGGGCAGCACAACTGTGGCCACGTCAGCCCCCCAGGATTCCAGCCCCTCATCCACTTTCCTGCTCGAGATCGGCTCTGAAGAGTTGCCGCCGCAGGATGTGGTCAGCGGCATTGAGCAGATCCAGACCAATTTGGCGAAGTTGTTGCAAAACGAGCGGCTGACCTACACCCATTTGCGCGTCACCGGCACGCCGCGGCGTTTGGTGGCCTACGTCACTGGCCTGGCCGCGGCCCAAACCGATGATGTGATCGAAAAACGCGGGCCCGATCTCAGCCGTGCGTTCGATAGCCTGGGCCAGCCGACCAAAGCTGCCGAAGGCTTTGCGCGTGGTCAAGGTGTGCCAGTCGAAGAGCTCGAGGTGCGGGAGAATTACGTCTATGCCGTGCGACGAGTGGCGGGTCGCCCCACCGCTGAGATCCTACCGGAGATTTGTACGGCCTTGCTCGATGGGCTGCGCTGGGGCAAAACCATGCGCTGGAACAGTAGCAACCTCGCCTACCCGCGGCCGCTGCGCTGGCTCGTCGCGCTGCATGGCGACCAAGTGATTCCCTTCAGTTGGGCCGGGGTCACGAGCGGCAATGTGACGCGTGGCGCGCGCTTTGCCGATGCGCTGGCCGATCTGTCTGCCGGGGCATATACGACATTCGCGATCTCGCGGGCTGAGGATTACTTTGATGCGGTGCACCTCAACGGCATTGTTGTGGATCGCCAGGAGCGGCAACAACAGATCGTGGCCCAGTTACAGGCGATTGCCAGCCAGGTGGGGGCCGAAATCCCCGAGGATGCCGGGCTGCTCAACGAGGTGACTGATCTGGTAGAAGCACCGCAAGCCCTGTTGGGCTCCTTTGAGGAGAAATATCTCTCCTTGCCCACCCCTGTGTTGATCGGTGTGATGAAAAAGCATCAGCGCTATTACCCACTGCTGCGCAACGGGCAACTGTTGCCCCACTTTGTCACGGTGGCCAACGCGGTCGATCTGCGCCACCCCGAGGTGGTGGTGGCCGGTAACGAAGGGGTGATCCGTGCTCGTTACGCGGATGCAGCCTTTTTCTATCGCCGCGATACCGAACAGCCGCTGGCTGATTTCACGCCGCGCCTCAGTACCTTGACTTTCCATGCCAAGCTCGGCTCCATGCTCGACAAAGTGCAGCGTTTGCAGCAGTTGGCCCCACAAGTTGCCCAATGGCTGGGGGCTTCAGCAACCGAAGTCGCGCAGGTGGAACGGGCCGCCGCCCTGAGCAAGTCGGA
The DNA here is from genome assembly GCA_964541665.1 of uncultured Caldilineaceae bacterium. GTDB lineage: Bacteria > Chloroflexota > Anaerolineae > Caldilineales > Caldilineaceae > CFX5. The sequence goes on along the minus strand of CAZIRP010000074.1, from coordinate 12,971 downwards.
TCTGGTGACGTCGATGGTGGTGGAGATGACCAGTTTGCAAGGGATCATCGGCGAGACCTATGCGCTGCGCAGTGGTGAAGATGCGCAGGTGGCCCAGGCGATTCGGGAACATTATCTGCCGCGCACCGCGGGCGATGCCAACCCAACTTCAGTGGCCGGTTTGGCGCTTTCGCTGGCCGACAAGCTCGATAGTCTGATCGGTCTCTTTGCGGTTGGTTCGGCCCCCACCAGCAGCGCGGATCCGTTTGGTTTGCGCCGAGCCGCACTGGGCATCGTGCATAATCTGTTGACGGCTGAGGCCGAATTCGACATCCAGCGTGGGTTGGCCGCGGCCGCGGCTTTACAGCCAGTGCCAGTCAGCGAGGATGCGTTGGTCGAGACGCGCAGCTTTATTGAGCGCCGCTTGCAGGGCGTCCTGATCGATCTGGGCTTTGCCAGCGACGTGGTGGATGCCGTCCTCGCGGTGCGTGGAGATAACCCTTACCAGGCGCACCAGGCCTGCCTGGCTATGCGCGAGATGATCAGCCAACCCTGGTGGAGCGAGGCCTTTACCGCCTATGCCCGCTGTGTACGGATTACGCGCGCGCTGAGCGAGCAATTCGCCCTGAATCCTGGTGCGTACGTCGAGCCGGTCGAGCACGAATTACATAGCGCGTATAATGCTTCGGCCGCGGCACTGGCGCTCGCGGCTGACCCGGCGCTGGCGTTGGGTGAGGAACTTCAGCGTTTGCAAGGGCCGATCAACCAGTATTTTGAGCAGGTATTGGTTAATGCAAATGAGGAGACGCTACGCCAGGCTCGTTTGGCCCTGGTGCAGCAGATTGCCGAATTGCCGGCCGCGGTGGCCGATCTCAGTAAGTTACAGGGATTTTAGGCGAAAGAGCATCAACCGTCATGCGTCGTGGAACAAAACGAGACGCATGACGGTTGACGAGTGACATTAAGGTAAAGTTGTCTGGGCTGTCTCGTCGGTGAGGCGACCGCCGTTGGCCCGCAGCAAATAGGTGGCTGGCACCTCCGAATTGTTAAAGACGACGATCGTATAGACTCCCCGCCCCGATGTGTTGATCACTGCCCGTAATTTGCCCAGGTCGGCCCCAAAACGTACGGGGCTTCCGGTGGCAATGCCGACATCCTCTGGGCGAGCCCCGGCAATCACCCGGCGCAAGCCATCTTCAGTGAGCACCCAGAAATTGAGATTCTCGGCCAGCACCTGACTGTCTTTGGGGTCAACATCCAAGGTCAGGACAATCAATCCATCGCGGATCGTCGGTGTCAAGGCCAGGTAATGATGCTCGTACGGCTGGCTAAGGGTACCCGCCAGGCGTTCGACACCAATGGTCTGGGTGGGGGCTTGTGTAGGGGCCAGGGTGGGGCCTGGTGTCGCCTCGCTCTCTGTGAAGCTGGTCAATTGCAGCGTGGGTGGCGTAGGCGTGCTGACGGGCGTAGGCGCTGCGCTGGAACTGCTCAACACCTCGGCGGTGGTGGCGCTCAGGGCAGCGGCTTCGAGGGCCGCAACTTTGGCTTCGTTGGTCTGCCCGTATTGATCGATCACAATGCCGCCCGTGACAGCCAGAGCATAGGTGGCAGAGATGGGCGAATTGTTGTAAAGCACAACGGTGTAGGGATTGCTCCCCGACGTGTTGAAGCTGGCCTGCAACTCGTTGGGGAAGGGACTAAATGGCACCGGGAAACCAGTCGCAAGGTTGACATCGCGGGGTTCGTCTCCCGCCGCTACTCGACGCAGCGCGTGCTCATCCAGGATCCAGAAATTGATGTTGCCGGTCAGCTCGCGCACATTTTGCGGATCATACCGGAAGTTGAAGACGATCAACCCGTCGCGCACATCTGGCTCCAGGTTCAGGTAGTGGCGCACACTGGCGTTGGCCAAGGTGCCGGAGATGCGCCGCGCGGTGATCGAGCCGGGCAAGCGGAAAGTCGCTGGGTCAGCCACACCAGGGGCAAGGGTGGGGGTAGCTGTTGGTGTTGGTGTGGGCGCTACGGTTTCTGCCTCAACCGCGCCGGCTTCAGCGGCACTGGCTTCAGCCGCGCTGAGGGTCTGGTTGGCATCGTCGATCAGGACACCGCCTTCGGCTCGCAGCGTATAGGTGACCGGTTTGGACGAATAATTGTAGACGATCACCGTATATTTGCCGCGGCCAGAGTCGCGGAAAGCCACGGCCATCTTGTTGCCGATTGGGTCAAATTGCAGGGGACTACCACCGGCAAAGTTCAAATCGTCGGCAGATTCACCGGCGAGATAGCGGCGCAACCCATCTTCGGTCAGCACAAAAAAGTTGATCAGACCGCGCAATTGGGGGTCATCCTGGGGGTCATACGAGAGGGTCAATGTAACGACCCCATCGCGAATCGTCGGCTCAAGCCCCAGGTAGTGGGCATTATAGCGGATGGGTAAGGAGCCCCGCAGTTCTTGCGCCCGCACAACGGGAATCTGCGCAAGCGGTGCAGCCTGGCTCGTGGCCGTCGGCACACCCCAAAAGAAAATCAACTGGCCGACGAGGAGCAGGGCTAGCAGCCCCCGGTGCGCACGCGTTCGTACTTTCAGCATACAATCCCTTTCATATCTACAGCAGTTATGGTGGAAAATCAGGCTTCTCTACCCCGATATCGGCCAGGTTTCTATCCGGAAATTCTGCGCCGTGCTCCGCTCGCAGCGTACAATTTGAGCGCTGTAACCATATTCAGGATAGGCTTCAGGCGGTATGGTAACCAGTGGATACATCGCGATCAGTTGGGAGAGCGTTATAGAAATTCGTTTGTGGGTTAATGGCGTTGGCCTATAGCGATAACGAGTTGTGGCCGCAAGCTGTTGGCGAACGGTCATCAGACCGCAGCCTCTTTTTGCAGCGTTGCCAGGCTGCATCTATACGCTTGCTGCCGTTTTGATCGTCCTGTGTCCCATTGTATGCGAAAAGGGAAGAGATTTCAAGCGACAAAAGGAGTATTTGCCACGCGTTTGCGGTGAATAATGAATGAGCTACGATTGATGCAGCGCCGAAACAGCTTCCGCAGCGATACCATCCTGGGCACATCACCCCCCCATTCAGCTTACGTAAGTCCTGGGAGGGGCGAGATTGACAGCTCTCTGTTCATTCAGCTATAGTCAGGCCTGCCCTGACTCAATTGGGGAGAAATGGCGGGATTTATCAATGGATTTCCAGGCAAGGCTGGCGTAAAACCTAACCAACATCGGCTTCAAACAGGGCAAAGTATAGGGTAAACAACGTGCGCGCACTGATCACTGGAATTGCTGGTTTTGCTGGGAGTCACCTGGCTGAATATCTGCTCAAGACAGGCGATGTGGAAGTGCATGGGGTGATTCATCGCCACGACCGCCGGATCCATCATTTGCTGGGGCAATTGCAATTACACCGCGGCGATCTGCGCAATGCACTCTGGGCCAGTGAATTGATCCAAACCGTGCAGCCCGATTATGTCCTGCATTTGGCCGCCTGGAGTGATGTTGGTGGCAGTTGGCAGCAACCCTGGACGACTTACGAGCTCAATATCCACTGCCAATTAAATTTGCTGGAGGCATTGCGGCGCTGGCAGCCCACTTGTCGCACATTGGTGGTGACATCGAACGAAGTCTATGGCCTGGTGCAGGCAGCCGATCTGCCGATTCAGGAAACAACGCCTTTTCGCCCCAACAACCCGTATGGGGTGAGCAAGGTGGCCCAGGATATGATGGCCTTGCAATATTGGTATAGCCACCAGTTGCCAACCATCCGTGTGCGCAGCTTTAACCATATTGGCCCAGGCCAGGCCGATGATTTTGTGGCAAGCGCGTTTGCCCGGCAACTGGTCGAGATCGAGGCTGGCTTGCGGCCCGCACTGGTCAAGGTGGGCAATCTGGATGCTGAACGGGATTTTACAGATGTGCGCGATGTGGCGCAGGCCTACTGGCTAGCCGTCACCCGCGGCGAGCCGGGCGCAGTCTACAATGTTGGCAGCGGGCGCAGCCGCCCCATCCGCTGGATTCTCGATGCGCTCTTGAGCATGATCCACGTCCCCGTGGAACTGGCGGTTGATCCTGCTCGTTTGCGCCCTAGCGATATCCCCGTGAGCGTTTGCGACAACCGTCAGTTGATTGCGGCCACGGGCTGGCAGCCGCAGATCGAGCTGCGGGATTCATTGGCCGATGTTTTGCAGTACTGGCGCAACCAAATTCAAACTGTAACCAAATAAAGGGCGACCTGCAGGATAGATGCTGTTGTCGGTGTTATTCGCCGGATCATCATTCGTCAGGTCGTCGTTCGCCAAATTGTTGTTCGTCAATTGTCAGTCGTCATTCGAGGAGAGTTCATGCCTACAGCACTCATTACCGGTATCACCGGTCAAGATGGTAGTTACCTGGCCGAGTTTTTGCTCCAAGCCGGTTACCGAGTGATTGGGATGGTACGCCGCACCAGCACCATCAACTTTGAGCGCATTCAGCACATCCAGTCCCAGGTTGAGATCACCCAGGGTGATCTGCTCGACCAGAGTAGCCTGATGGCGATTCTGCAGGAATATAAGCCAGACGAGGTCTACAATCTGGCGGCGCAGAGTTTTGTGCCCACCAGTTTTAGCCAACCCGTGTTGACGGGCGAATTCACCGCGTTGGGCGTCACGCGGCTGCTGGAGGCGATCCGCCTGGTTGACCCCAAAATTCGCTTTTACCAGGCCAGCAGCAGCGAAATGTTTGGCAAGGTGGTGGAAGTGCCGCAGCGCGAAACTACCCCATTTCACCCGCGCAGCCCCTATGGGGTGGCCAAAGTCTACGGCCATTGGATCACCATCAACTACCGCGAGAGTTACAATATCTTCGGGTGTTCGGGCATTCTGTTTAATCACGAGAGCCCCCGCCGCGGTCTGGAATTTGTCACCCATAAGATCACCGACGGGGTCGCGCGCATCAAGTTGGGGCTGGCCGATGAGTTGCGGCTGGGCAATCTGGAAGCCCGCCGCGATTGGGGCTTTGCGGGCGATTATGTGCGGGCCATGTGGCTGATGTTGCAACAGGACGCAGCCGATGATTATGTGGTCGCCACTGGCGAGACGCACAGCGTTGAAGAATTTGTCGCCGAAGCATTTGGCTATCTGGATCTGGATTGGCGCGAGTATGTGCAGCAAGATCCCAAATATTATCGACCGGCTGAGGTGGATCTGCTGGTGGGCGACCCGAGTAAAGCGGGCAAGCAGCTGGGGTGGGAGCCAACCGTCGATTTTCGCCAATTGGTGCGGTTGATGGTGGATGCGGACATGCAGGCGCTCCAGGCGCAAAATGCTGCGGGAACGCAACTGCCCACTCGTTGAACTTCCGGCAATCGGCTTGAGAGTTTGGTTGCTACGTGCATAGTACACTATACTGGTAAGACCTTAGGGAACTGGCAGCAAGAATGACTTATGGCTGAAATTTTACGCTTATTTGTGAGTGCAACAAACGATCTGGAAGGTGAACGGGCGGTGATTGGCCGCGCGGTGGCTCAATTGCCCGTGCAAATTGGGATCGAAATTCGCCGTACCCCTGCCGTTGGCGGGGCTTACGAAGATATTTTTGAGCTGATCAGCAATGTGGACCGCTTCTATTTCCTGATCGGCGAAGACATCACCGCGCCATCGGGGGCAGAATGGTTCAGCGCCTGGCGGCTGGAACGCTCGATTCTCCCTTTGCGGCGTTTGGGGACACGCACCCCCGCCGCGTTGGACTTTATGCGGCTCTATCCGGGCCAATGGGTTGGCTTTCAAACCAGCACGGATCTGTTCCGCATCATCACGCAGGATCTGGTCCACATTTTGCAGCACCCGAACAATCGCTATGGCCTCAATGTGACTGAACTGGCCCTGCTGCAAGCGCATCTCCAGCGTTTGCCCGCGGCCGACACTGCCCGTGGCCTGCCGGAACCAGGTGGGGCTCAGGGCGGCGGTGTTCTGCTCGATGTGGGCCATCGCGAACCGACCGACGGCGTGGCGTTGGATGAGCTTGGCATCTATGCCCAATAAGCAGCGAGCGCATTGCCTCCGCCTGATCCGCTCCACGTTTCACCCCATGAAGGGTTGATTCCATGAGTCACTATTTTTCCCAGCCTGATTTTCTCCATGCTATAATTTTGGAATGAAGCCTACACAAGGCCCCTCTCAACAAACTCGCTTGGGGTTCTGGGTAGTCGGTTTGCTGGGTGTTTTTGCTTGGGCACCGGCTACGCATCCCGGTTATTGGCAAGGCCTCGAAGGCTTTGTGCCCATCTTTAACGCGACACAGGATGCACTCCTGGCTAGTATTGCAACTGCGCCAGACTTTTGGCGTGGCAGCGGTGGCGATACGTTCCTGCTGGCGCGGCCGCTCCTCTTGTTTGGGTTTACCCCGACCGTTGCTGTACGGATCAGCTTTATTCTCCTGTTCATTTTGGGTGGACTGGGCATCTATAGTTGGTTGCAGCAACGGCTGGGCGATCGCGCCGCGGGTCTCGCCGGTTTGAGTTACATGTTGCTGCCTCCCGTCCTGGCGACTGCCTATATTCGCGGCAGCCTGAGCGATATGGTGATCCTCGGCTTGCTGCCAATGGCGCTGGCGGGGATCAGCAGCTATGCGGCTTCCCGCTCGGTGAGTGCCGCGTTCGTCGCCGTGGTGGCCATCGCCTGGATGTGGCGCTCGCAGGCAGGTTTGGCCTTGCTGGCAACTCTGCTCTTGTTGTTCTATGGCTGGTTCGTGGAGCGCCATGGGGGGAGCCTGCTGGTGATTGGGGTCAGCGCCCTGGCCGCGGTTGTCAGCCTGTGGCCAGTGTGGAGCGTTCACACCCCCAGCCCAGTGATCTTTGCCGAGCATTTTGTCTCTTTCTACCAATGGTTTGGCACCCATTGGCGAGTGGCCCCCAGCATCCCCGGTTGGCAGGATGGCTATCCCTTTCAACTGGGCTTTATGGCATTGGTCCTGAGCCTGCTCACCCTCTGGTATTGGCGGCGCCCGGCCAGGAATGTGGCCCAGCCCAGATTAGCGACCTTATTGGCGTTTGGCTTTGTGGGTTGCGGCGTGATTGGCCTGCTGAGTCTGTCGATCAGCGCGCCGCTTTGGCAGTGGACACGCGCCGAACAGGTGTTGACCTATCCCTGGCAAGTGACTTTGTTGGCTATGCCGCTCCTGGCCCTGACCGCGGGCGCGCTCCCCACGCTCAACCGTGAATTCGCCACCCCCTTCTTGTGGGCAGCCTTGATCTCGCTGGTGATTGTGAGCAGCTATTCCTACCTGGACACCGACTTCACGCTCTTTCCCGCGCCCGAACGCCCCGTGGCCACTATTGGCTCGCAGCAGAACCTGGTCATTCTCGCTAGTGATCTGGTCGAGCAGACCGACCCACCGGTGGCCGAATTGACCATCACCTGGCAACTCCTGCAACCGCTGCCCGTGGATTACAATATCTTCTTCCAGGCCCAGAGTGGCGATCCTGCATCCCCAACGGTGGTCACGCAGGTGGATGGCCCGCCCCTGCCCGATGGTCCGGCTGCTACGAGTTGGCGGCCTGGCGAGATCCTGACCGCCACCTATCGGCTTGATCTGAGCGAGGTGGCCGAAGCTGAGTTGCGCTATGTCTTTGGCTTTTATGATTGGCGTGATGGTAGCCGCCTGCCAGTGGATGGCGGGCTAGATGACAAGTTGGTCTTCTATGCACCCTGAGCGGGAGGAACGGCCGCTGCCGCCGCTATGGCGCGATGGGCTTTTCGGCCTGGTACTTTTGCTGACGCTCTTTGCCGTGGCTCCCTTTACCTTGCCTGGTTATTTTTGGGGCGCAAACGACGCTCGTCACCATATCTATTTTCTCTTCGAATATAATCGCTCGCTGGCAGATGGCATCTGGTGGCCGCGCTGGAGCCCAGATTTTGCCTTTGGCTATGGCTACCCGTTCTTTAACATTTATGGCCCGCTGAGCCACAGCCTGGCCGCGCTGCTGTTGCGAACTTTGGGTCTGAGCTACACCGCGGCCATTGAGAGCGTTTTTGGCCTGAGCATCCTCGGCAGCGCCGCGACCATGTATCTGTTCATCCGCTCCTGGTGGGGGCGCAGCGCCGCGGTGATCTCCGCGCTGGTCTATGTCTATGTTCCCTATCACTTGTTGAATCTGTATGTGCGGGCAAACCTGGCCGAGAGCATGGCCTTTGTCTGGTTGCCCCTCTGTCTCTGGACGGGCCGCCAGAGTGTGCGCCAACCTGCCTGGCGCTGGGTTGTTGGCCTGGCCTTGAGTTACGCTGGGTTGATGCTGACCAGCAATCTGGTGATCGTCCTGTTCACGCCCTTGTTGATGCTCTATCTGGCAATTCTGCCGCTGCACGAAGAAGATTCTCCATTGCCGCGTGTGTGGCCAAACCGGCTGCTCGATTATGGGCGTCGGGCCCTGGCACCGCTGCTGGGCGGCATTCTCGGCCTGGGCGTGAGCGCGATCTTCTGGATACCCGCCTTCCTGGAGCGCCAATTTGTGCGGCAGGACCAATGGTTTGATGGGCGTTATGATTTCCGCGGCAACTTTGTCTATTTCTTCCAACTCTTTAGCCCGCGCTGGGGATTTGGCACCAGCGAGCCCGGCCCGGATGATCCGTTCGGGTTTCAACTGGGGGTGGCCGCAGTTGTTCTGGTGGTGATTGGCCTCTATTTGGTGCTGCCTCAGCTCGCTCCGAGCGAACGCCGCGAGATTTGGGTCTTTGTCGGGGCGGGGGCTGTGGCAACGCTCCTGGCCCTTCAACTCGGCGCTCCCATTTGGGAGTGGCCACTGATTGGGGCGATTGTGCAGTCCGCGCAATTCCCCTGGCGCTGGTTCAACCTTACGGCGCTCTGTCTGAGCGTGCTGGCTGGGTTGATCGCCCATCCCCTGGTCGAGCGCAGTGCCGGGCGCTTCACCATTGCGCTGCTCAGCTTGATCGGTGTGATCTTGTTGAGTAGCTATCCCTACTTGCAGGTAGAAATTCGCCCGCCCGTGGAAGGCCCCGTCAGCCTCGCCGCGCTGATGCGCTTTCAACAATCCTCCGACGAGATGACTGGCAGCACCAGTACGGTGACGGTCATCCCCACCTGGAGCCCGATGGCCGATCACTATATCAACCAGGAGGCCGCGGGACGGCCGGTGCAACCAATCACGACCAAAGTGGATTATGGCAACCCGGTGTGGCCGATCGATTATGAGACCCTGGCTGTCCATTCAATGGCTCATAATACGGTGATGGAAGAACTCTATTTCCACAATATGCGCAGCGGCGAGCAACGTGTTGTCTTTAACCACTTCTATTATCCCGGGTGGAAAGCGTATCTCCTGGATGAAGCCGGGGGAATTCCCCTGCGCGAATTGCCAATCATCCCTGAGGAGACCGGAACCCTGGGCCGCATGACTGTTCCGCTGCCCGAGGGCGAAGGCTATCTCTTGTTGCGCTTTGAAGATACGCCCATCCGCCTGTTGGGGCAGGGAATTTCTTTGGCGAGTCTGGCATTGCTGGCGCTGGTGGGCCTGTTCTCGTTCATCCGTCGCCGGTGGCGCACGCACAAACCACCCGGTGATGGCTAACGTTTAGCGTAAGTCAGATCTGGCAAAATCCGGCGTAACCTGTGTAAATCTTGTGCCCTCAACCCAGGCACCACGCGATTTCGGAACTTCTTGGTTCATCTCAACCCGTCTTCAGGAGTGCAAACTATGGCGCGTGCAGTTGTTGCGGAGGCCAGCGCGGCTCCCACGGTGGTCAGGCCGATGATTTCTGAGGAAGAAGTGCATGAATTGGCAGCCCAATTTGGGACGCCGATTCGTCGACATTTTCATATTCAGGCCGATGAGTACATTCGAGCCTACCGTTGGCGAGCTAATTCTGATCGTCGCGCCGAAGTGGTCTTTGCAATTCAAGACCCTGCCAGTAGAATATGGGTTCATGCGAAAGCGCATTATCCCGGCCACATCTTCCGTCTGCCGTCCGGGGGGATCGAATGGTGCGAACCTGTGCTGGCGGCGCTCTTGCGCGAAGTGGAAGAAGAGACGGCCCTTGCGGTCTATGTGCAGCGCTTTTTGGGGCTGATCGAATATTGTTTTCATGATGGCAATTCGACCGCCTGCTTTGCTAGTTATATTTTCCAGTTGACGAGCGATGGCACCCCCCCGCGCTTACCAGCAGATGGGGAGATTTCGGCTTTTCATACGGTGTTGCCCTGCCAGTTGCTGCAATTAAGCGCGGATATGCGTAACATGGTTGGCGCACGGCGCGGCTGGGGGCAATGGCGGGCACTCGCCCATGATCTCGTGCATGATGCACTGGCCTAGGGCGGTCTCGCCCTGCGACAGAAGCCTGACTTCTCGATTGTTCACAATAAGGAGCAGTTGTGTTAGTTCCCCTTTCTTGGTTGAAACGATATGTTGATCTCAAGTTGCCGACGCCCGCCCTGGTCGACCGGCTCACGACCGCGGGGCTGGAAGTCGCCGCCCACCAGGCAATTGGTGATTGGTGGGATCCGCAGACCATTCTGATCGGTCAGGTGGCCAAGGTGCTGCCCCACCCCAATGCCGACCGTTTGGTACTGGTCGATGTCGATTTTGGTGGTGAGGAGCCCCAGCGCGTGGTGACCGGCGCGCCAAATCTTTTTGCCTATCGCGAAGCCGAAACGCTGCCAGTGATCAAAGTGGCCTTTGCCCGCAATGGCGCGGTACTGGTGGATGCCTATAGCGACGTGCAGCCCCGCCCGATGAAGGAGCTCAAACCGGCAAAGATCCGCGGGGTGCTCTCCAGCGGCATGGTCTGCTCGGAGCGCGAACTGGGGCTGAGCGATGAACATGAGGGCATCATCGTGCTGCCGGAAGATGCGCCCATCGGCATGCCGCTGCGTGATTATCTGGGCGATGAAATTATCGAGATCGAGATCACGCCAGACATGGCCCGCTGTCTGAATATGATCGGTGTGGCCCGCGAAGTCGCCGCGTTGACCGAGAGCGCTCTGCATCTCCCCGAAGACCAGCTCACCGCCAGTGGTGATGATCAAGCCAGCGATTATGTCGCCGTGCAGATCGACGACCCCGCGCTCTGCAATCGTTATGTGGCGCTGGTCATCCAGGGTGTGAAGATCGGCCCGTCGCCCGCGTGGCTGCAAGAACGGCTGCGCAAAGCTGGGATGCGGCCCATCAACAACATTGTCGACATCACCAATTATGTGATGCTCGAATGGGGGCAACCGCTGCACGCCTTTGATTATGATGTGCTGCGGGCACGTGCCCAACAGCGCGGCGAAGCCCAGCCCACTATCATCGTGCGGCGAGTTGCGCAGGGCGACAAGTTCACCACGCTGGATCGGGTCGAGCGGGAGCTGGACGAGTCGATGCTGCTGATCAATGACACCGCTGGTCCCATCGCCATTGCCGGTGTGATGGGTGGTCTGGAAAGCGAAGTCAGCGACAGCACCACGACAATTTTATTGGAATCTGCCACCTTTGAAGGCATCAACAACCGCCGCACCGCGCAGACCTTGCGGCTCTTCAGCGAGGCGAGTTACCGCTTTGCGCGGGGAATTCCGCCCACGCTCAACCGAATCGCTGCCCGTCGCGCCGCCGAGTTGATGCGCGAGTACGCGGGGGGGCGCATCGTGCCGGGCGAGGTGGATGCCTATCCCGTGCCGCAAGTCACGCCCCTGGTCTACACCACGGCCAGCAATATGGCGCGCATTACTGGGTTGCCGATTTCGCTGGAGACCATTGCCACGGCATTGCGTCGCCTGGATTTTACCGTTGAACCCGCCACCGAGATCGCCGCGGATGCACCGGCCACGGCCAGCTTTGCCCTCCACCGCCAGGCCGATGAGCCGTTGCTGGCCTGCACTGTGCCCTGGCATCGCCTGGATGTGAGCATCCCCGCCGACCTGATCGAAGAGGTCGCCCGCATCTTGGGATATGATCAGATTGGTGAGACCTTGCTGGTGGAAACGTTGCCCACGCAACGGCGCAACGAGACCTTTGCCTGCGAAGAAGCGGTGCGCGATATCCTGGTCAAGTTGGGCTTGCAAGAAAATATCAATGTGCCGCTGACCACCCCGGAAGAACATGCCAGGCTCCACTCGGCTGGGGCCATCGGCGACGAGGCCTATGTCACGCTGGCCAATCCAGCCGCGCCCGAGCGCCGGGTAATGCGCCGCTCGCTGCTGGTGAGCGCCTTGGCCAGCACGGTGCGCAATTTGCGCTTCACCAACCGGTTGACGACCTTCGAGGTCGGGCGCGTCTATCTGCCCAAGGCCGAACAGACCGTAGCGGATCCTTTGCCCGTGGAAGAGACACGCCTGAGCATTGTGCTGGTGGGGCCGCGTCAATCAGCAAGCCTCTATACCGACCCCAGCGCGCAGGAACCGATGGATTTCTTCGATCTCAAGGGGGTGGTTGAGACCCTGTTGGATCGATTGGGCTTTGGGCCAGAACAAGTCGAGTATCGGGCGGTGGCTGATAGCGGCACATTTGGCCCACGCTGCGCCGAAGTGCTGCTCAATGGTGAAAGCCTCGGCTTGATCGGCGAAGTGCATCCGCAAGTGCGAGCTGCCTTTGGCCTGCCCGCCACCCGCGTCAACGCGGCGGAATTGCAATTGCATGCGCTCATCAAACCGCAGTGGCAATTGCAGCCCATGCGGCCGATCAGCAATTACCCGCCAGTCGTGGAAGATTTGGCCTTCGAAGTGGCCGAAACAGTCACCGCGCAGCAAGTGCGCAGCACGATCTTGCGGGCTGGGGGCAACCTGTTGGTCGGGCTCGAACTTTTCGATATCTACCGCGGCGAGCCGCTGCCCGCGGATCACAAATCGCTGGCTTACCAGTTGACCTATCAGAGCTTGGAGCGGAGCCTGAGCGAGAAGGAAGTGACGCAACTGCGCACACGCATCATCCGCACAGTGGAGCGCGAGACCGGCGGCAAATTGCGCAGCTAATAGAGAAACCAGATAAATATCGCATAAATCGTAGGTGCGGTTAGAAACC
>CAZIRP010000073.1:0-30579 GCA_964541665.1 uncultured Caldilineaceae bacterium | reverse complement strand
AATTAAATAGAGATCGCACAAATAGCGAGCAAGTAGGTGCGGTTAGAAACCGCACAGGTAGGCTAGGGCCAGAATATGCGGTTTCTAACCGCACCTACTTGCTCGCTATTTGTGCGATCTCTATTTAATTTCTCTATTAGCTCAAAAATCTCTGTGCCACACTGGTTGGGTACCTTTGTTCATAGGAGCCACAACCGATTTTTGAGATGACTTCACAACAATTCACCAAAGCTGCTATGACAACCACTGATTGGGTGCGACGGCAACGACTGCCGACGCTCATCGCCCGGTTACAAACGTTATACCGTTATCGCGAACTGATTCGCAATCTTGTGGTCAGCGATCTCAAAGCCCGCTACAAAAATAGCGTATTGGGCTTTGTCTGGACTTTGCTCAACCCGCTGGCAATGATGTTGGTCTTTACGGTGGTGTTTAGCTTTTTGTCCCCGAACCAGCAGATCGAGAAATATCCGCTCTTTTTGCTCTGTGGACTCCTGCCCTGGAACTTCTTCGCCGATAGCATGGGCGCCAGCGTCAACAGTCTGGTGGGCAATGCAAACCTGATCAAAAAAGTCTATTTCCCGCGCGAAGTCTTGCCCATTGCCAGCGTCCTGGCTCAATTGATCAATTTCCTGCTGGCCTTTTTGTTGCTCTTTATCGCCTTGCTGGTCTTTCGAGCCCAATTCAGCCCGTGGTTGTGGCTATTGCCGCTGGTGATTCTGATCCAAACCTGTTTCACCATCGGCATCGCGCTGATCCTCAGCACGCTGAACGTTTTCTTCCGCGATACCGTCATTGTGCTCAATGTGGTGATTCTCGCCTGGTTTTTCCTGACGCCGGTCTTTTATGCTTTCACCTTGTTGCCCGCCAGTTACACCTTGTGGGGGATCCCCCTCAACCTGCAACGGTTGTTTTATATTCTCAACCCGCTCGCCTCGCTGATCAATATGTATCGCGATCTGCTCTACTGGGGGTACCGAACAGACCTGGACTTTTTTGTGCGCACCGCGGCCACCGCGTTGTTCGTCCTCTGGTTTGGGTATTGGCTCTTTAATCGCTATAGCGACCGTTTTGGGGAAGCGTTATGACCGTCTACCGCAGTGATACACTGCGGCCAGGCGAGCCTCAGATCCTGCTCGATGGTGTCTCGCAGCGTTATGCCCTGCAACGCACTCGCCAGCGTTCGCTGCAAGATACTTTTATTCGTTTGTGGCGACGGCAGCGCGATGATGCGGAAGTTTTCTGGCCGCTGCGCAATGTTTCGTTTGCCATCAACCCGGGTGAAAGTGTTGGGATCATCGGGCCGAATGGGTCGGGCAAAAGCACGCTGCTCAAGGTGCTGAGCGGGATTCTGACGCCCACCGAAGGCGACCTGATCATCAACGGGCGGATCTCATCGCTGCTGGAGCTGGGTGCAGGTTTTCACCCCGAACTGACTGGCCGCGACAACATTTATCTCAATGGTTCGATCTATGGCCTGAGCCGCAAGCAGATGGATGGCCAACTCGAACAGATCATCGAGTACGCGGAGTTGGGCAAATTCATCGATACCCCGGTGAAACATTATTCCTCCGGCATGTATGTACGGCTCGGCTTTGCGGTGGCGATCCACACTTCGCCCGACCTGCTGCTGGTGGATGAAGTGCTGGCTGTCGGTGACGCGGCCTTTCAGCGCAAATGTTTGACCAGCATCCAACAACTGCGCGACCAGGGACGCACCCTGATTTTGGTCTCGCACGATCTGAGCTCGATCCAGACCATTTGCCGCCGGGCAATCTGGCTGGAAGGTGGCGAACTGCAAGCCGATGGCCACCCCACCGACGTGATCATGGCCTATACCAAGTTTTTGGCGGCCAAAGCCGAGGCGAGCCAGCAAGCCAAGGCAAGTCAGGCCGGAGGAACCAACGCAGCTACAGTGGCGGCCAGCACACCGATTGCGGCCAACCGACGCTGGGGCAGTGGCCCCCTGCGCATCCAGCGGGTGGAATTTTGCAATGCCGAAGGTGAGGCGCGCCAGGTATTTCATCAGGGCGAACCCTTGTTGATCCGCCTCTATTATCAGACCGAGCACCCGGTTGAGCTGCCCACCTTTGGGATCGCCATCCACCATCAAAATGGCACGCACATCTCAGGGCCGAACACAAAATTTGGCAAACTGGTGCTGCCCGTGGTGGAAGGCAGCGGCGTGATCACCTATCGCGTTGAGGCGCTGCCCCTTCTGACGGGTACCTATCAGCTTTCGGCAGCAATTGTCAACGACGCCAACACCGAGACATTTGACTATCATGACCGCCTCTACGAGTTTCAGGTCTATCGCGGGGAGTCTGGTGAAGAATATGGGTTGGTAACCTTGAATGGTGATTGGGCCCATTGTACCGAACCGCTTGTTCACGAGAAGTGAGTTGTATGCAACCATTGCTTCATATTGGCCGCTTAGTGGTGTTTGGACTGGTTTTCGTGGGGATTGGTTGGTTGGGGGCAAGCCCGGTTGCGGCCCAAACCGACGTCATCTCTACCACCTTTGTGGTTCGCCATGAAATTTCTGGCACAGCGTTCAATCTGGTTGCCGAGGCACCGGGTCGGATCTGGTTTACGCTGCCCGCGGAAAATATGATTGGCTCGCTGATGGTGAGCGATACCGTTGCCGTTCAATACTACCCTGTGCCGACAGCCGCCAGCGAACCATACGATCTGGCCTATGCCGACGGAGCCATCTGGTTCACCGAGCGCCTGGGCAACAAACTGGGGCGCTTGCAGATCAGCACCGGGGCGATTGAAGAATTCGCCATTCCCACCAGCTTTTATATCACCCATCTGCCGCTGGTGAGTGGGGAGCAGTCGGAACCCCCGAACGATGCCGAGGCACCCGCGGTAGAACCGAGATCGACTGTGTTGAATTCCGCCGCAGCGAGCAGTATAGCGAGCAGCGAGCCGACCGGCATCGCCATTGCCCGCGATGGTACGGTCTGGTTTGCGGGCCGCAAGAGCAATCACATTGGTCGCTTCGACCCGAGCACCGAGGAGTTTACCGAATATCAATATACCTTGTCGGGCGGCCAATTTGAGGATCTGACCATTTCCCTCAATGGGCTCGTTTGGGTCACGGCCCCGCAAATCAACCGTGTGGTGAGCTTCAACCCCATCACCGAACGGTTTGTGGATCTCTTCACCGGTGTGGATACCCGCCCCATGCACATTGTGACCGATAGCAACAACACGCCGTGGGTCACCATGAGTGGCGCCAATCGGATTGGGCGCTATACGCCTGGTACGCTCGCTTTATGGCGCTGGTATGATCTGCCCACACCCGCCAGCGCGCCAGTCGGTTTGGCGATCCAGGAACAAGAGACGAGCCTTACCTTTTGGTTTGCGGGAAATCTGGGCAATCAATTGGGCCGGTTGACAACGCGTTTGAGCGGTTTGCCCCTGACCATGTTGGAGAAACCCCTGCCCACGCAATCACTCTTATTGTGGGATGTCGAAGTGGATGCCGCGGGTCATGTCTGGGCGGCCTCACAGGCGGACTCGGCAATTTATGAGTGGCAACTGCCTTACTTTTATACGACCCATATGCCCGTTGTGCAAGGCCAATCTGCATTGCTGGCTCGCTGAATTGTCTAAATTCCAGGAGAGCGCCCATCCGCAACGAGTCCGATCCGCCGCCCGACTTGCGTAACTCCTGGATTTCCTTGCGCTGATCAGTAAAACAGAGAAACCACTTGGGAATCCACCGATTGCGCTGATGCTCCAGTCTTTGAAGTTTTATCTGAGCAATCTGTGGATGAGTTTTGAAAGATGTTTGGATTCTACTTACGTAAAACGATGTAGGAGAAAAATACGTTTATGCAACAATTATGGAAGAAGTTTGGCCCTGTTCAACGTGGGCTCTTTGTATTTGTTTTGACGGTGAGCCTCTTGCTGCCTGGTGCCTATGCCCCGGATGCGTTGCAGGCTGCGCCAGCACTTGCCCCGACCGAACAGACCGCAGTGTGGTTGCCGCTGGTGCAATCCAGAGATTGTGGCGATCAATTCCCCACTTCTCGGTTCGGTATGCAGCTCTATTCCCGCACGGGCAAAGGCGGCACTTATTTTAATGATATGCGTGAACTCGGAGTGGGCTGGATCCGGGTGGTTGTCAATTGGGGGTTGGTCGAGCCAACCAATTCGGACCCGAGTGCCTATAATTGGCGGTGGGTTGACAGTCAATTGGGGGGTGCCCTGCACAATTGTTTCAATATCCTGGCGACGATTGTGCACGCGCCAGATTGGGCCACCTCCTCCTCAGATGGGCCGCTTGACAAAGTTGAGGTAGGAGAATTAGCGGAGTTTGCCGCTGCCCTGGCCGAACGTTATGATGGTGATGGCATTGATGATGCGCCTGGTTCTCCAGTCGTTCGCTTCTGGGAATTGTACAACGAGCCCGATGCTGGCCCGACGCCCTTTGGGGAAGGCTGGGGCAAACATGGGGCAGAATATGCGGAGATGCTCAAGGCTGTCTACCCCGCGATCAAAGCGGCCAACCCAGACGCGCAAGTGGTCTTTGGCGGCATTGCCTACGAAGGCTTTGACGATGTTGAGCCCCCCGGCACATTTGTGCGCAGCTTCGTGCCCGATGTCCTGGCCGCCGGTGGTGGGGATTTCTTCGATTACATGAACTTCCACAAATACCCCGGTTGCGCTAATTGTGACGGCCCGGGTGTGATCGAAAAGACCGCGATTGTCCGCGGGATCCTGGCTGAGCATGGTGTTTCCAAACCGATGATCATCTCGGAAACGGGCTGGCACACCAATCACCTCCCGCCCTATTTCCCGGGTAGCGATGAGCTGCAAAGCCGTTTTGTGGTGAAACTTTTTACCCAGATGTACCCCGCGGATATCGAAATTGCCATCTGGTTTATGATGCACGATCTGGAAGGTTACCAGTTCCTCAATGGCCTGGTTGATCGCTCATCGCCGCCGGTGCGCAAGCCAGCTTTTTATGTCTTCCAGCGCATGAATAAGCTATTGCGCCAGGCAATCTATATGCGGACCTGGTCCGAAGCCGAGAGTGGGCATGAGCGCTTCGAGGTCTACGAATTTTTCGATCAGCGCGACAATAAGCCCTTGCTCATCACCTGGTTGAACCCAATCAACTGGTTGGATCCCGACGAGGTCGAGGTCGATGAATCGCTCGTGGTTCCGGCCAGCCGAGTGACCGTCACCGATATTTATGGCACCAGCCAGGTTGTTCACGACGCTGATGATGGCGTGGTCGATCAAAAGACGGTTATTTCCGTCAATGGCCGCCCGCTCTACATCAAGATCGACCAGCCGTAAATTCGTCCTGCGCTTTGTGCCGAGATGAATGACCATCGCACGTTGCACAAGCTGATTCTGAACTTGCAAGCGGGCGTTGCCACAAAATTGGCAGCGCCCATTTTGCATGCCGATAGACCGCGCATACGCCGGAAGCAGTGGTGGCGCTATGGCTTAGCCCTCGTGGCCGCCATGGCGCTCCTCTGGGCCCGGGCGCCCGAACGACTTTTGGCGCCCCAATTTTATGCCGAGGATGGCTGGGTCTTCTTCGCCGATGCCTTCAATCTGCCCACCTGGCAAGCCCTCACCGCTCCGTACAATGGCTATGATCACCTCTTCCCGCGGCTGCTCGCCGAGTTGAGCCAGTGGTTGCCGCTGCGGGTTGCCCCGCTAGCCTTCAGCCTCAGCGCCCTGATCATCACTGCGATTTGTCTGACCTGGTTCCTCTTACCGCCTTACCGGGTCCTGATCCGCCACGACGCTTTACGGCTGGCCGTGGTCCTCTTGCTGCTGACAAGCCCGAATCTCGAAGGGGTGATGAGCATCGCCTATTTGCAGTGGTTTTTGGCGATTTGGGCATTGCTGGTGACTTTCGTCTGGCCGACGCAGCATCGCTGGTGGAGTGGGGTGCTGACACTCGTCTACATTGGGGTGATCTTCAGCGCGCCAATCGTGTTGATCTTTGTTCCTTTCTGGCTATTACGCTCCTGGTTTGCGCCCACTCGGTTGCTGCGCTGGAGCGCGGGCACGATTGTTGTGGCGCACTGTCTCTTTCTGGTGCGGATCTGGCAGCAGCGCAGCGATCCGCTTGCGCCGCTGAACCCGGGCGAATTGGGCCTTTCGCTGCTGGATCTGGGGCGCGCTATGCTCTACAAAATCCTGGCCGTCAATCTGCTGGGTAATCAAGTGGCCGAGTGGCTGCACCAGAGCGCAGGCTGGCTGGGGATTTATCTCGTCGCCGGGTTGATCATCGCTGGGTTGCTGTGGGCGCTTGCCTGGTCGCAAACGGTGCGCACCCCTGCCCAACTTCTGCTGACTGTCTCCTTGCTCTACGTGATCTTTATCGCGGCTCCCTTTTATTGGCTACGCACTTACGGGCATGAGTATCCTTTTCTGGAAAGCACGGGGCCGCTGTTGCGCGACGCGGCCCGCTATTTTGTGTTGCCCAGTCTGGCCCTTTATCTCCTGATGGCCCGGATGCTCGATGCCAACTGGGGGGGGCTGCGGGTTTCCCGCTGGCGATTCTGGTTTGGGGGAGGCCTGGCTGCCCTCCTGGTGGTCTATGGGCTTGCGTTGCGAGCACCCACCCTGAAGGGTGGCGACTGGCCGCAGGATGCACACCTGATCGCCCAGCTCCAGGCCGGAACGCCCGCGTATCGGCTACACCCGGTCGAGCCGCTGGCGAGCCCCGTGCCACCCAATCCGCAGCTCTTTCTGCCCTTGATCTTCGCCGATCACGGGGGGGGCGACAACGCACTCGGCCTCGATATCCCCATTGCGCCATCCGGTTGGGCAATGCACCTGCGGATTGCGCCGCGCCCGGCCCAGGCGTATGATCTTTTGGGGGGGCCTACCTTGTTGTGGATCGAACCCCGGCGCGTCGAGCAGGGCATGGTCGTGCGTCTGCACTGGCAAGGGAATACGCTGGCAAATGCTCGCCATCAACGCCATTATTTTGCCGAGCTGCACCTGGTCGATCAGGCAGGTGAACCGCTGATCCACAGTGAACAACCATTGGTAGCGCCAAGCCCTGTGCCCACGGCCCCCTTCATCACCGAGCACCTCTTGCCGCTCACAGCACAGGAGGCTGCCTCCGTTGCCCACGTGCGGATTGGGCTCTATCAACTGGCTGGCGACCAGCGCATCCCCGGCCCCGCGGTTGAAGTCGAGGGCTTGTTTGGCTTGTGAGCCCCATACCGTTGTACAATCTCCGCGTCGGAGATTATAATCTTAACTTTGCGAAGCTGCTTATCGGGCAGCGTACACAGAATTGGCTTGCTTTCCATGACCGTTGCTGGGTTAGATTACGCGTTTCTCGATTATTTACAGGTGTCGATCGCAGGCGAGGCCGCGCTCCATGGTTATTATTTGCCCTTCCTGACTGGCTACGAGCGCGTCCTGGATCTCGGTTGTGGGCTCGGGGGCTTTGTCAAGCTGTTGCGCGACAATGGCATCGATGCCTACGGGGTCGACTCCGACCCGGCCTGTATTGCCGCGGCCCGGCAGCACGATCTGCCCGTGGTCGAGGCCGATGTACTCGATCATCTGCGCGGTCTGGAGCCGGCCAGCCTGGACGCCATCTTTTCGGCCCACATGGTGGAGCACATGCCCTACGAGGTGGTCTTGACCACCATCGAACTGGCCCAGCGTGCGCTGCGCCCCGGTGGCCGTTTACTGCTCGTCACCCCCAATCCGCGTGCACTGATCACCCACCTGGAGCTCTACCATATGCACTTTGGGCATTGCGCGCTCTATCACCCCAAGCTGCTCAGTTTTTTTATGACGCGCAGCGGCTTTGCCCAGACGCGGGAGGGTGAAAATCCCCACACCATGCCTGCCCATATTTCGGCGGAATCTCCCTTGCGTTTGTTGACAACGCCTGCGCCGATGGCTGCTTCTGCCTGGCGCGAACCTTTGCCCAAACCGGCCTCGCTGCTGCGCCGGGCGATCTGGTATGTTAAAATGGGGTTAATTCGTTGGCTGGTGCGACCCTATGCAGACCAAACAGAGCGAGAATTTCGGCAACTCGAGCATCAAGTGCGCGCCCTGACCGAAACCCTGCACACGACCCTGGAGGCTGTGAATCGGCCTTTTGAATGTTATGTGATCGGCGACAAGGCAGCCCAGGTGGAGCCATCTCAAACGGCCAGATAACCATGAAGAATGTCCTTTTTGTCAGTGGCTTAGCGGGTGATACACGGCGCTACCGCTGCGTACACCATCAAGAACAGTTGGCGCTGCACGACATTGCCAGCACCTTGCGCGCCGCCGATGATTTTGCCAGTTACATCGACATCACCACCTGCGATCTGCTCATCTTGCACCGAGCAGCCTATAGCCCGCTCGTGGCAGACCTGATCGAGCTGGCCCATCTGCGCGGCATCCCGGTCGTCTTCGAGACCGATGATCTCGTCTTTGAGCCAGCATTGATCGACTCGATTGCCTTTCTCGACACGCTCAGCGTTGAAGCCGCCAATCGGTTTCGCCAGGATCTGCACGGTCAAGCCAAAATTTTTGCGCATAGCGATTTTGTGCTGGTCACGACCGATTATCTGGCCCAGGCCGCGGCCCGGCATGGCAAGCCGGTCTTTGTGCAGCGCAATGCTTGCAGCGCGGCCATGATCCAGACCGCCGAAGCCGCCCATCAATCGCGCCAATCTGCCGCACGCGACTCGTCTGCACCGATCGTGATCGGCTATTTTAGCGGCACCGGCTCGCACAATCGAGATTTTCTGGTCGCCACCCCGGCCCTGCTTGAGATCATGGCGCGCTATCCGCAGGTCTGGCTGCATGTGAGCGGCCATCTGGATCTCGACAGCCGCTTTTACGCGTTCCGCGAGCGCATTCGCCGGGCACCTTTTGTGGCCTGGCAAGAATTATCCCATCTGGTTGCCCAGGTGGACATCAATCTGGCTCCGCTGGAACTGGACAATCCCTTCTGCCAGGCCAAGAGCGAGATCAAATACAGCGAGGCGGCTTTGGTGGGTGTGCCAACGATTGCCAGCCCGACCGAAGCCTTTACCTACGCCATCGAATCGGGTGTGAATGGTCTACTCGCCGCGGATGACGCCGAGTGGCTCGCTGCCCTGACGCAGTTGGTCGAAGATGAGGCCGAACGGACGCGGCTGGGCGAAGCTGCCCGGCAACGAGTCTATGCGGAGTACACACCAGAGGCGCGTAGCCAAAGTTTGGTCGCGACCTTGCAGCAGATCCAAGCCCAGTTTGTGCCCAGCGCGGCGGATCCAGCTCGTGTGCCCAGCGCACTGGCAACGGCTATGAAGCGTCAGCTCGACCAATCGCACGAACAGCAGGCGCAACAAGCACGCCAATTGGAGCAGCTCCGCCAGACCGTGGCCAACTGGGAAGCCAAATCCACGGCAGGGCAAACAGACTTTTGGCAACGCACCTACGCGCAAATTGAAAGCCAGCAGGTCGAGGCATTGCAGACCATTCTCTCCCGTTTGCAGCACAGAGATCAATCGTCGAGTTAATGTTTATGGCGAACCACCATTTTTCCACCGCGCTGATCTTGGCCGGTTGTCTACATGCTACTGTCAAACTCTATCGCTGCACCCACCTGCAAGAGCAGTTGGCGCGGTTGGGCATTGCCGCGGAAGTGCAGGAATGGCATGATCAGCCCCTGGCCGCAGAGGTGACCGAGCGGTTCGACCTGTTGATTCTGCAACGCACCGTGATGAGCGCCAACCTGCGGCGCCTGATCGAGGCAATGCAACGCCGCGGCAAATTAGTGATCTTCGACACCGACGATCTCGTCTTTGAACCGGCCATGAGCCGCTGGCATCGCGGGGTGGCTCGGCTCTCGCCCATCGACCAGGAGCTCTACCAGGAGGGGGTGGCCCTGACCCTGGCAACCTTGCAGGCCAGCGATCTGGTGTTGACGGCCGGCCCGTTTTTGGCCGAAGTGGCCCAGCGCCGCGGCAAACCGGCCTTTGTCCATCGCAACGCCGTTGGTGACGAAATGCAGCAAGTGGGTGATCACTGGTATGCTGCCCGCCAGGCCGCGCAAGCCCAGCGGGATCTCCGCTGGACACAGCCCAAGGTGATCCTCGGTTATGGTAGCGGCACGCCCACGCACGATGTGGATTTTGCCGAAGCCGCGCCCGCCCTGCTGGATCTGCTGGCCCGTTTCCCGCAGGTGGAACTTTGGCTCTTTGGCCCGCTCGAACTACCGGCCAGCTTTGAATCATTGCAGGCGCGCATCCGCCGTCACGGGCTCTACCAATGGCAGCGCTACCTCGAACTCGCCAGCCAGATCGACATTGCCCTGGCCCCGTTGGAGCGGGGTAATCTCTTCTGCCGGGCCAAAAGTGAGATCAAATTTGTCGAGGCCGGGCTGTTGGGTATTCCCACGGTCGCTACCCGGATTGATCCATTCGAGCAGGCCATTGAATCGGGCGTGAATGGCTTTCTCGCCGCGTCGATCACCGACTGGATCGGTGCCCTCGAACAGTTGATCCTGCATCCCGACCTGCGCCAAACCATCGGCGCGGCGGCCCGCCAAACGGTGGAAACACGCTATAGCGCCACCGCCCGCACCGCTGATCTCGCCGCCACGCTGGAACAGATCGCCGCGTTGCCGCGTCAGGCCACGAAGCCGGTGTCCATTGAGCCAGCCATGTCGCACGCTTCTTCTGAACCTAGTGAACCCATGTCAAGTCATGCTGTTACCCAACCATCACCGCTGGCACTGCCCGCGCCGACCGAACAATTGCCGCTCGTGCTGAACTGGATTGTGACCGAGCCATTCCGTGGCTCTGGTGGCCATCTCGGCGTCTTCCGCATGATCAAACATCTGGTCGATTTTGGCCACGAATGTCATGTTTACATTGTGCCAGTCGAGACGATGCACAATTACAGCGCCGAACAGCTTCAGCGTTTTGTGGATCAACAGATCTTGCCGACGGGCGCCCATTTCCACCGCTGGACAGGCCGTGTACATAACGCCGATGCCACAGTCGCCACCTATTGGGCCACGGTGCAGCATGTGCTTTCCTTGCCCAATCCTGGGCGACGCTATTATCTGGTGCAGGATTTTGAGCCCTATTTCTACCCAATGGGCTCGGAGTATGTGCGCGCCGAGCTGACCTATCGCCAGGGCTTTCATTGTCTGACGCTGGGGCCGTGGCTGGCAAAATTGATGCGTGAACAATATGGGGCCGAGGCGGATCATTTTGACTTCGCGGTCGATACCGACATCTACTGGCCGCAGCCCTATGCCAAGCCCAATTGGCCGCGCGTGGCCTTTTATGCCCGGCCCAGCACCGCTCGCCGTGCCTATGAAATTGGGGTCGAAGCGCTCGCCCTGGTCAAACAGCAATATCCCGAAGTGGAGATTCTCTTTTTTGGGGCGAATGATGTGCCCACGCCCAACTTCCCGGTCAACAATCTCGGTGTGCGCAATCCCTACGAATTGGTCTCGCTCTATTCGAGTTGTGATGTCGGCCTGGTGATTTCGCTCACGAATCCCTCGTTTGTGCCTTTCGAGATGATGGCCTGCAAATGCGCGGTGGTCGATGTGCGCAGCGAACGGGTGGCGGATCTCTTGATCGATCGCGACAATGCTTTGCTTGCAGAGCCCACGCCAGAGAGCCTGGCCGCGGCGATCCTGGAGCTGCTCTGGAACAAAGAATTGCGCACTGAGATTGTCGACCGGGCCTATGAGCAGGTGCGTACTCGTTCGTGGCAAGCCTCGGCGCGTCAATTGGAGCGGGCCCTGCTCGACCATGCGCCCGCCCCTGCTGAACGCCGCCTCGCGCTGCGCCGCCAGGAATCCGACGCCGATAGCTTGCTCTGGCAGATCCACCAATTGCTGGATCATCAATCGGCAAACGCGCAGCATCAGCAAGAGCTGGAGGCGCTATTGCAGCGCACCCTGGCCGAAAAGGCGCAACTGGCCGAGCAGATCCGGCAACTGGAGCGCACCTTTCAGGAACAGCAGACGCGCTGGAGCCGCATGATGGCCAACGTCCACACTGTGCAGGCCGAGACAGTGGGGCAAGCGCCGCTCTGGGTGCTGGATGGGCGTTCGGCCAGCAAGGTCACGGTGGGGCGTGAGCCGATCCAGCAGAGCTTCACGGCCACACAATCCCATTTACAGGGGATCGACCTGCTCTTTGCGCCCGATCAGGCCTTGGCCGAAGGCGCGCTGCGCATTCAACTGCACGAACAAGCCGCGCCCGACCACCCGCTGATCGACCGAGTGATCCCCGCCAGCTTGATCCAGCCGTCGCAGCCCTTCACCGTCGAGTTTCCGGCGCAGCCCTATTCCAGCAGCCGCACCTATGTGATCTCGCTGGCCGCGGCTGGCGAAGCTGGGCGTTTTGCCCATGCCCTGTGGCGCACCTGGTCACCCACCGAGCGCGGCGCGCAACTCCAGCGCGGCGGGCAATCGCTGCGCGGCCAGTTACTCTATCAATTGCGTTATGCGGTGGCCGAAGCCGAAGCACCGAGCGCAAGCCAACTCGCCTTGGCAACGCCGCAACCACTTGCGACCGCCGCGACCCAAGCCGCGCAGCGCGGGTGGCAATCCGCGGGCCAGATGACGCGCAAGGTCGGCCAAACCTGGCGCACCCAAGGCATCAACGGGCTGGTCACCGAAGTTCTTCGCTACTTGACATGGCAGGTGGACAAAAGGCTGAAACCATGAGTCGGCTGCTGATCCTCAGCCACGATCTCGTTGGGCCGCGCATGGCCGGGCCGGGCATTCGCTATGTGCAATTGGCGCGGGTTTTGGCTACGCAGACCGCGACTACCCTCGCCGCCCCTCACCAAGCTGATCCCGCAGGTGATGACCTGCCTTTTGCGGATGAAGCGTTTGCCTTTGTCACCTATGATCCCGCGGATTGGTCAACGCTGCTGCCCCACCTGTTGGCCGCGGAAATTTGTCTGCTCTCCGGCGCGGTGGCCGATCGATTGGCCGCGCTGCCCATCCGCCCGCCCTACGTCGTGATCGACGGCTACGACCCGCTGTGGGCCGAATGGCTGGCCTTGCCCAACCAGGCCGCCGAGCACGCAACCGATTGGCGGGCGCGTCACGCGGTGCTGCAACAACAATACCAGGTCGGTGATTTTTACCTCTGTGCCAGCGAGCGCCAGCGTGATTGGTGGCTCGGCCTGCTGGAAGCCACTGGGCGGATCAACCCGGCGACCTTTCGGCAAGATCCATCGCTGCGCCAGTTGATCGACGTGGTGCCGTTTGGCCTGCCGGGCACGGTCGCCGCGCCGACGCGCCCGCTGATCAAAGGGGTGTGGCCGGGCATCGCCGCCAGCGACAAGGTGCTGCTCTGGGGGGGCGGCCTCTGGCCCTGGCTCGACCCGCTGACCGCAATCCGTGCATTGGCGCAGATCTGGCAGACGCGCCAGGACATCAAGCTGATCTTTCCGGGCACGCGGCATCCCAACCCGGATGTGGCAAGCATGCCCACCGCAACCGCGGCGGCCCATGGGTTGGCGGGTGAATTGGGGCTGCTTGAGCGCGCGGTCTTTTTTGGCGATTGGGTGCCCTACGCCGACTGGCCCAATGTGCTGCTCGAAAGTGACCTGGCCCTCAGCCTGCATTATGATACGCTGGAGACGCGCCTGGCCTTTCGCAGCCGCGTCCTGGAGTATATCTGGGCGGGATTGCCGATTGTGGCGACCCGGGGTGACGCCACCAGCGAGTTGATCGCCGAGTACGGGGTGGGGCAATTGGTAGGGTTTGAAGATGCCAGCGGTGTGGCCGCGGCGATTCTGCAGCTATTGGACGCCCCCGCGGATCTCGCTGCTGGCTTTGCGCGGGCACAAAGCGAATTGACCTGGCAGCGCGCCGCGGAACCCTTGCTGGCCTATTGCCGCCAACCGTGGGCCGCCGCCGACCAGATCGGCCTGCCACCCGCTGTGATCACAGCCGCAGTCACCGAACAGCAGCAGCAGGAATTGGCAACCTTGCAGCAAGAGCGTGATCACTGGCGCAATCTGGCCCAGGCCTACGAACGAGGCCGCTTTATGCGCTTCATGAAGTGGCTCAAAGAGCGATGATCTATGGCTGACTTGTCGAGTGTTTCCATCATTATTCCGGTGCGCAATGGGGCGCGCTTTTTGCCCGCCTGCCTCGCTTCGCTGCAAGCCGAACAGCGCGCTCTGCCCGCGTTGAACATCCAGATCATTGTGGTGGATAACGCATCGGTCGATGATTCGGCGCTTTTGGTGGCTCGCAGCTTTCCCGACGTGCAATTGATCCGAAATGGGATCAACCAGGGCTTTGCTGGCGGGTGCAACCAGGGCTTGCGCGCCTCCACTGCGGATGTCGCCATCCTACTGAATCAAGATACGCACGTGTCGCCGGGCTGGCTGGCTGCGCTCCTGCGGGCCTTCGACAACCCAAGCGTGGGCGTGGTCGGCTGCAAAATCTTCTACCCCGATGGCAAAACCCTGCAACACGCGGGGGGCTACATTGAATACCCACGCATGTATGGCCTGCACTATGAGCATCACGAGGCCGACCAGGGCCAGGCCGACGAGTCGCGGGCCGTGGAGTGGGTGACCGGCGCAGCCTTCGCTATCCGCAAAGCATTGCTAGACAAGATCGGCCTGCTCGATGAAGGTTTTTGGCCCGGCTATTTTGAGGATGTCGATTATTGTCTGCGCACCCGTCTGGCAGATTATCAGGTCTGGTATTGCGCCGAAGCCCAATTGGTGCACCAGGAAACTTCCTCCAAAATTGATGAAATCACCCTGCAGCGTTTCTATCAGCGGGGGCGGCTGCGCTGTGCGCTCAAACATCTCTCGCCACCGCAGTGGCTGGCCGAATTTTTCCCGCGTGAATTGCAGGAGCTGCATCTGGCAACCCCGGGCTTGCGCAATGCCTATTGGGACGCGCTCGAAAACGCCCCGTCGATTTTGCGCCATCAATGGCAGGCTGATCCAACCCAGATCGAGCAGGTGCTGGCCGCGCTGCGCGTCCTGGTTGACATTGATCCGGGTTCAGCGCGCCCGCTGGAAGAATTCGAATTTTCGTCGCCGCAGCCGGTTGTTGGCAAAATTTTCAGCAGATTTCGCCAACTCTGGTACAATGTGGCCGCGCATTGGGCTGTACGCCATTTGCAACGGCAGCTCGAAGCCAACGATCAACTCTATCGCCACCAGATCGGCATGTTGCAACGGCAGCTCGATCACCTGGCGCTGAGCAACGCCGCCTTGGCCCAGCAATTGGCCCAGCAGCAGCGTGAGCCGCCAATCGTTCTGCCGCGGCCAGACAGCGACGAAGAACGATAAGTGGCTGCAAAATATCGATTTACCCCGAAGAACACCGAGGACACGAAGAAAAATCTTCGTGGGCTTCGTGCCCTTCGTGGTTCGACAAAAATGATTCATCATTCTAAGCGGCAAGGTGAGTCGCACCTTACGAAACCATGCGGATTCTTTTTATCAACAACTGGTTCCCGCCCGACCTGATCGCCGGGGCCGAAGTGTCGCTCTACCATACGGCGCAGGGCATGTTGCAGGCCGGTCATGAAGTAACCTTGTTAACGGTGACCGCGCGGGGCACTGCCGCGGCCGACGAATGGTATCACATCGATCATTTGCCGGTGCATCGGGTGCGTTTTCATGCCAGGGTGCCTTTGCAGCAAGTCTTCGACCTGCGGGTTTACCAGGCGGTGCGGCGCGAGCTGGCAACGGTCAAGCCAGATGTTGTGCATATCCACAATGTTTCGGGCGCATCATTGGCCCCCTATGTCGCTTGCAGTCACGCCGGTGTGCCGGTCGTCAACACCCTGCATGATCTCGGCCTGACTTGCCCCAACAACATGCGCTATCGGGCAGATGGCACCTATTGCAACCCCGCCGAATCCCCCGATTGGTGTGGCAACTGTTTCCGCAAATACGATTATTGGGCGGCTGTGCCGCAGCGGCGGCGCATTTTTCAGACGTTGACCAACAATGTGCGCTACTTTATCTCGCCCAGCCAGGCCTTGATCGACCGCCATGTTGAGGTGGGCTTTGCGCCCGAGCGTTTCCGGTTGGTGCCTTATGGCATTGCCGAGCCAACCGAACTCGAACCGCAGCATCCAGTGGTTCAGCAATTGGTGCAGAGCATCTCGACCCAGCCGACGCTGGTCTTTGCGGGCGGGGGTAGCGAACACAAAGGCGCGCATGTGGTGCTGGCTGCTATCCCATTGTTGATCGACGCGCTCAGGAATGTACGCATTGTGATCGCCGGTGGGGGCGAGCCGCGCTTTATCGACCGATACCGCGAATATGCACCCGCGGTGATGACGCTGGGGCCCGTGCCCTTTACCGACATGCGGGCACTCTGGGCCGCGGCCGATCTGGGCATTGTCGCTTCGGTTTGGCACGAAAATTCGCCGGTAGTGATCTACGAGAATTTCCAGATGGGCACGCCGGTGGTGGGCTCGGCTTTTGGCGGCACGAGTGAATTGATCGACGAGGATTTGACGGGGTATCTCTACCCGGTGGGGGATGCGGCAGCGTTGGCGGCCAAGGTGATCCACCATTTTGGCAAGGCGCCGTGGGAGCAGCGGCAGATGCGGCTGCGTTGTGTGCAGACCGTGCGCACGCGTTTGGGGCTGCCCGCGCATCTCGCCGCGCTCCAGCAGATCTACGCCGAGGTCGCCAAGCACTGATCATGCGCATTCTTCACGTCAGCCATCAATATGCCCCGGCCATCGGCGGCTCGGAACAATATATCACCGACCTGTCGGAAAGTTTGGCGCGGCGCGGCCACACGGTGGATGTCTTCACTTCGCAAGCGCGTGATTATCACACCTGGCGCAACGAATTGCCCGCCCACGAGCTGATCAACGGGGTGACGGTGCGCCGCTTTCCCAGCTTGCAACGTGGCCCGCGCACCTGGCGGATCCTGGCGACAGGACTGCGCAACTACCAGCAGGTTCGCTCGCCCTTGTTCGAGCCGTCCATTTTTTTCGGCAATGGTCCGGTGAGCTGGCCGCTCTTTCGGGCGATCTGGCAGCAGGCTCGGCGTTATGATCTGCTGCACATCAATCAATTGCATTATGCCCACGCGTGGACGGCCTATGTGGCCGCACGAGTGCGCGGTGTGCCGATTGTGATCACACCACACTTGCACGTCGAGCAGCCCGAAACGTATGATGTTGGTTATATGTGGCGCATTTTGCGCGGCAGCCGGGCCGTCTTTGCCGTGACCGCGGCGGAACGTATATTTTTGCAGCGTCACTTGCCCAACCAGCTGATCGTCCAGGGTGGCAATGGCCTCAATCTGGCCGCTTTCCCCCCGCGCGATCGCGCCGCCAGCCGGGCACAATTGGGGCTGCCAGCCGATGGTTTCGTCTTGCTCTTTCTGGGGCGCAAGACCGAATACAAAGGGCTGCGTGAAGTTGTCCAAACGTTTATGCGGCTGCGGCCAGGCCAGCCCAATCTCTATTTGCTGGCCGTGGGTCCCGAAACCGAGCATTCGCAGGCGTTATGGCGCGAACTTGGCCCGGTCGAGGGGATGATCGTCCACGGCGCGGTCGAAGACGAAACTCGTTTGGCCGCGTTGGCTGCCTGTGATGCCCTGGCCATGCCGTCCACCGGTGAAGCGTTCGGCATTGTCTATCTGGAAGCGTGGATCTATGGCAAACCAGTGATTGGGGCCAATATCCAGTCGGTGGCCTCGCTGATCCACGATGGCGTCGATGGCTTTGTGGTCGATCCGCGGCAACCGAGCCAGCTTTTGCGGGCCATACTCACGCTGATGGAGGATCCGCTGCGGGCCAGGCAGATGGGCGAACGGGGGCGGGCGAAAGTGTTGCAGCGCTACACCACCGAGCGGATCACCGATGTGGTCGAAGGGACGTACAGCCGGGTCCTGCGCCGAGTGCGCACCAACCCGAAAACCATCGCGCCGGGTGCTCCGGTCAGCACCGAGGGCCGGTGAGTGGAACCAGCAAAGCGTTCACGAATCTCATCCCCAGAGTGCGCAGATGGCACAAAGCTGATGGCTGAAAACAAACATCTGTGAAATCTGGGGATAGCTAAGGTTTTTACTGTGAGATTTTTATGCTCCAAGTCTGTTTGATCACGCCCCGTCTGGCGGAGGGCGATCCGCTCAGCCAGCGAGTGATGGCCCAGTGGCAATTCTTTCACGAGCGTGGGGACACTGTCCGCATCTATAGCGCGGAAAAGCCCGAGCGCGTGGCCGAGCCGATCCACAGCGCGACGCGCTGGGTTGCAACTGCCGAGAGCTGGCCCGACGCGCAATTTGCCAATAGCGATCTCTATGTTTTTCACTGGGACGCGCCCTGCGTTCTGGCAGATTGGCTCTCGCAATTGACGCGTGGCGCGGCCTTGTTGTATGTTCACCCTGCCGAACCGACAAGCGCCGCGGCAGACGCGTTTAGCCGCGTGGCCGCTTTTGCCGATCTGGTCGTGGCCGAAGATGAAACAGCCGCTCGTCTGGTGCGCGAACAGTATGGCTACCAGGCAGGGCCGGTGCGCACCCTGACCAGTGACCCGACAAGCGGGCGCGCGGATGCGATCCTGTGGGCGGAAGTGGTGGCCGAGGTGACTGCCTGGCTGCCCAATCGGCCCTTCCCGTATGGACATCTACCGGCAATGAGCGAATTGCATCCGCCCCGGAGCCCCGAAGAGCGTAACT
Source organism: uncultured Caldilineaceae bacterium (assembly GCA_964541665.1). Classification (GTDB taxonomy): domain Bacteria; phylum Chloroflexota; class Anaerolineae; order Caldilineales; family Caldilineaceae; genus CFX5. Next base: position 11,927 of record CAZIRP010000073.1, on the reverse strand, counting down.
CGACCGTACCCGCCCTGGCTGCCGTGCCCGATGCCCTGCTGGCTGCTGATCTGCAATCGTTGTTGGCGAATGCCAAGACCATGGCGCGCGGCTATGTCGTGCGCTCGCGTTTGCCAATTGTCGGGCCGATCCTGGCGTGGCTGCGGCGCAATCTGACGTCGCACCTGCGCGAGCCCTATATCGACCCCACCTTTGAACGGCAAGAACAGTTTAATCAACAAGTCGCGCAACTGCTGGCAACGCTCATTCAGCAGGAAGCGGCAACGCAAGCCCAGTTGCACGCGCGCATTGCCGAGTTGGAAGCGCGTCTCGCGGCGCTGGAACAGCCGAAAAAATGATGGCGGCCATGTTTTGTGGTGGAAAATGAGAAGTTGAGCTTATGGCCTTTCGTACCGCCGACCTGTTGTCGTTGACCATGCGTACTGGTGACGCCACCAGCCAACATATCTTCGACCTGACCCGTTTTCTGCAAGCGGAAGGGATTCGCGCGCAGCTCTACAGCAATTATGCGCCGGGTCCGCTGCCCGAAGAGATTCGACCGCTGGTGCGGCAAGCAGATTATGCGGATTATCAACCCAGCAGCGATTTGTTGATTTTGGAATATTCCAACTGGTCGCCCTTGGCTGAGCGGATTCGTGATCATCAAGGGGCCAAGATTTTTTCGTATCATGGCGTGACGCCGCCCGCGCTCTGGGGCTCGGAGGCTGGCCGCGAAGGCTTGCGCATCGCCGAGGTGCGCACACAATTGGCCTGGTTCGCGCATTTGGCCCTGACCGTCAGCCCCTATATGCGCGAGGAGTTGCACCGCAATTCGGGCTATCCCCTAGAGCGGATCCGGGTGGTGCCCTTTGGCCTGCCGCTGGACCATTTGCAAACACCGCCGACCCCGACGCAATTGGAGGCTTTGCGGGCCCGTTGGGGGGTGCAGGGCAAACGAGTCGTGCTCTTTATTGGGCGGGTCGCGGGCAACAAGCGCATCGATCTGGCCGTGAGTGCTGTCGCCAGGCTTGTCGCGCTCGATCCGCAAGTGCACTTACTGGTCGTCGGCAACAAGGACGGCAACCCCGCGGAGCGAGAATTGGCCGCGAATCTGGTTGCGCAGGCCGAGCAATTGGGCATTGCCAATCAGGTCACGCTGACAGGCCGGGTCGATCAAGTTGAGCCTTATTATCACCTGGCAGATGTGCTGGTTCTGCCCAGTTTGCACGAGGGCTTTGGTGTGCCGCTGGTCGAAGCGATGGCGGTTGGGCTGCCAACTGTGGCCAGCGCCAGTTGCGCGTTACCCTGGGTGCTGGACGCCGAAGCAGGCGAGGAACAGGCCGCCGGTCTGCTCTTTGCGCCGGGTGATGAAGCCGATCTCGCCCGGCAAATTGGGCGCATCTGGCAGGAGCCGGGCTTGCGCGCGGGGTTGATCGAGCGGGGCAAAGCGCGGGCAGCGCGCTTTAGTCCGGCCCAGTTTGCGGCCAATATGCGGGCGGTCCTGGCCGAGGTTGCCACGTTGGCGCAAAGCCCAACCCCCGCGGAGCAACACCCCATGGGCCAGTTGTATCAACAAGCCGATGTGGCGCTGCGCAATTACAAAGTGCGCTCGGGCGCGCCGCTGGTCGGTCGGCTGATCGAATGGGTGCGGCGCAATAGTACCACCCACGTCAAAGAGGCGTATCTGGACCCGATGATCGAGCAGCAAGTCAATTTTAACCGGCAGGTTGCCGATGAGATCCTCCATTTGCAGGGCGAGGTCCGCCGTCTGCAAGCTGAGATCGACCAATTGCGCAAAGAACAAGCGCAGCGATAATCCTTATGTTGCGAACCGGTGTCGATATTATTGAAATTAAACGGATTCGAGATGCTGTGGACCGCTACGGCGACCATTTCTTGCAGCGCGTCTACACCCCTCAGGAGCTGGTGGTTTGCAACCACCGCATCGAATCCCTGGCCGCGCGCTTTGCCGCCAAAGAAGCGGTCGCCAAGGCGCTCGGCACTGGCATCTGGCGGCATCAGATCACCTGGCAGAGCATCGAGATCAGCCGCGATCCGGGCAGTGGCGCGCCGCTGCTGCAATTATACGCCGCCGCGACTCAGCGGTCTTTGCAACTTGGGATAACAGAATGGTCGGTGAGCCTCAGCCACGACCGCGAACGGGCCGTGGCTTTTGTTGTGGCGATCTGAGCGTTTACCCGTAACTGCTGCGCCAATCCATGCTGGCAGGCTCAGTTTCGCGGGTCGCACCCAGTACGACTGAGGGCTTAGGCCAGCGCGTGTAGCACCTTGTTCAACCCCTCAATGGTCTCTTCCACATCCTCATTGGTGAGCAGCGGGCTGATATTCAAGTGAATGGCCCGGCCCAGCAGATCCAAGCTGCGTGGGCACATGGCCGGATCATACTGGATTGGGCGTTGGGCCCAGCGCCAGGGATCGCCCCCAGCTGACCACGCTCGCTGTTGCAAAATCGGCTCCCAATGCGCATAGATGTGCTGGTCGGGGCGCTCTGGGTGGTAGAGCACGCTGGCCCCGATCCGCTCGGCGCGCAGGGCTTCGGTGACGCGGGCCGCAACTGTGGGACTTTCGACGAAGAAGATGGTACAGATTGCGGTGTCGCCTTCCGGGTCGTTTTCGGCCCGAAAGGTAATGCCCTTGCGTTCGGCAATCTCGGCCATGCCTGCTTTGAGCATCGCTTTGCGCGCACGCATCCCCTGCAGCAGCCCATCCAGACGGCGCAATTGCACCAGGTTGATGGCCGCGAGGATTTCGGGCATGCGGAAGTTGACCCCACACAAGCGGCTGTCGAAGTCATGGCCCCGATTCTGGCCCGCCACCACGTCGTGATACATCGCGGCGCGCTGCCAGACGTGCTCGTCACTGGTGAGCAGGATGCCCCCTTCGCCGGAAGTCAGGATCTTGTTGAATTGCAAGCTGTAACAGCCAGCATCGCCGATGGCCCCACACCATTGGCCTTGATAGGTTGCACCATTTGCCTGCGCGGCATCTTCAACCACGCGTAAGCCATGTTGGCGCGCCACCGCACAGATCGCATCCATTTGGGCGGGCGCGCCGCGCATGTGGACCGGTAAAATTGCCTTGGTATAGGGTGTGATTTTGTTGACCAGATCCTGCGGGTCGAGCAAGAGCGATTCATCCACCTCGCCGATGATCGGCACGCCCCCAACCGCCAGGACCGCAGCCGCGCTGGCGATCCATGTGTAGGCGGGGACGATCACTTCGTCGCCCGGGCCAACGCCAATGCCCTGGAGCGCGCAGATCAGGGCCGCGGTGCCGGAGGTGACAGCCAAAGCGTGGGTTGTCCCGCGCTGTTCGGCATAGGCGGCCTCTAGCTCGGCCACCTTCGAGGGGCCAGGCTCCGGCCCGTAATAGCGAAAGAGCCGTTTGCTGCGCAAAACCTCAAGGACAGCCGCTTCTTCTTCATGATCGATCTGCATCCCGCCCGGGTACATTGGTGGATCGACCCGCTGTTTGGCCGGAGTTCCGCCCTGAATGGCGAGGGCTTGATGGGTCATGCAACATAACTCCTTTGCTGGTGATGGGAATTTGACCGCTCGACGAATGATGTTAGCCCTGGTTGCCCCAACTTTCCCAGTGGGTCACCGCGCTGACGGGAATTCGCTCCGCGGGTTGAAAATCTTTGCCGAGAAAATAGGCCACAGGAATCAACGCGGTCTGCGTCATGTTGGCGGGGATGCCCAATAGCTGTGCGGCCTCGGCTTCATACGGCAGGTGCAAGGTGGTCCAGGCCGAGCCAAGCCCCCGTGCACGCAACGCCAGCATGAGTGACCAGACTGCTGGCAAAATCGAGCCATAGTGCGCGGCCTGGGCATAGGGCGGGCTGGTTTCCACGCGGCCCTCGATGCACGGGATGATGTGGACTGGCACTTCGTGCAGGTGGCGGGCCAGGTAGATGGCCGAACTGGTGACGCGGCGTTGAGTGCTGTCGCTCGGGGCCTCGGCGCGCCATTCGGGTTTGTCTTGGGTGCGCCCCCGGAGATAGATGTCGAAGGCTTTGCGATAGAGTTCGGCCAGCCCCAGGCGCTTTTCCGGGTCGGTCACGACCACAAACTGCCAGGTCTGGCGATTCGAGCCACTCGGCGCCTGGATGGCAAGTTCGAGACAACGTTTGATGATCGCTCGCTCGACCGGGCGCGTCAGATCCAATCGTTTGCGGACTGAGCGGGTCGTAGAGAGGAGATGATCGACAACGGCAAGATGTTCAGGTGTGGCTAGGTTCATCGGCTTCTCCAAAACATGGGCGAGGACTTTTTGCAGACTGCGGAACTAATAGAGAAATTAAATAGAGATCGCACAAATAGCGAGCAAGTAGGTGCGGTTTTTAACCGCATATTCTGGCCCTAGCCTACCTGTGCGGTTAGAAACCGCACCTACGATTTATGCGATATTTATCTGGTTTCTCTATTAGGATGAACTGCACAATAGCGGATTGACCATCGTCCACCGTCTATCGTCCGTCGTCCGTCGTCAAGCTTTTACTCCCCGCCTTGCACGACAATTTTGATCACAACTTCGTCGCCCAGGCGATAAGTGCCATTGAGCGCGGCGAATCCTTTGTCAATATCTTCAAGCGGCAACACATGGCTGACCATATCGACAAAGGGGAACTCATTGCGTTCGAGCAGCGGCAACCCGCGGATAAAATGGTCGGTAGCGCTGCCCCAGATTGCTTCAAACCGTAGATTGCGGCGCATCATCAAGCGGTTGACATTGAGCGAGATCGGCCCTTGATCAACAAAGTTGCCCACTTCCACAAAAGTGCCGCTGTGGTGAACATAGGTCAGCCCTTCGGGGATGGCAGAGAGAAAACCCGCACATTCAAAGACGACGGCTGCGCCCGCGCCTTGTGGGGTTTCAGCCAGGACCAGCTCGCGGCGCTCTTCGGGGGTGCGCGCCTCCTCGACGTTGATCGTGACATCCGCGCCCATGCGCCTGGCCAGTTCGAGGCGCTCGGCTGGCCCACCCACAACGATGATCCTGGCCGCGCCGCTCAGCTTGGCACAAACCAGCGTGACGAGGCCAATCGCGCCGGACCCTTGCACGACCACCGTGTCGCCCAGTTGCACGCGCCCGCGCATCACCGCATGAACGCCCACGGTAAAGGGCTCGGTGAGTACAGCCACTTCTGGCGATAGCTCGGTTTTGAGCACACAGGTATCGGGATAGGCCAGATACATGTATTCGCCAAACCCGCCCGTGAAGTGGGGCGCTTGATCGGGGTTGGTCTTGAAGCCATAAGCCCCGTGCGGGGTACCCGGCTGCACGATCACACGGTCGCCTTCGCGCAGGGGATTGCCCGCCGCGTCTTTGCGGACCGCGGAACCGAGCGCTTCGATCACCCCGACGACTTCGTGGCCAAGCGAAGTCTCCTCCTTGAGGCCATTTTGCCACATGTGCAGATCGGTTCCGCAGATGCCAGCCAATTCCTGGCGCAGGACCATGCCATGCGGCGCGGGGTCGGGCACAGGGTATTCGCGGATCTCAAAGCGTTGGCCGTGGGCGACAACGGCCCGTCCGGTTTTCGGCATAGGTTCCTCCTCGTGTTGATAGGAAAAGCTTGGGTTAGGGAGCAGGCTTGATCCTACCGTTGAACGGGCGCGGCGTCAAACGTGATTTGTGAAACGTCAATCGTCAATCGTCATTCGTCAATCGTCAATCGTCAAACGTCCGTCGTCCATCACCCCTGGTTGCAGATGGCAAAGGTTTCGTGCAACGAGGCGATTGGGTCCCCTTTGGGACGGAATTCATGGCCGACATAGAGATCGTACCCGGTGGCGGCAATGGCCCGGCAGATGCCCGCATAATTCAGCTCTTGCGTATCATCCAGATCGTTGCGCCCAGGGTTGCCCGCGGTGTGGAAATGGCCGATCCACTTGATGTTCTCGCGGATGGTGCGGATCACATCCCCTTCCATGATCTGCATGTGATAGATGTCGTAGAGCAACTTGACGCACGGGCTGTTGACGCGTTCGCAGACGGCCACGCCCCAGTCCGTGTGGTCGCACTGGTAGCCGGGGTGATCGACCTTGGAGTTGAGCAATTCGAGATTGAGGTTGACCCCTTTCGCCTCGGCGTAGGGGGCGATCAGGCGCAGACCGTCGGCCACCGCTTCGATGGCTTCGATCTCGCTTTGATGCGGTTGCCGATTGCCGCTAAAGCAGATCACCCCGGGGATGCCATGTTTGGCCGCGATATCGATCGACTCTTGCAGTTCAGCGGCGATGCGCTCGTGGTTGCTGCGTTTGTTGAGGCCATCGGGCAACGACGCGTGGCCGCTCATGCTGGCGACAGCCAGCTTGTATTGTTTGGCCAACCCTATCACTTCTTCAAATTCGGCGGTGCGCCCCCACAACTCAATGGCGGCGTAGCCTATTTCGGCGGCGGTTTTGACCAAAGTTTCCAACGACATTGTTGAGGGCTTGAAGAGCGGATAACAGATCGATTGTTTGATGCGCATGATTTCTCCCGCATTTGGTTGGTTGATTTGCAAAAGATTATACCGATGGCGGCGCGAAAATGACATTCTCCAGCATCTCTGTTTGAGAACCGCAGTATACACTTGCTGAAAAGTGGGTTTCCCCCGCAGAACTTGGCGCAATCTCTACAACTGCCCTGCGTTTTGGGCGACAAGCGCTCAAACGCTGGTTGATCACCTTGTTAATCATCATGTGGCTGGCTGGCGCAATCGTCGAATGACGGTATAATGGCGAAGATTGTAAGCCTTCCCCCAATCGCTCTTGTTGCTGGTCTTTCTTGGATGAGGATGGAGAATGATCATTCGGAAATCATATGGTTGGCTGCGGATTCTGCTCTGCCTGAGTATTGTCGGCGCTCTGTTGAGTGGCGTAGCGCCAGCGGTCGCCGCGCCGTTGCAGATCGACACGCCGCCGGGTTTTGTCTTTGAACCTGTGGTCGATGGGCTGAAAATGCCCACCGGTTTTGCCATCGCGCCCGATGGCCGCATCTTTCTGACCGAGAAAGATGGCATGGTGCGGGTCTTTGCCGATGGGAAATTGCAAGAAGAACCTTTTATCGATCTGCGCAACGAAGTCAACGACCACACCGAGCGTGGCTTGCTTGGCGTGGCTGTGCATCCTCGCTTCCCCACCGTGCCCTATGTCTATCTCGCTTACGTTTATGATCCGCCGGAAGTCAAGGGCTTGCCAACCAGTGGCGCGCGCGTCTCGCGTGTGTTGCGTCTTTCCGCAGACCCCACCAATCTGAACCAGCATCTGCCCGGCAGCGGGGTGATCATTCTGGGCAGCAATAGTGTCTTTGAAAATATCGGCAACCCGAACGTGGGCGACCGGCGCCCTTACTCGTGTCTGGATGCGGGCGGCGGCTTTATTGAAGATTGTCTGCCCAATGAAGGCACCAGCCATTCGGTCGATCAGCTGCTCTTTGGCCGCGATGGCGCGCTTTATGTCAGCTCGGGCGATGGGATCAACTTTAACGCTGCGGTCAACATTCGGGCCCAAAATCCCGACAGCCTGAATGGTAAGATCCTGCGCATCGACCCGATCACCGGTCAGGGGCTGCCCAGCAATCCCTTCTACGATGGCAACCCGAACAGCAATCGCTCCAAAGTCTACGCACTGGGCATGCGCAACCCCTTCCGCTTCACCTTGCATCCGCGCACCGGCCAAGTGGTGGTGGGGGATGTCGGCAATTTTGATTGGGAAGAGGTCAACATGGGCGGGGCTGGGGCCAATTTTGGCTGGCCTTGCTATGAAGGCCCCGAAATCAAAGTGGATGATAATGGTTGCGAAGGCGTGGTCGCTGGCTCGACGACCAGCATCGAAGCGCTCTACGCCTATCCCCACGAAAGAGGCCGCGGCTCAGTGATCGGCGGGGACTTTTACACGGGCAATTCGTACCCCAGTTTTTATCGCAACACATACTTTTTTGGCGACTTTAATGTCGGCATGATGTTTGTGATGACCTTCAACGCCGATGGCACGGTCGACGTGGCTGACTTTGCCAGCGGCGTGCCCGGCCCCACACAGATCACCGCCGGGCCGGGCGGCGAGCTCTATGTGATGACGATCCTCGGCGCGCTCTTCCGCCTGCGCTATTATGGGGATCTGGCCACGGCCACACCCCTGACCAGTAACGAACCGGTGACGAGCACGACCGCCGTGACTGGCACCACGACGACTACCAGCACAGGTACAACTGGCGCGGGCACAACTGGCGCGGGCACAACCGGCACCACCACGCCACCGGCGCGACCAACCCTGGCGCCTGGCGTCGGCACCAGCAGCGATACGGGCCGCATTTTGCGCGAATGGTGGACAGGGATCTCGGGCAACACGGTGGCGGATCTGACCAGGAGCGACAAGTTCGCGGGCAAACCCACGGGTAGCGATTTCCTGCCCGCGCTCGAAGCGCCGCTCTCGTTTGCCAATGATTATGGCCAGCGATTGCGCGGCTATCTCCACCCGCCGAGCGATGGGGACTATACCTTCTGGATCGCGGCGGATGATGCTGCTGAGTTGTGGCTCAGCACGGACAGCGACCCGGCCAACAAGCAACTGATCGCCAGCGTCCCCACCTGGACCCAATCACGCCAGTGGGACAAACATGGCTCGCAACAGTCCGCGCCGATCCAACTGGAGGCTGGCACGCGATATTACATCGAAGTGCTGCACAAGGATCTGGATCAGAAGGACAATCTCTCGGTTGCCTGGCAGCCGCCCGGTGAAGAGCGGGCGATTATCGATGGCGAATTCCTGTCCCCCTTTGTGCCAGGCCGGTAGGGTTAGTACACAGGTAGGCAAGTAGCCGAGCGAGACTTGTCTCCCTGTTTCTCTGGCTGCCTGCTTCCCTATTTCATCAATCAAAAAGACCACGAATTTGGGCGAATGGAAGAAACCTTCGTTTCCCTTTGCCCAATTCGTGGTTTATTGTTGGGGTAATTTTACGATTGGTGCATTTGCAGAATTTGGATTCTCCCCTATAATACCGTCCGCTTCTATTCTGCCTGTATTTTATGTTCCCTGGATTTTTTTATGGCTAAATTAGTAATTGTCGAATCGCCGACTAAGGCGCGAACAATACGAAATTATTTACCCCAAGGCTATCAGGTTGAAGCCAGCATGGGCCACATTCGCGATCTGCCCGCTTCAGCAGCCGAGATTCCCGCCGCGCAAAAGGGCGAACCGTGGGCACGGCTCGGTGTCAATGTCGAAGCAGACTTTGACCCGCTCTATGTGATTCCCGCGTCCAAAAAGAAGGTTGTAAGTGAGCTTAAAAGTAAACTTAAAAATGCCGATGAATTGATTCTGGCCACCGATGAAGATCGCGAAGGTGAAAGCATTGGCTGGCATCTGCGCGAGGTGCTCAAACCCAAAGTGCCGGTGCGCCGCATGGTCTTTCATGAGATCACGCGCGAGGCCATCCAAAAAGCGCTGGACGAAACCCGCACCATCGATCTGGATCTTGTTCACGCCCAGGAAACGCGCCGCATTTTGGACCGGCTCGTCGGCTACACGGTCTCGCCGCTGCTCTGGAAAAAGATCGCGCCCAGGCTCTCTGCCGGTCGCGTGCAGAGTGTGGCGGTCCGCCTATTGGTACTGCGCGAACGCGAGCGCCGCGCCTTTGTCACCGGCGTCTATTGGGATCTCAAGGCGCACCTCAACAAGCGGCCCGACCAGCCCGATCACCGCTTTGAGGCCGCGCTGATTTCGGTGGCTGGCGTGCGCGTGGCCAGTGGCCGTGATTTTGATGAAAATACCGGCCAGGTCGCCGCCGACAAAAATGTCTTGCTGCTGGATCAGCACCAGGCCGAGGAATTGCGCGCACGGTTGCTCAGCGGTGTGTGGCGAGTGGTCGAGCTGGACGAGAAAGAGTCTACGCGGGCACCCTATGCGCCCTTCACCACCAGCACCTTGCAGATGGAAGCCAATCGCAAGCTGGGCATGAGCGCCAAAGAGACTATGCGCGTCGCGCAATCGCTTTACGAAAATGGCTATATCACCTACATGCGGACCGACTCGGTCAACCTGAGCGAAGAGGCGATCAGCGCGGCGCGGCGCCGTGTGGTGGAGCTGTATGGCGAACCATTTCTCAGCGAGAAGCCGCGGCGCTATGCCACCAAAGCCAAAAATGCCCAGGAAGCGCACGAAGCCATCCGCCCCGCGGGGGACCAGATGCGCCCGGTGGATACGTTGCCGCTGAGCGGGGACGAACGTCGGCTCTATGATCTGATCTGGAAGCGCACAATTGCCACCCAAATGGCCAACGCGCGCCTCAAACTGACGACCGCGACAATTGGTGTGGAGGATGCGCTCTTCCGGGCCAGTGGGCGCACCGTGCTCTTTGCCGGTTTCTTCCGGGCGTATGTCGAAGGCTCGGACGACCCCGACGCGGCGATCGAAGATCAGAACGCGCCGCTGCCGCCGCTCAGCATCGACGAAACGGTCGATTGCCGCGAGCTGGAAGCACTCGGTCACGAAACCAAGCCGCCAGCCCGCTACACCGAAGCCACGCTGGTCAAGGCGCTGGAAGCTGAAGGTATCGGCCGCCCGAGCACCTACGCCAGCATCATCGACACCATTCAGCAGCGCGGTTATGTCTTTAAGCAGCGCAAAGAGTTGGTGCCCACCTTCACCGCCTTTGCCGTCACCCAGTTGATGGAAGACCACTTCAACGAGTTGGTTGATCTGGGATTCACGGCCAACATGGAACAGAAGTTGGATGATATTGCTGGTGGCGAAGCCGATTATCTGGCCTATTTGCGCCAATTTTTCCTGGGCAGCGACGGGCTGGAAAATCAAGTGCGCACGCGCGAAGCCAATATCGACCCCCGCTTTGCCAGCGCGATCGAACTCGACAATCTCAACGCCGAGGTGCGTATCGGCCAGTTTGGTCCTTTCGTGGCCAAAGAGGTGGACGGCGAACGGCGCACAGCGGGCCTGCCGCCTGCCCTGCCCCCCGCGGATTTGTCGGACGAGCTGGTGGAGCAATTGCTGAGCCAGAAATTGGATGGTCCCAAGCTGCTCGGCACAGATGAAGCCAGCGACCTGCCAATCTATCTCAAGAGTGGCCCCTATGGGCCGTATGTGCAGCTTGGCGAAGATGCGGATGGCAAACAGAAGCCCAAGCGCGCCAGTCTGCTCAAGGACATGGACGCCACGGCAATTGATCTGAGTGTGGCGCAGCAATTGTTGAGCTTGCCGCGCACGTTGGGTGAGCACCCCGAAACAGGCAAACCGGTGCAGGCCAGCGTCGGGCGGTTTGGCCCCTACGTGGTGCATGATGGCAAATATGTCAATCTGAAGACCGATAGCGTGTTGGAGATTGAGCTGGAACGGGCTTTGGCACTCCTGGCCAGCGCGGCAGAGCGCAAAAGCGGCGGCGGTCGAGCCAGCCGCAGCAGCAAGAATGTGCTGAAAGCTCTGGGGGAGCATCCCGATGGCGGCGCGGTGCAGGTTTTGGATGGCCGCTACGGCCCCTATGTCAATTACCAGAAGATCAACGTGACCCTGCCCAAAGAGACCAAGCCCGAAGAGGTGACGCTCGAACAGGCCCTGGCTTGGATCGCCGAGAAGGCGGGCACTGGCACCAAGGGAAAGCGGGCCGCAACGGCCAAAGCCAAGAGCACCAAAAGCAGCGCAAGCAAAAAAACAACAGCCAGGAAGAGCACTGCAAAATCAAAAGCAGGCTCAACCCGCAGCAAAACCGCGGCGTAAAAGCTTCAGCCCAGTCAGATTATGTGCAAAAGGGAGGCTCAGGTTGATGCCTCCTTTTTGGTTGCGACTTTTCGGCTGTATCTACGTACTGACCTGTAACAAAGTGTGATAACACGAATACGGGATATGGAATACAGGATTCTGCAAAGAGCTGGTCTCATTTAATGAGAACTAGGTAAATATTTAATAATCATCAAGGCAAGCAAAGCAGGC
>CAZIRP010000072.1:0-30800 GCA_964541665.1 uncultured Caldilineaceae bacterium | reverse complement strand
TTCACGTGCGGTTTGTTCCGCTCGAATACCGCCTTTGCCATCTTTGTAATCTCCTCACGTACAAAATTGCCGTCATCGACCGACTACTGAAGCCCAAAGTTTATCGACTGACTCAGCAACCGGGGCAATGACTGAAGTAATGGAGCCCATGACCAGGATCGAACTGGTGACCTCATTCTTACCAAGAATGCGCTCTGCCTACTGAGCTACACGGGCTTGTGGGCGGGGGCGGATTCGAACCACCGTAGGCGTTGCCAGCTGATTTACAGTCAGCCCCCTTTGTCCACTCGGGTACCCGCCCAGATAAAATTCCTGCAACCGACAGTGTTTCTCGTAACCCCGATTGAATGAGTACGATTGAACCACAGCTCAGCGAGAGCCGACGAACGGACTTGAACCGTTAACCACCTGTTTACAAAACAGGAGCTCTGCCGATTGAGCTACGTCGGCACACAAATAGAACTTACGCAAGCCTCGGCTGAAAATTGCCCGGCTTATCCTTGCTTTCCCACCCATACTCCTGTGAGCGGTGCGTAAGCTACCAAATGGTTTGCCCTTGTGTTTCCACCTGAGCCAGCGAATTATACCATAAAGCGCGTTCTGGTCAAATCCGCGGACAAATGATGGCGCGAAATAGGGAACCGAGCTTGACTGGGCGAGCCAACCCTCTCTCTTTATCCGTTTGTTAGCGACTTCTCATCAGAATTTTAACCGATTCTGCCAGAGTGAGCCAATCGAGCGATTTTGAAAATCCTCCAATTCCTATTATCATCACATCGTCGAGGCCCCAAGCCGATGATTGCTGGGGAATCTGTCACCGGCCAGCCGTGGCTTCAAGCGCATGGCTGCGCCCGACCCGCTGATGGATTCCATTTGCTACACTGATCGTTTTGCTGATCTATAAAATTGTGGGAATTGCAGAAGTGGCCTGAACCAGAGAAGGAGGCATCATGCGTCGATCTGTGCGAACCCCGTTTTTACTCGTGGCACTGTTTGTGATAGCCGCGCTACTTGTCCAAGCCTGTACCACGCCGGCCAGCTCTCCCGGTGCGGTTGAAGCGCCCCCAGCCAGTGAGGAGACCGCCGCTCCCACCGAAGCTGCCGCTGAGGAAGCTGAGGCAGCAGTCGATGACGCGGTAACCACGGTGCAGCAATCCGAAGTCTCCCAGTCGCAACTCACCGGTGGTATCAGCGTGACCAGCGACGAGGATGTGACCACCTCGCGCGACCCGGCCAACTTTGGTGGCGAATATCGCAGCTCGACCACGAGTGATTTCGTCAGTTTTCACCCTTATCTGACGACGGACACGGCTTCGAGTAGTGCCCAGGCCAATATCTATGATGGTTCTTTGTTGCGCCTGGATGAAAACACGCTCCAGTTTGTGCCCAATATGGCCAAGAGTTACTCGGTTTCGGAAGATGGGCTCACCTACACCTTTACGTTGTACGATTCACTCGAATGGAGCGATGGCACACCGCTGACCGCGTACGACTTCGAGTGGACGTGGGAACAGGTGATCAAGCCGGAGAATGAATATCCCTATCTCTCCAATATGTCGGATATTGCTTCCTACCAGGCGTTGGACGAGCGCACGCTGGAGATTGTGATCCAGGAAGCGTATTGCCCGGCGCTCACGGTGGTTGCCAGCGCCATCACGCCGTTGCCGCAACACATCTGGGAGACACTGGATTGGAAAGACCCCGAAACCAACCCCGAGATCAACAATCCGTCGGTCACGTCGGGCCCCTATCAACTCGAAGACCGCCAGCGCGATCAATATACGATCTACACGGCCAACGAGAATTATTGGTATCACGGCGCGCCCAGCATCGAACGGACAATCTCGGAGATTGTGCCCGACCCCGATATTTCTTACCAGAAGATGGTGAGTGGGGAGACCGACACCGGGATCATCCTGCCGGATAAGCTGGAAGAAGCCCGGCAACTGGAGAACATCACCGTGTACGAGTGGTGGCCAGCACGCGCTTCCTGGACATATATCGGCTTGAATATGCGCCGACCCGACGCCCCCACCGCGGATGTGAATGTGCGCCGCGGGATCGCCTATGCCATCGACAAAGATGTGATCACCGAAGAGATCATGGAAGGGCAGGCCAAGCGCCAATGTTCGGTCTTCCCCGACACTTCGTGGGCGTACAACCCGGACGTGCCTTGCTACGATTTCGACGCCGACACTGCCATTGCCGAGTTTGCCAAATCTGGCTACACTTTTGAGAATGGCACGATGTTGTCGCCCGATGGGGAACCGGTGACGCTGCAACTGATCTTTGGCCCGAACACCAACCGGGTGCGCGAATTGATCGCCGTCACCGTGCAGGATAACCTGGCCGCGATTGGGGTCACGGTCAATATTCAGGCCATGGAATGGGCCTCTTTCCTGGAGGCAACGGATTCGCCCGACGGCTGGGATATGTTCATCGGCGGCTGGAGTGCCACCATCGAACCCCAGTTTATGGATCAGATCTGGTCGGAAGAGAATATCCCTCAACTGAACTCTGTCGGCTATATCAACAAAGAGGTCGAGGATCTCTTCAAGGAGGCCGGTCAAAATTGTGCCGTGGATTATCGCACCGAGAAGTTCGGCGAGATCCAGCGCATTCTGGCCGAAGACGCGCCATACGTATTCCTCTACTATTCGCGAACGTGGAGTGGCCAGAACAACCGCATCGGTGGCATCGAACCCAAGCCTGTGGGCATTGGCTGGAACAGCCTCGATTGGTTTATCCGCGCGGATTCTGGTCAATAAGCGTGGTTTGTCATTGAGTAATCAGCGACAAGTTGAAGCCTGGTGCTCAGCTTGTCGCTGATTTGTTCGTATCTGTCTGGCAGACACTGCGGTTGGGCTCGGCCCAGAGCAAAATCAGACACTGCGGTTGGGCCTGGCCCAGAGCAAATTCTAACCATGACCCGCTATATCATCCGTCGTAGTTTGCAATCACTGGTGTTGCTGTGGCTCGCCACCCTGATCGCCTTTTCGATCTATCAACTGGCCCCGGGCGGGCCGCTGCAATTTCTCAACGAAGACCCGCGCCAGGATGCCAGCGATTATGTGCGCCTCGAACGCTCATACGGCATCGACCGCTCGATCCCCGTTCAATATATTGCCTGGGCCTTTGGCGAAGATTGGTTACCGGCCAACGACACCTGGCGCTCGGGAACCTGCCTGCTCAAGCCCAGCGATTGCTCGCGCGGCATTATCCGGCTCGATTTTGGCCGCTCGTTCTCCTTCAAAGGCGAGCGAGTGCTGAATCTGATCCTCGAGCGTATTCCGGCCACCTTCCTCCTGGGATTTGCCAGCCTCGTGCTCAGCGTCTTGATCGGCGTGCCGTTGGGCATCATCTCGGCCCTGACGCGGGGGCGCCTGCCCGATAACCTGGTGCGTGTCTCAACCGTGTTGATCAATACAGTCCCCGATTGGTGGATCGGCTTATTGTTGCTGATTGTGCTTGGTGGCTATCTCGGTCTGGTGCCGCTCGGCGGCATGTACACCATCGGCGATGGCTCGCTCCTGAATCGTTTGCATCATCTGCTATTGCCCGCGCTGATCGCGTCCACCGGCGGCTGGATTGGTTTTTCGCGCATTTTGCGCTTTGAAATGCTGGATGTGCTCAACCAGGATTACATCCGCACCGCGCGTGCCAAGGGCCTGAAGCGCTGGACCATCATCATCCGTCATGTGTTGCGCAATGCGCTGATGCCTTTTGTCACGGGGTTGAGCGGAATTTTTCTGCTGTTCCTCTCCGGTGCCCTGTTGTTTGAGATTGTCTTCTCCTGGCCTGGTATGGGGCGCCTGGCGATTGGGGCGATCAATTCGCGTGACTATCCGCTGATGATGGCCCTCTTTGTGATTGGCTCCTTTCTCGGGGTGCTCGGCACGTTGATGGTGGACATCCTGTACAGTTTTGTCGATCCCCGTGTTCGGTATGGTTAAATCTGTTCTGGTTAAATCTGATCGTCTATGGCGCAAGAGTCATTAACCTTCGCTCGTTCCAGAAGCGGGCAGCAAAAAGTAAACCCGCAGCCACAAAGTTATTGGCAGGCCGTATGGAACAAATTCCTGAGTGATAAGCTGACGCTCTTCGGCTCTTTTTTGTTGATCTTTGTGATCTGCCTCTCGCTGGCGGCTCCCTGGCTGGCCGAGCATCAGTTGGGCTTCAGCCCGACCGCCACCAATCTGCGCAACCGCACGAATCCCCCGACGTGGGCCGAAGAAGCTTGGCCAATCTTCCAGCAATTTACCCGGGCCTGTACGAGCAATCGGGGCTGTGATTGGTCGCTGTGGCCGGCGATCTTCCAGAGCTCCGCGCTTGGTGTTCGTCAATGTTTCGGTGCTGGCCTGGGTGGTTGCCACTGGATGGGCACCGACGAGGCTGGCCGCGATGTCTTCACCCGCGGGATTTATGGCGGGCGCATCTCCTTGCGGATTGGGATCTATGTGGCCGTTGTCTCGATGACGCTTGGGGTCGTGCTGGGCTTGATCAGTGGCTATTATGCCACAACCTGGATCGATGATGTGATCAACGCTGTCATCATGACCCTGGGCAGCATTCCCCTGCTCTTTTTGCTGATCATTCTCTCGCGTATCTTTACCCCGACGCCGGAAGGACTGGCCTTTTTGATCGGCATCTTCGGCTGGATGGGGCTGGCGCGGCTCTTGCGCGGGCAAATCTTTTCGGTGCGCGAGCGGGATTTTGTGTTGGCGAGCCGGGCGGTGGGCAGCTCGCCCTGGCGGCTTATGTTCAAGCATATCCTGCCCAATATCTCGTCGATCATTATTGTGTCGGCAATTTTCAATGTCTCAGGCGCGATTCTGGCCGAAGCCGGTTTGAGTTATCTCGGCGTTGGCATTGGGCCGCCCAACCCAAGTTGGGGTAATATGATGCAGGGCTCGCTGGGTAATTTTACTGGTGCTCCCTGGCTTGTTTTGGCCCCCGGGTTCTTTATCTTTATCACCACACTGGGCATCTATCTGGTGGGGGATGGGCTGCGCGACGCTTTTGACCCGTGGCTCAGTAACACCAAATAGCGCTGCACCCGTGCAATCTGTGCCATAAATCCGTTGACGGCCCATCGACGTTATTCATGTTTTGTTCGGGGCAGGGGCTCGACTTGCCCCGTTTTGCTGTCTGGAACTTGCCGATGGAGTTTGTTTGCTAGTGCTGGCCCATAGTCGATTGCGTTGGCTGCTGATTGGTCTGGCAGCCTTGATCGCGTTATTCGGCGCGAGCCTGCGGTTGTTCTTCCCCGCCGACCCCGCGCCTCCGCAGCCAACCGAGGTGGCGGTCACGCCTACCGCAGCCATCACCGACCCGATCATCGGGCCGATCACCGAGACCCTTGCCCTGACGGCCACGCTCGACCCGCTGGCCGATGACATCGTGGTGCAGGCAGTGCCAACAGACCCCGATACGCTCAATCCGCTCCTGACCACAAACCCAACCGCCCAGGAGATCGCCGCCAAACTCTTGCCGAGCCTGCTCGGGCAGGATCCATTCAGTGGCGCGCTGGCCCCGACCGCACTGGCCGAACGTTGGCAATATTCCCCCGATGGCCGAGTTTATACCTTCACCCTGCGCGCCGATGTCTTTTGGAATGATGGTCATCCCGTGACCGCGCAAGATGTGCAATATACGTATGCCGCGCTGGCCGACCCCGCCGTGGATAGTCCGCTGCGCGCCACGTTGCAACCAATCGAGCAACTGCTGGCTCTGGATGAGCGTACCGTCGTGGTGACCTTGCGTGCGCCCCATTGCGCGGCATTACACCTATTGCGCTATCGATTGCTGCCCAGCCACCATTATGCGGTCGATTTTAGCGACCTCCGCACCCATCCGCTTAACATGGCCCCCACCATCAGCGCCGGGCCATTTCAGTTCGCCGAATGGCAACCCGGTGAGCGCATCCGCCTGACACGCAACCCCACCTATTGGCAGGGTGCCCCGCGCGTCGCCGAGTGGCAATATCGCATCCTGCCGGACCCGGCCCGGCAAACGGCCGCGCTCCTGGCCGGTGAGGTCGATCTCGCCCAGGTCAACACGGTGCAACTGGCTACCCTGGCTGAGGATCCACGCTGGGCTCACTTCAGCTATCCCGACCCGAGCTACAGCCTGATCACCTTCAACCTGGCTGATCCGCAAAATCCGCAACCGGGGCGCACGGAAAATGGCGAACTCAATCCGCAGGCTCCCCATCCAATTCTGGGGGATCTGCGCGTCCGACAGGCATTTGCCTTGGCGGTGGATGCCGATCAATTGTTGGATGCAGCGTACGGGGCAAATTTCTATCGCCTGGCCAGCTATCTGTTGCCCAGCCAAACCTGGGCCTATGCCAGTGATCTGGCGCTGACGACGCAACGGCAAGGCGAAGCCGCGGCGCTGCTCTCGGAGGCCGGTTGGGTTGATAGCAATGGCGATGGGCTGCGTGACCGCGCTGGCACTCCCTTGCGCCTGACGCTGATCACCAACGAGGACAGCCCGGCGCGTCTGCGCATTGGCGAACTGTTGCAAACACAATTGCGCCAGGTGGGGGTGGATCTGCAAGTCGTGGCGCTCCCCTTTGACGAATTGGCCAACACGCTGCTGGGGCAACAATTTGATCTCGCTGTGATTGGGTGGGAAAATATCGGGCCAGACCCCGCCACCAGTGCCTTTTGGCATAGCCGCGCCGATCAACCCGGCTCGGGGTTGAACCTGGCTAGCCTGCAGGATGCGCAGATCGATCAATGGCTGGATGAGGCCGACCGCTGGCCTGGCTGCGACCCGGCTGGCCGCGCAGAGCGTTATCGCAATGCGCAGGCTCGGCTGGCCGCGCAACTCCCCGCCATCTTTCTGGGGGGGCCGCTCCAAACCTGGCTCTATCCCCGACATTGGCAAGGCGTGCAACCGGGGCCCTGGCAATTAGATCACAACTTAGCGGAATGGATAACCCAACCATGAACTTGCGCGCCGCTGTCGAAGCCAGCGAATTTCAACAATTGGAGCGAGCCTGGGGCCCGGCCCGCCAACAACATTTTCAGCTTGAAGTGGATAGTCCATTTTTGACTGGTCAGGATCAGCAGTTGCTCAAAGATGGGCGACGGGCCGAAATCTGTTATGTGATGCACAGCGGCACCCCGGCGGACGGTGTTTTGTTGCAGATCAAGACCTTCTACCCGCCCAATGGCTTTCGTCTGCCCACTGGCGGCATTCAAGTTGGGGATGCGGTTCTGGCAACGCTGAGCCGCGAGATCGAGGAAGAGACCGGCCTCACTGTCGGTGATAAGGCCGAGCAGGTTCAGATCGAGCGCTTTCTGGGCGTGGCTACCTATGAATTTGTGCACCGATCTTTGGCAAAAAAGTTCCCATTTGCCAGCTATGCGTTCCTGGTGCGGATGCCGCGCGCAGCTATTTTGCAGCCAAGCGACCCCACCGAGCAGATCGGCGGCTGGCTATGGCAACCGGCAACCGAGTTGAGCGCCGTTGCCGAGGTGCTGGCAACTATTGGTCGTACAGAACCAACGTGGGGAGATTGGGGCCGCTTTCGCGCCATGATTCATCAATTTGTAGCAGACGCGCTGGCTTCCTGACTGAGCAATGCCATCTTTTATGACTATCACCAATCGAGCGCGTCTCCTATTGGGCCTGCTGGCTGGCACACTCTTGCTCGGTGCGGGGGTGTGGTGGTGGATCCGCACCCCATCAACCGCGCTGATCCCGCAAAGCCAGATCGCGCTGGACGACCCGACGTTGCAACGCAGCCCTGGCTGGCAACAGACTGCCGACGGCCTCGACCCGCCCGAACCCGCTGATCCCTGGCACGAGCCCGCCGGTACGCTCCACTTTACCTACACGGGGCAAGCACTCTGGTTGCAACTCGCTGGCGGTGAGTATTGGGCCTATCTCTACGCCACGGTGGATGGCGAACCGGCCAATGCCTTGCCCAATCTGTCGGGAAATTCCAATAGCCAGGGAGAAGCTGCCGGGTACAAGACCTTATACGCGCCCGAAGCGGTGGGTGATCAAGGCCCGGAGCCGCGCTGGATTTTGGTCCATCAGGCCGCACAGCCGGGCGAACATGCAGTCTATCTGGAATTTTGGCGCGGCTGGGGGCAATCCCCGCTGCGCGCCATCACGGTGGATCCTGTTGCCCCATCTGCTGCTCGCTGGCCCGCTGTGGCGCTGATCCTCGCAGGCCTCTGGGCGATGGGGATCGCGGTGCGCTCGCATGTGCAGGTTGACTGGCAACCGAGGCAGCTGCCTTGGCTGGCTGCCGCCGCGCACTGGCGGACCGCGGCAAGGCCCGGTGCGCTGCCTGCCTGGTTGATCGGTGTACTCCTGGTGGCGGCGGGTGTGGGGGGCGCGCAATGGTGGCTCACGCTGCTGGGGCTGGCCTTGATCGCCCTCGCTGCCCTGATTCGGCCTGTGTGGTGGCTGGCCGCGTTGCTCTTCGGCTTGCCCTTTTATTTCAGCTTTCCGCTGCCGATCTTGCCCGGTCGCAACCTGGGCTTGATCGAAATTGGCCTCGCCGGCGCGATTGGTTTGGTCGTGCTTGGCTGGTTGATCGACCCGTCGCGGCGCATCACCCCCCGCTGGGATTGGTGGGTTTTGCCCGCGCTCGCCAGTTGGGCATTGATCGCAGCCTTTGCGGCTGAACATGGGGACGTAGCGCTGCGCGAATGGCGCACCGTCTTTCTGGCAGGCGCTATCTTCGCCTGGGTGTTGCCGCGGCTGCTCCGCACGGATGCTGAGATCGATTGGTTGCTGGCTGCGTGGCTCGCCGGTGGTACAGTGGTCGCGCTGGTGGGGGTGTGGCAATACGTTGTCGGCAGCAATCTGATCAGCGCCGAGGGGGTGTGGCGGGTGCGGGCTTTTTATGGCTCGCCCAACAATCTGGCGCTTTATATCGAGCGGACATTGGCGGTAGTGCTGGCCTTTGTGCTCTTTCAGCCCACTGGTTGGATGCGCGCACTCGCCGCGCTGGCGATGCTGATCCAAGGCGCGGCGCTGTTGCTCACCTTCAGCAAAGGCGCGTTGTTGCTCGGCTTGCCAGCCATGCTCTTTACCTTGTGGCTCGGTGGGTGGATCGTTTTGGGGCGGGCCGGTCAATCGCGGCGTTTGTTGTGGGCACTGGCAGCAATGGCTTTGTTGGTCGCGCTGGCGCTGCTCCCCTTTATGGCGACCGAACGCTTTCAGCGCCTCTTGGATTTTAGCCAGGGCACCGGCTTTTTGCGCCTCAACCTGTGGCGGAGTGCGCTGCAAATGGCGCTTGACCATCCCCTCTTTGGGGTCGGGCCCGACAATTTCCTCTACGCCTATCGCAGCAATTATCTGTTGCCCGCGGCCTGGCAGGAACCCAATCTCAACCACCCCCACAACTGGCCGCTGGATTGGTGGACTCGGCTCGGCTTGCCCGGATTGGGCCTGGCGTTGCTCTGGCTGGGGGCGATCCTCGTGCGTTTGGGGCGTTCGGTTTGTGTTGGCCTGCGCCCGGCACGCAGTTTGGGGCTCCTGGCAGCCAGCGTTGCCGCGCTTGCCCACGGGCTGATCGACGCCAGTTATGCCCTGCCCGATCTGATGCTGGTCTGGGTCTTGTGTGCTGCTCTGGCCGCCCTGCCCGAATTCACGGCAGGATCTGCGCGATCCCTTCCGCCAGCGTAATGCGATTCATTTCGCCCATCCAGACATGGCGGATAATCCCATCGCCATCGATAAAAAAGGTGGTGGGCATCCCGCGGACATGATATTGCTCGCCAACCGAGAAATCTGTGTCGAGTAATACTGGATAGGTCACGGCGAATTCGTCCAAAAATGGTTGCACGATCTCAGCGCTTTCGCCCTGGTCGATTCCCAAAATTGTTACTTTCCCCACGTATTGTTCGGCAGTCGCCTGGAGTGCGGGCATCTCGCGGCGGCAAGGTACGCACCAGGTGGCCCAGAAATTGATCACAACCGGTGTGCCGCGCAAAGCCGAAAGGCGAATCGGCTGACCTTCGAGGTTGGGTAGGGTGAATTCCGGTGCACCAAAGCCTACCGCGGGTTGGGGCTGGCGGGCCAGGGCCAGGCTACTGGTTGGCACGCGACTCTGCCAGACCCAGAAACTACCGGCGAGCAAAACAGTGACAAAAATCAGATACCAACGATTCATAAGCTAACTTCTGCTGCTCCAGAAGTCAGGCCTCTGCCAGAAGCCCGACCTCTGCGCGATGTACGTGACTGCGAACCAATCCCCAACTTACGCCGTTTCCCAATTCGAGTGGAAGATTCCAGGGCGATCGACCCGCTCGTAGGTGTGCGCGCCAAAGAAATCGCGCTGGGCCTGGATCAAGTTGGCGGGCAACCGCGCGGTGCGATAGCTATCATAATAGGCCAGGCTGGCACTGAACGCGGGCGTGGGAATCCCCAAGCCGATGGCCAACTGCAAAACTCGCCGCCAGGCGGGCAGCCGCTCGCTCACAGCCTGGCCCAAATCCGCATCCAACAGGAGATTGGGCAGCGCCGGATTGCGCACAAACGCCTCGGTGATCCGATTCAGGAAGCGAGCGCGGATGATGCAGCCCGCCCGCCAGATCGCCGCCACCTCGCCCAGGTTGAGGTGATAGCCATACTCTTCGCTGGCGATGCGCAACATGGCCATGCCCTGCGCATAGGCGCTGATTTTGCTGGCATAGAGCGCCTGGCGCACGTCGTTGATCAATGCCGCCGCTTCGCCCTCATAGCCGGCCAGGGCCCCAGCAGGTAACACGGCCGCGGCAGCCACTCGTTCGTTCTTGAGCGAAGAGAGAATGCGCGCCTCGACCGCACTGTTGATCGTCGGGATCGGCGCGCCGATGTCGAGCGAATCCTGCGTGGTCCATTTGCCTGTCCCTTTTTGCGCGGCCTTGTCCAACACCAGGTCGACCAACGGCTTGCCGCTCTCTTCGTCGATCCGCCGGAAGATTGTCGCGGTGATCTCGATCAGGAAGCTGTCGAGTTCACCCTGGTTCCAGTCGGCGAAGATCTCGGCCAGATCCGCAGCTTGCAGGCCGAGCGCCTGTTGCAAAATGTCGTAAGCCTCGGCGATTAGCTGCATGTCGCCATATTCGATGCCATTGTGCACCATTTTGACATAATGGCCCGCGCCGCGCGGCCCCAGATAGACGACACAGGGTTTGCCATCTTCGGGTGCTTTGGCGGCAATGGCTTCGAGCATGGGGCGGACATCTTCCCAGGTTTCGGGCGAGCCACCGGGCATAATGCTCGGCCCCCAGAGCGCGCCTTCTTCACCGCCGCTGACACCCACACCCATAAAGCGCAGCCCTTTGGCCTCTACTTCCTGGGTGCGCCGTTCGGTATCGCGGAAGAGACTGTTGCCCCCATCCATGATCAGGTCGCCCGGCTCCAGGAGTGGAATCAAACTTTCGATCACAGCATCGACTGCGCTGCCCGCCTTGACCATGATCAAAATGCGGCGCGGGCGTTCGAGGCTGGCCACAAAGGCTTCGAGCGTGGTGGTTGGCACCAGCTTTTTGCCGGGGTGCTCGGCCACAAATTCATTCATGGTGGCGGTGGTACGGTTGTAGACCGCAACCGTAAAGCCATTGCGTTCCAGGTTAAGAACCAGATTTTGGCCCATGACGGCGAGACCGATCAGGCCGATATTAGCAGTAGTCATGTCGCGTTCCTCAGGTAATGGCGATTGATATGCTGGGCGTGGCACGTTGTCCGTTAAAGCTGCGAGATGCCGGGGGCAGGTAACAAAGAGCCTTGAATTTGGCCGCTGCCGCCTGCGGTGCCTGGCTCGTTGATTACTCGCTCACCGCAGGCGGCGTGATGAAAAGCCCACGCGCAAGGTGGGTGGGCGTTTCTCCACAGGCCGGGTGAAGAGTCGAGTGTCGTTGTTGCGCAAAAAGAGCGAGATGGCCCCCCAGCCAGGGTCCTGGTCCTTTTGCCAGAGCGCCCGCCGGGCCTCGCTGACCGCGCTATCGACCGGCACATGCTCGGCAATGGCGCGGTAAAATTGATGGGCGAAGGTCAGTGCTGTCGTCGGCGGCAAGGTTTGGTGCAGCGCCACCGTGGCGGGCAATCCCCGGCGGATCAACTGTTGGGCCACGCCCAAGTAGGGATTGTGCCGCTCCGGCTGCGCGGTGGCGCAGGCTTGCAAAGTCACCAGCCGCATACTGAAATGGTCGCTCAATAAGGCGCCCAGGTGCTGGCTATTCACCTGACGTGTGCGCCCCATCTCATCTTCAAAAAATAAGAGATGCTCCTGTCCCAGCCCATCATACCGACCGTGGCCGATGAAATGCAATAAATGATAGTGCTGGCGGCGCAGACGGCGCTGCAACTCGTGTACCGTGGGGCGCATCAATCGCTCAAGGATCAACCTGCCTTCTACGGCCAAATGATCCAGCGTATCGACGAGTGAGAGCCAGGCTTCATCTTCATTGTACATGGGCAAGCCGCCCGGGTTGGCGACGACCACCAGCATCCGCAAGGGGGGCTCGACTGCCAGCGGCACGATCTGCTTCTTGAGATCGGTATAGCGCACCAGCGGTGTGGCACTGGACAGGGCGATGAAGGCTTGCTGTTGCGGATCCCACAGGTATTCCCAGGGCAATTCGGCGAATTCGCTCACCTGATAGAGATGCAATCGCAGTCGCAATCGTTGCTGCTGTTGCGTTGCCAACCGGATGCTTTCCTGCCAGCAGAGCCGAATATTGGGCGTAAAGAGCGCCTGGAAGAGCCGTTCCCCTTGGCGGCGGATGGCGTTTTGTTGCTCCGCCCCACGCACCCCCGTGACTTCGCTCTCGGTCAGCAGCCGGTAAAATTGTTCCACCTCGCCCCGACCAAATGGGTTGACGAAAGGTGCAACCGCTTCGCCCGCGGGGGAGTCGAGTACGCGCGCAAAATAACCGTCTTCGGTCTGCTCAATGGTTAGGTCAAACGCTAAAAAGGAGATCTCCATACCTCCTGCTCATTGTACATGGGGCGCAAGTGTCGGGCAAGAAGAGATGAGGATAACGTGCGCTATGCAGATTTGGCGGGCGAAAAGTCGGGATCATCATCAAGCCCTGTTATAATCAATCTGCCGCGTGTGAAAACTATCTAACCTGGAATAAATCGATGCGAACCAAAGTGCTCTATCAGACAGTCTACCGGTGTTTGCTGCTGCTTGGGTTGATCGCGAGTTTGCTCTTGCCCCTCCGCTCCTTGTTTGCCCAAGCCACTCCCCCGCCCGCTGTGATCACGAACGATGAAGGTGGCCCCGTGGCGATCCGCGGGCAGGTAAGCTACACCAATCCACTCTTTACGGTGGGCGTGGCCGCGCCGATGGTGATCCTCGAAGATCAGGCCGGGTTTGTGGATCGCAACGAGGCTTTCCTGTTGCCCAAAGCCTCGCAAACGTTGGGACAGATCACCTCGGATTTTAACCGTTCGCCCTTTTCATACACCCTGGCTTTGCCCATTGAACCGCAAGCCTCGCTGCGCGATGTGGATGGAGACGATCAAGCCGACAGCGGGGTGATGATCTTTGCGGTAGCCTACTGGACCAACATCTTTGGTGATCCATTTCTGGAGGAGCGCGACCTCTTTGGGGGCGGCTGGTCAACGGCCTATGCTTCGACACGGGTCAGCCAGGAGGCTGAGACCAAACGTGAGGTGATCGGCGGCAAATTGCTGGTCTATGCCCCGGATGATCAGCAGGGGTTCCCGACTGAGTTCGGGCCAGATGGGCTGCTCTTCACCGGCGACGAGCCAATGGTGGGCTTGCCCGCAGGCTACACGGTGGTTGATCTGGACCAGACGCCCTTTCAATTTGACCGCAGCCGCTACCCGGTGATCGACCTGCTCGAGCCAAGCGGTGCCGCGCTCAAGGATTTTTCGCGCTTGCCCTACAGCGAAGCCTTTGATGCGATGGTCGAGTTGATGCGGCGTGAATATGCCTTTACCACCTACAAAGGTATCGACTGGGACGCGCTGAGCGCGGAATTCCGGCCATTATTTGTTGCTGCTGAGACCGATCAGGATCTGCGTTCCTATCTGCGGGCCCTGCGCGACTTTACCCTGGCCATTCCCGACGGACACATCAGCGGGCCGTTCGTGGCGCAGGATTTTCAAGCTGCCACCCTCGGCGGGCTGGGCATGGCCATCCGCACGCTGGAGGATGGGCGCACGGTTGTCAATTTTCTCACGCCCGGTGGGCCAGCCGCACAAGCTGGGATCACCCTGCGCGCTGAAATTCTGGCCATCAATGGTCAGCCGACCAGCGAAGCCGTGGCCGCAACCTTTGCCTGGGGCGGCCCCTTTAGCACCGAACATTTTGAGTATTTGCAACAATTGCGCTATGTTTTTCGGGCACCACTTGGCAGCGACTATACCATCACCTATCGTAACCCCATGGCCGCAGCCGAACAGACAGTCACGCTCACGACTGTAAACGAGCGGGCCAGCTTTGAATTTTCCTCCTTCGAGGCCGGGCGTACGGGCGGCGAAATTCCAGTCGATTTTGAGATCCTGCCGAGCGGCTATGGCTATGTGCGCATCTACAGCTTCGCCGATAACAATCTGCTGACCGTGCAACTCTGGGAACGCATGATGCGCACCCTCAACAACCGCAATATCGCCGGGCTGATCATTGATCTGCGCCAGAACAGCGGCGGCAGCGGTTTCCTGGCCGATCAGATGGCGGCTTACTTCTTCAACGAATCGCTGCGCCTGGGCAACACCGGCTATTACGATGAAACGCTCGACGATTTCTATTTTGATCCACGCACCGAGGATCGCTATTATCTGCCCGCCAACGAGCTGCGTTATCGCGGCAAAGTGGCGGTCGTTGTCGGGCCAAATTGCAAGAGTGCCTGCGAATTTTTCGCCTATGATCTGAGCCTGCAAGCCCGTTCGGAGATTGTTGGGCACTATCCCACCGCGGGGTTAGGGGGCAGCGTGGCCGATTTTAAGATGCCAGCTGGTCAGTTTGTGCGCTTCACGATTGGGCGAGCCGTGGATATGAATGGGGAGATTCATGTGGAGGGGCGGGGCGTTGCGCCGACCATCCATGTGCCAGTGACCGAAGAAACCCTCTTCAGCGTGGATGATCCGCTCCGGGAGGCGGCCATTCGCTATTTTGAGGAATAATAGAAGATTGTTGCGCAGAACCCAGGCTTCTGCCAGAAGCCTGGGTTCTCTGGTATGCTTACTTGCGCATCGGCAAAACGAGATCGTACGGGAAGCTGGTCAGGTTGATCAACTCGCCCGCTTCGTTGAAGGCCACCGAATCTTCGATGCGCACGCCAAAGCCCCGCTCAGGATAATATAAGCCCGGCTCGACGCTGACCACATGACCCGGTTGCAGCACTGTATCGTTGCCCGCGGCATGGCTCAAGCGCGGCTCCTCGTGAATGTCCAGGCCGATGCCGTGACCGAGACTGTGCACATAGCCTTCGAGCGTGCCTGGGTAAGAGAGCGGCGTCTTGTGGCCTTTGGCCTCAAAATATTCGCAAGTCATCAACTGATAATCGCGACAGAACCGGCCAATCTGCAACGAGCCCATCACCTTGTCGAAGATCTCCTTACATTCATCCCACGCTTGTTGCACCTCGTCGGTGGCATACCCCAGGCTCCACGTGCGGGTGATGTCGTGACAATAGCCACTTTCGACCAGCGGGAAAAAGTCGAAGATGATGCTTTGGCCCAAGCGGAGCGGCATGGTGTACTCCCCGCGATTGTGCGGCACCCCGGCATCGCGGCCCTGGCTGAAAATATTCTCGTGATCTTCTCTCAGCGCATAGACTGAGAGCCGTTCCCGGATAAACCCCTTGACGTCGCCAATCGTCAGCGGGTTGTCGTCAGCACGCCAGACCAGCTCATCGCGCACGCGATGCTGCTGGATGAACTCCTGCACCTCGCCCATGATCAAACAAGTGCGGCGTCCGGCCTCGGCCAATTGTGCAATCTCGGCATTGTCTTTGGTTTCGCGGGCCAGGGCAAAGAGCGAATCTTCATACTCGCCCACCAATTCCGTATCGCTCAGCGCGTCTTGCAGATAATTGAAGAGTGTATAGGCCGCCCCGGCATCGACCCGCCCGTAGATGCCCAGGCGCCCCTGAAGTTCCTGGTCGCGAATCACGCGGCGCAGATAATCGACCTGCGCGGCCAGCCGATCCCCATTGTGCGCCTGCAACAATTGATAGGTATTGTAAGTCGTGTCGCGATCGACCAGCGCCAGGCCAGTCTCAGCCGCGGTGTCGCGCTCCATTGATCCATGGATCAACGTGAGTGGCGCGCCGCGCCGTTTGACGATCAACGCCCGCTCCAGGGCCGCGCCATTGGTCAAATAATTCATGATCGGGTTGCCGCTCGCATCCCCCATAACCAGGATGCTATCCAAATTTCGCTCCGCCATCAAACGGTCGAGATCAGCTTTCATATCCACCCCTTTATGCTCACCGAGAGAGGCAAGCGCCACCCCAGGATTGTCTGTATAAAGTGCCAATTTCATTGTAGCATAGCCCATTCCATCCGTCGATTGGCGGATCGCCAACAGAATATCGCCGCGCTTCTCACTAGAATGAGCCTGATTGTGATTTCTTGCGCAAACGAATCCTCACTTACGCGGCACCTCGGGGCTCGCAGAGGAGACAATGTCTTCGGGCATTCGACTCTGCTCAGGGTTGGCGTAAGTCTCACGCTAAAGGAAGCTGCATGAAGCCAAGCCAACCGATCATTCAACTGGCTGGATTGACCAAATATTATGTCGAAGGCGGGCAACAGCGCCCCGTGCTCGACGAACTCAACCAAACATTTTGTGCCGGTGAATTTGTCTGCCTGCTGGGCAAATCGGGGAGCGGCAAAAGCACCCTGCTCAACCTGATCTCCGGCATCGACGCGCCGAGCAGCGGCCAGGTAGTGATCCACCAAGCCGGCCGCGAGGTGCCAATCACTGCGCTGAGCGAACACGAACGGACCCTCTTCCGCCGTGAACATATCGGCATCATCTTCCAATTCTTTAACCTGATCCCAACCTTGACCGTGCTGGAAAATGTGACTTTGCCGCTCGAACTGGCTGGGCAGGGCAGCCAGGCGCATGACCATGCCCGCCAACTTTTGACGCGTGTAGGGCTGGGCGATCGGCTCGCCACCGCGCCGGACAAGTTGAGCGGCGGCGAACAACAGCGCGTAGCCCTGGCGCGTGCGCTCGCTCACGACCCATTGATTGTGCTGGCCGACGAGCCCACCGGCAATCTGGACGAAGAGACCGGCGAGCATGTGCTGGGATTGTTGCTCGAATTGACGCGCGGCGCGGGCAAAACCTTGATCATGGCCACGCACGCGCCTGACGTCGCCGCCCAGGCCGACCGAGTGTTGCATCTGGTGCAGGGCAAGCTGGTCAACGAACGAGGCCGACCATGAGCGAGATCCGCCAATATCCGCCGCGCACTTTGTTGCGTTTGTCGTGGCGCCACATTGCTCGCCGTCCGCTGCAAAGTCTCTTTTTTGTCTTGGGCGTGGCGATTGGCGTCGCCATGATCGTCGCCATCGACCTGGCGAATGGTTCGGCATCCCGCGCCTTTACCCTGGGCACCGAAACAGTCACCGGCCGCGCGACCCATCAGATCGTCGGGGGGCCGAGCGGATTGGACGAGCAGCTCTATGCACGTTTGCGCCGCGAATTGGGTTTCCGCCAGAGCGCACCCGTGGTCGAAGATTATGTGATCGCCCTCGAACTTGATGCCCAACCCATGCGGCTGCTGGGCATTGATCCCTTTGCCGACGCGCCGTTTCGCAGCTACTTGGGGCCACAAAATCCCGGTTTGGCTCCCGATTATCTGACCGATTTGATGGTGCGTCCGAACACCGTCTTGCTCAGCGCAGAGGTGGCGAACCGCTACGCCCTGCAATCGGGAGATGCGATCACGGTGCGCCGGGGTTCGGAAGAGCTGACTGTGCAGATTGTCGGCTTGCTCGCGCCCGCGGATGAACTCAGCCGCCGCGCGCTGGATAGTGTGCTGATTGCTGATATCGCTTCGGCGCAAGAGATTCTGGGGCGGGTCGGTCGCCTGGATCAGATCGATCTGATCCTGCCTGCGGGGGAAGCTGGGGCAGCCGAACAAGCGCGCATCGAGACGATCCTGCCGCCGAGTGTGCGCATTGAGCCAGTGGCCGCGCGCAGCGGTACCGTCAATGAGATGACCGCGGCCTTCAACTTAAACCTGACCGCGCTCAGCCTGTTGGCCCTCGTGGTCGGCATGTTTCTGATCTACAACACGGTCACCTTTAGCGTGGTGCAACGCCGTGCAGTGCTGGGCACAGTGCGGGCGCTGGGCATGACCCGCCGCGAAGTCTATGTCCTGATCCTGGTCGAGGCGGGCGTGCTGGGCTTGATCGGCACTGGGTTGGGCTTGCTGCTCGGCATCGGCCTGGGACGGGGGCTGGTGCAATTGGTGACGCAGACGATCAACGATCTCTTCTTTGTGGTCGCCGTGCGCGAGATTGATATTCCGTTCTGGACTTTGCTCAAAGGTGGGG
The DNA here is from genome assembly GCA_964541665.1 of uncultured Caldilineaceae bacterium. Classification (GTDB taxonomy): domain Bacteria; phylum Chloroflexota; class Anaerolineae; order Caldilineales; family Caldilineaceae; genus CFX5. Next base: position 12,296 of record CAZIRP010000072.1, on the reverse strand, counting down.
TGATCGGTGTGGCCGCGGCCTTGCTCGGGGCCGCGCTGCCCGCGTACGAGGCAACCAGTGCGCCGCCCGCTGGCGCGCTCCAGCGCAGCAACCTGGAAGAACGCAGCCGCCAATTGCTGCCCTGGCTTACCGTCGCTGGCCTGGGCTCCTTGGCGCTCGGGGCTGGATTATTGATCCCCGAGTGGAATCTGGTGGTCGCCTTTGCCGGTCTTTTTGCCGTGATCCTCGGGGGAGCGCTGTTGACGCCGCTGCTGACGCTGGGGTTGATGCGCGTCGCCGGTTGGCTGGTTGCCGCGCAGGGCGTGACCGCGCGCATGGCCCCACGCACGATCACCCGCTCGCTCAGCCGGACCGCGGTCGCCATCGCCGCGTTGATGGTCTCGGTCAGCGTGATCATTGGTGTGGGCGTGATGATCGGGAGCTTCCGCACCACGGTCGAACAGTGGCTGGAAGATGTGCTGCAAGCCGATATTTTTATCTCGCCGCCTTCGTTGACATCGAACCAGGTCCTGACCACCTTGGATCAACAGGTGGTTGCGCAGATGCAGACTTTTCCGGGTATCAGCACCGTGGCGACGACGCGAGCTGTAGAGGTGAGTGGCTTCTTTGGGGCGACAACTTCTGCGGTGCGCCTGCAAGCGATCAGCGAAGATTTGGCGGGTGCTGACCGGCGGTATGCCGCAGCCATTGGCGATTGGCAGCGCACCTGGCAGGCAGTGGAGGCGGGCGGCGTCCTGATCAACGAACCGATGGCGAATCGGCTGGATTTGCAGGTGGGCGATCAGCTGCGCTTGCAGACCGACCGTGGCCCGCAGGAGTTTCCCATTGTCGGCGTGGCAATCGATTTTGATGTCAATAACGTAGTGCTCATGCACGACCCGGTCTATCGACAATTTTGGGCGGATCGGGAAATTTCGGCCCTGGGGTTGTTTGTGGCCGCGGGTGAGGATGTCGACCAAAAGGTGAATGAGATCCGCGCTGCATTTGCTGGCCAGACTGAATTGCTGGTGCAGTCGAATCTCAGCACCCGCACCGGCGCGCTGGAGGTCTTTGACCGCACATTTGCCATTACCGTAGCCTTGCAACTTCTGGCCGCGATCGTGGCCTTTATCGGCATTCTCAGCACGCTGATGAGCCTGCAGCTTGAACGCAGCCGCGAGATCGGCGTGTTGCGCGCTACCGGGATGACCCGCCGTCAGCTTTGGCGACTTTCGCTCTTCGAAACCGGTCTGCTTGGTACCACCGCTGGGTTGGTCGCCATGCCCATGGGCATTCTTCTGGCGATCATTTTGATCTACATCATCAACCTGCGTTCGTTTGGCTGGACACTGACAATGCAATTGCGTCCAGTCGATTTTGTCCAGGCATTCCTGATTGCGTTGGTCGCCGCACTGTTGGCGGGTCTCTATCCGGCATGGCGCATGGGGCAGATGCAACCTGCCACCGCTTTGCGCTCTGAATAGGCGAGTCCAGCCTGCTCACGCGGGTTCTGGCTTGCCCAGGTCGGGCGCGACCGCATGTTCATCGCGCTGATTGAGCAGCGCCACCACGCGGCGGTTTTCCATCGAGACATCATTGTCGGCGCGCACGAGCTCCACCACCGTGCGCTCTTCGGAAGAGAGTTGCGCCAATTCGCCCGTGGTCAACTCCTCAAGAATGCGGACTGTCCCCGTCTGCCGGATGTGGGCTGCATAGGTGGCCATCTGCTCCGGCGTCAGAATGGTCGCCAACCGCGCTTCGTAGCGCCGATACCCCTCAGTCAATTCGTCATCGTGACTGGGGGCCAGGCTCATTAATGTCTCGTAGATCGTTTGCATGATCTCCTCCTTATTGTTCCAGACTGCTTGCTCAATAGCATAGCTCAGATCAAGCCTGCTGACGATAGATCCTGGGTGCTGCGGAGGCACGATTCAGGATATAGCAAGGTCTGCGCCCCGATGATTGCCCAATCGCGCGGCCACCTGCGTCATTTGACCGTAGGCAGCGCGCTGGATCTACGCTAGCATTTGGAACCAGCGGATAGAGGTTCACACATGATCCAGGAGGAAGGTGGCTGAGATGTTGGCAAAAGTGCATAGTTGTGCCATTGTCGGGCTGGATGCCGAAACAATTGATGTGGAGATTGACATTGCCAGTGGGCTGGAGCGGATCACGCTGGTGGGGTTGCCCGATACTGCGGTGCGCGAAAGTGGCGAGCGGGTGCGCGCGGCCATCACCAACAGTGGCTTCATCTTCCCGCAGCACCGGCTGACCGTGAACCTCGCGCCCGCTGATCTGCGCAAGGAGGGGCCAGCGTACGATCTGCCCATCGCCATCGGCATCCTGGCCGCGACGCGCCAGATCGCCACCGCGCTGGAGGATGCGCTGATCCTCGGCGAGTTGAGTTTGGATGGCAATGTGCGGCATGTCAACGGTGTCTTGCCGATGGCGGCCATGGCCAAAGCGAAAGGCTATCGACGGTTGTTCGTCCCCAAAATCGATGCGCCCGAAGCCGCGCTGATCGCCGAGCTTGAAGTCTACCCGGTGGATTCGTTGACCGCGTTGGTGCAGCATCTGAACGGTGTGCGGATGATTCCCCGTTTTGAAAATAGCTTCTGCTTCGACAAAACAACCGAAATCCAATACGAAGTTGAATTTCAGGACATCAAAGGGCAGGAGATCGCCAAACGTACCCTCGAATTGGCTTGTGCGGGCGGGCATAATGTGTTGCTGAAAGGTGCTCCGGGGGCTGGCAAGACGTTGCTGGCGCGGGCGCTGCCATCGATCCTGCCGCCGTTGACCCTGGCCGAATCGCTGGATGTGACGCGCATCTATTCGGTGGCCGATGCGCTGCCGCCTGGGCAACCATTGCTGCGCACTCGTCCCTTTCGGGCCCCACACCACACCATCAGCCATGCTGGGTTGGTGGGGGGGGGTCGCTGGCCGCGCCCCGGTGAGATCTCCCTGGCCCATAAAGGAGTATTGTTCCTGAATGGGATTCAATATCCATATTTGTAAGCGAGTTCTCATCTTCCGCTGATTCCTGGGCAATCCTTTGCAGATACTCATTATAAGTCTCGTTCTTGTTCACCACACATATCAACTTCCTCTCGCGTTCTCTTCCCTTAGATACAATTGCCCAGTAATGCAGTTTGATAGCCCGCCAGGTGCGATTCGGAAAAGCTTTGGCAATAGTGAGTTGCTCTGCATCGGACTCCATAAGCTCCACCAGAATTTGTGCTTCTGCCTCTGTCCATCTACCTAATGCTTCATCAGCGCCTTTGGAGTGCTTCATTTCCATCGGAATAGCTTCTCCTGTCCGTTTCAAATACCCGTAGTAGGTTTCATTGAGTTGGACAATAGGAGTGCGGGGCCGCAGCCGTTTTTGCGTTTTAGGCCGCAGCATGAGATAACGCTGCTGGATAGATGACCAGGTGCGATCCGGGAAGGCTCTAGCAATCTCCACTTGCTCAGAGTCCGAGTTCATAAGCGTAATGAGGCGGAGTTCCTCTTCTTCCGTCCAGGCAAGAAATGGCCCGGCCCGATTGGGAAGGGAGGCAGTGCTAGTGGTCTGATCCTTCCAGCGAATCAGTAAATCAAGGCCATTCCCAACAGCAGAGGTAGCTTCAATGCGCTCCACAAAAGTATGAACAACTTCCCGCTGTTCATCACGCTCCATGTTCGACCAGTCCCGGAAAATATCCGCACAGGATTCACGAAGCTTTCTGATCTGCTCTACCTGGATAGTCTCAACTTCATAATCCGCCAATTCCTTACGTAGGCGGGCAGCTTCCGCTTCCGCATCGGCATACTGCCTCTCGGCAGCCACAATCATTTGTGGATGCTGGAGCGTGCCCAGACCTCTTACCAGATTCTCCATAACGGTGTGCAATTGCTCAAGTTGCGAACGTTTGACCGTTCTCTCTTCCTCGAACCTCTCTGTGAGTCCGGCAACTGCCTGCTCCCACTCGCCGAAGTCAAATGTGGCATTAAGCTTGTCAAGTAACTGGGTACTTACAGCTTTATCCATAAAAGCAGCCTTTTTGCTCCACAACGAAACGCTGTCCCCGGAAGTGTAGTGTTCATAGCAATAATGCTTGTTGGTTTTGCTCCATTTGGCACATACCCGCACCCATCTCTTATTCTCATCCTGTGAAAAGATCAATCCGGCGCAAAGCGGCCAAGGCTCATTCCGTTCTTCCTGGACGGAAGGGCGGGCATATACGCGCACCGGGTTGTAATACTCATTTTCTGCCCCATCGAGACTATCCTTCGACAGATAATGAAACCCCCGCATGAATGTGTCCGGTTCAATAATCGCCTGATGATTATCCCAGATGACAATATCGCCGTTCACTAGCCAGTGTCCGACATAGTTGGCATTCGTAAACATACTCACAAGGGCGGTACGTGAAGCAGGACACCACTTACCCCTGAAGGAACGAATCCGGTACACTGTCTTAAACCCCTCCGGCGGCTTACAGGTATCTGGATCGGGATAATAAGGGCCATGCTCATGGATATGGCGGAGTGTCGGGCGAATCTGTCCCCCATATTGCAGGAACAATCGCCAATAAGCACGCACGACCTCAGCAAAGGGTTCAAAGATGACAAATTTTCGCCAGCCGGGATTAGGCCCACCGGATGGTAGCTCCTTCCGCACATCGGCCATGTATCCAGGTGGCATCGGCGGCCCCGCCCAGCGTCCTGCCATAAGCAGCCGCCGTTTGGCGGGGTGCAGCCTGCCCTTGATGACCGCCGAAATAAATTCGGACGCCATTTCGCACTTAAACCGGAACTGCCGGGCATGGAATGTCCCCATCTGCGCATGGGCGAAGTTGTAGATCATGCTTGGCGTAATCACGAGCACCCCGTGCTGCTTGCAGGCTTCGATGAAAATATTCACTTGAATCTGCGTAACATCGCGGAATAGCCGATCCTCATCCTGGCAACTGACCGCCCCAACCTTACCCATGCTGATGAGCCGGAAAAGCTCGCTCATGCCTTTCCGCTCATCAATCCGTTTGGTGCCACTCACTCCGGCATCCATGTCAATCATGATGATGTTACTCTCTTGCCAGCCCAGCCGCTTGAGATGCTCCGCCATATCAACTGTTTGCAGATCGGTGGCGACGTTGCCGACCTGGGCGAAGGTACTCTGCCGGTAATAATTCGCCGCAGGCAGATGTGTCGGCAAAGGAGTATCAAGATTAAGGGGTTTTGGTTCCTCTTTGGGTTGTTGGTATCGCTTTTTAGGCATATTTCACCTCGCTTGGGGCGGCGTTTGCCGAATCAGCCTTCGCCGCACATAGGATCGGAGCAACACCCGGTATGCAGTCTGCAAATCCAGTTGTTGACCTTCGGTTTTCGCGTTATTTGGTTTTTCATCTGTGTGGCTCATTATTCATCCCTCAGACAAAATGGCGTCATCACTCACCATGAACGAATACTATCGCTGCCGCCTTGCACACATGGAGCGTAGTAAGCTGTATACCCTCCAAACACTGACAGGCGACACTTTACCTAGTCTGCTACACAATCAATGGGGCTATTGATGTAGTCCGTCACCATCTTGTATGCAGGCGCGCCCAGCACATGCTGGGCCTGTGTCAGTGAAAGGCCAAGCTGCCTGCAAACATCATAGAGAAGGAGCATTTCAGTCTGGCAGGAATCGGGAAAGTCCAGACCAGCCGATTCCTGATGTTCGATGCGGAGATTGCGGAGGGCGTTGACGCCTCTGAGATCGGTGATCATACTTATCATCCTTTTCTCTGGAGGCCGGGCAATGGGGTATAATTGACCGGCGCTTTCGTACACACGAATGCTTGTAACCCGTGAGGCCGGTAGGATCAGTACCGGCTTCACAATCTAAAAGTAAAAACCATGTTAAACCCGGTGAGTGATGACACCGGGGATATTATAATAGCTTTTACAGAATGGTCAAAATTGGTTAAATAAGGTAAATAAAAGTAAATTATGGTAAAGAAAACCCTCTTCAGAAATATACCTTAAAAGCATGAATCCATGACGGAAGCTCATGACGGTACTCTCTGGTTCACAATCCAGGAGGCCCAGGATTACCTCAAAGTCTCAAAACCCACCCTCTACAGCCTAATGAAGGATGGGCGGCTGCCTTTTTACTATATCCTTGGCACTCGCCAACGCCGCATCAAACAGGCTGATCTCGATGCACTGCTCAGACCGGGCCATCCGAGAGAGTTGGATGATGGCGAGGATCAGTCCGAGTAGCACCTAGCTCATCTACTGCCTATATCGCGCCCTAAGATCACCGTCTCAGACGTCACCTATCCTTTCTTTTTCATCAGCAAGGCCGCCATCGCATTTTCTCGCGGTAAGGATCGTCGCCGGTCTCCATAAGCCAGCCTTGGCGTGCGCAGAAATCGCTTAACGCTTCCACGAATATCGGCCAATCATCATGTTGCTCACCCATATCCTGGGGAGGGCCATAGGCAACCAGCCAAAGGGCGAGCGGCTGCTCGTCGGCATCACTCATATAAATCGTAACCTCATTCATGATTCGTATCATCGGTCTATCCTTATCGCGTACTCGAAGGTTGTCTGGTTAACATCGCCAGAAGCAAGGAATTACCTTGAAGTCCCGAAAGCCACCTTGTATAACCTTATGAAAGATTGCCCCCTGCACCTGGTGCTTCCGTATCATGCTGGCGATTGATTCCAGGGCCATAGCGACAATTAAAGCCCGATAATTCTCCCTCGGCGGTGCGGGAATTTCTCTGCCATGCCTGGTGCGGCTTCGCCAGCAGATGTGGATTGTGCCGGAGCATCCCTCTGGTAACGGCTTGTAGAAGTTCTGTCCATTGCTTTACCATATCGTCCCCTTCCATGCCTATTGATCCTCACCTATTACCCCAACTTAGAAATCCCGCACCTATACCCCTTCACTTTTTCTTTTCATCAGCACGTCGTTTGCCGCTCTCCGGTCGATTTTCAAGATAATAATCTCGCCTTCCGGCGGTCTATCATGTTGTTTCGGATTGAAACAATGCAGCGAAAGCACCTTTTCGTCTTGAAGCAGATCAATAAGTCGCTCCAGGTGCTGTCCTTCCAGCGTGATGATACAGCCGGTGAAAATCAACGAAAGGTGCTGATGAGAAGTTAGTAATATCTCGGTCAGGAAGCTCTTCTGCATCAGCCCGATTCGCCCGTCGCCATAATAGATGCTCATAAGCGCCGGTCTTTTCTGCGGTGCGTCAATTCCATACGCCCTGTACACTCTTCCCGACGCATCAGGCTGGCTTTGCTCAGCCTTCCTTTGCTGCCCAAGAAAACTGACAATGCTGCTCGCGCTATCGCTCATGGTCATCCCTATCCCGGCCCCTGAGCCGCTCGGTTTCCCTCATGAGATTGCTGAATTGCCGGTAAAGCTTTCCGGTAAATTCCTTAACCTTTTCGGCGCTGCGGCGGGCATACTCTTTGAGTCTCGCCATCTCCGTCACCTGCTCTCTTTGGCTTAAGTGGCCGGAAGAACCCAAAAGCTCCTGCAAAGCAGCATCATGAGCCGCCCTGGAAGCGTTCAGGCTGGCCAGGGCGAGTTTTTCAGGGTCTTCATCCTCTTTCTTGAAGGCATTCACGCTTGCCTCCCCATCAGAACCGGTCACGGCGTCACTGGGATCGGCCTGGTCGTCTTTCAGTTCCATTGTCATGGCTTCCAGCCGCATGGCCGGGTTATCGGTCAGAAATCCAAGTCCATCCCGTTGTTTCTCTGATTCATCCCGCTCCGGTTCGTTGTCAACGCTACTCTCTTCAATCTCGGCATATTCCGGCTCCAGAATCTCTATCAGCGCATTTTCGTGCTGCACCTTGCGGTTGTAGTCGCCCCGCTTGGTTTCGACTCCTTTTTTTTCGAGATTCCCGGCATCCTCACCAAGATGAATGGTAGGATGCTTGTTTATGCCCTGATCTTTAAAGGATTTTAGGCTCACCCGTTCTTCACATCCAGCAAGCTCCAGATGTCTGTTCGTGTGTTCTTCCCAGGAACTGCGCCAGCCCAGCAGGGTATTTTTATGATCCCAACTCCGGTTTTTCTGCCCAAACCCACCAGGTTCCAAATTCCTGAGCGTCAGCAGGATATGAACATGTGGATTTTTGTAGCCATCTCCAGCATCTGACTCATGAATGGCAAAATCGGCGATCATGCCTTTCGAGGTAAAGTTGTCCTGGATGTAGCCCCGCACCAACTCAAGATTCTGCTCTTTATCCAACTCACGGGGCAGCGCGGCAATGATGTTCCGTGCAAGCCTGGCGTCTTTTCTCTTTTCATCAGCCTCTACCCTGTTCCACAGCGCCGATCTATCGCTTGTCCAGGAAGGAGCACCCGCCGGTGTCATAATCTCGGCGTGGAGCACATCTTCCTTACGGGTATAGTCGAAGGTCTTACCGGCCCTTTCGTCGTAGAGAATTTCGCCGGAGCGATAAGCGGCGGCGGCCACCACGGATTGCCCCTGGCTTCTGGTAATAATCTGAACACCAAAATGCGGATTAGGCATAAGTGGAGCGGTTCCCTGAGTGAATGTAGCAACTAAAGTTTGCTCACCATCCTTTAACGAAACTATTGCGCGGTATCAGCAAACAAAGATGCAACTGTTAGTAGAAAATTCATCTGACGGTACTTGTGGGCCGATCAGCGTGACAAGGGCGCAATTACACGTTGCACGCTGCGCTCTGCAACGTAAATTGCTTGGCTGCGCTGCGCTTGCCCGCCGCCCTTGATGTCACGCTTGTCGCGATTGGTTGTGCGGCGTTAAAAACGCAAACGGCACAAAGCCTCACTGCTTTCTTAGCAACAGTTAATGACTAGCAATGTGTAATGTATTGCCATGGAATCGCTACTAAATCTTAACAATTGACCCACCTTCAACCCGTATGACAAAACATGTGCGTTTTGCAGGTGTGTTTTTTTGCGCTGCATTAAATATTGCGTAGAAGATAAAGTGTATTCAATGGAATGGGTTGTTAGAACCTGAATGACAAAGCACAGTTTTTGCCATTTCCTTTATTTGTGGAGAAGGAGTATTTTTGCTGTGCTCCCGTTACATTACCATTGTCATAGCAGGTAGTATTGGAAGCTGAGGTTGCTCCTGTACCTGATGCGCCTGGATAGTTCCAGCCAGCCCCTGAAGCTCCCTGTAACTGTGAACCATAGATGTATTCTGCCTTTACTATTCCTGACTGCGGTAGGCCATCATCAATTTTATTGTCTATACTAAATGCCTGCCATACTTTGATATTTGAATTAGAGGTAAGGGACGAGCCATTAACAACTCCGGTAAGCGCCGATAATTCAAAATGGTTTTTGCCGTTGCCACTCCAAACAAAAATATAGTTTCCTTGACCAATCTTAGCTTGTGGAAAGTAATCGTCTAGTTGACTTAATGACAATGGCAATGGCCCACCACCACCACACGCTATTTTGGCAAGGCTAAACTTATTTTCAATTAGATTCGAAGTGCTTAAGTCTCTCCAGAACACGACTGTTTCGCCACATCCCTGATAAGTGCCGCTAACATTAATGCAGGGACCTGGTGAGTAATGCTGATTACTTTGTAGAAGCCCGTTACCATCGCCATCGCCACCGCATCTACCTCTTGTCGTAAACCCTGTAATATTTTCCGTTACAAATCCGAAATTTGTTGCAGTCGGATCAGGAATATCTCCAGGCAGATAGCCATACTTGCTGTGGAAAGTGTTTACGGCAGTCCTGTATTTATTAAGCTGTTGTATAGTCGCCTTCACCTCGGCCTGTTCTATCAAATCATTACCCACCAGTACCCCGCCTATAATTAGCCCGATAATCACCAGCACAATGGCAAGCTCAACCAGCGTAAATCCTTCCTGCTCCGCATTGTTAGTTTCAAAAATTTGCATTCTGCCTTTTCTTTGAAGCCTAACGCCTAATACTTATCAAAGAGTTAAGAGTTTCTTACCGCTCCATACCCCTATCCCGATCTCTGTCCCGGTTCTGTTCTTTGTTTTGTTCCTTAGCTTTTCCTTGTTCCTGTTCTTTCCCCTGTGGTCGTCCACTGCTCTGGTCTTTGGCAAACCGTTCCCGCAATGAGGGTTCCGCACTTTTATCCCTGGTCACACTTTTGTACTTGGGAACCACATAAACCCCATCCAGGGTGACAAGCACACCCAACTGAGTTTTGGTAACGATCTCCTTATTTCCTTCACTCTGTTCCCGCATGTTTGCGGCCATCGCCTGCTGGTGCTGCTGCTTGCCCGGCGATGCAGGGCTTGCATCCGGCGGTGGGTGGGAGTTAACCCCTTCATTCTGCGGAGCTTCCAGCCAGCCTGGCAGCTTTTCCTGCCCTCCGGCATCCCGCCTTTCTGCCCATTCTTTTTGTTCCTGTTCCTGTCGTTCCCGCCATTCCTGCTGTTCTTTTTCCTTAGCTAGGTCTGTCTCCAGCACTGCACCAGACTGTTGGGCGAGGCTATCGAGATTTTCAAGTGCTGGCTGCTGCTGTTTGGCAATCGCATCAGCCTCGGTTTGGGTGATCAAACCTTCCGTTGTCCCTGACACCTCTTCCTTGCTTTCCTGATTTTCAGGCATAAACTGCCTTCCTTTCGCTCAGAATAAAGAGCAAAATGGTCTTATGATGATGACTTGCTTCTTAAAGCTCTGACCAGCGGTGAATATCCTGTGCGCCGTGAACCACTCTCAGAATCACTATGTGATCAGCTTCAACCAGGTAAACCACGATATAAGGTAGATCTGGAAGAACAAGCTCACGGGTATCCAACACCCGCCCTGGGCGGCCACGCATAGGGAACTGCAAGAGCTTTTCAATACTTTGGAGAACTACATCTCCTATCATCCTAGCTGCTGATGGGTTACGTTCTTCAAGGTACTCATAAATGGCGTAAAAATCGTTGCGAGCGGGTTTTGTCCAGATAATCCGCACTGCCCTTACTGATTACCGGTCTTGTAACGGTGTTTCCAGTCGGCAATCACCTGTTCATGCGGTATTACCTCACCCGCCTTGTATGCCCGTATTCCGTCTTCTACGGCTTCAATAAACTGAGTTTCAGAAGCAATATAGCTTTGCAATGCCTGAAGCAACAGGTAGGATTTATTGCGCCCAAGAGCGGTAGAAAGCTTATCAAGCTTGCCTGCCAAATCTTCGCTTATGCGGGTTGAAACCGTGTATTCCCTTGTCATAAGGCTAACCTAGCAAGCCTTGTCTACAATGTAAACAATTATTTCGCTCCCACTTCTGAAACCAGTTTATAGAAACCGCCTACTTCGCCGATCACCATCTAAGTGCCCTGTGCTTCTGAATCCGCCTGATCATCCCGTCAAGTTGGGTATGGGATTCCGAACCTGGTGCAAACTCCAATAATCTGGCCTGTAGAGGCAGTAACAGGTTATGAAGTTTCCGAAACGCATCGGGGTTAAGGGTATCGACAATTTCAAAAGCGGCTTCAAGTTCTGTGATTACTTCCAGTGGCTTACCCTGCAATAAGGCCAGGTGTCCACGGGCAACATGGAAGTCAAAGAGGGTGTAAGGGGCAACCTCTTCCGGCATTACTGCCGCTGCCTTGAGCAGATCAACTTCTGCTTCAGCCGGTTTTTCCTGCTGGAGATAGAAGAGGGCACGGGTTACGAGTGTTTCAAAATGATCCGGCTGCACCAGCAAGGCTTGGCTTAGTTCAGCGATTCCCTCATCCCATTTCTGTAGACTGAAGCCAAGAATCTTGCCCCTTTCCAGATAAGCCGCCACATAGCCTGGCTGAATTTCAAGCACATAGGTGAGGTCAGCTAAAGCCATCTCCGTCCGTCCGGAAATCGCCCCTTTGAGCATGTACGCTTTTGCCCGCTGCACATAGGCTTCCAGGAAGGCTGTATCCTCCATCAACGCATTGGTGAACAGCCACATAGCGGCATCTGCATTGGCACCATGCTCTGCGTCCCAGTAAATTTCCTGGGATGGAATCATTTCAAACTGCTTGAGATATTCCAACCCCTGGCCGTAGTAGCTTAACGCTTCGGCATTGGTGCTGCTCAACCCAATCCCATCCCCCTTGATTTTGCTGATCAATGCGCCAAGCTGGCCATGATGACTCGAACCCTCCTCAAGCCCGGCCAGCAACTTCTCCAGCCGGGAGAGGGTGCGGTAAAGCTTGCCCTGGTAAGGTGGATGAAGGAAAATGGCCTGCTGATAATCTGCCAGCATCGCTGCAACATCGCCCGTATTTTCAAAGGCAGTTCCCCGCAGGAAGAAGGCTTCCGCACTTTCAGGCATGGCCGCAATCGCCCCTGTGCAACTGGCAATCAC
>CAZIRP010000071.1:0-30865 GCA_964541665.1 uncultured Caldilineaceae bacterium | reverse complement strand
ATAAAGGCTGATAGGCATATCTCAGTGCCTGTCAGCTTTTGTGCTTTATTTATCACAGATGCAGCAGCTACAGTGTCTAGATATAATTTGGAGGTAGGACAATGCGTTATTTTAACTTGATTCTATTTATTTTATTCTTGGGAACTTTCTTTGTGACTAGTTGTAGCTTGCAGCCAGCTAGTCCACAGGTCGATTCCTTCGCTGCTGTATCTGGCGGAGTCGAACCGACTCCGGCCCCTACAATCCTGCCGACTTTAGCGGTTACAAATACGAACTTTGTTTCACCCTTGAGCCCAAGTGAGACACCAACACAGACAACCAGCACTTGGTCAACGTATACGGTCACAGACATGCTAGCGATCGAGTATCCAGTTGGTTGGGAGATTCGTACAGTTCAAACAATCCCGGCCAAGCACTACTTTTCCCCGCCCGGGTTTAATCCTCCTGAGACGATCTCCAACGAACAAATCACTCTTGAGGTCTATCCGCGTGCACTGGCCGACCGCGATATTGCCAATCCTCAATCGTGGATGCCCAATACAGGTGGCTACGAAGCACACTGGCTCACACCAATCCAGATCGAAGAAGCCGATGGCTGGCTCTTCGTCTGGGGAGCAAGCGCGGAGGGAAGGCTGGATATCGAATCCGGTCTCTGGGCCTATGCACCCACCTTAAGGGCAATTTATTACAGCGAAACACATGAACTAGATGTCCGGCTGAGCGTCTCCTTTGATGATGAGAGCACCTTGCTCGCCCAAGAGATCGGCCTGGCGGAAACAGTTGCGCAACGCTATCCGACCTTTGAGCACATGATGAAAAGCGTACGTTTTGTCGAGCCAACCCAGCCCTAAGGCGTGCAAAAACCAAGTCTGTTGCCAAACCCGCAAAAATCTCTGAGTCTCTTCAATCTCTCACTCCCAAGGACATCAAGAGATTGAAGAGATTTTCTATCAGTCGTTTGTGATTACCGGCAACAGGGCGCGGAAGGTGCTCTGGTATTGCAGGTGCAGATCGAGGTAATCGCCACTCCAGCCGCCGATCAGGTGCAGGCGGTCGTCGTAGCTGATCGCGGCGAGGTGACGCCATTCGCCGGGTACCGGTGAGGGGAAGTTGCTCCAGACGCCAATGCCAGGATCATAGCGTTCGAGCGTGTCGAGCGGGCGTGTCCAGCCACCGCCCAGGGCAAAGAGCGAGAAACCATCATACACCAGAGCGATGCCGCCGCGGGCTGTGGCCAATGGCGGCAAGCTGCGCCATTCGCTCGCGGTCAACGAGTAGGCCGCGGCCTGGTTTAACTCGCGCTGACCATCATAGCCGCCGACGATGTAGATTTCATCATCCACAGTTGCGGCCCCGGCAAAGGCCACTGGCTCCGGCAGGCGGGTGATCAACTCCCAATTGACGCGTTCACTCGCTTCGGCGGCCGGTACATAGCGCCACAACTCATCGCGCAGCCGTTGACCATCCCAGCCACCGAGCAGATAGAGCGCATTTTCGTCGCTGACCAATTGCGCACCCGCCAACGGATTGGGCAATGTCCCGAGCGATTGCCATGTGTCCTTTACAGGATCATAATGATAAAACGAATCGCGCACGGTGATTGCCCCGGCGGTATCGTTGCTGCTGCCACCCGCGGCAAAGACTTGATCGTGAATGGCGGCCACCGCGAGGTTGGCTAATGGTGCGGGCAAGGGTGCGACCGTGCGCCACTCATTGACGCGCAGATCGTACGCGGTCACCTGCGCGCTCGTATTCCCGCCCACTTCCTCACCACCAACCACAAAGATCACTTCCCCCACCCGCGCGGCAGCCAGGCGGCTGCGAGCACTATTCATCGGCACGCGCGGGTCCCAGCGATCCCGCAGTTGGAACTGGGGCGGACCCACGATGGTATTTCCTGCATCGCTCAGCAGAAGCGGCGCGACAGGGCCCCGCGCCCGCAAATTGGGCGCGATCAGCACAATCAAACAGAGGCAGAGCGCGGCCACCAGATAGATCCGCTGCCAGGGCAGCAAACGCACTGGCAGGTCGGCCAAAGGTTCGGGTTCGCGGATGGGCGGGGCAACGGCGGTAGCGCTTTCAGGCTCGGACGAAGCCGGCGCGTCAAGCCCGGGCACGCTGATCCAGCCGCGCTGCACCAGCATCATTGAGGCTTCGGTGCGGCTGTTGACCTGGAGCTTCTCAAAAATATTGCGCAGATGCACTTTGACCGTATGCGGGCTGATGACCAATTCACGCGCAATCTCGGCGTTGCTGAGGCCGGTCGAGAGCAGGCGCGCCACATCCATCTCGCGTTCGCTCAGCGGATTTTCCGGGCTCGCGGGGGGATTGGTCGGCTCGGACGCGGCTTGATTTGTACGGTCAGCATCGGATAACGTTGTCATGGTCGGTCAAACAACCTGCGGCCTCAATCGGGGAAAGCAACAGTCAAACAGGGTCATTATTCCACAAAAGCGGGGGAGCGACAAACTATTTTTGGGGGCCGGAGGGGGATGAGGGGCCGTCAAACATCATGCGTCAAACGTCATTCACCGTTCATTATTGATTATTTACCGTTCATTATTCGATTCGTCAAACGTCTATCGTCGGTTGTCTATCATCATCCGATAAAGTTCGTTGACTTGTGCAAACTTATGCGCCCAAGTGTGCTGCTGATAGACTTTGGCTTCCCCAGCCTGACCCATGGCCGCGGCCAGGGCGGGATCATCCAACAGCGTGGTGATGGCGCGGGCCAGCGCCCGGTCATCATCAAAAGGGATCAGCAACCCATCCGTGCCGTGGGTGATCACATCATTCACGCCCCAGGCCTGCGCACCGATCACCGGCTTGCGATAGAGCCACGCTTCCAGATAGACAATGCCAAACGAATCGACCCGCGAGGGCATGGCGAGCAAGTCGCACGCGGCCAGGAGATCGCGCTTGTCATGCTCGCTGATTCCGGGCAAGATCAGCAATCGGTCACGTTCGGGCGCGGGCAATTCCGCCAAATAATCCTGGAATGGCGTCATCAGCGACCCTGCCAACACGAGATGAACCTGGCGACCGGCAGCCCACAGCCGCCGCACCGCCCGCACAGTGGCCATGGCTCCTTTGTCGTGGGCCATTGCCGAGAGGAAAGCGACAATCGGCCCGGTCAGGCCGTGGCGCTGACGAAAGCGCTCACCGTCACCGCCCACTACCTGCTCGGGATTGACGCCCGCGCCGATCACGCGGATACGGGCTGGGTCCACGCCGCGCGCCACATAAAACGCGCGCTCGGTCGGTGTCTGGGCCGCCACGGCATCGCTGCGGCGGATCAGATCCACCTGGTGGCGCATGGTGTAAAAGCGGCTGGGCGGGTCCTGGCCGGGATGATAACCAGCGCCGAGATGGGTAAGCGGAAAAGCAACAAAGGGAATCCGCCGCCGCCGGGCAAATTCCAACCCAGCTTCGCTAAAGGGCTCGAAGACAATATTCATCGCCGCCACCAGGTCGAACGATTCGCTGGTGGTTTCCAGCCAGCGCCAAAGCGCCGGGCACCAGGGGGCAAAGCGGGCCAGACCATGCAACAGGGCCAGGGGAGTCGGCGTATACCCCGAGAGCAACCAGAGCAATCGCCTCATACCGGGGTAAGAGAGGCCAGGGCGGGGCAGATAGTGTAAGGGAAAGCGTAAAATCCGCACACCCTCGTGCACTTCCTCGCGGGCCGAGATGTGGCGGCGTTGCGGATTCCAGAAGGTCTCCAGATCCAGCGCATCGGTGGTGAGGACGGTGACGTTGTGCCCAGCCGCGGCCAATCGGCTAGAGAGTTCGGCGAAGTGAGTTTCGGCTCCGCCATAGGCGGGCCAATAGCGCTGGGTGATGTGTAAAATCCGCATAGGCAAACGGTCAATCCAACGTGAATTCAACCAAAAAACGCAACCACAGAGTACACGGATTCTATAAATAGCATCCAAAAACTTTTCAAAATGTAACCACAGATTACGCAGATTCCACGGCAGGAAAGCCACAAATCTGCGTCAATCTGTACAATCTGTGGTTGCCAGCGCTTTTTACAGCTCCTAGCTCGGCGGCCCCGCCACCACCAGCGTATAGTCATCCTGGCGCAGATATTGGCTGGCAACGCGTTGCACATCCGCCGCGGTGACACTCATGATCAGCGACTGGTACCGTTGCAGATAATCCAGGCCCAGCCCATACCATTCCATATCGAGCAGACGAGCCGCCACGCCGCTATTTGTTTCGAGCGCCAACGGCATGACCCCAGTCATGTAGGCCTGGCTGTCGCTCAACTCCTGCTCGCTGACCAATTCGCTGCCGAGGCGGTCAAACTCGGCCAGAATACTATCAACGGCCTGCGCCACATGGGCCGGATTCACGCCCGCTTCGGCGAGCCAAACCCCGGCGGCCCGTTCGGCATCATGGCTGCTATAGCAATAATAGGCCAGGCCCTGTTCTTCGCGCACACGCTCACCGAGCCGCCCCATCATGCCAAAGACACCCAAAATGGTATTGGCCACGCGGACAGCATAATAATCGGGATGGGTGCGCGAAATGGCCGGACAGCCGATCACAATGTCGGATTGAACCTTGTCGGCCAGCGGCAGGGTGACGCGCCGCACACCGCGCGTCTGATGGGCAATCGGCACCTGTTGTTCAGCCCCAGGGCCACGCCAATCGCCCAGGTGCTGCTCCAGCAGATCCAGCACCTGATTGGTGTGGACAGCGCCCACCACGGCAATGATCGCGCCATTTGGGGTGTAATACTGGTGATAAAAATCGAGCAGATCGTTGCGTTCAATCGCGCTGATGGTTGGCTTGTAGCCCGACAGGGAGCGGCCATAGGGATGCTGGGGGTAGATTGTTTCGTAAAAACGCAGATTGGCTGAGCGTTGGGTATCTTGATCGCGCTCCTGGATGGCCACCAGCTTTTCACGGCGCACCCGATCCACATGCTCGGCGGGGAAAGTTGGGCGACGCAAAACATCGGCCAGGATCTGCAGCATCTGCGGGAAATCTTCGCTCAGGCTGTTGATGCCAAAACCGGTACTATGGGTCTCGCTACTAGCCGCTAAGCTTGCCCCAATCGACTCGACACTTTCGTTGAGCGTGGCAAAATCATAATTGGCGCTGCCCCGCGTCAACATGGATGAGACAAAATGGCTCAGGCCAATCTTGTTGTGGGGATCGTGCAGGCCACCAGCGGGCAACAGACCATCCAACACGACAACTTGGGCGGCATGATTTTCGCGCACGAGCACGGTCAAACCGTTATCAAAGACCACACGCGTGATGTCGTGGGTACCGGGGAATGCTTTACTCATCATCGCCCTCCAACCCGTCAGCGAATTCAGGATCGGCCAGTGCCGCGTCAGCAAGCGCGCTTTCTGCCGGAAGATACCAGCCCACGGTCTGTTTGTTGGGCGTGAAATAGTGTTGGGCCACGCGTTGCACATCCGCCGCGGTGACGGCAACCAGTTTATCGAGCCAACCATCCAGCCATTCGGTGCTGGCGATCACTTCGCTGACGCCCAGCCAATAGGCCTGATAGGTGACACTTTCGCTGCTGTAGACAAATTGGGCTTTGGTCTGTTTGATCGCCTTTGCCAATTCGGCAGCGGTGACCCCTTCGGCCTGAATTTTGGCTAACTCGCGCCAGATCGCCGCTTCGATCTGCTCGTGCGGCACCCCGGGGGCCAAAGTCACATAGAAGCTGAACTGATCCGGGTCGATGGTGGGCTGATAGCTCGATTGCACGCCGACCGCCAGTTGCGTATCGACCAGCGCTTTGTACAAGCGTGTGCTGCGACTGCCACCGCTGCCGCCCAACAGCCCCATGCCTTTGGCCCCACTCAAAACAGCATCCATCACGATCAGCGGGAAAAAGTCAGGATGGGTGGCTTCGGGCGCAGGGAAGCTAAGCAGCAGATAAGAGGTCAACTCGCTGCCGCGCAGGATGATCCGCCGCTCGGCGCGCTGTTCCGGGTCTTGCAGGCGCACAGGCGGCACCGTTGGCCCGGTGGGCAACTCGCCGAAATATTGCTCAAGGAGCGCCAACATCTGCTCGGTTTGGAAATCCCCCACAACCACGGCCACCGCATTGTTCGGCGTGTAGAACGTTTGGTAATGGCGATAGAGATCCTCGCGTGTCATGGTCAGCAGGTCGCTCTTCCAGCCGATGATCGGGTGGTGATAGCTGTGAGCGGGATGGGCAGCGGCTTGCACTTCCTCGTACAGCAGGTAAAAGAAGCTATTTTCGCTGCCCTCGCGCTCGCTGAGGATCACCGTGCGTTCGGATTCGGTCTCTTCCGGGTCGAAGAGCGAGTTCGCCATGCGGTCGCTCTCGATCTGCAAGGCCAGCTCGATCCGATCCGCCGGGAAGGTTTCGTAATAGGTCGTCCAGTCCTGCGAGGTCATGCCATTGAAGATGCCGCCTGCGCGCGCCACGGCTTTATCTAACTCGCCGCGCGGAAAGAGATCAGTCCCTTTGAAGAGCATGTGCTCGACCCAGTGGCTGATGCCGGTGCGACCGGGCAATTCATTGCGGCTGCCAACGCGATAGTAGATCCAAAAGCTGGCGACCGGCGCGTTATGGCGTTCCTGCAGGATCACCTGCATGCCATTTTTCAGCTTAGTTTTCGTTAATGGTTCCGTTGCCATTCGTTATCCCTGCTCCTCGGCCCACAGCTTTATAGACAAAACCCAGGTCAAACATCACGTCCTGATCGTAGATATTGCGGCCATCGATGATGTAGGGGCGGCGCATGGCCTGTTTGACGCGTACCAGATCCAGATGTTTGAACTCGTTCCATTCGGTGCAGATCAAGAGCGCGTCGGCCCCATCGGCCACTTCGTAGGGGTCTTCGGCCATCTTGAGGGCTTGATTGGTGCGGGCGGCATTGGCCATCGCGACCGGATCGTAAGCGGTGACGAGCGCGCCCTCGTTCTGCAACATGCGGATGATGTCGAGCGCGGGCGATTCGCGAATATCATCGGTGTTGGGCTTGAAGGCCAGGCCCAGCACGCCCACGTTCCGATCCAGCAGTCGGCCCCCAAGCAATTCGCGCAAGTGCAGCAGCGCCCAACGCCGGGCATCACGGTTGATGTCGATCACCGCGCGCAGCAGCGCCGGGTGTGAGCCATGCACCAAGGCCATGTGTTCGAGCGCCTTGACATCCTTGGGGAAACAACTGCCGCCATACCCCAGGCCTGCGTTCAGGAAGGCGGGGCCGATCCGTTTATCCAGCCCCATGCCAAAGGCCACTTCCTGCACATCCGCGCCCAGCCGCTCGCAGATGGCCGCGATCTCGTTGATGAAGCTGATCTTGGTGGCCAGAAATGCGTTGCTGGCATATTTGATCATCTCCGCGGTGCGCAGATCAGTCACAACGATGCGCGTGCGCAAAGGGAAATGCAGCTGCCCCACTTGCTCGGCAGCCTGGGGATTGCTGCTCCCGACCACCACACGATCCGGGTTCATAAAGTCGTAGAGCGCCGAACCCTCGCGGGTGAATTCGGGGCAACTGACCACATCAAACGCAATGGGTTGCGGCTGGCTGCGTTTGATAATATCGGCCACCCAATCGCCCGTGCCGACCGGCACCGTGCTTTTGTTGATCACAATCAGCGGGCGCGTCATGTTCTGGGCAATTGACTGAGCAGCCATGCGCACATATTGCAGATCGGCCTCGCCATCCACACCGCTGGGCGTGCCGACACAGATAAAGACAAACTCGGCGTCGGCCAGGGCCTCGGCATAATCGGTGGTAAAGGAGAGACGGCCCGCCTGGATGTTCCGGTTGAGCATTTCGCTGAGCCCCGGTTCGTAGATCGGCACGCGTCCTTGCCGCAACATTTCAATCTTTTCTTCGCTGATGTCTATACAGATCACTCTGTTGCCCATATCAGCAAAACAGGTACCTGTCGAGAGGCCGACATAACCGGTACCAGCCACGGCGATGGTATTTTTCATCGATACGACTCCTTGTCGAGGAACATTTATGTAGAGCTTACACAGGCCTAAGCAGCATCTAAAAACGCTTGCAAAATCCCATCTACAGATTACCAGATTCGCGCAGATTTTCCAGGAGAAAAGCCAAAAATCTGTGTAATCTTTAAAATCTGTGGATTCTCAGGCAGCTTCTGTGTTTTCCATAACCAAAAATTCGGCTATGAAGATTTATACGCTTTTGCTGGTCATTTGAGACGCGCTCGACAGACCAGATTCAAAAGGTGACGCTTCACACCCCATGCTTGTTGATCATGATCACTCATGCGAACGCGCTTCATGAACAGTCTGCTCAGCCTGCTGTTTGGCGCGATCAAAATCCGACCAGCGCAATTGTTCGCGCCAGAAATAATAGGCACCAACCACGGTTACGGGTACCCACAAAGCAGCGTGCAAAGTGAATGTATATCCCGCGGCCACATTTGCCGGGACGCCAAATTGTTTCAAGACTTCGATGCCTGGGGTGTCGAATGTGCCAATGTAGCCCGGCGCGGAGGGCAAGGTTGTGGCGAGATTCACCAAACCATTCATCAACATCAACACCAAAAAGCTCACCTCGAACGCAAAGGCGTGCATGACAAACCAATATTTGACCGTCTCCAGCAGCCAGATCACCACACTGGTGGCAAAGATCATGCCCACGTCGCTGGCCTGGCTGAGGCTATGCAAGCCAGCCATGAAGCGCTCGTAGAAGTCATCGATGCGGGGCCGAATGGCAGCGGGCAAAAGGTGATTGGCGCTCCACTGGTAGAAAGTGGTCATCTGCCGGGGATGGGCAGCCATCCAGACGAACAATGCGGTTGCGATCAGCAACAAAGTGGTCAAGCCGATGACGGCATTGCGATAGAAGGGTGGCAAAGCGGGCGCAAAGGGCAAGGCCAGGAAGACGAATAAGAGCATCACCAAACCGTCGAACACGCGCTCGATGATCACCGTTGCCAGGCTCGAAGAGATGGGAATCCCCTCTTTTTGGCGCAAAACATACGAACGCAGGACTTCGCCCGCGCGGAACGGATAGATATTGTTGCCAAAATAGCCGATGCAGACCAGCGGGTAGAGCCGGGCAATGGGGATCACCCGGAAGTGGCGCAGCGTATAGTGCCAACGCCAGCTGCGAACCCACAGGCCCACAAAATAGACGCCGATCCCGGGGAGGATCCACCAGTAATTGGCTGTGCGCAAGGCCTGACCAACCTCGGCCAAGTGCAACCCCGGTAAAACCAGATAGAGAAAGAGGGCGCTGATGGCCAGGCCGATCAACAATTGTGTTGTACGCTTCAAACCCACCTCGAACAAAACAGGTCAATAGCGCGGTGGCTGGCAGTGAGCCGCGCGCCAAAAATGCCGACAAACCAGCATAGCACAACCCAACCAAAACACCCAAGCAATCTGGCGTATGGGTGTAATCAAGCTGCTGGGGCCTTCACGAACAGCGAAAGTGGCTGGGGCGATACAGCAGAGGGCAGAAGATTTCACGCGGCAGGCAGAGGGAACACGGGGCAACAAGCTGGAATCAATTTTAACGGATTGCTCCAAAAAACCACGAAACAGCCTGGGAATCCCCAGCCACCAAAGGTTACAGATTGCTGACTTTTTGCTGGGGAATCTGCGGAATCTGTGAATGGGATATTGAAAGCGTTTTTAGATACTGTTTAATAAAAAGCGTCTGCAATCCTCGTGTTTACGCAGAAGCATTGCAGACGCTGTCTGTTCTAGAGTTCGCTACAAGCTCGGGACCTGGGGCTTTAGGATACCGCCACGGGGATCGTCGCGCTCAACATTGCTGGCTCGACGGCCTCCCCCAGGATCTCTTCCAGGGCCATCACATGGGAACAGACCCCCCGCAGCACAAATTCTTCACAACCACATTCCCAGATCGCCGCGTCATAGGTGATGGTATGGGTGGAATGTTCACCGCGCAATTCAACTTCGCAACTCACGACCCGCAAGCGTTGGTCGCGTTCATCGGCATATTGTTGGGCTTTGACCAGGCGACCGGCGGCTGACTCCATGCTCGCGGGTTGGGTCATCACCGCGGGGTCAACCGAGTCTCCCAGAACCCGTTCCATCGCTATAATATGGGCACAGACACGCTGCAAGTGAAACTCTTCGCAGTCGCAGCGCCAATCACCGCGATCGTACACAACGGTATGATTGGCATTTTCGCCATGCAGTTCAACCTCGAAACTACAAACCCGGACTCGGCGATCTCGCTCTTTGGCATATTGGCGAGCCTTCACAATTCTGCTTGCTGCTGAATCCATCAGATTCTCTCCTTTTCGTTTACAGCATCCTCAACCCAGTTTGGGATTGTCATTTGATCGCGCAACAACTCGATCTGGAAACGGAAACGGCTAGAAGGGTCAGAGACTAGTAATCGGCTAGCAACCGTTTGCAGAACAAAGAAAACACCCAGGCACATGCCTGGGCGTTACACACAAGGTAGGAAGGACAGCACGATAGACGATGTCTTATCCCCAATATTCAGTTTGAATCCTGTAATTACCATGATGCTGCTCCTCCACGACACAACCTGATGCCAGTCCAGCCAGGGTTATCGGCAATTAAGAAGCAACTCGCCAGTAGCCTGAATTCATCGTTGAATAACGGCGAGTAAACAATAGGTTAACAACAGTATACGAGAAGCAACGGGGCTTGTCAAGCTCGGTTTTGGGCCCTCAAATTGGCCACAAACGAGTTTGAACAAGTGGGGAACCAATCATTTCGCCAGGACGTTAAAGGGGGGTTCCAGACATGAAATTGTGTAAAATTGTGTATTGAATTACGGGGCCGATTGCAGGCGAAAGCCGGGCGGCACCGCGTCTGCAGCATAGGCAACCGGGAAGGCCATCGGGCTCCCCAACTGGGTCAATTCGCTTTGGGCGGCCAACAGTCGCTCGTTCAATTGTTCAGCCGAGCTGTCGGGATAGTGGCCCAGTTCATGCTGCAAGACCAACCATTGACGGGCAGCCAGGCGCAAGGTGGCTTGGGCGAGCGGATCCCCCTCGGCAGCAGCAATATTTTGCAAGAGCCCATCGATCGCCCCGGTCACGGCGTTGAGTTCGCGCAGATAGGCCGAGTGATTTGCTTCCCAGGCAGGCACCAAAGCCAACCCAAAAGCGCCGCTGGCGATCCGCAGTTTGAGGAGCAGCCAATCGCGTTGTGCCAACAGGAGCCATAATTGTTGATTCGGCGAGAGGCCGCTTTGCTGTTGCTCGGCAACAAACCCAATCCAGGCCTGGTCTTCTGCCAGGAGCGATTCCTGCAGGGCAGCTTGCTCGGGGCCGATGTCAACGCCGCCGGTAAAGTTGATGCGATTTACCAATTCCCGGGCGCGCTGTTGACGCGTACCAATGGCCGTCTTAAGCGCATCCGCATAGGCAATTGGCATCGCGCGACGCTCAATTCGCTCAAGTTGTACCAGGTCATCTTGGGTGGCAAAAAATGGATTGCGGACCAACTCGGCCAATTGCTGACGCAGCGTCACATCGGCCAATTGGTCGGCCAGCGGGCGCAGATTGGTAAAGAATTCACTGCGTTGAGCCGGCAGGAGATCGGGCGCACGGCGCACAGCGATCAGCGTCTGGGTGGCAATGTCCTGGGCTTCTGCCAGCTTGCCAATCTCGGCCAGACCCTGGGCAATCTGCAACAGTGCCTGGCTGCGTTCCAGCGAACCAAAAGAACCATCCAGCAGAATGACAGCCCGGGCCTGATGGAAGAGCAGGCCAGCAATTTCACTTTCGCCCTGTTGGCTATAGTGTTGCGCCATCAGCAGGAGTAAGTTAAGCTGGGTGGCCCCACTGGGAAAATGATGAAACATTAGCGCGGCGCGGCCCGTTTCTAAATGGCCGGCCTGGATGGCCTGATAGGCCAACGCATCGGCTGGATCACCGGCCAGCTCGGCGACTGCCAGCCCAGCCACGACCTGGTCGGCCCGAATACTGGCGAGTGGATCATCAAGCTGGATGATTGGTTGCTGGGCCCGGTAAAGTTGCCAGAGCGCAGACAGGGTAACCAACCCAACCAGCAAGCAGAACAAAAAGCCGACCAACAACAGCCGCTCTAACCAACGGCGGCGGGGCCTGCCAGGACGGCTCGTATAATGAGAAGGGAAAGGTGAGTTTATCGGATCATCAAACGCCATAATGATATTATACTGTATGTACTCATGAATAGAATGATTGGGCAATTCAGATCGAACAGTTTAGGCCTTTGGTGCAAACACGCTGTCCATTATATCCCACGTGATCCAAGTTCGGTTTCATATTTTCGCCGATTCCCCCATTATGCTAAGATATACAGACTGGCTACAAGTTTCTGTATCAATTTTAGCGCGCCAATTAGCCATTCCTTGCTCTCGTCCGTTGCCGAAGCCGATATGGAACGTTTGTAGATTTTTGACGTGAAGGAGTTGATACCGTATGCAGCATAGTCGCCTGGAGCGGCGTTCGCCGAGTTGGAGTGGTTTTACTCGCCTAGTCGAAGGCCCCCTTGGGTGGATCGTTACCCTGGTGGTGATCCCAGTCCTGATTGTGGCAGTCTTGCTTCTGCCGCCAATTCGCCTATTGGATCGCCTGCAATTGTTCACCTATACCCGCGTGACGACGGATGGTGGATCGGTAACTGACCCTGATGGCACAGTGGCGAGTTTCCCTGCCGAAGGCGTTGTGTCGACCTTCTTAGCCCAGCTGAGCAGCACCCCCCGCGCCGACTTTTTGGCGGGGCAGGTCAATGCACAACTCTTGGCAGCGGCGAACCAATTACCCGACTTTCTGGTACCCAAAAGCCCGATCTATGAGCTGGATATTCGCGGCACGGATCCCAGCCAGCTCTTAGTGACCATCCCCATCCCGAACGAAAGCACCCCCTACGAAACGTTGG
The DNA here is from genome assembly GCA_964541665.1 of uncultured Caldilineaceae bacterium. Lineage (GTDB taxonomy): Bacteria > Chloroflexota > Anaerolineae > Caldilineales > Caldilineaceae > CFX5. The sequence continues at coordinate 17,997 of CAZIRP010000071.1, read as the reverse complement.
GCGTCTACGCGTGGAATGGAGAGCGCTGGGCACACATCCCCAACCAGATATTGGTGGCCAATGACATCATTGAAGCCTTTGTGGATTATGTCCCAGAGAGCTTTATGGTGATGCAGACCAACCCGCCGATTCCTGCGGTTGCGGCAGATCTGGGGCTGGATGGACAGTTGCCAGCCGGGGTTTCTGTTGTGGCCGTCAAACAGGCAGGGCTGTATCTACGTGGGGACGGCGCATTAGATGGTGCGTTGCCTGCCGTTGCCGCGTCCGTGCCGGTGATGCCCGTGATCCGCAACTGGGAAGGCGATGGCTTTACCGTCACCAATGTGCGCACTGACCTGATCAACAACCTGCTGATCGAACCCGGCCAGCAGGACAATCAGCTCAACGACATTGAACAACGGGTGATCGAAAATAATTACCCAGGCGTGATCATCGATTACCGCGGGGTGGATGCTCTGCCTAGTGCACGCGCCGATTTTGTGCATCTGATCTCACGGCTGGCAGAGCGGCTCCACGCGCTCGGCAAGACGCTTGGTGTCCGTGTGGAAGGGGCCACCCAGATTTCCGCAGAAGAATGGGACACCAAAGGGTACGATTGGCGAGGTCTGGGCCAGGTGGTCGACCAGCTGATTGTTCCTGCGCCGATCGATCCGCGGGCGTATCAGGCCGGGGGCGAGATGGACGCGCTGCTGCGCTTTGCCACCGGGGAAGTGGAGCGCCGCAAATTACAATTTGAGTTGCCAGCCACTTCGGTCGAACGAAGCGGCCCCTATGCCTTGCTCAAGGGCTATCAGGAATCACTCCAGCCTTTGCTGGGGCAAGTCCAGGCCGAAAATGGCAGCAATGGCGAAATTTCCCTCAATCTGGACAACCCGCGCTTGTTGGAACAAGTCTTGTTCGACGAGTCGATTGGCACTTATACCTACAAATATATCGACGACCAGGGCCTGGAGCGGACGGTCTACCTGGAAAATGCGCGCAGCATTACGCACAAGCTAAATCTGCTGCGCCGGCACAATGTCACCAACGTAAGTCTGCAAGCAACCAGCGATATTGATCCCAATATCTGGAATGTCCTATTGCAATTCCAGCAGGGTCTCGAGTTGCCCGAAGCCAGTGGCCGCCTGGCGATTGCCTATACGGTCTACAACAGCGAAGGGGCGTTGGTCGCGAATGACACCCGCCCGCTCGACAATGCTGGGTTCAACTTCACCGCGGGCAGCAGTGACCTGCGCATCGATACGCAATTGGTCACGGAACGGGGCGAAGCCCTGAGCGCGGTCCATTCCACGGTTGTTGGGCTAGGCAACAGCAATGCTACCGCAGCCGCAGCGACAGATGAAGCAGGCACGCCAGAAGAAGCCAGCACCGAACAGGTGCCAGCGGCTGAAGCACCCAAAGTGGTTGCGTCGCAGATCCTCAATGTGCGGAATGGCCCAGGAACGAACTACACCATCCTGGGGCAAATTACGCAAGGCAGCACCTACGACATCATCGCCAAGAACCAGGCGGGCGATTGGTGGCAGATCGACGTTGGCAATGACACACAGGGCTGGGTCATTGGTCAACTGGTTAGCACGTCGGGGGACACAGGCCCGGTGGCCGTTGCCGAAAACATTTCTGCACCTGTAGCAGCGGCAGCCGCCCCAGTTGCAGCGGCCTCGACCAGCGAACAGCAGCCAGCAGAGGCCCCCGCCGAAGAGCCAGCCGCGGCTCCGCCACCGGCTGCACCGGTCGCCGCCCCGCCACCGTCCGGTGGTGGCTCATTTGGCTACGGCGTTCAGGCCCACATGGTTGATGCCAACAACGAAGGCCTGGTCATGGGCCTGACCACGGGCATGGGCTTCCATTGGATCAAGCAGCAGATCGAATGGAAGCGGTTTGAAAATACGCAGGGCCATATTGAATATGGGCCGATGGACACCATCATCAACGCGGCCAACGCTTCGGGTGTCAACATTCTTTTCAGCACCGTTAACGCGCCAGATTGGGCCCGCGAGCCTGGGTTTGATGCCAGCGTCGGTGGCCCGCCGTTGGATCCGCAAACCTTTGCCAGCTTCAACGGGGCAGTTGCTGGCAAATATTGTGGTTCAGCGCTGAAGGCCATTGAAGTGTGGAATGAGCAAAATCTGCACTATGAATGGGGCAACAAGCCGCTGAATCCTGCGGAGTATGTGGCATTGCTTGCGCCTTCCTATGCGGCGATCAAAGCAGCCTGCCCGTCGATGTATGTGATCAGCGGGGCGTTGACGCCAGCCGGTAGCGCGCCACCCTTTGCAATTGATGATTTCCAATACCTGGAAGGCATGTTCCAGGCAGGCCTGGCCAATTACGCCGATGGGATTGGCGCTCACCCCAGTGGGTACAATGTGCCAGCCAGCGCAACCTGGCAAGAGGCCTGTGATGCCATTCAGGTCAGCGGCAACAGCTTCAACGGCGCTTGCGACTCTCCCCACCACTCCTGGAGCTTCCGCAGCACGATGGAAGGCTACTGGAACATCATGAATGTCTATGGCGCGGGCAACAAGAAGATCTGGCCGACTGAGTTTGGCTGGGCCGCGGGTGGGGCGTTTGATGCTCGCTACAAATATGCCGACGATAATACCTTTGAAGAACAGGCCCAATGGACCGTTGAAGCCTACCAGATGATGAGGAACTGGGGCTGGGTTGGCCCGGCCTTCCTCTGGAACCTGAACTTCCGCATGGTGGCCAATGGCACAGAAAAGGCCCAATGGGGCATTGTCGACCCCGGTGGCTCGCCCTTGCCGGTCTACAATGCACTCGCCGGTATGCCCAAATAACTTTCTCAATTGATGATTCTGGATCAGCGGGGCTTTGTGGGAACGAAGCCTCGCTGCGCGTTCTTTTATGGAGGATGCAGCCGTGCGTTTAGCCGCTCAACCGGCCACTGGTCTTCGCCTGATTGGGGCGCTGCTCTTTGCAGTCTTACTCTTCGATAGTTCTCCCTTCCTTAAGCGTTCAGTCTGGGCACTTCCTGTTGCTCAAACCACCACCGAAACAACGACTGCCATTATTACAGCCTCCACCCGGGTCAATCTGCGGGGAGGGCCAGGCGTTACCTACCTGATCCTCGCCAAGCTAGAGCCAGGCAGCGAAGTTTCCATTCTCACCACCAATTCTGCCGAAGGGTGGACGCGCGTGCGAGTGACAAGCACCGGACGCACGGGCTGGGTTGCGAACGATCTGCTGCAACCGAGCAATTCAGTCGCCCGCTCAACCAACGCATCGAGCAGCCTGTTGCCGACGCCCACGCCGGATGGTGCAAGCGCCCAGATTCTGTTGCCCACCCCGACCGCAACGCTCATAAGCACCGAGGCCTTCACAGCTACGACGGCGAGCGCGGCACCCGTTGCCGCGCAGCCAGCGCACACCACAAGCGGCGCACCGGTTGCGATCATCCGCCCTGCCAATATGAATGTGCGTGGCGGGCCAGGCACCCAATACGCGGTGGTGAGTACTGTGCGGGCGAATACTCGCCTCCCGGTGATTGCTTACAGCCCCAATAGCGATTGGTACAAAGTCTCGCTCGATGGCGTAGAGGAGGCATGGATTTCCGCCGCCCTGGTTCAACAGAGTGGCTCGTTTGCGGATCTGCCCCGCTTAAGCGCTGAAGAAATTCCGCAGCTACCAGTGGCAGCTGTGGCACCGCCTACGGAAGGGACGACCAGCACAGCAGCCCCAGCCGCGGTGGCCGCGGCCCCACCACCCGCGGGTGGCGGCTTCTTTGCTTATGGCATTCAGGCCCACTTGTGGCAAAATGGCGATCGTGGCGCGATTGCCGGCCAAATCCACGAAATTGGCTTCACCTGGGTCAAACAGCAATTGCGCTGGGAATTTATCGAAGACCACCCGGGAGCGATCAACTGGAGCGAGGCAGATCAGATCATCGATACCATGCATGGCAACGGCATCAATGTCCTGTTCAGTATCTTCACCGCGCCGCAGTGGACCCGCCCCGACAAACCGGGCAGCGGTGGGCCACCCAACGACTTTAATCTCTATGCCGATTTTGTTGGCAAAGTCGCGGCCCGGTATTGTGGCCGCCTGGGTGCCATCGAAGTCTGGAATGAGCAAAATCTACAACGCGAATGGGAAGGCTTTCCGCTTGATCCAGCCATGTACATGGATCTCTTGCGGCGAACCTATACGGCCAGCAAGGCCAATTGCCCGTCGATCCTGGTGATCAGCGGGGCACCGACGCCAGCGGGTAACAGCCCCGTTGCCGTGGACGATGTCGATTATTTGCGAGGGATGTACGCGCACGGGCTGGCGCAGTACAGCGATGGCATTGGCGTACACCCGAGTGGGTTTGCCAATACGCCGGAGGCTACTGTTCAAGATTGGCAAGCCGGACGTTACACGCCGCCCCCTTCGCATTTTGACCATCGCAGCTTCTATTTCCGCAGCACCATGGAAGCCTATCGCGAGGTGATGGTGGCGAATGGAGATGTCAACAAACGCTTGTGGCCCACCGAATTTGGCTGGGGCAGCACCCCCACGCCCTTCCCCGGCTATGAGTATGAGGCCTACATCACCGAAGGCATGCAGGCACAATATATTGTCCGGGCCTTTTTGATGATGCGTGAATGGGACTGGGTAGGTGTGCCCTTTTTATGGAATTTGAATTTTAACGAAGGGGAAATGGCCGCCTTCCGGGTCTCGGGTCGCCCCGCCTTTGAAGCCTTAAAAACCTTGCCGAAGTAATTCAGGGGCGCAACGTCCGGTTCCCATGCACTGGATTGCCACGGAGCAGCAGCAGACGTTGCAGAATAGAGGATGGTATGACGAAGCTACAAGTCTATAGTCTGGGGCTTATGCAAACTTTGGCCGATCATTGGTTCGGCAAGGGGCGGGACGCTGCGGGAAATCAGCCAGCGCGGCATAAGGGTTTTATGCAACAAGCGATTGTGGGCATAATTTTGGTGCTGGTCCTGAGTGGCTGTTGGGGCAGTGGCCCCGAGCCAACCCCAACGCCGACCAAAACGCCGATGGGCAGCGGGCAAACCGAAGCAATTCCGCCTACGCCTGCACCGGCAGGTGGCGAGGCGCAACCGGTAACAGCAGCACCACCCGCGGCAGCGACAGCCACGCCGGAGCCGCAAACCGAGACCATCGGCGTGATCAATGCTGATTTGCTCAATATTCGCAGCGAGCCAAGCACCACCGGCAACGTTGTTGGCTCGGCCAGCACAGGGCAACGCTACAATATTGTCGGGCGTAGCCAGGACAATGCCTGGGTCCAGATCGCCGAAAATGGGCGCTTATTGGGCTGGGTTTCCGCCGAATTTGTAGACATTGAGCAAGTTGCGGTTGTCCCGACAACGGCCCCAGTCGCCGGTGCCCCAGCCGGAGAGCCAGGCGAGGAACCAGCGGCCCAACCAACCACCCCGCCGAGTAGCAATGTCACCTTCCAGGCGCCATCGATGCGCAGCCCTGACTTTGGGGCACAAGCCTTTCTTTGGTGGAAGCCAGAAATTGCCGTGCGCGACCTGCAATTGATGCAAGAAGCCGGTTTTAACTGGGTGAAACAGAGTTTTGCCTGGGAAACCATCGAAGGTGCGGGCAAAGGACAATTCGATTGGGGCCTGGCCGACCGCGTGGTCACCGAAGTCAACGCCAGCGGCTTGCAACTCCTGGCCCGTTTGAGCAGCGACCCCGATTTGACCAATTTCTGGGCCGGTCATCCGCCAGGGAACGCCAGCAACTTTGCTGATTTTGCCTTTGCGCTGGCCAGCCGCTACAACTGCCAGGCCGGCTCGCGGGGTTGCATCCAAGCCTACCAAATTTGGAATGAGCCCAACCTCGCCCGCGAGTGGGGAGGCAATCGCCCGAACCCGGCCCAGTATGTCGAATTTTTGCGCCAGACCTACGCCGCGATCAAACGGGCTAACCCCAACGCGATTGTGATCAGCGCGGGGATGGCCCCCACCGGCAGCAACGACAACAACGCCATGCCCGACGACATCTTCTACGAGCAGATGTATCAGGCCATGGGCGGCAACAGCAATTGCTGTTTTGATATGCTCGGCGTGCATGGCGCGGGCTTTGCCGCACCGCCCGAAACCGACCCCGCCGAGGCAGTCAGCAACCCGGCCTATGGTGGCTATCGCTTCTTTGTCTTCCGCCATGTGGAAGATATCCGCGCCATTATGGTGCGCTATGGCGACACCAACAAACGAGTCGTGTTGCTCGAATTTGGCTGGACAACCGACCCGGTCAACCCGTCCTATAAATGGCATGGAGCCGACGCGGGGATCGATCAGATGGTGCAGGGGGATTACCTCAAGCGGGCCTACATCTACGCGGCTGAGAACTGGCAACCGTGGATCGGCGTGATGAGCCTGCTCACCATGCCCAATCTCGACTGGATCGCCGATGGCAATGCCAGCGACGAAGAACAATATTGGTGGGCGATCATGGAGCCCAGCCAGATCAACGAAAAGAACTGGCGAGCGCCCTACATCATCCTGTGCGATTATTTCAATCGCCAGCGCGGTCAGGCCTGCATCCATGACCCAGCGTTGCAACAGTAAGCCCACTTTCTGCAGGGATGCTACCCGTCACGCCTGATGATCACGCCAAGCCACAAAACGCCCAGCGCGTTGTGGTTTGGCGTGATTTGATTGGCCTCCCCGGCCTGCTGCTCCTCCTCATTGCCCAATTGGTCTTCCTCTTCTATGCTCGCCAGGTCAATTTGGATGAAGGCTGGTATCTCTGGGCGAGCAAACTGGTCTACGAAGGCAAGCTGCTCTACCGAGATTTTGCCTATACGCAAACGCCGCTGTTGCCTTACGTGTATGGGCTTGCACAGCGGCTGTTTGGGGAAGGCCTGGCGCAAGGACGAGCGCTGACCATCCTCTTTGCGCTGGCAACGGTTGCCCTGAGCGTCCGCGCGGCGGCTCACCTTGGCGGGCGCAATGCCGCATTTTGTACGCTGGCGCTGATTACTGTCTCCTCCTTTGCACTGGCCCAATTCGCCTATACAGCCACCTATGCGCTGGCTGCGTTGCTGCTGGCCGCGGCGCTCTGCTGGGCTGTGATCGACCCCACCGAGGATCGGCGCAATATGGGCGCGGCCGCATTCCTCTGCCTGGCCGTTGCCGTACGCTTTTCGCTGATTGCCATCTTGCCGGGCTGGCTACTCTATCTGCTGATCACCAGTTGCAGGCGCAGACGAGCAGTGATGCTGCTCGGCGGAACAACATTCCTCACCCTCGGGTTGACCTTAGGCATTTACTGGCTGGCAGCAGGCGACCTGATGCGCTATGACATCTTTGGTTTCCACACCGACCGCCTGTTGCGCAGCAAATGGCAACAATTGCGCATCTGGAATATGGGACTGCGCACGCTGGAAGATTTTCTACTGCTGATCGGGGCAACCGTGGCCGCGGGCCTGGTGGGGATCTGGCAACTCTGGTCCACCCGCCATGCTTCCACCGAGGATGTCAATCGTACCAGCGGCTGGCTTCTGGTGACATTGGCCGGGCTGACTGGTCTACTGTTTGTCGTGCATTTGATTCCGCGCACTACCGACAGTTATTACAACGCCCTGCAACTCCCATGGATGAGCGTAGCCGCGGGCGTGATCCTGGCGCGCTGGTTGCAGCGTACCTCACACAACCGTCAGCCCTATCTCTGGCTGCTGATCGGCCTCCTCTGTCTGGGGCATGGGGCTCGCCAATGGCGCGGCTTTCAGCGGGATCAGTATGTCCCGACCCCGTGGCAGAATCAACTGGCGATTGTCGAGCGGGCCGCAGACTTACTGCGCCGATTCACCGAGCCGGGCGAAACCCTGCTCTCGTTCAACCCCCAGCTAGCTCTGGAAGCAAACCTGCGCGTCCACCCTGGTTATGAGATGGCGATCTTTGCCTATCAACCGACGTGGCCGGATGACGATGTCGCGCGCTATCAAGTGGTCAACAATGCCCGGCTCCTGGCCGATCTTCAACGCGGGGCAGCGGCTGTCGCCTTCACCGAATTTGATCTAGCCCAGATTGCCGGTGAAGCTGAGCAGGTACAACGGATCTTAACCGAGCAATATCGTTGGGCAGCGAGCATCCCCCAATTTGATCCCTATGGCGGAGCGTTGAGCCTCTATTTCCCGCCACAATTTGAACTGCCAACGCCCCAAGTTGCCACGCAAGCCCTCTTTGAAGACCAGATCCACTTGCTGGGGTATGACCTGACCCACTCGTACAGGGGCGCATCACCCACCGTGACCGTTGCCTTTTACTGGCAAGCTGCTCGGCCACCCAGCGCTGCGTACACAGTTTTTGTCCAGCTATTAGATCCAAACGGCCACCTGGCTGTGGGCTGGGACAACCAACCTTGCCGGAACAGTTGTGGAACGCCCACCTGGCAGCCAGCGGAAATTGTGCGCGACGAATATACGTTGTCACTCGCCGGGTTGCCGAGCGGCACCTATCAATTGATTATGGGCATGTATGATCCAACCACGGGGCTGCGGCTGGGTGTGCGCCGCGCAAGTGAGGAAGTACAGGGAGATTATCTGGCGGTTACCACGGTCGAATACAGCGCCGAGTGAGAGTCAACCCCCTGGCATGATCTCACCGCGCGATCAACAAGACGCCGGGCAATTCAAGCTATTCGCTCGCGCTCGTTGCGCCCTGGAAGAACTTCACACTATCCTCTGCCAAATCTGAAATCAAACTTACCCAATCAGTCTGGGTAGAAAGCTCTGTTTCCAGCGAAGGGGCCATGGCTTGCCAGCGAGCATCTGCATACCAGCCACCGATCAGGCCCATCAAAATGACCACCAACAAAAACAAACGCAACAAATGTCGATTCGTCCGCACAATAAACTCCCAGCCCAGCTAACTCTCCTCGAAGTTACCCGGAACAATCAAAGATTGAGAATTGCGTGATTTGCAATTTCGTTCCGCTATGATATACTTGGCAGTCGTAGATGACAAACCGAGCACGGGCGATTAGCTCAGTTGGTTAGAGCGCACGGTTCACATCCGTGAGGTCACTGGTTCAAGTCCAGTATCGCCCACCAAAATAATAGCTGTTGGTCAAGAAAGCCTCGATCTGCTCCTGTAGATTGGGGCTTTCGCCATTTCCAGGCCCAAATTATCGGTCGACAATCGCGGGTGGCACCCAACAAAAAACGCCGAGGCGAACAAGTGTCCACCGCGGCGTTGACCGGTCGCTTGGATTATTCGGTAGGGAGATTTTCTAGGTCGGCTAGGTCTTGCAGGCGGCCAGCAGCGAGCTTACTAGCGCGTAGATCCTCAAGGCCAATAAAAGAGATTCTTACACCATCGATATCGATCTCGACCCGGCGCGCGTAGCTGGAAGCAAATTCGACGCCGGCAACGCGGAAGAGCAGATCAATGCGATTATCTTCGCTACCTAAACGCAGGCCTGTACTCTCACGTAGGTTCCGCATCAATTCGATAGATGGCACCTGAACACCAATCACACGCAAACAACGCCCCAAGCTATGGCATGGCGCTCATCAGGCTCGATCCAGATGTCCAGGTCTTTGGTGGCCCGTACATAACCATGTACACCGACAGCATGACCACCGATGATGAGAAAGGGGATGGATTCAGCGCTCAATGACTGTAACAATTGGCTGAAAGTCGGTGCGAACACGTCGTTGAAGTGCATAGATCCTCTGGGTAAGGAGGTGTACCGCGGCCAGGCGTTCGATCAGCGGCACGGTGCCCCACAGTTCATATTCTTTAGGCTCGGTGGCGAAGTCAATAACACGCCAGGCCATTTGAGTGGGAGGTTTAGGGGTCTGAGTCATAACTTATTCCTTCTCACAATGTAACGCAACGTGTGACATTGTACTACAGGGCTAATGGCTGGTCAACGGTTTATCAGTGATCAGCCAAACCAGCCAGCGACCCCATTTTTCACAGGTAAAATGAACCGGATGGCTGGCGTCTGCGCTCCCCAACTGACTCTGCTATCATCCGACCAGTCCTCGCCCAATAACCCAATTGGCGAATCTACTGTATAATGCCCATACGGTGCGTCACTGGCACCGCGCCCATCCTCACAACCAGATAGATCGGCTCAGCCATGTTTGTGCAATTCTCCCAAGCGCGCTTTTCACGAGATGTCCAGCTGCTTACGCTTGCCACCGGGATTCTGGCGGTCAGTTTCCTCGGGGTCCAGACGCTGGCAAAGACACTTTATATCCTACGGTTGGGCTATGGGCTGGAATACCTGGGGCTCTTTAGCGCGGTGGGCGCGATTGCTTATATGGTGATGGGGCTGCCAAGCGGCGCCTTAGGAAATCACATTGGGACTCGCTGGAGTATGGTTTGTGGGGGTATCATTACGGTCGTGGGGATGGCGGTCATTCCGCTGGTCGAATTTCTCCCCCCGGCGTGGCACTACACCTGGCCGCTGCTCACTCAGGTTCTCACTTCAGTCGGCTGGTCTCTGTTTAGCATCAACCTCGTGCCCGCGTTAATGAGCGGCACCACGGTCGACAATCGCAGCAGCGCGTATGCCATCAACAGCATGATACGCGGCTTTGGGGCATTTATCGGGGCGCTGCTGGCCGGGATCTTGCCAAATCTGGGCTACACTTTCTTCGGTTATGCGCCCGATCAACCTGATTCCTACCGCCTGAGCCTCTGGCTATCGGCCCTTTTGGGGCTTTTTGCCCTCATGCCGCTCTTTGCTGTACGCACTACCACACAGGCTAGCCCAACTGACCTCACCCAGACTACCACTACCTTTCCGACCTGGATATTTTTCTGGTTGGTCTTGCATGTTTACCTAGCGCAGATGGGGATCGCTGTCTGCCAGACCTTTTGCAGCGCGTATATGGACACCGATCTACGCCTCTCGACAGCGGTGATTGGGCTGATTGCCGGAGCCAGTCAATTTGCGGGGGTACTTTCGCCCCTGGTTGCCCCGCGTCTCGCTGCCCGCTACGGACAGACCTGGCTCATGACGATAACAACACTGGCCGCGGCGTTTAGCCTGCTTCCTTTAGCCCTGCTGCCCCACTGGCTCGGCGCCACAATCGGCTCTTTGGGGGTTACGGCCCTGGCTGCCGTCTGGATGCCTGCCTCCCAAGTCTTTCAGATGGAACTGGTCGATGCGCGCTGGCGAGGATTGGCCTACGGCATTGTCTCCATGGCCATGGGGCTTACTTATACTTCTGCCAGCCTTGCAGGCGGCCAGATCGCGGCCCAGTGGGGCTATAGCTATCTCTTTCTCCTTGCCGGGGGATTGAGCCTGCTCGGCGCGCTGATCAGCTGGGCCATACAGCGCAATTCATCTGTCGCCGCAAAGCCAAGTTGTATGTAAAGGGGGGTCTGTGGTTTACCATTTTTAGCCAAACCAGGCCAGCAGTTCCCTTCTCCGCGACTGCAAGCTCACTGATTCAAGTTCAGCATCGCCCAGCAAAATTATAGCCACCGACGATAAAACGGTTCACCCGTCACGAAAACCCGAAACATTGCCATCCTCGGATTTGATTTTACGCCCGGCCCCTTGTATACTAACGCTACAAAATCGGTTGTGCGTGCGGCTCTGCCGCCTCGGGGGAACGCGCAGCCGATTTTGTGTTTTATCGCCCCAATACCTCACTCTCTTCCCGCGATCTCTCGCCAATACTCCAGCAGTGCGCAATTGATATTGGCCTTTTCAGGCCAGCAAACAGAAAAATCCCGGGTTGTCTACCTTTTGCTGTATTTTTTCGGCGCGCATAGCCCACTGTATAGGTAAGCAAGGTAGCTGGGTCTACACCATCCCCAGGTCAGAAGATTCTCGCCTGCTAGCAATGCAATAGTCCTGACGCTGAAACTTGATCTGACATTCATCGCCCATACCATCGTTCCCCAGTTGCCAGATTAAAGTCTGAGCTTGCTGGAGATTCTGAACATGACAACTGCACAACGGCAAGATCTAATCTTCTTTTCCCTGTTGATTATCACCCTCTTTAGCATTCCCCTCTTTTTGGCGAGTGCCTCTGTCTTAGAAGAGGTCGTCGCGTACCGCGCTTGCCGCGAGGCCAACAACGCGGTGGTGTATTGCGTCGGCTATACCGGGTATACAGCGGTTGGGTTGAAGCCCCCCTTCTAAGCCTCCATTGTCTAGTTGCTGATTGGCCCAGATGGATATTCTGTCGCGGTCATCGCCTGCTATCGGTTCGATAGCGCTGGTGGTGGCCGCGATTTTGTCTGCCCCCTCGGTGCCCATTGCAGCGCCGCAACCCACAGGAGCGTATTTCCCGACCGCGCAAGGGTTGACAAGCGCTTCGTTTATCCGTATAATTCCGGTATAAATTTTATAGTGCCATTGCAGGATCTTTACTCGGCGTCAGGCTGAGCGAGGCAAGGCGGAGTGAGGGTCTCCCAAACGGGAATCACTCTCCCCAATTTCAGGAATTTACGCACCACTTATGTTTATTCAGTTTTGCACCAGGTTGTTTCATCTCACTTGTTCGTGTCGCTAGCGGGCGCTGCCAGCTTGTGGCTGGTTGCCCCGCGTATTGACCCGCAAGCGATGAGCTTTGGTGCAAAACCGGTAAAGGCCCTGGACAGGAGTGTTTTCTGCTCGTGTCCAACCGCAAACCAGAACAGCAAAACCCGGTTCAACAAGTATTTTCCGCCAGATTCATCGCCAGGATGAATCTGTTTTTTTGTTGTGGCGTACAGGTTGCGACGCTGCTCCGAACAGAAATGATTGAGAGAAAGAGGAGAATTTTGCATGGCTACAGTTTTGATCCCGACCCCGCTGCGCCGTCTGACAGGCGGGCAAGCAAAATTGTCGACGAGCGCCGCCGACATCGCCAGCCTGATCCAGGCGATCGACCAGCAACATCCTGGCATCGCTGAAAAAGTGCTGGATGGCGAGGGCAATGTCAAGCGCTTTATTAATATTTTTGTCAACGAAAGCGAAATTCGTACATTACAAGGGCTAGCCACACCGGTCGCAGAACGCGACCAAGTCTCGATTGTGCCAGCAATGGCCGGCGGTCAAGGGTAGTAGAGAGGATCCACTGATTATGAGTAATCGCCTGAACCGCGACCAACTTGTTAATCTAGCCAAAAGCCAGATTACCGAGATTTCCGCGGCCCAATTAAAACAGAAATTAGATGCCGGCGAGCAGTTAACGCTGGTCGATGTCCGTGAGCGCGATGAGTTTGTGCAGGGCCATTTGCCCGACGCGACCTTTATCCCGCGCGGCTATCTCGAATTGCAGATCGAGCAACATCAGCCGAATCGGGACGAGCCCGTGGTTCTCTATTGTGCCGGTGGGGTACGCTCGGCGCTGGCCGCGCGCAACCTGCAGGAGATGGGCTACAAGAATGTTATTTCGTTGATCGGCGGCTTTAATGGCTGGAAGAACGCGGGCTTTTCGTTCAAGGTGCCTACTTTCCTCAACGAAGAGCAACGCATTCGCTATAGCCGCCACACCATGCTGAACGAAGTCGGGGAGGCCGGGCAGATCAAGTTGCTGGACAGCAAAGTGTTGCTGATCGGTGCGGGTGGTCTCGGCAGCCCAGCGGCGCTCTATCTGGCGGCGGCCGGCGTGGGCACGATTGGCATCATCGATTTCGACACGGTTGATCAGTCTAACCTGCAGCGCCAGGTCTTGCACGGCCTGAAAGATGTGGGGCGCACCAAGGTCGATTCGGCACGCGATCGCCTGGTCGACCTCAACCCCGATATTACGGTGATCGGCCACCAGGTACCGCTCACCAGCGACAACGCGCTGGAGATCATCCGCGGGTACGACATGGTGCTCAACGGGTCGGACAATTTCCCCACTCGCTATCTGGTTAACGATGCTTGCCAATTCCTCAAGAAGCCGCTGGTTGATGCCAGCATCTTCATGTTCGAAGGGCAGGCCACGGTCTTCCAACCCACTGACCACGAGCACGGCATCGAAGGGGGCCCTTGCTACCGCTGCTTGTATCCCGATCCGCCGCCGCCTGGTGAAGTGCCCAGTTGCGCCGAAGCCGGGGTCTTGGGCGTATTGCCCGGCATCGTCGGCTCGATCCAGGCCGTCGAGGCGATCAAGTTGATTTTGGGCATCGGTGAGCCGCTGATCGGCAAACTGTTGATGATCGATACCCTGGACATGAGCTTCCGCACGCTGAAGATCCAGCGCAACCCGGATTGCCCGGTCTGTGGCGATCATCCCACGATCACCGAGTTGATCGATTACGAACAATTTTGCGGTATGCCTTCTCGCAATGGGCACGAGGAAGCCGCGCCGCGGGAACTTGCCCTCGCTTAATTGCGTACCATCGGTTATCAGCATCAACGAAGAGATGTGACGATCCGTCTCTTCGTTGATTGTTCAATCTGTTCCACCTAACCAGCTATGACACTCGAAGCAACTCACGCCTATAATCCGAGTACAGTGCTCGAACAAATTGGCAATACGCCTTTATTGGATCTGAGCGAATTTGCGCAACGGTATGGGGTCGCGCCGCAAGTGGGCATCTACGCCAAAGCGGAATGGTATAACCCAAGTGGCTCGGTCAAGGCGCGGGCAGCGCTGCGGATTGTCGAAGATGCCGAGCAAACAGGTGAACTTTCCCCGGGCAAAATTCTGATCGACAGCAGCTCGGGCAATACAGGGATTGCCTTTGCCATGATCGGTGCGCTCAAGGGCTACCCCGTCCATTTGGTGATGCCCGGCAATGTGAGCAAAGAGCGCAAGGCGCTGGCCAAAGCCTATGGGGCCACGTTGATCGAATCCGACCCGCTCGAAGGGTCGGACGGCGCGATTCGCCTGGTGCGTGACCTGGTCGCCAACGAGCCCGAGCGCTACTACTACGCCAATCAATATAACAACCCATCCAACTGGCGGGCCCATTACGACACAACCGGCCCAGAGATCTGGCAGCAGACGGATGGGGCGATCACCCATTTTGTCTGCGGGTTGGGCACCACGGGCACCTTTGTCGGGGCGGGGCGGTTTCTCAAAGCCCAACGCTCATCGATCCAACTGGTGGCCCTACAGCCCAGCGACGAATTAGCGGTGATCGAAGGCTTGAAATATCTGGAAACGGCAATTACTCCGGCGATCTGGGATGAAAATCTGATCGACCAGGATCTGCGGTTGGATCCGGACGAATCCTGGCAGATGACGCGGCGGTTGGCCCGCGAGGCGGGTCTCTTTGTCGGCATCAGCGCGGGGGCAGCGGTGGCTGGTGCCATCCAGGTTGCCCGCACTTTGACCAGCGGCGTGGTCGTCACCGTCTTGCCCGACGATGGCAGCAAATATATCAGCCTGAATATTTTTGACGATTGATCGCTGCTTTGAGTTCGGCGTTTGAACCTGGGCGGTATAGTCCACTTTTCCCCGCAGACCACCCCGCCGCGCAGAGTCGTCAGAAGGAGACAGCATGGACTATGTACAGTTGGGCCAGACCGGCCTAAAGGTTTCGCGCCTCTGTTTGGGCATGATGACTTATGGCACACCCCGTTGGCGCGATTGGGTGCTCGATGAAGAACAGAGCCGCCCTTTTATCCGCCATGCACTGGAACAGGGGATCAATTTCTTCGACACTGCGGATGTCTATTCGCTGGGTGTGAGCGAAGAAGTGACTGGCAGCGCGCTGCGCGACTTTGCCAAACGGGATGAAGTAATCATCGCGACCAAAGTCTATAACCCAATGGGGGACAAACCAAACCAGCGCGGGCTGTCGCGCAAACACATTCTGGATGGCATCGACGCGTCACTACGCCGACTCGGCACCGATTATGTCGATCTCTACCAGATCCACCGCTTTGACCACGAAACGCCAATCGAAGAGACGCTCGAAGCCCTGCACGATGTCGTCAAAGCGGGCAAGGCGCGCTACATTGGCGCGTCCAGCATGTATGCCTGGCAATTTGTGAAGATGGTCTACACCCAAAAGCTCAACGGCTGGACACGCTTTGTGGCCATGCAGAATCATTACAATCTGGTCTATCGCGAAGAAGAGCGCGAAATGATCCCCTTCTGCCGCGACCAGGGCATCGGGGTGATCCCGTGGAGCCCACTGGCACGGGGCTTTCTGGCGGGCAATCGCAAGCCCGACAAGAGTGGCGAGACGGCGCGCAGCAAGAGTGATGATTTTGCACACCGCATGTATTATCAGGCGAATGATTTTGCCACGCTTGAACGGGTGCACGCGCTCGCGCAGGCGCACGGGGTCTCGAATGCGCAGATCGCCCTGGCCTGGATGTTACACAAGCCGGGCATCACCGCGCCGATTGTCGGGGCCAGTAAGATATACCAACTCGACGAGGCGCTCGCTGCTCTGAAGATTCAACTCTCGGCGGAGGAGATCGCCAGCCTCGAAGCGCCTTATCAGCCGCACCCAATTCTGGGCCACGAGTAGACAGCACATTTATCTCACCAGCGACAGCAATCTGCGGGGGCGATCCACCAGTCGTCCCCGTCTTTGTTCCCACCGAAAACGCAAATAGTTGCCATGCCTGGGGGAATCCATTAAACTGACACAGATAACGACGACTTGCGCAGCAGCATAAGGATTGCCCGGGGCGACCATTGATCAACGGCTGGAGCCTGTGTCAAGGTTTGCGCAAGTCTAAAAGTGTCAATTCTAGGATGAAGGATCGCCATTTTGTTTGAATTGGTCTTTTTGGGCACTTCCGCCTCCGCGCCATCGGTTCATCGTGGCTTATCGTCGGCAATCGTGATGATCAACGAGCACCGTTTTCTGATCGATTGTGGCGAGGGCACTCAGCGCCAATTGCTGCGCAGTGGGCTTGGGTTTCGGCGTCTCGACAAGATCCTGCTCACCCACGGCCATCTCGATCATATTCTCGGCTTGGGTGGGCTGGCCAGCACGCTGGGGCGCTGGGAAGCCTTGGATGAATTGAATATCTATGGCGGTGGTGCAACGCTCAACCGAGTTCACGGGTTGATGGAAGTGGTCTTTGGCCCAGGGCAGATCCCCAATGTTGGGGTCTCGCTGAATCGTATTGAGCCGGGGTTGCTCTTCGAGGACAAATATTTTGCGCTCACTGTCTTTCCGGTGAGCCATCGCGGGCCAGATTGTTTTGGCTTTGTCTTTGAGGAAAAGAGCCGCCGTCCCTTTCTGGCGGACAAAGCTGCCGCGCTGCAAGTGCCACAGGGGCCGGTGCGCCGAGAATTATCCGCGGGCAACAGCGTTACCCTGGCCGATGGGCGCACGATCCACCCATCCGAGGTGCTCGGCGAAGCGCAGCGCGGGGCCAAACTCTGTTTTGTGGGAGATGTGAGCCACACCGGCCCTCTCCACAAAGTCGTGCACGGGGCGGATCTGTTGGCGATCGAAGCAACCTATATGAATGCAGATCGGGAACTAGCGCGCGCCCATGGGCACATCACCGCGGCTGAAGCCGCACGCCTCGCACGCAACGCCGAAGTGGAATTGCTGGTGCTGCATCATGTCAGCCGCCGCTACCGGATGCAAGACATTCTGGCCGAAGCCCAAGCCATCTTCCCCAACAGCATCGTTGCCAGCGATCTGGATATGTTTCAAGTCCGCAAAGGCAAGCCCGTCATGCTGCAAAACCTGCAATACAAAGACGGACGCCGCGAACGCGGTCTGCCCCCGCCCTCCACCGACTAAGTCAGACCCGAAAAATAAGAATCCACAGATTACGCAGATTCTGCAGACGACAAACCAAAAATCTGTGTAATCTTTAAAATCTGTGGATTCTCAGACAGTTTCTGTGTTTTACTTGAGTCGAACCAAACCAGATTTTAGAAACCACAGAGTACACAGAGGTAGTGGTAAAAGCGGTTGATGATTGGCTACATTTTTTACCACGAAGGACACGAAGAAAACCTTCGTGCTCTTCGTGGTTCAATGAAGCTGTTTCACTAGCTATCCACGGATTCACAGATTTTTGTTTTTTCATCCGTGTCATCTGCGCAATCCGTGGCTAAATTTTCTAACGATCCTCTTGGGTTTACTTATAGAGAAATTAAATAGAGATCGCACAAATAGCGAGCAAGTAGGTGCG
>CAZIRP010000070.1:21397-32129 GCA_964541665.1 uncultured Caldilineaceae bacterium | reverse complement strand
TTCACGTGCGGTTTGTTCCGCTCGAATACCGCCTTTGCCATCTTTGTAATCTCCTATTTCGTCAATTTTATCGCCACAAATTTTTGTTGTAACGAAACTTTCTTTTCCTGCCGTGTAGCGCCCAATTCGGTAGCAACAAATTTGCTCGCCCCAATCGTGCCCACAACGCAAAACAGCTTGCCGAGCAATTACTGCTGTCGGCAACATTGCACCGCCGAGATCGATCCGGCGGTGCAATGTTCTATTATTCAACTAATAACCCAGCCATTGTTGGCGGAGATAACTTGCGTAGTATATCTCAGGTGGGTGGGTGGCGGCAAATTTTATGTCGTTTGTAATGGATTTTGGGTGACCTGGCTCAACAAGGTAAGCAATTAAGCCAATCATCACCCATGATCCCACAGGTTATTATGCCTGTCCCTTTAAGATCTTCTCGGCGATAGACTGATTTACCTGCATGTAGCGATCAAACTGCATGGTAAACGTGCCGCGACCACTCGTCATTGAACGCAGGGTGGTTGCATACCCAAACATTTCGCTCAGCGGCACCAGGGCCTTCACCGATTGAATCCCACCCAGGCGAGATTCCATCCCTTCGATGTTCCCGCGTCGGCTCGAGATATCACCGACGGTATCACCGACATATTCCTCCGGCACCACAGCCTCAACACTCATCATCGGCTCAAGCAGAACCGGGTTCGCCCGTTGGCAACCATCTTTAAAGGCCATGCTACCGGCAATTTTGAAGGCCATTTCACTAGAGTCCACATCGTGATAGCTGCCATCAATCAGAGCCACTTTGACATCGACGACCGGATAACCGGCCAGCACGCCATTCTGCATGGCCTCGACGATGCCCTTCTCGACAGCCGGGATATATTCACGCGGAATCACACCACCGACGATCTTGTTTTCAAAGAGGAACCCTTGTCCAGAATCATTCGGTTCAAGTTCCAAAATGACGTGACCATATTGACCACGACCACCGGATTGACGCACAAAGCGACCTTCGATCCGTACCTGGCGGGTAATTGTCTCACGATAGGCCACCTGAGGACGCCCCACATTACATTGCACCCGGAACTCTCGCTTCAGGCGGTCAACGATGATCTCCAGATGAAGTTCACCCATACCGGCGATCACTGTCTGCCCGGTCTGATCGTCATAATTGACCTGGAAGGTGGGATCTTCTTCAGCCAGCTTCTGCAAGGCTTCAATCAGTTTTTCCTGATCGCCCTTGGACTTGGGCTCAACCGCGATATTGATCACGGGTTGCGGGAATTCGATCGTCTCCAGCAACACAGCCTGATTCTGATCGGCCAAAGTCTCGCCGGTAAAGGTCTGCTTCAGACCTACCACAGCGGCAATGTCCCCAGCTTCGCAGGTCTCGATCTCTTCACGCTTATCAGCGTACATCTGGACCAGACGACCGATACGCTCACGGCGGCGGCGGTTGACATTGTAAACCATCATTCCGCTCTCGAGTTTGCCCGAGTAGACGCGCACATAAGCCAAGCGCCCAATGAAGGGATCGGTCATAATTTTGAAGACCAGACCGGCAAATGGCTCATCGATGGACGGGGCGCGCATCACGACCTCACCAGAATCCGGGTCGGTAGCTTCGACCGCAGGCACATCCTGCGGGCTGGGCAAGTAGCGCACAACCGCGTCCAGCAGGGGTGGAATCCCCTTGTTGCGCAATGCAGTGCCACACAGGATCGGCACAATCTTGTTGGCGATCACAGCCGCGCGCAGGGCGGCATACAGATCCTCGGTAGGGATCTCTTCGCCTTCCAGGAACTTGAGCGTCAATTCATCATCAGTTTCGGCGATCCGCTCAATCATCTGGGCACGAGCAGCTTCGGCGGCTTCCCTTAATTCGGCAGGAATCTCTTCGATCTGCGGTTTTGCACCCAGCTCATCTGAAAAGATCATTGCTTTCATTGAAAAGAGATCAATCGAGCCGCGGTATTGATCCTCACGCCCAATTGGAAGCTGGATCGGCAGCGGATTGGCACCCAAGCGATTGATAATCATGTCGATGGTTCGTTCAAAGCTTGCGCCAACCCGATCCATCTTGTTCACAAAGCAAATGCGGGGCACACCGTACCGATCCGCCTGCCGCCAGACTGTCTCGGATTGCGGTTCAACACCAGCTACCCCATCGAAGACCACCACACCACCATCAAGTACGCGCAAGCTGCGCTGTACTTCGGCGGTGAAGTCAATATGGCCGGGGGTATCAATCACATTGATCTGACATTCTTCGCCTGTGACCTGGTCTTTCCAGGAGGTGGTGATCGCAGCAGCGGTGATCGTAATACCACGTTCGCGTTCTTGCACCATCCAGTCGGTCACAGCCGTACCGTCATGCACCTCACCCATCCGGTGGGTACGACCCGAATAGAAGAGAATACGCTCGGTCGTTGTTGTTTTTCCTGCATCAATATGGGCAATAATGCCAATATTACGCACCCGTTCAATCGGGAAATTGCTGCTCATAATCGTCACCTATCACAACTTACAGACTGATGTTACGCACGCTCGGGCCGGACATCAGCCTCAGGCCTGGGCTACTTGCTGGCCGAGCATTCGGCCTGGCGCACCGTGGGCCCTGAGCTGATATTGCACGAGCTTTGCTTGACACTGATCTCGCCACCGATGCGGCGAGTATAAATCATGCTAAATCGGCTGTCTTCAAAACAGCACCGTTTTGTTTCAGCCCAATCACAAGTCGTTCTGCATTCAACGAACAATCATTCAATGCACCAAAACACAACTTGTGCTGCTTGTTTTTCGACAAAATGAAGCGGCGCCCGAATTCCACAATAGCATCTGTCACTAAGCAAACCCAGCTTGCCGAGTGGCAGATTTCTTGTGGCGAGGCGCCGCGCGTAACCCACTATCGCTACTGCTTGTCACAACTCTGCTCGGCTACATGCTACCGCAGAATTCATCAGACAAACAGCAACCCAAATGCGCTTTACCTGAGAATAACCAATATTGATTGCTCACAGAGGTGCGATTGGCTATTCTCGCACAGTCGCAACTTAGTAGCGGAAATGAGCGAAGGCCTGATTCGCTTCGGCCATCCTGTGAGTATCTTCTCGCTTCTTGATAGCACTACCTTCGTTGCGAGCGGCGTCCATCAATTCGCCAGCGAGGCGAGCAGCCATGTTGCGACCACTGCGCTTTGTGGCACTATCGATCAGCCAACGCATTGCCAATGCTGTCCGCCGGGTCCCACCGATCTCCACAGGGATCTGATAGGTTGCACCACCCACGCGGCGAGGCTTGACTTCAACCAGGGGCGTTGCATTCTTCAAGGCTTCTTCAAAAACCTCAATGGCAGGGCGATTCAGTCGCTCTTCAATGAGGACAAACGCGCCATAGACCACACGAGTAGCCAGGCTCTTTTTGCCCCGCTCCATCACGCTATTGACAAAGCGCGCCACCGTTTCACTGTGATAGCGAGGATCAGGTGTTACCGAGCGATGTTCTGCACGTTTTCTACGCATATCAAAAACTTTCTCCGTTTATCTTTCACTGCTGACCCGCTGAGGTTGCATCACAGCCCTGCCAGCACCTGCCCGTCAACCCACGCTCAGACAACCAATTCAGCTTGAATCGGTTCCACCGAAACGGCTAACAGATTAACCCTTTGGTCGCTTAGTCCCATATTTGCTGCGGCCACGTTTCCGCTTGTCAACACCTTGGCTATCCAGTGCCCCACGAATAATGTGGTAGCGCACACCAGGCAGATCGCGAACACGGCCACCGCGGACCAGCACCACACTGTGCTCCTGGAGATTATGGCCCTCACCAGGGATGTACGCCGTGACTTCCATGTTGTTGGTCAAGCGTACACGAGCAATTTTGCGCAAAGCCGAATTCGGCTTCTTGGGCGTGGTGGTGCGGACATTCGAACAGACACCGCGCTTGAAGGGGTTACCCTTCTGAATGCGGGTCATCTTGCCAGTCAGCGTATTGCGGGTAAAGCGCAGCGCTGGTGCCTTTTCTTTCTTGCTGATTGTCTTACGGCCCTTGCGAACCAATTGATTAATTGTAGGCAAACAATTCCTCCTTGTCAGGCCTCTCAGGTGCTGAAGCCTGGGTTGCAGCTATCCCAATGGACAAATCTCACAACCCATCAATGAATTTACACTAGCTCAACTATCTTACCCAACGCAATTTAAGACATCTATTGCTTATATTGCTTAACAGATCGACTGCGTACTGCGATAAAGACAACACCCTCTGGTGTTTCCTGTTTTCATTTCATTCGCGGGCTTCAATGCCCGATGCTGGACAGTTCCCGCTTCGGGCCATCAAGTAGATTCAGCCCACGAAAGATGAGTGTAACACAAAGCCAAACTTACCGTCAAATTTTTATGGTCAAATATGGTCAAAATTCGCCTGATCGTGCGAATAAACCATGAAGGGCCACAAAAAGTCCGAGGACGAGTGCCCTCGGACTTTTGTTATTTTTGTTTTGCGATGAGTGAGGTCACTCGGATCACATGCCCACGCTGACGGTCAGGGTGCCTTCGCCCGTGGATACGTCCACAGCCGTGCCCATGCTCGGGTCGGCCAGTGCGGCGTTGATCTGCGAGGTGATGGCGTCGAGGATCGGGCCAGAGACGGTGAAGCCATTGGCCGAAGCTTCGTCCAGATCGATTGCGATATGCTGATCGGCAACGGTGACGCTACCAACCGCTTCAATTGTGTCCGCGCCCAACAGCACATCGTCGAGCAGATTAATGCGGATAAAGATTTGCCCCTCGGGCTCGAAGTAGGTTTCAATCTCCTGGATCGGGAAGTTTGAACCTACGTTCTGCTGGAGCAGGACGGTCAAAAAGCTGCTGAACTGATTTTCTGTCCACTCTACGTTACCAGCCATGAGGCCGGCCATCCCGGCATCTTGAGCGGACAACGCATCATCCACGCTAATGGTAACTTCGCGATCGGGCCATGCCGCCTGGCTTCCGCCTACTGCACAACCGGCTAAGCTAGCCACCAGTAACACGAGCACGAGTGAGAGCGCCCAGGTCTTTCGGTGAAGCATAGAATCCTCCCTTTGTGTGTGTGCGTCAACTGATTTATTCAAAAAGCTAATTAACAATTTGGTTTCAGGCCCGCAATTGCGGATAAGCCGTGACCAGATTATACAACCACCTCGGATGAAACACAAACGACAAAAAAATGGTGAATACAAGTGGTCAAGCACGGTACGTCCTGTCCGTGGAACGCTATCGATCCGGCTCTTTTGTGTGCAAAACAGAGGCCGGACAGGGCCAGGACGCTACTCTGAAAACGTACCCTGACACCGTTGGGAAGCTTAGAGTTTCGTCTTCAGACTACTACAACTATCTTGCTTTGAGGAAACCCAACATTCTATACAAGATCGGTACAGAATTTGTATAGAAATGTGTTGGCTACACAGCAATCACAGTTCCGTAGATTGGCTTGGTGCAATTTTCTACTGAGGGAGCGTGATTATACCAAGCCCATTCAGTTTATGCAACCTGCCATAAAGCCAGAAAACAATTCCTCGCCCGCCGGTGATTCAGGCTCTATCCTGAAATTCTGCGCCAATCCAGGCGGGTAAGCCCAGTTTCGGGCGCAGCAACCATGGTCAGGATAATGCTATCACATTAACGAGCCGTTAAGACTGTTTAAAGGTATGCAGCAATTTTCGCTCTTCTCAGGGTTGAGTTCTATCAATCGCCTGCGTAGTGTGCTCGATTGTCTGTCCAACTGCGGCTTCGTAGCCGTCTAAGACGGCGTATAGTACCTCGTCCAGGAACTGGTCTATCAGGCTCTGGATCCGCACATCCTCAGCATCCATCGCCTCGGTGTGATCGGTACTGCGCACAGCCTGCACCAGTTGCGTGCGGAAAAATCGGACGGCCCGCCCGGTCGCCGGCAAACCCACCTTGCTGGCCTGCGCCTCCTGACCATATTCATAGCCCAAGCGCCGCCCTTCATCCAAAAGTCGACCCCGTTGGGTAGGCTTGAGCACATAGGCGATTGCCAGTGCAAACAGTTGGCGCCCCCGCTGCCGCCGCGAATCCGTGGCAGATTCATCGAGAGGGTAATTCCAATTTGCCTGCTCGTCGGGATGGCTTTGCATTTCTTTGCGTACCAGCCCCACCGCGGCTTCGATCAAGGCGGTCTCATTTTGCAACAGGCTATGGTTTGCGCGTTCTTCCAAAAAGCGCCGTAAATCGCTCAGGCTAAAGCGGCGATGCCCACCCGGCGTCCGAAAAACCCGGATCGCCCCATCATCAGCCCAGGAACGTAAGGTCGTAAAGTGGACACCAAGAAATTCACTGGCATCTTTGAGGGTCAGCCAATGCGTAGCGTCGCTTGTGGTTCCGGTAACCGGTAAGCGGGCGGGGAGAGCAGCGTTCTCTTCGGGATTCATGGGGTTATTATAGATCGTCCGGTTCGGAAGAGCAACCCCTGTATTAACCCAGGGCTGGCAACTTTTGCAAATTTACAAAATCGACATTGGGTCAACATCCACCCGCCAGCCAAAGGGGATCTCTATCCCCCGCAAAATCGCTGCCGGGTCAGGCGCGCGGATCAGCAATTGCCAGCGATAATAGCCCCGTTGGCGGGCAAAAAAGGCGGGCGCTGGCCCCAAAACTGTCACGGCATCACCGGCCAGGCCCAGGCTCTCGACTCGATAGCGCAAGACAGCCGCCATCGTTTCGGCAGCAGATTGCGCCTTGTCGAATTTCTTGTCCCAGTAGACCAAACGCGCCATCCGTCGGACGGGCGGATACCCCTGCTCCTGGCGAAAGTCGATCTCACGTTGATAAAAGGCCTGGTAATCGTGTTGGGCAGCGGCCTGGATGGCGTAATGTTCCGGGCGATAGCTCTGGATCACCACGCGGCCACCACGAGCACTCCGACCGGCCCGGCCCGCCACTTGCGTCAACAACTGAAAGGTGCGCTCGCCGCTGCGGAAATCGGGCAGAAACAACCCCACATCTGCGGCCACCACCCCCACCAGCGTTACCAGGGGCAAATCCAACCCTTTGGCGATCATCTGGGTGCCCACCAGGACGTCTGCTTCGTGCGCCGCAAAACGCTTCAGGATCGCATCATGGCTGCCCTTGCCACTCGTGGTATCGGCATCCCAGCGCAACAAGCGCGCCCGGGGAGCAATCTGCTGGATATATTCTTCGACCCGTTGCGTCCCTGCCCCGAAATATTTGATCCGCTTGCTCTGGCAATTGGGGCAGACAGTCGGGATCGGGTAGCGTCGATTGCAGCGGTGACAGACCAAAACATTGGCCGATTCGTGAAAGGTGAGCGGGATCTCGCAGCGTTGGCACGCCTGCACATGACCACACTCGCGGCAAAGGACAAAGGTATTGGTGCCGCGCCGATTGAGGAAAAAGATTGCCTGTTCCCCAGCGTCAAGCGTGGCATGGAGCTCGGCTTGCAGGCTGCGGCTGAGCATGGCCCGGTTCCCGGCCCGCAACTCCTGCCGCATATCCACCACCTCCACGGGCGGCAATTCTGCATAAATCGTCGCCGGAGGCTCACCAGTTGCCGCGGTGGGGCGGTGACCGATCACACGGCGGGGCATCTCTAACAGGCTCAACTCGCCCCTGAGTGCTGCCTGATACCGTTCCAGGCTGGGCGTGGCGCTGCCAAAGAGCAAAATACTGCCGGTCAGTTCAGCCAATTGTGTAGCAGTGGTGCGAGCATCATAAAAAACTGTAAAACTGCCCCATTCTTCTGAATCTTGTTTGTACGAGGATTCATGCTCCTCATCCAGGATGATCAGCCCCAACCGCGGCAGCGGTGCAAAGAGCGCGCTGCGGGGCCCGATCACCACATCGGCCTCGCCAGCACGGATCATCCGCCACACATCATAGCGCTCGCCCCGGCTCAATGCCGAGTGGATCACCGTGACGCGGCCCGGAAAACGACTGGCAAACCGGGCAACCGTCTGAGGGGTGAGGGCAATTTCAGGCACCAGGACAATCGCCTGGCGACCCAGCGCCAGTGTTTGCTCGATGGTGCGGAGATAGATCTCCGTTTTCCCGCTGCCGGTCACGCCATGAAGCAAAAATCTGGCGGCGGCTCCGGTGGCAGTCGGCACAACATCCTGTTCAGTGTGCGCGGCTTGAAAAGCGGACCAAAAACCTGCGCTGCGCACAGTCTGCCAGACCTGGGCCTGTTCAGAGGTCAGGGTCGGGGGCTTGACATATGGATAGATCTGCCCAGCCAGCGGGTCGCGCAGATGCACACGCTCGGTCAGTTGTACCAGCCCAGCCTGCTGCAATTTGCGCAGCGCGGCCAGATCCGCGGCGGGCACTTGAGCATACAGTTCACTTTTCCAAAGCGGACGCCCGGCAGCTTGTAATGCAGCGACAATCGCGCCATATTTAGGCGTGCGCCCCAGCACGACCTGTTGCGCTGCGGTTGCCGCGGCTGAATTTGCCGACGGATCAACCCACGCCACTTGCAGCTCACGTTTGGCGCGCACACCTTCGCCCCCTTCTTTCACCAGCAAGCCGGGCGGCAAAAAGAGCTTGATCGCTTCTGAAAACGGAGCCACATAATAATCAGCCAACCAGGCCGCCAGCTTCAACTGGGTCGTCGTCAAAACTGGTTCTGGGCGAGCCAATCGTTCAATTGGCCGCGTTGCTACCGGGGCCTGATCAGCCAGGCGAATGACGATGCCCTGCACGGTTTGGCGACCAAAGGGGGCCCAAACCAAATGGCCGGGCTGCACCTGTCCTTCCAAGTCAGCCGGGAGGTGATAGTGATAGGTCTGTAATGCTGCGGCGCTCGCGGCTTCTTCCTCGCTGTCAGCGGGCGCCACGGGCGGTGACGCGGCATGATGCGGGTGAAAACTACGGCGAATGGGGACATTGACGATCAGTTCAACGAAGCGCATAGCGGTGATGGAAGCAGAGCGCTATCAATCGCGCGTGCCATAAAGCAGCTCCTGGCTAATGCCAAACCCAAAGGCCAGGAGTACCGGAATGATGCTCAACAACAGGCTTTGGGCCGGGTCAAGGCCCAGGAAATAATAGGCGGTGCCTATCAGCAGGGCCAGGCCCAAGCCGACCAGGGCACCAATCAGGGGCAGGATCAACCCACGCAGCCCAAACTTGCGATCAACAAACCCATAAGAGATGCGACTTTGATGGTGCAGGCTGAAAAAGATCCCAACTGCCCCCCCCAATGCCCCTGCCATCAAGCTCGCTGTGGCAATGACTACCTGCTGAAGCGCAAATCCCCCGGGTGCAAATCCGGCATAGAGGATCAGGTTATTTTCAATCTGGGCTGGATACAGGTACGCAGCCGCCAGCACAATCAGCGCCAGCAGGGTCCAGGCGCTGAGATAAACCGAAAGCCGGTTGCGATAGACACTGGACCAATCGATGGTCTGTTGGACACGCTGGAAAATTGTGCGCACCTGTTGCAGATAATACTCAACTTCGGCGGAGCGAGTCGGGTCGGCCTGCAAAATGGCCAGCGCCTTTTCCAGGAGATGATGTGCCCGCTTGTTGGATTCGTGAGATCCCGGCAGCCGGACATCGATCTCGTTTTGCAGGGTGTAGATCTCCCGTTGCACCGCTTCAACATCCAACGCAGACAGCCGGGGCAACAGATTCGAGCGTTTAGCGCCACTGGCCACCGCGCCTGCTCTGCTGGCAAATTGAGCAGCAGTCGAACGCACGGAACGCGGATGCGCGGTAAGGGTCTCATCTGCCGTGCTGGCTGGACTTGCCGCTGCCTGGCGCGGGTGTTCGGGCCACTCGTAAAAGTCTTCGCCATTGCCTGCCGGTGTCACCGCTGGCGCTGGCTCAGATGGGGCCTGTTGGCGCGCGAGATTGCGATATCGCTCCTCCGCGGACAGAATCCACGGTTGGGTCGCAGGTGCGTCATTGCCAGTCGACGCGGCTGGGGGATCAGCCGCGGGCCGATCTGCGTCAGCCGAGGCAGCCGGGCGATATTCGCTCGCGGCCTGATCCTGAGAATACCGGGCCGACTCGGTCTTTGCATCGGGCGTTTGCACGCCGTGAGAATTGCCGCTATGGCCGTTGGCATAGGGGGCGGCAAGCGCCGGGGCAGAATCCCCCACAGATTCTGGGGGCACGATCGCCGGTGATGGAGTTGCGGTTGACCGGAGTGGCTGCTGGCCCGGTTCACCTGCGGCCACATCCACCCCCCCCACCATCATTTCATCGAGCAAAACCTCTGCTCGCCAACGCAATACCTCGGGGTTAGCGCCTGGCGACGGCACACCGTTGCCATTTTTCGGAGAAAACGCCGGCTTCTTTACCGACGAATCGTCGTGCATAGCCTGCTGCGACGGATCCAAAGCCATCCGCTATTGCCCCCAAACAAAAAAGTACAGCTCGTTCCATCATCATCCAAACCCAACAACAACTCAGACTCTACCCTGGAATCCAGGAACCATTTACCATGTTCAGGATAGGCTCTTAGTCATCCCTAGTTACACCGGCTCTCTTATACCAAACCAGAGATTAAACCAGCGATAATGCTGTATCAACCGAGAGCCGAGAAACCGCGTACGCGCAGTCGCCTGCCGCCATTAATCCTACCATCATTCGAAAGATGATGCCAATAATCAGACGTACCCTCGCAAGCAGATAATTTGACAGCTGAAAACAACTCCACATATAATAGACTTTTGGGACTGTAACCACGATCATACAGCATTGGGCCAGTTAGA
>CAZIRP010000070.1:0-21297 GCA_964541665.1 uncultured Caldilineaceae bacterium | reverse complement strand
ATATAATAGACTTTTGGGACTGTAACCACGATCATACAGCATTGGGCCAGTTAGACCACGGGAGTGGCTGGAAACATCAGCACTGGAAACATCAGCAACGAACAAGTTCTGGCCGAACTATTGTGCCGAGCAAAAGGCGCAGGAAAAATGCGTTGGTTGATACAATCCACAACTGTTTGTGCCATTTGTTGGCAATCGGAATACAGAATTATTATGAAATTGGCAACCAACGGGGTAGTTTGCTCGTAAGCATTATGCAGTGACCGTTATGGGCTCATGCAGCCCCGGTGGTGCCCGCTAGAATAAAAAGGAGTGATGGATTATGTCGCCCAAACGCACTTGGCAGCCTAAAGTCCGCAAGCGGCTGCGCAAACATGGTTTTTTGAAACGAATGAGCTCCCCAGGGGGGCGCAATGTCCTCAAACGCCGCCGCCGCAAAGGCCGCGCGCAATTGACTGTAACGCTCAGCGTGCGCAAATCGATCAAAGATTAAGCAGGTGAAGGCGCGGTATCGGATCCGGGAGAACAAGCGTTTCCAGGAGATTCGTCGGCAAGGGGTTTCCTACCAGAATGAGTTATTGGTGATGTGCGTCTTGGCTAATTCCTTGCCTTATAGCCGTTTTGGCTTTTCGGTAAGTAGCCGGATTGGGGGCGCAGTCGTTCGAAACCGGGTCAAGCGGCGTTTGCGCGAAGCTGTTCGCCTGCGGATGGCACAGATTCAGCCGGGTTGGGATATTATTTTTATCGCCAGGCCCTCAATTCGTAAAGCGGACTACCATCAAATGGATGCTGCTTGCGCCCGCCTGTTTCGGCGGGCGCATTTGTTACCCGAAAGCGTACCACAAGCGGAAAACCTATGAAGCGCCTGGTCTTGGCTGGCATTCATCTTTATCAACGTTTTCTCTCGCCGCTTTTGGGGAGCAATTGCCGATATTACCCCACTTGCTCGCATTACATGGCCGAGGCTATCACCAAATATGGGGTAGCTCGGGGCGGGTGGTTGGGCATCAGGCGCATCAGTCGTTGTCACCCGTGGCACCCGGGGGGATATGATCCCGTGCCTTAGGCAGTAGGTTGAAAGACGAATACAACTTATGCAGCACTTGTCTCTATTACCAGGGGATGGACCAATCACCCACCCAAATTTTCAGACAAGGCTTGCGTAAGTCTAACGCAGTATCCGGGAAAGCCGGACGATTAACGCAGGACGTTCGAGGAGAAATTGGCTTGTGAAAAAGCAGAAGTGGCTTCTGTTTACCGTTTTAGCGGTAACTGCTATCCTGATTAGTGGCTGTGGTGTCCCCTTTGAAGGGGTCGATGTAACCACCACAGAGCCAGATGGTCCCTGGCAGCAGTTCGCCGTTTGGCCATTGGCCCATGCGTTGATCTGGCTAAGTGGCGTTTTTGAAAACGCCAATGTGCCCTATCACTGGGGTTTTGCGATTATTACCTTTACGATTATCGTTAAACTAGTGACATTCCCCTTAACGCTGACTCAGTTACGCGGAATGCAAGCACAAAAAGATCTGGCGCCGAAAATTCAAGAGTTACAGAAAAAGTATGGCAAGGATCGCGAAAAGCTCGCCCAGGAGCAGATGAAGCTCTATCAGGAAGCTGGCGTGAATCCGCTGAGTGGTTGTTTGCCCCTCGTGATTCAAATGCCAGTCCTGTTTGCGCTGTATGCGGCTCTGGTTGCTCTGGGAACAAGCTTCAACAATGCCAACTTCTTTTGGCTGCCCGACCTGGGGTTCCCACGCTACAGCGAAGGGTTGGGCTGGATTACCACCGCTTTTAGCGATGGCGATTATCTTTTGTTGGTCTCTTACCTGATCCTGCCGATTCTGTTGGTTGGCACCCAATTCGTGATGCAGAAATGGATGACGACAACCACACCGGGTAGCAACGAAGGTCAGGCCCAGATGATGCAGCAAATGGGCTTGATGATGACCTTTATGTTTGGTTTCTTCACGCTGACTGTACCTGCTGGGTTGACACTCTACTGGGTAACCAGCAACTTGCTGCAAATGTTACAACAGTGGATGATCACGAGCAATCGATTTAACATTGCTGGCAATAAACCGGCGGTGGCGGTTGCTACAGCCAATAGTGGTGCTTTGAAAGTAAGCAATGAATCGAGCCAACCAGCGCTCAAGGTCGATTCCACGGCCACCTCACCGACCGAGGCACCTGCCAAGCGACGCAAACCCACCAAAGCTAAGAGGAAATAAAGCCTATGGCGATGGAAAGTTATGAATTTACCGGAAAAACTGTCGATGAAGCCATCGCCGATGGCTTGCGTACTTTGAATGTCACGGCGGATCAAGTCGAGATCGAAGTGCTCCACAAGGGGAGTCGCGGCATCTTTGGGTTGGGGAGTGAACCAGCCCAGGTACGCTTAAGTGTGCGCGCCGTGCCACCGTCCCCCGCACCCTCAGCCGCGGAGAGCGAAGAGCAGGCGGTGCCGCCGCCCCCTGAACCTCCATCAGATCTGGTTGAGCCAGAGCCACAAGCGATCGCCCCGGCAGAAATTGTCGAAGTATTAGACGAGAGCGCTGGCACCGAGCCGGAACCACCCGCCGATGATGTTGAAGCCGATGACGATACCACCGCCGTCGAGCCGGAACCGGTTGCGCTCAGCGATGCGGAAATCGAGGCGATTGCAGTCGGTCTCCTCACAGAGACGGTCCAGTTGATGGGGTTTCAGGCCACGGTCAATCCGATCTGGCGCGAAGGGAACGACCATCTGAGTGAACATGCCGAGCGTTATCTGCTGCTGGATCTTCAAGGTAGCGATCTGGGCGCATTGATTGGCCGCCGCGGTGAGACCCTGGAGAGCCTACAATATCTCTTGCGCCTGATGGTCAATCAGCGCTTGCGGCGTTGGTTTACCATTGTGGTGGATGTCGAAGGCTACAAAGAGCGGCGCGTCCATCAATTGCAGCAACTGGCCCTGCGCACAGCAACACAAGTGGCGACGACAGGCCGAGCAGTTTCCCTGGAGCCCATGCCTGCGAACGAGCGGCGCATCATTCATATTGCCTTGCGCGACCACGAAGAGATCTATACTGAAAGCTCGGGGGACGGGGAACGGCGCAAAGTTCACATTATTGCCAAAAATTGACATCACACCGTGCCTGGTACTCGAATTACGCCCCGCTCCAAACAGACGGGGCGTTTTATTTGTGTGCCCAGAGGCAGGATCAGCAAAGCCCCAACCGGTTGCAACTGAACAGAATCCTCATCCGAATGCTTTGACCGAGCTAGAGACGCATGTTACAATCACCAACTGTGACCACAGAGAGCGCACAATCTCACGCCGTCGACATCTTACTCATTGGCCATGTCACCCGGGACCTAATCAGCGAGGATCAGCAGGGGCCCTATCACCTGGGCGGCACCGTGAGCTTTGCCGCGGTGACTGCCTTACGACTGGGTCGCCAGCCCACGATCATTACGCGGGCGGCTGCCAACACCGATCTCACCGAATTGCCAGCCGCGGTGCAGATCCACCGGTTGCCAAGTGACATCACCACGACCTTCGCCAATGTCTATACACCGGCGGGCCGCGTCCAACATTGTTACACGCCAGCTGCTCCGATCACCGCGGCTGATATTCCACCCGAGTTGCGGCAACCGCGAGCAACGCTCCTGGGCCCCCTGGTCAATGAAATCGGGCCGGATGTGGCAGCCCTTTTTGGCCCGCCAACCCTGGTGGCCGCGGTTCCGCAGGGATGGATGCGCCAGTGGGACGAGACTGGTCGGGTTTTTAGCAAGCCCTGGGAAAACGCCGCCAGCATCTTGCCCCATCTGGGGGTTTTGGTCCTTTCGCTCGAAGATATCAACTTCGACCTGACCCGGCTCGACCCCTTTTTTGACTATCTGGACCTGGTCGTGCTGACTGAGTATCGCGATGGCAGTACGCTCTATTTGCGGCAGGAGAATCGACAGATTCACAAGATCAAGATTCCACCTCGCCCCGCTCAGGAGATCGACCCAACCGGCGCCGGAGACACCTTTGCGACGGCATTTTTGATCCGTCTGCAAGAGACCAACGACCCGATCCAAGCTGCCCGTTTTGCCAATGTGACTGCCTCGTTTGGCGTCGAAGGGATTGGGGTCACGGGCATTCCTGATCGAGAGCAGGTATTGGACTATATGGCGGCAAACCCGGTAGGCTTATGACCGCTCGGATTTATTGTTTTGCCAACCAGAAAGGTGGCGTCGCCAAGACAACCACGGTGGTCAATTTGGCGGCGTTTTTGGCTGCGGCTGGGCGGCGTGTCCTGGTTGTGGATACCGATCCACAAAGCAACGCCACGACCAGCCTGGGCATCAACCCGCGTGAGCTGACGGTGAGTCTGTACGATGTTCTGGTCGATCAGTTGCCTGTGCAGCAGGTCATCACCCTCACCGATCAATTAGGGCTGGATCTGATCCCGGCGACGACTGACCTGGCCGGTGCAGAGCTAGAGCTCGCTCGGCAGATGGCGCGCGAACGCACATTGGCGCGGGCGCTCAGTCCCATCGCGGACCAATATGATTATATCTTGATTGATGAGCCACCGAGCCTGGGGCTGCTCACCATCAATGGGCTGACCGCGGCCACCCACGGTGTGGTGATCCCGGTGCAGTGTGAGTATCTGGCGCTGGAAGGCTTGAGCCTGCTGCTCAATACCATCCAGCAGGTGCGCGAAGTGCTCAATGATCGGTTGAAGATTGCCGGTGTCGTGCTGACAATGTATGACAGTCGCACGAATTTGGGTCAACAAGTGGTGCAAGAAGTGCGTCAGCATTTCCCGCGCGAGGTGTTCCAAACCATTATCCCGCGCAACATCCGGCTGAGTGAAGCGCCAAGCCATGGCCGCACTATTCTCAACTATGCCCCGACGAGTCCCGGTGCGTTGGCCTATCAGGCATTGGCCAAAGAGTTTCTCGAACGTGCCGAGCAGGTAGCGACAGCGACAAACCAGCCAGCGAGTTGAGGAGCGTATGGGCAACAATCCACCACCCCGAAAACACGGATTGGGTCGAGGCCTCGCGGCGTTGATTCGCAATACCGAATATATAGATCCGACTCACACCAACGAGCATCCCGGTTCATCCGGCAGCCATCTCGGCGTTCAGCAGATCGCGGTTGAGCGCATCCAACCCAATCCCCATCAACCGCGCACACAGTTTGATGCAGCAATGTTGGCCGAGTTGGCCGCTTCGGTGAGTGTCCATGGCATTCTGCAGCCGCTGATCGTCACCGAACTGGCTGATCAGCCGGGGCGCTATACGCTGATCGCGGGGGAGCGCCGTTGGCGAGCCGCGCAATTGGCTGGCCTGGCCACGGTGCCAGCGCTGGTGCGCGAAGCCTCGTCGAGCCAGGTGATCGAGTGGGCGCTGATCGAAAACGTACAACGGGCCGATCTCAACGCGCTTGAAGAGGCCACGGCCTATCAAGCCTTGATGGACGAATTCGGGCTGACTCAGGATGAGGTCGCTGATCGTGTGGGCAAAAGTCGACCGGCGATCGGCAATGCAGTGCGTTTGTTGCGCTTGCCGCCCTTGTTGCAGGAGGCCGTGATCAGCGGGCAGATCAGCGCGGGGCACGGGCGAGCGCTGCTCAGCTTGCAAACGGAAGAGCGCATCCGCCAGGCATTTGATCTGGTCATCCAGCATGATCTCAGTGTGCGCCAGACCGAAGCCCTGGTCAAAAAGTTGCAGGCGGCTGCTGAGCAACCGGCAGAGGACGAACCAGCGCATGAGCCAGCCCTGCCCCCCCAGTTGACTCACTTAGAGAGCCGCTTCCGCGCCGCGCTGGGCACACGGGTCAACCTCAGCCGCAACGCCAATGGCAGCGGACGATTGGTCATCCATTTCTACAACGATGAGGATTTAACGCAGCTCTATCAACTCATCGCGGGGGATGATGAAGCCGATTGAGGTCGCCAACGAGGAATTGGCGGCTTGGGCCACCTTATATACCAGTTGCCGCGAGCGGCGCACACCCTTACCGGTGGGGCCCAGGTCGATTGGCTGGGGGATTGTTGGGGCCAGCCAGGTGGCTGAACGATTTGCCATCCCCGCGATCCGGCGCCAGCCACCGGTGGAGCAGCGGGCAGGCGCTTGGGTAGCGAGTATTTTTAGCCACAACGAGCGGAGAGGCCGTCAATTTGCCGACGCCAATCAAATTCCGCTGACTTCCCTCAATTTTACCGACCTGCTCGAACGCCACGACATTCAAGCGATCTATCTGGGCAACCATCCGCGCCATCATTATGCGTTTGGTCTGGCGACGCTGTTGGCGGGCAAACATCTCTTCTGCGAACCACCTTTGGGGCTCAGCGCGGATGAGGCGCAGACCCTGCACGAAACCGCGGCCCGGCGCGGGTTGATCCTGGCGGTCAATTTTGTCGCGCGGGCCAATCCCGCGCTGCGCTGGTTGCGCCAATCGATCCAGGAAAATGACTTGGGCGATCTACTGGCTGGGCAGGTGCACAATCTCACCCTGTTGCCGGTCGCGCAACAAAGCTGGCGATTGCAGGCGAATGGCGGGGGGGTGCTCTATGACCGCACACAACATGATCTCGATCTGCTGCGTTTTCTCTTTGCCGATGAAATTGCTACCGTCTACGCCACCAGCGGATTCCGCCTGCTTGGAGCAGAAGAGCGGACGCAGGTGGACGAAGCGATCATGGGCCAGGTGCAGCTGGCTCGCAGCCGCTTGACCATCCAACTGCATGATGCGCTTTTTATCGGTCAACGGCCGGCGGTGGTGCGGTTGGATGGGACACAAGGCTCGCTTGATGTTGAGCATTGGTCGTTTCCTGGCCGGGCCGCAAGGATGATCCGACATCATCGCGAGCAGCAAACCGAATTGGCTGTGCCCCAATATGATCCATTCTGGCTGGCGATTCACCAATTTCAGACAGCCATCCGCACTGGTGGTGCGCCCCTGGCCGACGGCGAAGATGGTTGGCGGGCATTGCTGGCTCTTCAGGCCATGCAGCGCTCGCTTCGCGAACGGGTCCTGAGCCGGGTTCACTAGTGGGTCCGCCCCGATAAATCGCCCATGGATTGAGCAAAGGCCCGGCCTGTGGTATTATATGGCGGCGAATAATGGGGAGAAGTCATCTCAAAAATCGGTTGTGGCTCCTATGAACAAAGGTAGCTCAACCAGTTTGGCACAGAGATTTTTGAGATAAGTACGGGTAAGACGGGGAAGTGAGCAATTGATGAGCCTGACCCTCACTGTCAGCTTGAATGACCCAGAATTAACGACAGAAGTCGCTGCGGTACGTCGTCAGTTGAATGATGCACTGGCGGAATTACGCGGCCCCTTAGGGGAATTAGTCAAAGGCCAATTGTCCATCACGTGGTCGCTCCCACGGATCGGCATGATCCTGGCGGCGGGTTTTGGCGAGCCTGATACGGCGCACCGCCAGGAGCAGCGAATCTTGCTGGCAGCCGCGCTTGAGATGTTGCACCTTGCCCAGCATATCCACAAATTACTTTCTGTGCGCGCCGAAAGCCGTCACGCCCAAGAGATGAACAAATCTTGGGTGGGCAGCATTATCCTGGCTGGTGATTATTGTTTCAGCCGGTCGGCCAGTCTGGCGGCCCAGACCAACAACCCCCAAGTGGTCAACAATTTTGCCCAGGCCCTCAAACAGACCAGTGAGGGCAATTTGCGCCGCCACTTTCAGACCGAACAATCGTCAGCGGATGATGACGCAGCCTTGCTCAGCGCGGGGTTGATTTCTGCGGCGGCCCTGGCCGAACTCTCGCCCCAGCAAAGTGCCCAACTCCAGCGCGCCGGTCACCTGTTTGGGGCGGGCGAACCCATCGAGTTGACGGCAGTCCCGGCATTCCAGCGAGTACGCTGGCAAGCGGTAGAAGAATTGCGCCCCTGAACTCCCTTGCAACTCTGCCCCTCTATTGTACGTAGAGCAATCAAATCTGGTTGGCGAATGTAAGAAAATTAACAAAACGCCAACAATTTTCCAATCTAATTCCAATGAAGGCCTGATAGACTTCAGATTGGCCCAAATGGTGAGCCAGCATGATCATTCGTGTCAGTGCTCTCCATTCGGTGCCGCTAAAGTTCGACTTAGCAGGCCGGGCGTGTGTATCTATAGGGCATCTATATCTCTAGGTAGATGCCAGTTGGGTACCTGCTCCCATAGCATTGCCGCAGAAGAGTGATTAGTATGGTGGGAGAAATTTGCAAGCGCGCGCAGCTACATTCATAAAATTAAGCAAAAATGCGCATTGCATGTCCAAAATCGCTGAATTATGATTCAATCGATGTTGCAGCAGCGACTCTCGCCAGACAAAATTCTTTTCATCCAGGTTTGTTCTCTCGGGGCTCTAGCCGAAAATCGGCATAATTTTAGAGCATAGCAAACACCCGGTGTTGCGTAAGTCGTATCATTATCATGTTGCGTGGGTGACAAACGCTGTCAACTGGCCTTTGGTCGCTTTGAAGCCAACGGTTTTTCGACATCAAACAAAGCAACTATAGCTTCGTCCACAAGGATTTGTGTTCGAGCGATTGAGCCTACGTAAATCTTATCGACAAGGAGTTGATACGCAATGAAAATCAATTCACATGAACTGTTCGGCTCGCGTTCGAGTACACCAAAACCATTCACGCTGTCGGGGGTGCCGGTACCAACCCTGGGCAACAACAGCTCGGTGACCCAAACCCTGACTGCATTGCGAGAAGAAGACCCAGCCTTCAACAAGGTGATTCATACGCAAAACGTTGAACGCGGGCAGTTGGTAGCCACACCGGACGATTTGGCCCATAAGATGTATGTGTTGATGAGCGGGCGCGTGAACCTGATTTGCACCAATAACGAAGGCCGCCGTTTGGTGATCGCCACGTTAGAGCCGGGTGCAATCTTTGGGGAAGGGGCGCTGGACAACCCGAACGATCCGAACACCTTTGTCGAAGCTGCCGAGCCGTCGGCCGTTTGGGTGATTCCCTCGGGGGAAGCCCGTAACCTGACGATGCAATATCCGATCCTTGGTTGGGGACTTTTGCAGACCTATGGCGAACGGCTGTTGCAAGTTGAAAACAGCCTGGAAGATGTGGCCTACAAGAAGCTGCCTGAACGCCTGGCCATGCTCTTGCTGGAATTAGCCGATGATCAGGGGGAGATCCGCGGAGTCAGCCATCAGTCGCTGGCAGATCATCTGGGGACCTACCGGGAGACAGTCAGCGCCATTTTACGAGATTTCAAGCGCCAGGACATGGTTGAACTGGGCTACCGCCGCATCAACCTCACCGATATCGAGTGGCTGAAAGAGATCGCCGGTATCTGGGAATAAGCAACTGCTCCAACCATCAGCAATCCTGGTCTCGACGTCCAACAATTGTCCTATGAGACCAGCGATTGTTGTAGGGCTTCCGTATAAATATTCTCTAACAAAAGTAGCTTGACGGCAGAAATAATTGCTGGTATACTTTAGCCGAGTGCGTAGCTTTGGCATGAATTACCCAATAATCCTATCTCCGGTACAAGTTCAAACGCCAAAAGTAAAATAGGAGCATTCACGGAGTAGCGCTTCTGTGCGCCGAGAGTTCACTCCACTGGGACCTTCATATTGTCTTACCCCCCAGGATTTGTTATCCGTCTATCCATCATATCCCCAGGTTGCCGATTGTCGATTATCGCTCCAACCTTTGGTTGGAATGTAGGTTGACAACCAAAACTGTCGGATCATTTAACTTGCTACTTGTGGTCTTTCATCTTAAATTTTATCTTTCGCTCAGACTTTAACGGCTGACTTGTTTCAGCTGATAAAGCAGAGTGAAGATTTTGGTTAACATAAAGTTATTGCTGTACACTTTTCATGTCAAAACAGAAGTCACTCTATCTATTACAAAATCAACGATCTGCGGACAACTACCAACCAAGCTGTTAACAACATCAAGAATTTAATTCCTCAACCATTCCGCGCGAGCTTTACACGAAGCGTCTATCCGTAAATTCTGCGCCGAACTATGCTGGTAAGCCCAGGTTCGGGACTCGCAGGTATTGCATGGATAGCTTCTAAACTCATTAAGCCAATCAAGCGACTGTGTGCCACAATCTGTTCTCGTCTCAAACTTAGAGGCAGCATGGTCGGGTTGAGTTACAACACGAGCCGCAACTAATTTGGGGCGGATTTCCTGACTCACACGAATGAACACCCGATTGACCAAAGGCAAATTGATTCAAAAAGGCTAATTCAGGACTTACGCAGGTCTCAGCTGAAGATTCAGGAATGGATATTGTTTCCTCTCCTGCGAAAGAGACAGGCGCTGCGTAAGTTGGACCATTCATTTACGTTTCTAAACTGTGCCTGCTGGGATACCGAACAATTTTGTTGATGCAAAAGCGGTTGAGTTCCAGCAGGACGAAGTTTACATCGCTATGTTTGATTGCCTAGCGAAGGATAAAACTCAATGCCAACATTAGATTTGTCGAGTATGACCATTGCTCAAATGGATGAACTGACACTGGACGAGTTGCGTGAACTCGCCCGTGCAGCAGACATTACAGGGTATACTCGCCTCAAAAAGACCGACCTGATCATGCGTTTGCTGCGTGCCAATGCCGAACAACAGGGCTTTATTTTCGGCGGCGGTATTTTAGAAATTGTCCAGGATGGAATTGGCTTTCTGCGCAGTGAACATCTCTTGCCCGGCCCGGATGATGTCTATGTCAGCCAAAGCCAGATTCGCCGCTTTGGCCTGCGCACTGGCGATTTTGTGGTCGGTCAGGTACGTCCTCCCAAAGATACAGAAAAGTATCACGGGCTGCTGAAGGTTGAAGCCGTTAACGGGATGGACCCCGAAGAAGCCAAAAAACGGGCAGTCTTTGAAAAACTAACCCCCATCTTCCCGAATGAGCTGATGTTCCTGGAGACGCGGCCCAACATCATCTCGACCCGTATGATCGACCTGCTCTCGCCCATCGGGCGTGGGCAGCGCGGGCTGATCGTCAGTCCGCCCAAGGCAGGGAAGACGACTGTCCTCAAGCGGCTCGCCAACGGTATTTCGACCAATCACAAAGATATTCACCTGATGGTGGTTCTCATCGGTGAGCGCCCCGAAGAAGTCACCGACATGGACCGCTCGGTCGAAGCAGAGGTGGTAAGCAGCACCTTTGATGAGCCGGTACAAAATCATGTCAGCGTCGCCGAAATGGCCCTGGAACGAGCCAAACGGCTGGTGGAAAGCCAAAAAGATGTGGTGATCTTGTTAGATAGTATCACCCGTCTGACCCGAGCTTACAACCTGACGGTTCCGCCGAGCGGGCGTACCCTCTCCGGTGGTATTGACCCGGCAGCACTCTATCCGCCGAAGCGCTTTTTTGGGGCGGCCCGCAATATTGAAGAAGGCGGCAGCTTGACCATCATCGCTACTTGTCTGGTGGATACAGGCAGCCGTATGGATGATGTCATTTACGAAGAGTTCAAAGGTACGGGCAACATGGAATTGATCCTCAGCCGCAAGCTGGCTGAGCGCCGTATCTTCCCGGCCTTCGACATCGAACGCAGCAGCACGCGTGCCGAGGAAAAATTGCTGGATGCGGAAACCCTGGCCAAGGTCTACACCTTGCGCCGCATGATCGACGCCATGGGTGGCGGCCACGAAGCAGTCCTGCCCATCATCGAACGCATGAGCCGCACACGCGACAATCGGGAATTCCTGGATACACTTACCAAGAAATAAGCAACCAGTACCAACTGAGCTGCGCGAGCCTCGATTGAGCCTCTTCTCACCCTTGGAGAGGGCTTATAGGCCCTGCGCACACTCAGTATCGGACGTAAAGATACAATCCAGTATACGTTCAGCCTACGTCAAGCCGACGATTGTTGGGTATTTCCCAACCTCGTCGGCTTTTGTGTGTAGAATGTCCAGTATAGACCACAAAACTGGTTTGACAATCATAAAAACCATGCTATAATCCGCGTCGCACCGTTGTTGAATGGTGGTACTGGCGCAAGCTTTCCGATCCATTTCAACCGAAAATCTTGGCTTTGATCCCCTGAGAAGCTGAAATATGGAGTTACTCGCATGGCTTCTGATGCTAACCCGAGTTTGGGCAGCAATCTTTCGTCTCGTTCACCCTCCTCCCCTTTTCATCAGCTAGATACAGAGCCTGCCTCAGCCAGGCCCATCGCCCCAATGGGGCCATTTCATGGCCGGGCGCGGCACGAGGTTGCCACCACGGTGGCTTTGGCTGCCCCTTTCAGCAACCCTACCACTGATGAACCAGCACCCGCAACGCAAGTCACCACGATTGGGCGATTTGTGCAACGTTGCCAGGAACAGCTCCGCCAGACATTGGCCGATCAGGTTGCGCCATTGCGCCTGGCTGGTCATCTGGCGGTTCTGGCCGTGGGAGGGGTGATTCTCATTTTGAGCCAGGTGACGCTCCCCGATTGGGACTTCACGATCAATGCTCTGCCCAACAATGCTCTGGCTGGTGTCAACCAGGTGGCGATTGTGCAGCCCAACGAAGTGGTTATGACCAACAGCGAGAGCATGAGTGAGGCGCTCCAACGGTCGGCTGTGCCCTTTACTGTTGTCCAGGAAAAGGGCCGCGAAGCGATTACCACGTACACCGTTGCCGCGGGGGATACTGTTTTAGGGATTGCCGCCAAATTTGGCCTGCAACCAGAGACTATCCTCTGGGCTAACAGCAATATTGAACAAAACCCCGACCGCCTGGCCATCGGCGATGTCCTCAACATTCTTCCGTTCGATGGTGTTCTCCATGTCGTGAAAGCCGGGGATACCCTCTCGGGTTTGGCCGCAAAGTTCAAGGTAGACGCCGGCACAATCGTGGAGTATGAACCAAACGGATTGGCAGATGTGGCGGATGCGTTGAAGATCGGCAGTCAGGTTGTTGTGCCGAACGGGAGCAAGCCATTTGTTGCCGCCCCGACGATTCCATCGACCGCAGTTCGGGTGAATGCCCCCGACGATGCCAATATTGGGTCTGGGTCTTTCTCCTGGCCGGCCAGTGGCAATATTACTCAGCAATTCTGGGGCGGGCATCGCGCCATCGACATTGGTTCGTGGACAGGAGCTCCGGTTAAGGCTGCGGATGGTGGTTATGTGGTCCTGGCGGGTGGTGGTTGGAATGGTGGCTATGGCAACCATGTGATCATCGACCATGGGAATGGCTTCACGACTCTTTACGCCCACATGAACAGCATCTTTGTCCGTTCCGGAGAGAGTGTCAGCCGCGGCCAGCAGATCGGCACGGTGGGGAACACGGGCAATAGCACAGGCCCCCATCTCCACTTCGAGATCCAATACCAGGGCAGCGCCCGCAACCCCTTCAACTGGTTGCCGTAACGTCCTCAATTTCTAGCAATCAAAAAGCCCGGTCGCTGTGACCGGGCTTTTTTGTGCGCTCAAGAACCTTACTCCTGAATGCCGCCTTCCGTCAATTGACGGGGATCCAGCAGACGTTCCAACTCTTCAGCCGAGAGTGAGGTCTTTTCGAGCGCCACGTCTTTGAGCAACCGGCCTTCCGCATACGCTTGTTTGGCGATCTTTGCGCCCAGCTCGTAGCCAATCACCGGGTTGAGGGCCGTGACAATGATCGGGTTCTTGCCGATCAAGCCAGCCACTCGGTCTTCATTCACGGTAAACCCTTCAATCGCCTGCTCAGCCAATACGACGCTGCCCTTAGCCAGGAGCGAAACACTTTGCAGCAGATTGTAGGCGATCACCGGCAGCATGACATTCAATTGGAAGTTACCCGACTGGCCACCGATGGTGATAGTGGCATCGTTGCCGATGACCTGGGCGCAGACCATGGCCACGGCTTCCGGGATCACAGGGTTGATCTTGCCGGGCATAATGCTGCTCCCAGGCTGGAGGGCAGGCAATACAATCTCGCCCAACCCGGCAATCGGCCCACTATTCATCCAGCGCAGATCATTGGCAATCTTCATCAGGCTGACAGCCACCACTTTGAGTTGACCGCTCACTTCCACCGCGGCATCCTGGGCGCTGAGGCTTTCAAAATAATTGCTGCTTGTCACGAGGGGCAGCCCCGTCCATTCGGCCAATTTTGCCGCGATGCGACTGCCAAACTCGGGGTGCGCATTGATGCCTGTACCCACGGCAGTCCCACCCTGGGCCAACTCGGCCAGCCGCGGCAGCGTCGATTCGACCCGCTGGATACCATGTTGAATCTGGCTGGCCCATCCCCCGATTTCCTGGCTCAAGCGCACCGGCATGGCGTCCATCAGGTGCGTG
This sequence comes from uncultured Caldilineaceae bacterium, assembly GCA_964541665.1. Taxonomy (GTDB): domain Bacteria; phylum Chloroflexota; class Anaerolineae; order Caldilineales; family Caldilineaceae; genus CFX5. The sequence goes on along the minus strand of CAZIRP010000070.1, from coordinate 7,037 downwards.
CGCCCGGTGATGACAATATGATCTACCGCTGCGGCCTTGTCGAGCAACGTCTGATGGAGCTTGTGCAAGGCAGGCAGCAGCTCTTCTTGAATCGCCAGGTAAGCGCTCAGGTGAATGGCCGTGGGGATACAGTCGTTGCTGCTTTGGCCCATATTGATGTGATCGTTGGGATGTACCTTGCTCCCCAACGCGGCCCCGGCCAAATTCGCCAGCACTTCATTGGCGTTCATATTGGTGCTGGTGCCGGACCCGGTCTGAAAGATGTCGAGGGGGAAATCCTCATCGTGGGCCCCGTTTGCCACAGCCTGGGCCGCATTTTGGATCGCCGTAGCAAGCTCGGCTTCAAGCAGGCCCAAATCGTGATTGACCGCGGCAGCAGCCCCCTTGATCAGGGCCAGCGCCCGGATAAACGCCCGCGGGAAGCGCAGATCGCTGATCGGGAAATTATCGACTGCCCGCTGCGTCTGTGCGCCGTAGAGGGCGTTTGTTGGGACCTGGACCTCCCCCAACGTATCTCGCTCGATGCGGTAGGTTTGCTCCGCCATATTCCTTCTCCTTTGGTTTTAAGGTTTACGCAAGCCGCAGCCGAAGCGTTATTCGTTGCTGAGTTGCCGCTGCCAGCAAGCTCACCAGGGACTGCGTAAACCATAGGTTTGAAAAAGATTGCGCAGGCTGTGTCTGCCCGGCGAATATCCGCACACTTGTGGAGCTCATAATCGACCCTTGGCTGGCACAACACAGCTTCGATTTAACCAGCAAAATAATGGCCATTGTATCACTGCTCTCTGGTGAACGCACGTTTTTAGCCATTCTGGGCACCAATCCCAACAATGAGGTCAGCAGAATATTTGACAGGGGGATTGTGCCTGACCTACAATCAGCCTTGTGTGCGTGTGTTGGTTTGTTCATGCCCCTATCCTGAAGATGGCCGGTGTGCCTGATTGAGCACCCTATAGAGCAGCGCAGAATTTCAGGACAGGCATTCATTATAAAGTTACATGACAGAAACAATTTTGGTCGTAGAAGATGACCGCCGTATTCGCGATATGGTACGGCGCGGGCTGCTTTTTGAGGGCTATGAGGTCGCCGTGGCCGAAGATGGCGAGAATGCTTTGCGCCTTGCGCGTGAACATATGCCAGACGCGGTCATTCTCGATATCATGTTGCCCGGCATGAGTGGTTTAGAAGTTTGCAACCGCCTGCGCAGCGCTTCTACTGTACCGATTCTGATGCTCACCGCGCGCGACGCCGTGCAGGATCGAGTCACCGGGCTGGATGCGGGGGCCGATGATTATATGGTGAAGCCCTTCTCTTTTGAGGAGCTGCTGGCTCGGTTGCGAGCCCTCTTTCGTCGCCACCGCATGGAGGCCGCGCCGGACATTTATCAATTTGCCGACCTCACGCTTAACCCACGAACGCATCAAGTCTTTCGCGATAAAGAGGAGATTCCGCTCACCGCGAAGGAGTTCGATCTGCTGGAACTCTTTATGCGCCATCCCAACCAGGTCTTAACCCGCGAGCAGATTTACGATCATGTCTGGGAATATGATTTTGGCGGCGAGAGCAACATTATCGAGGTCTACATTCGTTACCTGCGCTCGAAACTCGAAACCGGCGATCGATCCCGGCTGATCCAAACTGTGCGGGGTGTGGGGTATGCGCTGCGCGAGGTATAAGCGATAACTCTTACAAACTCTTCACATTTTCTTCATCTTGTCCTTAGCTAGCCCGGGTATGTTGGCGCTATGTCGCTCACAAGCCCACGGCTGGCTACCAACAGGCCCCACTTCTTCAAACATGCCATGACCATCCGGCTGCGGTTGACGCTCTGGTATACAGCATTGCTTGGTGCCACCCTCATTCTGTTTAGTGGCGTGGTCTATTCAGCATTGGCAACAAATCTGCGCCAGCAATTGTTGCAAGAGACAGCCCGTCAGGCCACGGAGATCTCCAAGGCGGTGACGCAACAGTTGCAGGGCAACTTTCTGGTCATTTCCGACCCGTCGAGCCTGCCGGTTTATGTGCCCACGGTGAATGTCGACGCCTTCGCCAATAATCTGCCGGTGCAGATCATCGATCTCAAGGGGCGGATTCTGCGTAAAAGCCAATGGCTGGAAGCTACTGACCTCAGTGTGCCCAATTATACGAGCGTCCTGCCAGCGATCCGTCAACAACAAGGTAATTTTTACTACTTCCCCTATAACTCAGAAGGCGCGCTTGCCCTTGTCTACAGTGTGCCATTTTTCCACAACAATGAGGTTGTCGGCGCGATTCAGGTCATCCGCTCGACGCAACAGGTCGAAGAACCGCTCTTACAAGTCAGTCGCTATTTGGTGCTGGGCACAACGCTCAGCCTCGTCCTGGCAGCGATCGTGGGTGCCTTTCTGGCCAATCGCGCGCTTATGCCAATTGATACCATCACCAAAACGGCCAGCAGCATTACCCGCACCAAAGATCTCGAACAACGGCTCAACATCGACGACAATGTCAGCGAGGTTGGGCAATTGGCCGCAACGTTTAATGAAATGTTGGATCGTATTCAGCGGCTCTTTATCACCCAGGAGCGACTGATCGCGGACGTGAGCCACGAGTTGCGCACCCCGCTGACCACTGTCCAGGGCAATATTGAATTGTTGCAGCGGATTGCAGTCAACGGTCACATTGAACCCAAAAACAACTCGGTTTATCAGGAAACACTGCAAGAGACGTTGCGCGAAGTGGAGAGCGAAACCACCCGCATGAGCCGCATGATCAACGATCTGCTGCTGTTGGCGCAAGCAGATAGTGGGGATCTGCGCTTGCAATGGGCACCGGTGGAGATGGATACCCTCTTGCTCGAGGTATATCGCCAGATCAAGTGGATTGCTGAACGGCGTCGTGTGGGTACAGGCTGGGAGATCCGGCTGGGGAGCGAAGACCAAGCCCTTGTTTGGGGGGATCGCGAGCGGTTGCGCCAATTGCTGCTCAATCTAGCGGATAATGCGATCAAATATACGCCCGAAGGCGGAACCGTTACGCTCAGCCTTACCAATCACGAAGGGTGGGTCGGTGTGACGGTACAAGACACAGGCATCGGCATTCCCCTTGAGCAGCAGGAACATATTTTTGATCGCTTCTATCGGGTTGATAAAGCCCGCAGTCGTGATGTAGGCGGCAGTGGTTTGGGGCTCAGCATTGTCCAGTGGATTGCGCAAGCGCATCATGGCTATGTGACGATCGAGAGCACGCTGCACAAAGGGAGCAGTTTTGTGCTCTGGTTGCCGGAGTTACAGGCGAATTCCGGGCCGCTCGAAGCAACTCCGCCCGTGCCAGCAACCACTACTCTGGCGTTGCCGACGCCGGAGTAAGCGTTGGGTAACTCTCGCCCGGCAACGGTTCGACGGGCAGGGCAATGAAGAAAGTTGTCCCCTTCCGCGGCTCACTGGTTACCCACAGTTGCCCAGTATGGGCCTCCACAATCGCCTTGGCCAGGTAAAGCCCCACCCCCGCACCGGCAGTGGTGCGGCGCATTGTGCTATCCACCCGGTAAAAGCGGTCGAAGATCTTGCTCAATTCTTCCTGAGGAATGCCTATCCCCTGATCCGCCACATAGAGGACAACCCGTTGCTCGCCCTGGGCTTCGCGATCACTCTCTTGCCAGCCACCGAGCCGGATCACCCCGCCAGCGGGTGAATATTTGATCGCGTTACCGAGCAGATTGGTGAAAACCTGACGCAATCGCTCCTCATCCCCGCGCACCGGGGGCAAGGGATGCGGGAAATCCAGTTCGATCTGATGGTGGTCAGTCTGCGTGCGGTAGGCTTCCACCACCTTGCGGATCAACGTCTGTAAATCAACATCATCAAAATCTAAGCGCAGACCGCCAGCCTGGATACGGCTGACATCCAGCATATTGTTGATCAGCCCTTCCAGTCGGTCGGCCTCTTCTTCGATAATCTGCAAACTCTGCCGAGCCGTCTCTGCATCCCATTGGGCATCGGGCCGGGCCAATGTTTGGGCATACCCTTTGATCAGCGCCACTGGGGTCTTGAGTTCATGGCTGATGATCGATGCAAAGGTCGATTTCATCTCCTCCTCTTCGCGAAAGCGGGTAATATCGTGGACATTGACCACAATATTCACGACTTTGCCCTCATCGTCATAAAGCGGCGTATAGGTCAACGAAACGACCAAACGACCCCCGCCAGGGCGCATTAATTCCCCTTCGCTATGGAGGCTGACTTCGTTTGCAAACGTGGGCACTGGCTCAGATTGGCAGAAATCATCCCCTTGCACATTGCTCAAATTGAGGACTTCGTCGCAGGGCTTATCCAGTGCGGCTTCCGGCGGCATGCCCAACATTGCGGCCAAGGCCTGGTTGATCACCAAAACATGGCGGTCAGCCCCCAAGATCATAATGCCATGGGCACTGTTTTCGATGATCGTCTCTAAGCGGCTTCGTTCCGTCTCCAATTGGTGATAGAGCCGGACATTGCGCACCGCAATCGCGGCCTGATCGGCAAATCCCTGCAAAAACTGCCAATCGAGTTGCGTGAAAGCATATTCGCTGCGGAAGAGATAGATGACGCCAAACAATTCTTCTTCGTACATTAAGGGCAACCCAACAACTTGCCCTAATGGGGTGCCAAGCCGTTCTTCCACCAGGCGCGCTCGGGCTTGCAGATCCAAATAGCGCTCATCCGTCTGGGTTTCGTCTTCGTTACTATTAGGCCGAGTGAGGGTGGTTAGATCCAGCAATGGCTCGAAGGCGGTCAAATACTGGAGCGGGATATTATAGACTGCACGAATTTCATAATGGGTGATCGCGGTGTGGGCGCGGCCAAAGCCACTTTCAGCACGCTCTAGCACCAGGAGGCCGGCCCGGCAGCCCACCATCTCGGCGGCGCTACTGAGGATCAACTTGAGCAAGCTCGGCAGATCCAGCCGCGAGGTCATTGCCCGGGTAATCCGCAGCAGATATTCACGTTGACGCAACTGGTAGGTTGCCATCAAAGCAGGAACGTTCATGCTTGCTCCCATCCCTACATGTAAAGCTTATTCGCTGACCAGGTGTTTTTGCAGAAACGAATCAGGTAACAGCTGGGCGACGGTCGTGCTGCGGAAATTGCCTGCCGCATCGCTGATATACACATCCATCCCCAGGCCCAGTTCGGCCATCACCTGGCGACAGATTCCGCAGGGGCTGCCCCCATTTTCTGTGGCCACGGCAATCGCCAGAAAATCTCGCTGCCCTTGCGCAACCGCAGAAGTTAAGGCGACTCGCTCGGCACAGATGGTGGCTCCATACGACGCATTTTCGACATTACAGCCTTTGATCACCGTACCATCGGTGCAGAGCAACGCCGCGCCAACTTGATAATGGCTGTAGGGCGTATAGGCCAGTTGCCGGGCTTCAAGCGCTAATTCGACAAGTTTCTGAGCCGATAGCATGGTCTCACTCCTGTTCGTCTGTCTGCGTTTTGGCCTTGCCCCGTACGCGGGCAGGCACACCATAGGCCAACGCCCGGGCCGGCACATCCTGGGTGACCACCGAGCCCGCGCCTGTCTGGGCACCATCACCGATGGTCACAGGGGCCACCAGGAGGGTATCACTGCCGATAAAGGCATGGCTGCCGATCTCAGTGCGATTTTTCTGGACGCCATCAAAATTGCAGGTAATTGTCCCGGCTGCGATGATCGTCTCAGCCCCAACCTGAGCATCTCCCAAATAGCTGAAGTGGCCCATCTTCACCCCAGCGCCGAGCTGGCTATTCTTGACCTCGCCAAAGCTGCCCATGTGGACACCAGGCCCAAGATGGGCCCCAGCGCGTAAGCGACCGAAGGGGCCAATCTCGGCGTGTTCATCGAGGCGCGCCTGTTCGATCACCGAGTAGGTGACGCGGCCATAATCAGCAACGATGCTATCAACCACGCGGCTGTGCGGCCCAATCGAAGCATTACGGCCGATTTGTGTCTTGCCCTCCAATATCGTGCCGGGCAGAATGACCGTATCTTGGCCAATTTCAACGCTATCATCAATGTAGGTTGTCTGTGGATCCAGGATCGTCACCCCATTGAGCATATGGCGTTCAGCAATCCGTTGGCGCATTACCGCCGTAGCTTGTGCCAACTGAACACGAGTATTGATCCCGTACACATCATCAAATGGCGCATCGACCGTCACAATAGAGCGTCCCTGGGCCACGGCAATCGCTACCATATCGGTCAGATAATACTCTCCCTTAGCGCTGAGCGGAATCTGGGGCAGATATTCCCAAAGCCAGTCGGCATCAAAACAATAGATACCGGGGTTTAGTTCTTGAATCAACCGCTGCTCGGGGGTGCAATCCACCTCTTCCACGATTGCCTGCACAGCCCCCTGGGCGTTGCGCACCACACGACCAAAACCTTGCGAGTCGGCACGATGAACAGTCAGCATCGCCAGCGCCAAATCCTCCGTGGCCTTGTGGGTCTGAAAGGTACGTACCAAGGTTTGCAAAGTTGTGCCCTGCAACAAGGGCATATCCCCATAACAGACCACAACCAGCTCACTTTTGCCCCGCAAAAGGGGAGCAGCCGTCAACACCGCATGACCAGTACCCAATAACTCAGTCTGTTCAACATACTGGGCTTGTGCGCCGATTTCGGCTGCGACTGTTTCTTTGCCATGACCAACCACAAGCACGGGCAACAAATCGCTCACCTGGTGTGCGGCACGCAAGGGCCAGGTCACCATCGGTCGACCCGCAACTGGGTGGAGGACCTTCGGCAGGGTTGATTTCATCCGACTGCCAAAACCGGCAGCCAAAATTACACTAGCTATTGTCACGAGTACCTCGCTCTTATATGCCTTGTGTAGTGGCGGCCCTGCACATAGCCAGGTACCTGTAAGCGCCGCCAACCCAAACTCTGGCTATTCGTTCGATCATAGCTACAGGGTAACTCATCCTGGATAAAACAAAAAACCAGAGCTACCTGAGTAGTCTGGCTTCGAAGTTCAGAATATAGTGAAGGTGAGAGCTGTTGGCAATGACCTACTCTCGCATGCAGAAACCGCA
>CAZIRP010000069.1:0-32702 GCA_964541665.1 uncultured Caldilineaceae bacterium | reverse complement strand
TAATTACAAATTTGTACTATTACCCGAATTTTCAATCACACCATCTCCCTTGTTGGCTGAAACAAAAATTCCCGATGCAACGCCCAACGTAATTAACCGTTATGCGCATTATGTGATTCCTGTCCAGGCCAAAGGCGGGCGTGATCGCATCGGGCGCGTCCAAATTGAACAAGATATTGCGATGTGTACGGCAAAGTTTCCTGACCTCATTTGCATTCCTATTGCAGCGCAATTCATGCCCAATGATGTGATCGCACTCTTTGCCTTTGAAAATACCGATGATCGTTTGGCTATCTCCGCTGAGCGACATTACCGCCTCGTACGCGCCGACGAATTAACGACGGAAGAGTTACTCGCCTATCGGACAAGAACAGCATGAGAGCGCTCACCACCGAAATTCTCGTGATCGGCGGCGGCTCCACCGGCAGCGGTGTGGCTTGGGATGCGGCTTTGCGCGGCTTCCAGACCATTCTGGTCGAGAAGCGCGATCTGACGCACGGCACCACGGGGCGCTATCATGGCTTGCTGCACAGCGGTGGCCGCTATGTGGTGAAAGATCCGCTGAGCGCGGTCGAGTGCATCCACGAGAATCGCATTTTGCGCCGCACCCATGCCCACTGTATCGAGGATACGAGCGGCTTTTTTGTGGTCACGCCGGAGGATGAGGGGGAGTATCCCGACCGCTTCCAGGCCGCGTGCGAGCAATGTGGTGTGCCCTGCGATGAAATTTCCATTCAAGAAGCGTTGCGTCGCGAGCCATTGTTAAATCCGCGTGTGAGCCGGGTCTTTGAAGTGCCCGACGCCAGCGCGGACAGCTTTCTCGCCACCCATGCTACCGCCAATGCTGCTCGCCAGGCGGGTGCCCAAATCTTGCTCTACCATGAAGTGATCGAGTTGCTGACCGACGGCAGCGACGGCAATCGCCGTGTGACCGGCGCGCGTGTGCGCGACCTGGTTCACGGTAGCGAAGTTGTGATCCACGCCGACATGGTCATCAACGCAACCGGCGCGTGGGCAGGGCATGTGACTGCGCTGGCTGGCATTGCCGTCAATGTGATCCCGGGCAAAGGCACCATGCTGGCCCTGAATCATCGCCTGGCCAACACAGTGCTCAATCGCTGCAAAATGCCCGCCGATGGCGACATCCTGGTGCCGATCCAGACTGTGGCGGTGATCGGCACGACCGACGAGCGCGTGACCGATCCCGAACATCTGCGCATCGAGCCGTGGGAAACGCAACTGATGCTGGACGAAGGGGACAAACTAGTGCCGGGCTTGAGCAAGGCGCGAGTGCTGCGAGCGTGGGCTGGTGTGCGTCCGCTCTACCAGGAGGGCTTCCAAGGGGAGAGTCGCGACGCGACGCGGGCGCTCACGTTGCTGGATCACCAACAGCGGGATGGGGTGGCCGGTCTGCTGACGATCACCGGTGGCAAGTGGACCACCTTCCGCCTGATGGCCGAAACAACCATGGACAAAGCGTGCGAGCAATTGGCGGTATCTCGCCCCTGTACAACTGCAGAAACGCCGGTGCCAGGCGGGGAACAAGGTCATTTCTGGCTGGGATTCCGCTTGCAGCAGGTTGAAGCAGCGCATGCACAAGGCGAGTTGATCTGCGAGTGCGAACTGGTGACGCGTGGGCAGCTCGAGCAGGCCGCCTTGAGCAACCCGACCGTCACCCTGGACGATCTGCGGCGGGATGTGCGCCTCGGGATGGGACCGTGCCAGGGCGGATTTTGCACGATCCGGGCAGCAGGCATTTTGCACGAGATGGGGTTGGAGACTGGAGACTGGAGACTGGAGACTGGAGAGATTGATGGAGATTCCCCTGCACCCTATCACCCTATCACCCGATCGCCCAACCTTCTCCTGCGCGACTTCCTGCAAGAGCGCTGGAAAGGGCTCACGCCGATCCTCTGGGGGCAACAGTTGAAGCAAGCTCGGCTCGATGAGCTGATCTACCTCAACCTGCTCAATGTCGATCATTTACCCGAGGATGACGAGCGCAGTCCCTTGACCGATTTTTATCATAGGGTTTGATGGGGAAGTAGGGCGGCGGAGAGATGGGGCGCAATAATCACCCCGTCCCCTTATCTCCCCAACCCCCCATCGCATTTTTCAGGAATCATCGTCTCTATGCTCGATCTACTGGTCATCGGCGCGGGATTGGCCGGCCTGAGTGCAGCAATCGCGGCGGCGGAAGCGGGGCTGCGCGTGCGGGTGATCGCCAAAGGACATGGCATCACGCACTGGCACGCGGGCACGATCGATCTGTTGGGCTACATGCCCACCGCGGCTGGTGAGCAGCTTGTGACGCAGCCCCGCGCCGCTTGGGCAAATTTGCCGATGGCGCATCCCTACCGCCTGTTGGGGGAGGAGGCGATCCCGGCCATGCTGGCTCGCTTTCAGGATTGGCTCACGGCTGGCGATCTTGTTTACACAGGCGCGGCCCAAACCGGCCAGAATCTGCTGCTGCCAACCGCGGTCGGGTCAGCGCGGCCCACCTTTCTGGCCCCGCAAGCCCAACTCGCCGGGGACCTCAGTCGAACCGAGCCCTTGCTGATCGTGGGTGTCCGCGGGCTGCGCGATTTTTACCCTCACTTGATCGCGGAAAATCTGGCCAGGCGTGGCCACCCCGCCCGCGCCGATTTTATCGATTGGGACGTGCTGACCAGCCAGCGCGACCGCAACACCGTACAACTGGCCGCGGCGCTCGAACAGCCTGACGCGCAGGCACGCCTGATCGCCGCGCTCAAGCCGTTGGTGCGCCCTGGCGAACGCATCGGTTTCCCGGCCATTTTGGGGTTGGATCAACATCGGGAGATCTGGCAGCGCATACAAACAGCACTCGGCGCATCCCTCTTTGAGATTCCGACCCTGCCCCCAAGCGTGCCGGGCATTCGCCTATACAATGTGTTACGCCGCCGGTTGCTGCAACTGGGTGGGCATCTAGAAATTGGCATGGAAGTGATTGGTTTTACGATAGCTCAGGATCGCATCATCGCGGTGCAAACAGCGACCAGCGCCCGCCCGCTGAACCATCGTGCTGGCCATTTTGTGCTGGCGACCGGTGGCTTGTTGGGCGGCGGCTTCAATAGCGATCACACCGGTCGCTGCTGGGAGACCATTTTCGATCTGCCACTCACTGGGCCACAGGCGCGCGATCACTGGTTTCGCTCTCAATTTCTGCATGCGCAGGGGCAACCAATATTCCGCGGCGGTGTTGTCGTGAATGAGCGCTGGCAACCCATCACCGCCGATGGCCGAGTCGTCTATGAGAACTTGTGGGCAGCAGGCAATTTGTTCGCCCATGCTGACCCGATCCGCGAGCGCAGCGTCGAAGGCATCGCAATTGGAACTGGGGTGGCTGCGGTGCGGGGGATTGGCAAGTAGAGGCTGGAAAGACTTACAGAGATTTGAGGAGATTGATGGGGATTTGGTTGTGTTCGAGCAGACAAAATCTCTATAAATCTCTTCTAATTACTTTCTAATTGGAGATTTCGTGACAAGCCCACTAACCTGGCAGTCGGTCGAGCATTCGCTGGATGAGTGCATCAAATGTAATATCTGCACGAGTTATTGTCCGGTTTCGGCGGTGACCGATCGCTTCCCCGGCCCGAAGTATGTGGGGCCGCAGGCTGCCCGTTTCCGCGAACAGGATCAAGCCCACGCGCCCGATCACAGCGTGGATTACTGCTCGGGTTGCCGAGTTTGCAACGAAGTCTGCCCGGCTGGGGTGCGCATCGCGGAGATCAATGCCCGCGCCCGCGCTCAGATTGTGGCCGAAACGGGCGTGCCGCTGCGCAATCGGCTACTGGGGCGCAACGAATTGTTGGGTCAACTGGGCAGCATCGCCCCGAATCTTGCCAATCTCACCCTGCACAATCCACTCAGTCGGCTGCTGGCCGAGCGGGTGATGGGTGTGGCCCGGCGGGCGCCCCTGCCCCGCTGGAGCACGGCTGGCACATTGCGCCATTGGCTGCGGCGCACCAGTCGCCACCGGCGCAAAGCGGACAAAAAAGTTGTCTATTTTCATGGCTGCGCCACCCAATATTATGAGCCTTTTGTGGGCAAGGCCACGATTGCTGTGCTCGAACATCAAGGTTACGAAGTGATCGTGCCGCCACAAAATTGCTGCGGGTTGCCTATGCTGAGTAACGGCGAATTCAAGGCTGCCGCGGGCTATCATCAACGCAATGCAGCAACATTGGCGAGCTTTGCGCGGGCCGGAATTCCGATCATCGGGACCAGCACAAGCTGCACGCTCACGCTCAAGGAAGAAGCACCCGAATTGCTCGATCTGCACGACGAGGCGAGCACGGCGTTAAAGCTCGCGACGTGGGATATCTTCGAGTGGCTGCGCGAGCTGCATGAGCAGGGGGAATTGCGCACCGATTTTCAGCCCATCACCATGACATTGCCCTATCATGCGCCCTGCCAGCAGCGCGCCCACCGCATCGGTCAACCGGCACTGGAGATCCTGGGGCTGATCCCCGGGTTGGATCTGCGCCAGAGCGATGCCCGTTGTTGTGGCATTGCCGGGACTTATGGCTACAAGGCCGAAAAATATCAGATCGCGATGGATGTAGGGCAGGAGTTGTTTGATTTTGTCGCCGCGCAAGGCCCAGGTTTAGCATTCACCGCCTGCGATTCGGAGACTTGTCGCTGGCAATTGGAGCACGGGACAGCGATCCCCAGCCGCCACCCGGTTGAAATCTTGGCCGCGGCTTATGGGCTGTATGATTTAGAGCGTCGACGCCTCCGTGATGTATAATGTAATGTATGATCCGGTGACTTGTTGAGGAGTTGGCCCATGACCACCACAACGGAACGCCCCAAACGGGCGACCAAGCGCAAACGAATGGTGCGTAAGCAGATCTATATTTTGCCCAGGCAAGATGAGGAATTGAAGCGGCTGGCCGAACAGCGCGCAGTCAGCGAGGCCGAATTGATCCGCGAAGCGATCGATGAATTGCTGCAAGAGCCACCAACAGGATCCGCCAGCAAATCCTTGCCCCCGAATGAGGCGGCGTGGCAGGCACTGCTCAAATCTATGCAAGAACGACAGATAGACGAATTGCCCGGCGAGCCCCATCGCTGGGTGCGTGCTGATTATTATGACGACGAGCGCGCTCGAAAACGCAATGGTCTTGAATCATAGGCCCGGATTATGCCTGGAATTTTACTCGATACAAATGTGTTGGTTTATGCCTATGATGTTCGTGAACCGACAAAACGTGGCCAAGCAATTCACTTACTGAGTCGTCTACATCCTTCACCAGCGGTTTACTTGAGCGTGCAAACCTTGGCTGAGTTTATGAGCGCCACACGTAAACTCAATATCTCAACTGCCGATGCGCAACAGTATGTGATTGGCTTCGCCGAAACGTGGCCCATCATCGACCTGACCCCGCAGATTGTCATCGAAGCGGCGCGCGGTGTGCGCGACCATTCGCTGGCCTATTATGATGCGCAGATCTGGGCCGCGGCCAGGCTCAACCAGATCCCCTTTGTTTTCAGCGAAGACTTTAACCACGATGGTTCGCTGGAAGGTGTGCGTTTTATCAATCCCTTTTCCCCCACCTTTCAACTCGACGATTGGGCATAATGTGAATTGGTTGATCATTGGCGCGGGCGCGATTGGCTGCCTGGTGGGCGGCAAATTGGCAGCGATTGGCGAAAATGTCACTCTCGTGGGGCGCCCCCGCTTTGCCGAGCGCGTGCGTGCCCAGGGCTTGTTGCTCACCGGTGTGGAAGGAACCCAGCGGATCCAGATGCTGCGGGCCGCGGGCAGTGTGGCCGAAGCCTTTGCGCAGCCCACGCCTGACTATGATATTGCGGTCTTGACGGTCAAAAGTTATGACACGGCCAGCGCACTCGCCGAGTTACAAAGCGCGCTTGCCAACACGCACGCCAACCCGCCGATGGTCCTCAGCCTACAGAATGGCGTGGGCAACGAAGCCTTGATCGAGGCAGCCTTTGGCTGGCGCCGCGTGATCGCTGGCACCATCACCACGCCGGTGCAGGTGGTCAGCCCTGGGGTGATCCACATCGAAAAGCCCAAGCACTTTATTGGCCTCAGCCAGTGGAACGCCCGACGCCCTACCGCGCGGCTGCTGGCGATGGAAGAGGTATTGACCAGTGCAGGAGTTCGGGTGAAGAAATATCCCAGCGCCCAGGCAATGAAATGGACCAAGCTGCTGATGAACATGGTGGCGAATGCGACCAGCGCCATCCTCGATGAAGCACCGGCCCAGGTTTTTGCCGACCCAGCCCTGGTCGATCTCGAACTGGCGGCCTGGCGCGAAGCATTGACAGTGATGCAGCGGGCCCGCATCCAGCCGGTGAATCTGGGCAGTTATCCGTTCCGCTGGCTCGCACCGTTGATCCGTACGTTGCCCAACGCTTGGCTGCGCCCAATGCTGCGACGCCAGGTTGCGGGCGCGCGCGGCAATAAAATGCCCAGCCTGCAACTGGATCTGGCCGCGGGCAAAGGGCGCAGTGAAATTGCCTGGCTCAATGGGGCTGTCGTGACGTTGGGCGAAGAGATGGGCGTGCCCACACCGATCAATCGAGGCCTGACCACGATCATGATGCAGTTGTTAGCCGATGGCGAGCAATGGGCAGCCTGGCGTCAGAATCATGCCAGGTTGCGGGCGGCGCTGACCGCGCCTGGTTGATCAGCCAAAGCCAGGGCCGACAAAGCCGATCAGGATCAGCGCGACCACAGCAAAGATGGCGAACTCCAGCAACACCCGCTGGTTGAGCCGATCTTGCAGGCCCTGCTGCGCGATGCCAACCAGTAAATAGAAGATCAGCAGCAGCAGTAACCCACCCGTCAACCCCGGAAGCAGCCAATAGTTCAGCGCCCACGTCACCTGCCCCAAGATCAAACCGATGATCGCGCCGTAGGTCAGGACCAGTTGAGGGCGCCCCCCGATCGTGCGCAAAATCTCCACGGCCAGCAAAATTGCGGTCATGGCGACCAGGGTACCGGAAAAGAGGCTGCGGGTACGGGTCTGATAGACGAAGAGGAACAGGACCAAGGCAGAGCCATAGGCCAGCGCATCTAACACAAAACGGGCACGGCGATACCCGGCCTGCCCTCGCTCAACCGTGGCAAAGAGGCAGAAAAAGGCCAGCGCCAATAAGACACCGCTGAGCAGCAGTGCCAGGACTTGGAATAAGCCACGCGGGGCCAGGGGCAGGACAAACGTGGAGATAATTGTGAGCGCCATGGGCAGCGCCCAAAATGTCCAGCGCCATTGACGGCGGCGCCACCCTAATGCCAGATAGGGATGCAGCCGCACCACGCTATCGGCCCCGACCGCGGCCAGGAGGGCCAGAAAGGCCGCGGCGACCGAGGTCTCGGTCAATGGCAAGCTGATCGGAGAGCCCAGGGCGTTAAAGGTGATGGTGGCGGTCGGCAAGCTATAGAGCAGGCTCAGCCCCAGGCCAAAAACCAATAGCCAGGTCACCACGCTGATCCGGTCGCGATAATCCAGCGGATTAGCGGGGATTTCTGCCATTGACGGGCGAAAGGGGGTGAGGCGAAAACGAGCCTCGGCCCAATAGGTCGAGAGGCTCATCCATAGCTGATCGATGAAACGTTGTGTCGTGCCCATCTGGGCATTGTACGAACAACGCTGCGGCCTGTCAAACCGACGGCAGATTGGCTAGATCTGCGCCAGAAGCGCCGACACCTGCGCCTGCGTTGGGCAGCCAAGAATCCCTTCGGGGGCAGCGACGGTCAAAGCAGCCACCGCATTCCCGAAACGCACTGCTTCATCCAGAGGAGCCCCCTGCTGGCGAGCGTAGAGCAGCCCCGCGTTGAAGGCATCCCCCGCGCCCACAGTAGAATGGGCCAGCACCTCGAACGCGGGGACAGATTGTTGTTGATCAGCCTGAAAAATGGTCGCGCCCCCCTTGCCCCGTTTGAGGATCACGCAGCGCGCGCCAGCAGCCAACAACTTTGTCGCCCCCACAGTCGGATCAGCTTCAGCGGTGCAGACAGCCAGTTCGTGCTGATTGGCGATCAGCAGATCGACATGGGACAGCAGCGGCGTCAATTCGGCCAGAGTGGCGGGCTTACCAATCGCCGGGCCAATGTCCAGCGCGGTGATCGCGCCATGTTCGTGCGCCAGCCGCAAGGCTTCGGCAAAGCCATGTGGGCGCAACTGGGGCAAAATTGTATAGCCGCTGATCAGCAAAACCTGGGCAGCAGCCAGGAGATCAACTGGGAGATCAGCCAGCTCATACGTGGCCAGAGCGCCGGGGTGATGAAACGCCAGCCGATTCTGGGCCTGGTCGGCCACGATGGCGGTATAGGCGGTAGCCCGGTCGCTGCGGCGCGTCACCCCGCGCAGATCCACCCCCTGTTCGGCCAGCCAGGCATGCACCAATTGACCGAGTTGATCTTGGCCAATCGCGCTGCACAACGTGGTCGGAGCCCCTAATTCGGCCAGGACGTAGGCACAATTGGCCCCATTCCCGCCGAGCCGCAATTGCAAGGGATCATCACAAAAGACGAGGCTGCTCGTCGTAAATTCGTCCCCCATCACGCGGGGCATTTGCTGAAAACCGGCAACAAACAGATCGACATTGGCCGTGCCAATAATGACAAACATAGGGAAGATACTCTCGTTGGACAATTGACGGTAGATGATGGACGATAGACACTGGACGGTAGCGCGCTACCCTACAGCATGAACAATGTTACGAAGCGGGCGCGAGCCGAGCCTGCGCCAGATTGGCCAGAATCTGGTCGACTGTTTCGGCCACACTGAGCTCGGTGCTGTCGATCCACAGGCCTAAGCGGGGGGTTTCGCTGCGCAACACACGATCAAACAGGGCGATCTCTGCGGGGTCGCCATAGCCAGTTTTGGGGCGCGCCGCCTCGCGTGCAGCCACTGCTGTGGGGTCGGGACAGAGCACCACCAGATGCAGCGGCAATTCTGCATAAGCGGGCAACATCTCGGTCAACCCGGCACCAATCAAAATATCCTGATAGACCACGGTAAAGCCCGCGGCCAGATATTGTGCGGCCACCAGCGGGGCCAGGTGATAGCGCAGGTGCAATTGGCGCAACGCTTCCTCAGTCAGGTCAAAGCCCATCTCCGCGCGGCCATTGACAATCATCCGCCGGAAGAGATCCCCGCGCAGGTGAACGCTCTTGGGCAATCGCTCGGCCAACGCCTGAGCAATGGTCGATTTGCCCGCGGCCATGATCCCGGTGATCAGAATAAGTTTGGGGGTATCCGCCCCGCTTTGTTCGGCTTTGGTCATGAGTGGTTTTGGAGATTGTACAAGGCGCGCCGTGTTCGCCAAAGTCGGAAGGCCCCTAATCCACGAATGCCACCCAAGACCAACGCGGTCAACCAGGCAGGATACCGCCCGGTAAAATGTTTTTGATAAAAGAGTGTCATCGCCTTGGTTGAGAGTTGAGTGGCGCGCAACCTGGTCTCGGGCGAAGCGCTGGCAATATCCCGCGTCTGGGCCCGCACCCCCACGCTCGCCCCCTTATAATGGAGCGCCTCGAATTGCGGCAGATACATGATCTGATAGCCCGCGGCTTTGGCGCGATAACAGAGATCAACATCTTCGCCGTAGAGGAAAAAATCCTCATCCCACGGGCCAATGTGGGCAAAGAGCGAGCGCCGCACAAACAGAAAATGGGAGATGCAAAGATCGATCTCGTGGGCTTGATCAAGATCCTCATGCCCGAGAAAGTATTGATTCAAGCGTTTGGAGCGGGGGAAAAGTCGGCTGATCCCCGTGAAATGGGTGAGAGCCGCCCACGGCGTGGGAAAACCGCGATGCGCGTCCAGATCTACGCTGCCGTCGCGCAATAACAATTTGGCCGTGGCAATGCCTACGGTGGGGTGCGCGTGCAGATAGGCCGCCAGCCCGCGGATTGTGCCCGGTTTGGGGAAGGCATCGGCCCCCAGGTAGAGCAGAAATTCACCGGTTGATTCGTGCAGCGCCAGATTCGACGCCACGGTCAACCCACGATTTTCGCTCAGGGCGATCAGCCGGACCTGGGGAAATTGTGTGCGCACGAGGTCGGCGGAGCCATCGCTCGACGCATTGTCCACCACAAGGATCTCCGCGGCCTCGTCTAACTCCCGGAGATTTTGCAAACACTCGGCCAATAAGGCACGCGTATTATAATTGACAATCACGACCGAAACAGTTGTCATAAGTGCTTTTGGATCGCCCTGACTGGATTCTTTTTATAGCTTCGCTGGTGTGCCAGGCTGGTTGACAGGCTCCCCGATTTGCATTATAGTCGAGGTGTTCGCACATCAGGTAATCAATACTTGCGAGTAGCAAATGCTGCCCGCTTAGCCACATCTTTCATCTGGGACTGTTGCGCGGACATCCTCTAGATCAATCCACAACACTCGAATTTACTCGGTTGTATAACTTACTTGGAGGAATGGAAGATGAAGCAAGGCGTAAAGTGGTATCGGATTCTTGGCTTGCTCTTGGTATTGATCCTCGCAACCACCGGTTGTGTCGCCACCGCCCCGGCAGATGAAGGCGCAGCGCCCGCACCCGCGGAGAGCGAAGCGACGGCCCCCGCGGAAGAAGCCGCAGCCGACGCGCCCGAAGGTGGCTTTGTGATCGGCGTGAGCAATACGTTGGTCGGCAACGGCTGGCGCGAACAAATGATCTGCGCGATCAAGGCCGAAGCCACGGCCAGTGGCCTGGTCGAGCAAGTGGTGGTGGTCAACCGCAATGGCGGCCCCACCGAACAGATCGCGGATTTGGAGGGGCTGATCTCCCAGGGCGTTGATGCAATCATCCTCAACCCGACCGACCGCGAAGGCTTGAACGCGGTGCTCGAAGCAGCCATTGCCCAGGGCATTGTTGTCGTGGCGGTTGACCAGGCCGTTACCGCGGAAGGCGCTTATGTCGTCACCAACGATCAGGTAGCCTATGCCCAGCTCGGCGCGGAGTGGCTCTTTGAGCAGCTTGGTGGCTCTGGCAACGTGGTCGAAATGCGCGGCATCGACGGTGTGCCCGCGGACACCGACCGCCACAATGGCTTCCTGGCCGCTTTGGAGAACTATCCCGACATCAATGTCGTCGCCGAAACCTTTACCGGCTGGGATCCTTCCACCGGCGCGCAACAAGCCTTGGATCTGATCACCACGCAAGAGATCGATGGCATCTGGACATCGGGCACGGATTACACGGTGGTTGAGCAATTCCAAACCGCGAATGTACCTTTTGCCGTCATTGTTGGGGCCGACAACAATGGCTTTATCGGGCAGTTGATCGACCTGGCCGATGATGGGCTGGTCGGCGCAGCGGTGACCAATCCGCCTGCGATTGGGGCCGTTGGTTTGTCCATTGCCCTCGATGCGCTGACTGGCCAGAATCCGTCGCAAGAGACTTTGCTCACACCGGCACTCTTCTCGACTGAGGACCCCGACACATTGGCCTCTCTCTACGCACCGGATCAACAACCGGGCTGGAGCACCTACGTCAACATCGAACCCTACACCAGCTACGGTGGCAGCGCGGATGTCTCTGCCTGCCTCGGGCCGGGCGAGTAGACAGCCTTTGGGGAGATAGGAGGTGGGGATAAGTCGTCATCCAGACAGCCGACTCCCTATCTCCCCAGCCCCCTATCTTCCTACCCTCTTGTCTGGCAATAATCAAACAAATTCCTAATTCTTGAACGAACTTTCCATGACTGAGCCGCATCCACTGCTGGCGACGACCCAAATCGCAAAATCATACGGCCCGGTTGTGGCGCTGCGCTCGGTGGATTTTGCTGTGCGCCCCGGCGAGATCCACGCATTGCTGGGGGCAAATGGCGCTGGCAAAAGCACGCTGGTCAAAATTCTGGCTGGGGTGCAAACCGCCGATAGCGGCGAGGTGACCATTGCAGGCCGCCCGGTACACTTTCGCTCGCCAGCCGATTCGATCGACGCCGGGGTTGCTACAGTTTTTCAGGACCCGGCTCTCATCCCCGACCTCACAATAACGCAGAATCTTCGCCTCAGCGCCATTGATCCAGCGACCTTTCGCGGCTGGCTAGCGCGTTTTGATCTGGCGCACCTCGACCTGGATGCGTTGGTGCGCGAGTTGCCACTCGATGCGTTGCGCATGGCGGATCTGGCCCGAGCACTCGCGCGGCAGCCCCAGGTATTGCTGCTGGATGAGATCACCGCGGCGTTGACCGCGGACCAGGCGGAGCGGATTTTTGCCTTGTTGCGCGAATGGAAAGCGCAAGGCCGCTCAGCGGTGTTGATCACCCACCGGCTGGCCGAGGTGATGCAGATTTGCGACCGTGCCACAATCCTGCGCGATGGCCGCAACGTGACCGTGCTGGAAACCGCGCACGTGACGCAACATCAGCTCGTCGAGGCGATGCTGGGGGATACAGTCCGCCCCCCGGCACACGCTCAGCAGCAACAAGCGCGCAGCCAAACTGGCGAGATCGCGCTCGAAGTACGCGGCCTCACGGCCCGTGACATTGTACAGAATGTCTCTTTTGCCGTCCGCCGGGGTGAGATCCTGGGGCTTGTAGCATTGGAGGGGCAAGGCCAGGAACGTCTCTTTGATCTGCTGGCCGGTGAGCGCCAACCGAGCAGTGGCGAGATCCTGGTCGGCGGGCAGCCGCGCCGTTTCCGCTCCACCTATGATGCGGTCGGCGAAGGGGTGGTGCTGGTGCCTGGGGATCGGCTGCTGGCCCTGTTGCCCAATCAACCGGTGCGACAGAATCTGGCCATGCCACTCTTCAGCCGGATCGGGCAATGGTTGGGTATTCCCAGCGATGAGCCGCAGCGCGTCAGCAATTCGATATCGCGGCTCTCCATTGACACGCGGGCGGCGTCACAAGTGCGGCGGCTCTCGGGTGGCAATCAGCAAAAAGTGGTGATTGGCCGCTGGCTGGTAGCCGGGTTTCGCACCCTGCTCTGTTTTGACCCAACCCGCGGCATCGACATTCAAACCAAGCGTGAAATTTATACCCTGCTGCGCGAATTAGCCGCCAATGGCGCGGCAATTCTGCTCTACACCAGCGAACTCGCCGAGATCCCCCTGGTGTGCGACCGAGTGATGGTGATGCACGGCGGGCGGATCGTCGACGAGCAAGTTGCCGCCACCGCCACCGAGGCGTCCCTGTTGACCGCTGCTCACGGATTGGGCCACCCATAGATGGGGGACAGGAGACGGTGATTTAGTCGCCCACCGTCTCCCGTCCGTCGTCTATCGTCTTTATCAGAATCATTACGCTATGGATCTACTTCCTTACTTTCTCCAGCGTCGTGAAGTGCTCTACAACATTTATCTGGCTGAGATCTGGGAACTCGTACCCACCGAGCTGCTCCGCCAGCGTCCACACCCGCGTGCCAACTCGATCGCCTGGAATATTTGGCATCTGGCCCGCGTGGAAGATGGCGGCATCAACCGGCTTGTGGCAGATCGCCCACAGGTGTTCGATGAAGCGGATTGGTTGGCGCGCCTGAACATTCCCTGGCGGCACACGGGCGGCGGCATGTCGCTGGCCGAAGTCGATGTCTTGAGCCAGCAGATCGATCTGGCCGCGCTGCAAGATTACACACATGCAGTCCAACAACGGACCACAGAACTGATCCGCCAACAGCTTTGGCAGGATCTCGAGAGCCCTTTGCACGCCGAGCAATTGCGCTCACTCCTGGTGGACGAAGGGTGGGCCCATTCCAACGCGGAGGGGCTGATTCAAAATTACATCAGATGGAGCAAGGGCCGCTGCTTGATGACCTTTGGGCTGACCCATCCCTTTCAACACCTGGGCGAGATCGAAGTGCTCGCTGGCCTGCTTGGTGTAGATTTCGAGTGACCGTTGCGGGTTTACGCCTCCATCAAGGCATCAATCAAGAAAGAGTTTCTGTATGACGAGTGCTGTTCACACAGAGAATCGCCGACGCACCAGCTCCCCCGTGCAGCGATTGTTGATCCGCAATGGCTGGGCGATTGGGGTTTGGCTCCTGCTCGGCGCGCTGCTCGTTTGGTACGCTACGTTGATCCCCGTTTTTGGCTCGTTCCAAATTTCTTCGATCAGCAAAAATAGCTTGCCGCTGGTCTATCTGGCAATCGGCCAGGCGATCATCGTGATTGCGGGCGGCATCGACCTCTCGTTGGGCTCGCTGCTGCTGCTGAGCAACGTACTCGCGGCCCGCTTCATGGCGGATCAGCCACTTGCGCTCGTGCTGCTGATTGCGCTGGCAGTCATCATCATCGTCAGCGCGCTCAATGCCCTGACCGGCTACGTGATCAACATCTCCGGCGTGCCCGACATTGTGGTTACGCTGGCAACCAGTTACATCTGGTCGGGGCTGGCCTTGTGGATTTTGCCATCGCCGGGCGGGGGCACCGCGCCGGAATTTCGCTGGCTCTTCACCGGCTCGCAGGCGGGGATCGGCGGCTGGTATATTGTGCCAATCCTGATGATGCTGATCCCAGCAATTGCAGTCTTTCTCTTTTCGCGACGCACTCGCCTCGGCTTAGCCATGTATGCGATCGGCAGCAACAGCGTTGCCGCGCACCTGGCTGGGTTGGATCTGCCCAAAGCCAAGATCGCCTCTTACGCCATTGGCGGCGCGCTGGCGGCCCTTGCGGGCCTGGCAACCGTTGCCATCACCGGCACGGGCGATCCTCGCTTTAGTGTTGGGGCCAATGCCACGCTCAACAGCATCGCCGCGGTGGTGCTGGGCGGGGTTGCGCTCACGGGCGGGGTTGGGTCGGTGCTTGGGGTTGTTGCCACCGGCATCATTCTGATCATGCTCAACCCGATCCTGACCGCGATGGGCATTCTTGCCAATAACGCCCAAGTGATTCAAGGCGTTTTGATCGCCGGGGTGATGATGATTGGTGGGCTGGTGACTTTATCGCGGGAGCGCGCCGCATGAATCACTCCATACGCTCTGCCCGCGGTGACAATCACCTGATCGGGCGGTTACAAACGTTGTTTGCAACGAATCCAACCTTGATATTGGTCGGTGTCTTTGTGTTGCTTTTTGCGATCACCGGGGCAATTCAGCCCAACTTTTTGTCGGTGGCCGGGGTGCGCAACACGCTGTTGCAGGCTGCACCATTGGGCATCCTCGCGGCTGCCCAGACCATCCTCTTACTCACCGGCGGGATCGACCTCTCCGTCACCATGATCGCCACAGCATCGGCCTATGTAGCGGCCAATCAATCGCCCAACGGCGCAGCGGTCGCTATCTTGATGGGGATGCTGGTCGGCCTCATCGCGGGCACAGTCAACGGCGTGGGTGTGGCCGTCTTTCGCGTCAACCCGCTGATCATGACGCTGGCGACTTCGGCGATCCTGCTGGGCTTGTTCACGGCCTGGGCACAGACCATTCTGCAGGGCTCGACGCAGGTTGCGCCCTTTATCCGGTTGCTCGGTGGCGGCTCCTTCCTGGACAACAGCCTGCCCTACAGTGTGGTTGTCTGGGCGCTGGTGGCGGTAATTCTGATCTGGCTATTGCGGCGGACGGGCTGGGGCCGCCTGCTCTATGCAATTGGCGATAACGAAGTTGCCGTGCGCCTGGCAGGGGTACGAGTCTGGCTCGTGCGCATCACAGCCTATGCGGTGGCTGGCGTACTCGGCTCGATTGGCGGGATCCTGCTGGGGGGGCGCACTGGCCTGGTGGATCTGCAACTGGCGAGCGCCTTTTTGCTGCCATCCATTGCAGCCGTGGTGATCGGCGGCACCTCGACTTTCGGCGGCATGGGCAGCTATACCGGCACCATCCTCGGCGCGCTGATCCTCAGCGTGCTCAACTCCATGCTCACCTTTCTGAACGTTGGGCAAGCGATCCAACAAGTCGTCTACGGCGGGATCGTCCTTGCCCTAGCCTGGGGTTATGCGGGGCTAACGCGGCGGGGATAGCTGCTTCAGGGCGATATGTGACAATCACTTCGGAAGTGACTGTCACACACCGTCGCCTGGATCTAGCCCAACATAGCCACCATGCGGCGCAGGTTGTCGTGACCAATCTGGATGCCCATGATCACATCTTCGATGCCTTCGTATTCGATCGAAAGCACACCGTTGTACCCATTGCGCTGAATGGTCTGCAAGCACTGGATGATCGGCACATTGCCATGCCCGATGATCGCCCCGCGCAGATAATTCCCCGCGCGTGACTGGAACCAACCCTGGCCCGGTGCCACATCCGTGCCTGGCTTGACGTGAAAATCCTTGGCGTGGCAGTGAAAGGCAAAGGGCATCAGCCGCGCCACCGCACTGGCCGGGTCTTCATCTGCACAGAGGAAGTTGCCCATATCGATCAGCACGCCAAAGTTGGGATGGTTCACCGCGGTGACCAGTTGCTCGACGCGGAAGCTCTCCTGGCAGAAAAAGCCATGATTTTCCACCATGGTTTTGATGCCTTTGCTGGCGGCATATTCGGTGACCGCGCGACAGCCTTCCGCAACCCGGGGCAAGGCCGCCTCGAAACTCTTCGGCCCTACATGATCCGCAGGCCAGCCAAAGGTACCATCGTGGCGCATCCCCGGCGTGCCCAGGATGGCGGCCACATCGACTTCGCCTTTGACGCGCTCGATTTCTGCTTCCAGATTGCCCTGCGAGCCACGCAAAAAGTCCGCGCCGATCGTGTAATTGACAATGTCGATGCCGACCGCATCGGCCTCGGCGCGCAATTCCGCGGCGAAATCGGGCAGCGTTTTGCCTTCTGGCACGGCAATGGTCGAAAACTCGATCACATCAAAGCCGATCTCTTTGGCCTTGCGAATCACATCAATCTGGGCCAACGCGCCGGACTTGACCAAGCGGCTAAAACTGTAGGAACTAACGCCTATTTTCATCGGTGTGCTTCCTTTTGATTACAGGTTGGGCGAGCGCGCTTCGCTTTGACAAACGCGCTTCGCCCTACCATCTGTTTTATCCCGCCAGATCCGCGTTAAAGGTTGGGCTGGGGCGCATGGCTGTGCTCGCCTTTTCGGCGTCTGGCTGATAATAGCCACCGATGTCCACCGGCGCGCCTTGCGCAGCATTCAATTCAGCGATGATCTGGGCTTCGTGGTCAGTGAGGCTCCGAGCCAGCGTAGCAAATTCTGCTTGCAGCGACGTTTCGTCCGTCTGCGCGGCCAGTGCTTGCGCCCAGTAGAGTGCCAGGTAGAAATGGCTGCCGCGTGTATCCAGTTCCTTCACCTTGCGCGAGGGTGATTTGTTGTTGTCCAAAACCTGGCTGATGGCCTGGTTCAGGGTCGTCGCCAGGATCTGCGCATTGCGGTTCTCGGCCTTGCGCCCCAGATCTTCCAGCGAGACGGCCAGGGCCAGGAATTCACCGAGCGAATCCCAGCGCAGATGGCCTTCTTCGACAAATTGCTCGACATGTTTGGGGGCCGAGCCACCCGCGCCGGTCTCAAAGAGGCTGCCACCGGCCAGCAACGGCACAATCGACAGCATCTTGGCGCTGGTGCCCAATTCGAGGATCGGGAAGAGGTCGGTCAGATAATCGCGCAGCACATTCCCGGTCACCGAGATGGTATCTTTGCCTGCGCGCACCAGCTCGCAGGTGTGGCGCATCGCTTCGATTGGCGAGAGCACCAAAATTTCCAACCCGTTCGTATCATAATTGGGCAAAGCAGCCTGCACTTTGCTGATCAGGTTCGCATCGTGGGCACGGTTTTTGTCGAGCCAGAAGATGGTCGGGACGCCGGTCGCCTTGGCGCGCTCCACTGCCAGCCGCACCCAGTCCTGGATTGGCGCATCTTTGGTCTGGCACATGCGCCAGATGTCGCCTTGTTCCACCGCGTGCTCGAAGATGATCTTGCCAGCGCCATCCACCACACGCACGGTGCCATCCGCCGGGCTGATAAACGTTTTATCGTGCGAGCCATATTCCTCGGCCTTTTGCGCCATCAAACCGACATTGGCGACATTGCCCATCGTGGTGACATCAAAGGTGCCATGCTGCTGGCAATTGCTGATGACTTCCTGGTAGATGCCCGCGTACGAACGGTCGGGGATGATCGCCACAGTATCATCCAGCTTGCCGTCCGGGCCGTACATCTTGCCCGCCGCGCGGATCGACGCAGCCATCGAGGCATCGACGATCACATCGCTGGGCACATGCAAGTTGGTGATGCCCCTGTCCGAGTTGACCATGGCCAAAGCCGGGCGCTCGGCATAGACAGCCTGAATATCGGCCTCGATGGCCGCCTTTTGCGCAGCAGGCAGCTTCTCGATCCGAGCATAGAGATCGCCCAGACCATTGTTGGGGTCAACACCCAATTCGGCAAACAGATCGGCATATTTGTCAAAGACCGCCTGGAAATAGACCGTCACCGCATGGCCAAACAAGACCGGGTCGGAGACTTTCATCATCGTCGCTTTGACGTGGAGCGAGAGCAGCACATTGCGGCGCCTGGCTTCGTCGATGGCCGTGGCATAGAAGGCGCGCAAGGCTTTGATGCTCATGCGCGACCCATCCACCACTTCGCCAGCCAGCACCGGAACCTTCTCGCGCAGCGTCTTGACCGCCCCATCCGCGCCGACAAACTCGATCTTGAGGTTGCCCGCCTGCTCGATGACGGCTGATTTTTCGCTGCCGTAAAAATCCCCGTCTTCCATGTGCGCGACCACTGTTTTGGAATCGGGCGTCCACTTGCCCATCGAATGAGGGTTCTTTTGCGCATATTGTTTGACCGGCAAGGCCACACGGCGATCCGAATTGCCTTCGCGCAAGACCGGGTTGACCGCGCTGCCCAGCACTTTGGCGTAGCGGGCCTGGATCTCTTTTTCGGCCTCAGTGCTCGGCTCGGCGGGGTAATCGGGAATGTCGTACCCGCGCGCCTGGAGCTCCTGAATCGCTTCGACCAACTGCGGGATCGAGGCGCTGATGTTGGGCAGCTTGATGATATTGGCTTCGGGCTTCCTGGTCAGTTCGCCCAGTTCGGTCAACGCATCGGGCTGGCGCTGGGCTGGCGTCAACTTTTCAGGAAAGTTGGCGATGATCCGCCCGGCCAAGGAAATATCACTCGTCTCGACCACCACATCCGCGGTCGCGGTGAAACGCTGAATGATGGGCAGCAGCGAATAGGTCGCCAGCGCGGGGGCTTCATCGGTCAGTGTGTAGATAATTTTTGCATTTTTTTGCATCACATTTTTTACCTGAATCTGAGGCGATCATCTGCGTGGCCGCAAAGGTGATGCCGAAGGGTGATGGATAAAAGTACTTTAGTATACCGCACAAAGCGGCCAAATCGGTTATTTGCGTTGTTTTGGTGAAGAGATTGCCGAGAATGGGGTGTGTTTTTCTCTATCCCCAATTCACGCAGTTTCAATTCTCTGCCAAACAATGCTACGATATAACGAACTGTGTCCGAAATCATACAAATAAGAAGTCCGGCTTCGGCGCGAAGCCGGACCTGCCAAAGAGCATAACGACTCGATGATCTCAACCCACCCTGGCTGTACTAATTAACCGTCCCTGAATTATGGCCCGTTTCCGACGCCTCTTCCCTTATCTGCTCTTGCTGCTCATCATCGCGTTGGGTGCGTATCTGCGCTTCTTTTTGATCGGCAACAAAACCGTCTGGCTGGATGAAGCCTTTAGCATCTGGCTCGCCAACCATGCCTTGCCGGATCTCTGGTCGTGGCTGATCCGCATTGATCAACACCCGCCGCTCTATTATTCGCTCTTATCGCTCTGGCAGGCGCTTTTTGGGGATCTGCAAGCTGTGGTGCGGGCGTTGTCGGCGCTCTGCAGCATTGCCACCTTGCCGGTGCTCTTCCTGGCCGCGCGGCGACTGTTTGATCAACCCACGGCCCTGATCGTCACCTTGCTCCTCGCAGTGTCGCCGATCCATGTGCGCTATGCGCAAGAGGCGCGTATGTATGGCCTGTTGACGCTGGCCGTCGCAGTTACGCTCTATTGCCTGGCGCAGCTCCTCAGCGAGCGCGATCAACGCCCGTTGCGCCGCCTCTGGCTCGGTTTATCCGTGGCTCAGGCCGCGGTGATGCTCACCCACAACACAGCGACGATCTTCTTTCCCGTGGCCCTCAACCTGGCGATTGGCGCGGCCCTCGCCTGGAAATACTGGCAAGGGGGCGTCTCGTCGTGGCCCGCGCTCAACGCGCCCGGCTTCGAGCGCCAATGGATCCGCGGCCAGGCCCTGGCCGTGATCCTCTGGCTGCCCTGGTCGGTCCCGTTTGTGATCCAGGCCGTGATGGTGGACCGCAATTTCTGGATCCCCGCACCAGGTTGGGCCGAGATCTGGCAACTATTCCACAATTTTAACGCGGCCTTTTTGCCCAATTGGTTCCCGTTTTTCTCCTGGTGGGATGGTCTGTATTGGCTATTGGCGCTGTTGGGGATGCTGGCTTTACGCGCCATGCCAATGCGCTTACTGTTTTTGCTCTCGCTCTGGTTAGTGCCGATTCTGTTGTCCCTGGTAGTCAGCCTCCGCCGCCCGATCTTTATTGAGCAGACATTGCTCTGGAGCACGTTGCCCTATTATCTGCTCGTGGCCCTGGGCATCCGCCGTCTGGGCACGGTGGAAGGCGAGCAATGGGCCTGGTTGCGCCGCCCCGTCCAGGCCGTGTTCGTGGCCGCGATCCTGGTGATCAGCACCACCAGTCTGGTCAGCTATTATTTCTATTTCGAGAAAGAAGATTGGGCCAAGGCTGCCAGTTATGTGGCCGAAAATGTCGAGCCGGATGATCTGATCGTCTTTCACGCCACCTGGGTGCAATTGCCCTTTGACTATTACTTCCGCCACTTTGAGCAGCCCAATGCGCTGCGCGGCCTGCCGGTGGATCTCTTTGGTCGCGGCGAGTTAGAACCCGTTATGACCGAGGCCGATCTGCCGCAGTTGCGCGCGCTGGCCGAAGAGCATCAACGGATCTGGCTGATCTATTCGCACGATTGGTACACCGACCCCACCGGGATTATTCCGCGCGAGTTGGGGCGCATCATGCGGCGCACGGATCAGCAACAATTTGTCGGCCTGCAGGTGATGCGGTTCGATGCGCGTTGATCCCACCCTGTGGTAGAATAGAGAGACCCTATTCGCAGATGGCGACTACCATCACATTGCAGGGACTCGGCCAGCGCTCATTGGCGCAACGCGGCACTGTCCAAGAGATTCTCCGTCAGCGTTTCGCTTTACAACAAACAAGCTTTTCCCTAAATCCCAAACCTCGCAAAGGAATCAGTGTATGACCCAAAAATTACGCGTCGCCGCCCTCGGTTTGACGCATGACCATGTCTGGAGCAACCTGCGCGATTTAAACCAATCGTCGCTGGGTGAACTTGTCGCGGTTGCTGATATGAACGAAGAGTTACTGGAAAAGGCGCAGAACGACTATAACGCCCCCGCGCTTTTTGATGATTATGAAGAACTGCTCGAAAAGACCGAGCTGGATGCTGTCTATATCTTTGGCGATAATGCCACCGGCGCGGCGTTGGCGGTGTTGGCTGCCGACCACGGCCTGCATGTGATGATCGAAAAGCCGATGGCCGCGGATCTGGCCGGGGCTACGCAAGTCCTGGCCGCGGCGCGCAAGGCTGGCACCGCATTGATGATCAACTGGCCCTTTGCCTGGTGGCCGCAATTGCAAAAAGCCTTTGCCATGGCACAAGCTGGCGAGATCGGCCAACTCTTCCAGACCAAATACCGCTCGGCACATGCTGGCCCCAAAGAATTGGGCTGCTCGCCCTATTTCTACGATTGGCTCTACGATGCCGAACTCAACGGCGCGGGCGCGCTGATGGATTATTGCTGTTATGGCGCGGCGTTGGCCCGCTATCTGCTCGGCCAACCCAGCCGGGTCAACGGCACCATTGGCCACTGTCTGAAAGATTATGTCACGGTCGATGACAACGCGGTGATCGTCATGCAATGGCCGCGGGCGATTGCCATCACCGAGGCCTCGTGGACGCAGATCGGCCACCTGACTTCGTACTTTGCCACGATCTACGGCAGCGATGGCACCTTGCACGTGGAGCCGGGCAACAATGGCCGCCTGCTGCTGGCAACCCGCGAACATGAAGATGGCATCGAAGTTGCGGTGGATCCACTTCCCGAAGACCAGCGCAACGCGACCAACTACTTCCTCAGTCGCATCAGCCAGGGATTGCCCATCGAAGGCTTGTGCAGCGGCGAAGTCAGCCGCGATGCGCAGGAGATCCTCGAAGCGGGTCTGCTTTCCGCGAGCGAAGGCCAGACCATCTCATTGCCGTTGCCGATTTATTGACCGTGATGCGTCAAACGTGAAACGTGAAATGTGATGAATGACAAGTATCATTTCACGTTTGACGAGTGACGTTTGACGCATTGGAGAATAAAATAATGTCTAACAGAGGAGTCGCGGTCGTCGGTACAGGGTTTATGGGGCCGGCGCACATCGAAGCCTTACGTCGGCTTGGCATCCAGGTGATTGGTGTGCTCGGTTCCAGCCCGGCGAAATCGCAAGCCTTTGCCGAGCGCATGAGCATCCCCAAAGCCTATGCCAATTTTGACGAGCTGCTGGCGGATCGTGACGTGCAGGCCGTGCATTTGACCACGCCCAATCGTTGGCACTTTGAAACAGCCAAAGCTGCCCTGCTGGCCGGCAAACATGTGATGTGCGAAAAGCCGCTGGCCATGAATTCGACCGAATCCGCGGAGTTGGTGGCCATTGCCGAATCAGTCCAGTTGGCCGCGGGCGTCAATTACAACTATCGCTTCTACCCGATCTGTCTGGAGGCGCGTGAACGCGTGCGCCGCGGGGATCTGGGGCCGATCCACGCCATCACCGGCGGCTACGTGCAAGATTGGCTGCTCTATCCTACCGATTACAACTGGCGAGTGCTGGCCAGCGAAGGCGGCAAATTGCGCGCCGTGGCCGATATTGGCACGCACTGGCTGGATCTTGTGCAGAGTATCACGGGCCTGCAGGTGGAGGCACTCTGCGCGGATTTGCACACCATTCATCCTGTGCGCCAGCGGCCCAAAGGCGAAGTCGAAACCTTTTCTGGCAAGGTGGCCGAGGTCTCCGCGACCGAGTCGATTCCCATCGAAACGGAAGACTTAGGCGCTGTTCTGTTACGCTTCAAGGGGGGCGCACGCGGCGTTTTATGGGTCTCGCAGGTGACCGCGGGGCGCAAAAATCGGCTCTCGTTTGAACTATCCGGCGCTGAGCAAGCGCTCTGGTTTGATGGTGAACGCCCCAACGAGTTGTGGATTGGTCAGCGCAACCAGCCAAATGGCTTGTTATTCAAAGATCCAGGCTTGATGGGCGAGACCGCACGAGCCTTCACGGCTTACCCTGGCGGCCACAACGAAGGCTATCCCGATAGCTTCAAAATGTGCTTCAAGGCCTTTTACGACTACATCGCCGCGGGTGATTTTGCAGCGCGCCCCTTCTTCCCCACCTTTGCCGAGGGACACCATGAGATTGTACTCTGTGAGGCGATCCTCCAGAGCCATGCCGAGCAGCGCTGGGTGATGGTGGGGACGTGAAGCGTGATGCGTGAAACGTGCGGGCGAGCAATCAGGGTTTAGGCGTATGCTTTGCAGATCCAGCGTTTGGGCTGGGCGCGAGACTTTTGTCACAGCCGCACTCAGCCGAACCTGTTATCCTGTGTGCAGGAATTGGCCGATAACACCGCGCTATCCAGTTCCGTCGAGCGAAAAACAGGAGAATGTACGATGAGTGAAAGCAGCACGCAGAATATGACCGTGATCGATGTACGCGAAATTGCCCCGCGCGAGCGTCATCCGTTGATCTTTCGCACCTTTGATGAGCTAGAACCAGGGTCAGCGTTTATCCTGGTCAATGATCATGAGCCGAGGCCGCTGTTTTACCAGTTTGAGATCGAGCGCCAACAGCAGTTTGCGTGGGACTATTTAGAGGAAGGCCCCGACGTTTGGCGGGTTCGCATCAGCAAGCGCTAGCGCATCTATTGTGCCCATACCTTGCACAAAAGAACCCAGGCTTCTGACAGAGGCCTGGGTTTTGTATTGGCTATATGCTGAGGCTGCCTCATAAACTGACTGTTTCAGGCTGAATAGCGGGGGAAGTTTCCGGAGCGGTACGTCCAAAGAGTGTGCGCAAGGTGAGCCCGCAAACACACCCCACAATGATGATACTGCTCCACGCGGCCAGTTGCAGCCATAAGCGGGCCGAAAGGAGCGGCCATACCGGTAATATTCCTATGCCGAGCAGGGCGAGTAACATACAGGCCACGCCCCCCCACCATGCAGCGCGCAGCCACTGGGCCCACCCTCCGGGTAGCGCCAACCACAGGGCTGCGACCAGCCCAAGCAGACCACTGCTGACCCACCCCAACAACAGATTATGCAGATAGAAGACCCGCAACTGAGTGCCGCCACTCCATTGCCAGAGGCCGGGCCAGAGGATCGCCACTGAGATCAGCAGGTGAACCGCCAATGCCAGCAAGCCAAAGCGGACAAAGAGCGGCAGGTGGGCGCGTTGTTGCCATAGCAGATACAAATGTCGGGCCAGGAGAAGGGCCGCGCCAAAATTGGCGATGGCGCTGATCCAAAAGAGCGAGGTGGGGACCAAACCGGGTGTAACGCCCAAGAGGAAAGTTGGGCCCAGGCAGAGGGCCAGACTTTGGGTCGGGAGCCACACTCGTTGAAGGGTGTGTTGTCCCACCCAGGCCCACAACAGCCCCAACAATGCCATGGTAAACCAGCCAGTGGCAAAGAGTTCCAGGAAGAGATGCAACATGGCTTGTTGCAAGAATATATTCTCAACGCCCAGCACAATCAGCATTGTCAGGCCGAGCGCGCCGGCAAAGGCCAGCAAGAGCAACACAATCGCCCAATCCCACAGTTGGATGGGGAGGGGACGGTCCACGACGCTGGCGGTCACACGTGCATAGATAATGGCAAAGAAGATCCACATCAGGCCGTTGAGGCCAGCGAACATGGAGCCGAGCGGCAGCGCGGCTGACCCAAGCTGCGTCAACCCGTAGCCATTGCTCCAGAAGGCGGGGAAACTCAGGAAAGCCATCACCGCGGTTAGGCTCATCTGCCAGTAGACCACGCGTGGCAAAGGCTTGTGCGTCCATTGCGGCAGTAGCCGCCAGATCAGCGCCATGAGGGCCAGGGTTGCCCAGCCAAAATACATCAGGTGACTGTGGGCGTGGCGGATCGCCGTAAAATTCTGCGCCCAAGCTGGCATGCCCAGAAACAGGCCAAATCGCAATAAGACACCGGTCATTGCCGCAATGAGAAAAGCGACAAGGGCCAACTGCATAAATCTTCGCATACGGGTAACGCTCTCTCTGCTGAACTCCCCCATGACCAGGGATGGCGTCCATACACACGATCCGCCATCCCTGATGCGCGGAAGATCTTACTCGAGCGTGCGGATCCAGGCGACGATATTATAGAGATCCTCGTCGCTGAGTGCTGGGTTGCCACCTTTGGGGGGCATGGCGACGCCGGTGGTGTTGAGCGGATCATCCGGTTGGCGGCCAACTTTGATGAACTCTACCAACTCCTCATCACTGTGGTTTTGGACGAATTCACTTTCAGTAGCGTGCAGACTTTTGCCCAACCCCTGAACGCCATCCGCGGTGGGGCCGTGGCAGGCGCTACAGGCAGTCAGATAGCTGGCTTCTCCTTTGGTGGCATCCCCGCTGGGCGCGCTCGCCTCGGGAGCGGCGGTTGGGGGGAGGCTCTCCGTGGTTGCGGTTGGCGGGGGTGGCTCAGGCGTTGGATTGCGCCCGCCACAGCCAGCGGCAACCAGGGCAAACAATACCAAAACGGCCAGATAACTCGTCAACTTACCTCTTGTCATATTATTACTCCTCTCTAAGGGTGAAATTACGCAAGGCCAGATCAGCGATTGCGTTGTTGAAGCTGTGCGCTTTTCCGCTATGATTCAGCCTGCGTAAATTGTTTGTGAATCATTCAGTGGTACGCATGGTGACAGATATTGGTTTCTCCTAGAAAGCCGCGATTGGTTTTACCCGCGGCCAGGCATGCAAGAGAAAGGCAAGGACCGCCCCAGTTTCCAGCAGGCGACCGAGCAACCGTAACTCGTCTGTGTAGATGCGCACGAATGGCAGACAGGCGATCAGACATACCCCCAGATTGAGGGCAATGAACGCACTCCACGCCAGATACGTTAACCGGCGCTCACGCTGGAAGCGGGGCAGGATCCAATAGGCCACACCCAGGACCAATTGCAGCGTCCAGCCCACCAGCAGGAGTTCGATGTGGGCGGGCAAGAGCAGCCACAACTGCGGATGCAGCGGTATGCCCTTATGAAAGAGCAGCAACATCCCCACCGAAAACCCCGCCATAAAATGGATGAGGGCCAGGCGAATAAACCAACAACTCAGAAGCGGCATCCTATCGCTCCTTGACCCGCGGCCAGGTATTGAGCACAAAAGCCAGCCCAGCCAACCATTGCAGCAGCGCGGAGAGCGCCAGCAACCCACCCCAGAGCCGACTTGGCTGGAGCGTCACAATTGGCTCGGCAATCACCCGCAAGATCAGCCCAAGATTGAGCAGAACATAGGTAGTCCACGCCAATCCGGCAGATCCTCGTGGCGCTTCACGCGTAAATTTGGGGAACATCCAATAAGCAACGCCGATGATCAGCTCTGTCACCCAGCCCACCAGGAACAGGTGAAAATAGACAGGGTTAAGCGTATGGATAAAGGCCGGTAAGGGCAGGAAAGGTGTCGCAACCCTCAGCAAGCTGACCAGGAGTGCAGCGGCCAGGTAGACAAAGGCACTTTTGATAAAGAGACGAGTGATCAGTGGCATGGTTCAAATTTCTATGGTGCATCGGCGATTCTGGGCCCGGTCTGTGCATACTCTGCCGTGTGCGGCTTCTGCGACTTGCCGCGCAAGCTGCTCACCAGCCGACTGGCGACCAGGGCAAAAAACAGTAACAGGGCCAATCCATTCAATAAACCACCCCAAAGCCGGGCAGGCCAGTAAGGTAGCAGATTGCCCACCACCCGCAGAACCAGAGAGGCATGCAGCAGCCCCAGGGGCAGATAAAACAATGGGGTGTAGGCAAGGACACGCCCGGTGAGTACGGGGAAAATAATCAGCGCGTGGGCGAAGATCATAGAGAGCACAAAGCCAACAAATATGGCGTGGAGTGACGCATCATAAAGCGGGCCTGCCATCACCCCACCAACCCACACCCCCAGGAGGCCGCCAACCGCCAGCCACAGATACCCAGTGAGTAGGGCCAGGGCCATATAGCGAGCCTGTCCACCGGCCCGCACGCGCCGCCGGGCTATATCATAATACCCCAGCCAGAGGGCAAGCAGGAATAATCCACCCCCCAGGACCTGGACGCCCATTGCAAAGTTAACCAGGCTCAGGGGCGGCCCCGCCAGAATGATCACCACAAGGAGCAGAAAGGCCGTGCGCGCAAAGGTAGAGAGCCGCAACATCCGGCTCAGTTCAAGGCGCTCCCCGGCGATCGTGAGCACCAAAAAGGCCATCCACCAATAAATCACCGTGGGCAAGGCATAGCCGAGCAACCAGAGCAGATTGCCAACCCACCAGTAGAGGCCACCGAGGGCAATGGTCAGCGTAAAAAGGGCCGGCACCATCCGCCAGAGCTGAATCAGCAGGATCAGCAGGATCAAGCTGCCGATCATCACAAACAGCGCGGGCAGGGGCGCTGGGACGCCAGCCGCACTCATCAACGCGCCCACAACACTGCACACAGGGGCCAGAAAAGTCCAGGGATAGCGCACCGCGACGGCCCGTTCCAGGCTGATCAGCGCGCCGAGAAAGCCGCCCACCATCAGCGGGCCGTGCGCAAGCGGCAAGGTCGGGAGCAGCGGCGGCAACAGCCACCCCAGCCGAGAGAGCCCGGCCCATAAGGCGGCCAACAACGAAATCATGACAAGCAGCGGCAGCAACAACTTCCCAATTTGGGGAATCCAATGGGGGGGCGCGGCTCGCTCCGCCGCTTTTGAGCTTGAATAGACCGTAGTCGATGCTTGCCGAGCAGCTGCGTGTCCTTGGGCAGCATCGGACGGTTGCACGCTCTCGGATTTGACTGTTTTCATCGCCTTCTCGCTATCGGTTCCCAGCATCCCAAACCCGTCTCCAGCCTACGAGTGATGCGCGTCATTCTCCTGCGCAACTGCCAGCGCGATCAGAAACGGCAGCGCGATCGCAGACTCCGGGCAGACATCCTCACAAGCGACACAATAGGTACAGGCGCTGGGCTCCCGCAAATACGCTTTCCCATGGCGTTGGCCCAGTGCCTGGGTTGGGCAGGCATCAATACAGCGGCCACAACCACTACAAAGGTCTTGATCAATTTGGGGTAAAGGAAGGTGTGTCATTGGTCTGCAACTTTTCTGGTCAATAAAGCACCCTGAACAAGCGCTCGAATTGCGCGATCTTGTCCGACTTCTCAACCAGCAAGTATAGGAATGACCCAGCCTGCTGTCAGTGACAATAGTCACATCGAGGGGATAAAGCCCGGCAAACCAGGCTGGTGGCTGCAAATTGGTGGCTCTTCGCCAGTAGCCGGGGCTCTTCTCAGGCTTGTGATTTGTGAGGTTTGGACCAGCTTGAAATTGCAACCCACCTCAACTATACTGTCAACCAGGGTAAGCCCAAAACGGCGCTATCTCCCTTCAGCACCACACCAATGACCATAACGACGATGGGGCCATTCGCTCAGGTGGCGATTAGTGTATCCCCTTGGGCATCGCGAGAGTGCCATTGCGCGGGGATTTGCTGCCAGGCGCTTTCTTATCTTTCAACAGAAATGAGGTGTTTTTATGCAACTGGGCTTCGCAAGTGCCATCTTGCCGGAACTTTCTGGCCAGGAAGTGCTCGCCTTTGCCGCGGAAACTGACTTTGACTGCGTTGAGATCATGTGTTGGCCCAAAGGCAAAGCCGAGCGTCGCTACGCCGGGGTCACTCACATTGACGTAGCTGGCTTCGGCCAAAAAGAGGCCGCCGAGGTTAACGCATGGATCGCCGACACCGGCATCGCGATCAGCGGCCTGGGCTATTATCCCAACCCGCTCGCGCCCGATCAAGCCGAGGCGCAAGTCTATATCGACCACATCAAACAGGTGATTGAAGCGGCGGCCCTGCTGGAAATTGGCGTGGTCAACACCTTTATCGGGCGCGATTGGACAAAATCGGTCGATGATAACTGGCCACGTTTCCTCGAAGTCTGGCCGCGGCTGATCAAATTTGCCGAGGAGCGAGGCGTCCGCATTGGCATCGAAAATTGCCCGATGCTCTTTACGCAGGACGAGTGGCCCGGGGGCAAAAATCTGGCGGCCACCCCGGCGATCTGGCAGCGCATGTTCGAAGCGATCCCCAGCGACCATTTTGGCCTGAACTTTGACCCGTCGCACCTGATCTGGCAGAAGATCGACTATCTCAAGGCGATCCGGGACTTTGCACACAAGTTTGTCCACGCCCATGCCAAAGACGCGCGCGTCGACCAACACCGGCTGGATGAAGTCGGCATCATGGGCACACCGCTGCAATTTCATACGCCCAAATTGCCCGGCCTGGGTGACGTGGATTGGGGCCAATTCTTCTCGGTGCTGACCGACAGCGGCTACGATGGCCCGGTTTGCATCGAAGTCGAGGATCGCGCGTACGAAGGGTCACTCGAACGGCGCAAAGCCTCGCTGGTGCAGAGTGGGCGCTATCTCCGGCAATTTGTGGCGTGATCACAAAAAATTCAAACCCTAGAGAACACCATGCAAACCATTCATCATCAAAATTGGTGTGGGCATGTGCCCTATAGCGCGGCCTGCTTCCATCAGCCGACCACGGTTGCAGACGTACAAGAGATCGTGCGCGGCGCGGCCAAGGTGCGCGTGATCGGTTCGCGCCACTGTTTTAACGACATTGCCGATACCAACGGCGATCTGCTCTGGCTGGGCAACCTGGACAACACAGTCGTGATCGACCATGAACGGCGCACCGCTACGGTCAACGCGGGCATCACCTATCGCGAGCTGTGCCCGCAACTGCACGAGGCGGGGTATGCCCTGCCCAACCTGGCCTCGCTCGACCATATCACCGTCATCGGCGCGTGTATGAGCGCAACCCATGGTTCGGGCGATGCATTGGGCAATCTGGCGACCGTGGTTTCTGGTCTGGAGATGGTCACGGCGAATGGCGATCTGGTAACGCTGAGCCGCGAACAGGATGGCGACACCTTCAACGGCGCGGTGGTCGCGCTCGGCGCGCTCGGTGTGGTGACCAAAGTCACGCTCGATCTGCAGCCGGCCTTTTATCTGCAACAAGAGGTCTACGAAAAGTTGCCGATGAGCGCGCTCTATGATCATTTCGACGCCATCATGGGGGCTGGATACAGCGTCAGTCCCTTCCCTACCTGGCAGTATGACTATTGCGATACGATCTGGGTCAAGCGATTGGTAGAAGGGGCGGACCCCGTCCCCGCGCCGGTCGACTTCCATAGCGCGCCACTTTCGGATCGGCGTGGGCCCAGTGATGAATTTGCGGATCGCTACTGGACGGATCATGGCTTGCCCGGCCCCTGGCACGAGCGCCTGACCCATTTCTATTTTAAAGATGCATTGGCGGTCGGCAATGAGTTGCAGAGCGAATATTTTGTGGCCCGCGAGCGCGCGGTCGACGCCATGCGCGCGGTGGCCGAGTTGCGCGCGGGGTTAGCGCCGATTTTGGGCGTGACCGAAATCCGCACAGTCGCGGCCGATCAGCTCTGGCTCAGCCCATCCTACGGACAGGACATTGTCGGTATTCACTTTAACTGGTTCAAGGATTGGGCGCGCGTCGGCCAGTTTTTGCCGACACTGGAAGCCACGCTGGCCCCCTTTGCCCCGCGCCCCCACTGGGGCAAGCTCTTTGGCATCTCGCCCGCGGATGTGCAAGCGGCCTACCCGCGCATGGCCGATTTCCAGGAGCTCGCCAACACGCTCGATCCGCAAGGCAAATTCCGCAATGGCTATGTCGAGCGCTATGTCTTTGGTCAGCCAGGCTAAATAAAACGAGCGACGAATTGACGCGAAATCGGGCACCTATTCGTGTCAATTCGTCACGGTCTGCCTGAGGATACTTCTCACCCCAGCGAGACGCGCTGGCCGGTGCGCTGCGACAGGTGCGCAGCATCCAGCACGGCCTGCACCGCCACGCCGTCGTAAAAATTGGGCGTGACCGCTTGCCCCGCCAACAAACAGTCGACAAAATAACGATCCCCGGCGGATTGGTGATTAAAGACACTCAGCGGATCGTTACGGTCGATTGTGCCCCAGATATGATCGGGAATGGGCAATGGCTGCACCGCGGGTTGATCTTTGCGCGCGCCGCGCACTTCCTGCCAAACCCCCACGCCGCCAAAGTTGCCAAAGAAGAAATCGGACTCCAGCGTCCCTTCTTCGCCATAAATGCGGACGCGCTGTTGCAGGTTGCCCGGCCCCACATACGCCACCGCGCTGGCCTGCACATGCACCTGCGCACCGTGGACGGTCTTGAGCAGCAGCGACGCCGCATCGTTGGCGGGTGTGCCCGGCCGCGCCACATAATTCGCCAGATCCGCGCTCACTTCGGCAAAATCGCCCACATACCAGCGGGCCAGATCCAGCAGATGCGAACCAAGATCGCCCAGAATGCCATTGGCGCGCTCGCCATCAAAGCGCCAGCGATAGTCACCGCTGCGCCCGCCGCCGCTGGCGTAGCTAAACTCACAATGATAGACGCGGCCGACATAGCCGGATTGGATCAACTCGTGCAGAAAACGCGTGTGAGGCAGCCAGCGTAAGGTGAAGAAGGTCATGTGCTGGACGCCACGCTCATCGGCGCGCGCGGCCATCGCGCGGGCTTGATCACCCGTCAACGCCAGCGGCTTTTCACAGATCACATGCAGGCCAGCGTCAAGCGCGGCCATGGTGATCGGGTAATGTTCGTCGTCGGGAGCAGCTATCACCACGGCGTCCAGTTCGGCTTGCGCAAACATGGCTTCGTGATCGGTGTACACCTGGGGAATGCCATATTTCTGCGCCAGCGGATCGGCCCGTTCGCGGCTGCGCGCACAGATTGCCACCACTTCGGCCTGGGGATGACTGGTGAGGCTGGGTAAATGCTGACCATCGGCGTACCAACTAGCACCAATCATCCCGATACGAATGGATGGGGACATGCAAACTCCTTTTGCGCTTGCGGGGTTATTCAGTAGATTTGGTTTTTTGGGGACTAGAGACTGGAGAAGACTGAGAGACTTCGTTCAGTCTCTCAGTCTCCAGTATTCGTAGGTCACGTCTCCGGCGTGACTTAGTGCGGCCAGAGACCGCACCTACGATTTCAGAAATACCAAGTTACTTGTTTAACGGTGTACTAATGCCTACTCCCTAATACCTATTCCTTTACTCCATCTCTCTTTTCCAGATCGAGCCTGTAAAATTGGACGAACAATAGCCCAACTGTTAGACTAAATTCAACCATCAAACCTGCAATCTCCCTAATTTTTTGATGCTCCAGTGCTATGGGGCCAATCATGTTGCAAAGAAACCCGCTATGAATGCAGCTTTTGCTTACCTGGACGCCGCCGCCGCGATCCTCGAACGGATCCGCACCACGCAGATGGACGCCATCGAGCGCGCCGCGGCGATCTGCACCGAGACAATTGCCAATGAGGGACTGGTGCATCTCTTTGGGACTGGCCATTCCCGCATGTTTGTCGAAGAGATGTTTCCCCGGCACGGTAGCTTTCC
>CAZIRP010000068.1:26402-32934 GCA_964541665.1 uncultured Caldilineaceae bacterium | reverse complement strand
GAACCTGCGTTCCTGCTCGCTTCCCGCACTGCCTTAACCCGAACTCACGTTATTATCAAATGATAATAGGACGCAAGCTACGATTGCATCACTCGCCGAATGCGCGCAAGTCGTTGCGCTGACATGCCAATTGTTTCAGGTTGATCAATATTGATCGGCAGGGAAATTCCTGCTGATGCGCTAACAAAAACACCCCTCAGCAATTTGCTGAAGGGTGCAGGGATCGTGCAACTAGCTCCACGTTCAACGCTGCGGATTTCAGCGAACGATAGTGCCTTTGCTGTGTTTGCACAGGGGCCTGAATAAAATTCAGTATAGAATAAATCTGACAATTTAGCAATCAGCTATTTTGGCTACAACGAACGAGCATCCCTGTCAGCTCGCTGTTGTCAATTGCTGATAATAGGCCTGGCGTTCGGCGACGGTTTCGTCGGCCATAGCTTGCGCTTTGGCGCGATCGCCGTTGCAGAAATAGCGGATCAGCCATTCGCGGCCAAACCCAACATGGATCACTTCGTCTGCCCAGTCAAAATCCTGGTAGGTGGTCATCAGCGCGTGCTGGGCTTGCCCCTTAACCCACTCCCATTCGCCCCGTTTGCCGCCAGGGTGGCGCATGAGGCCGGCTTCGGTGGCAATGGCGAGGTGTGAATAGCGTTTCTGAGGCGAAACGGGCAGCGTGTGCTTCGCATAGCCCACCCAGCTGGCCAGACTAGCCAGGGGAATCCCTTCACCTTCTAAGGCCGCCTGGCCAAAGAGGCTGTGGCGAGTCTCGTCCCAGCAGTGGCGGGCCAGATCCAGGCAACCTTCGTAAGGCAGATCATCCCATTCAAAGAGTACGGTGGCGCAGAGTTCAGCCGCGGTCATCTCCTGGGCGCGCACCCACATTTTGGCGAGTAGGGCTTCGTCTATTTCCTCTTCCCCGAATGGGTTGAGTTTGGGCAACGTGGTTGTGAAGCGCTCGTCGCGCGCAAAGAAATCAGGGATGCGATAGTCCCCCTGGTTGCGCGGCACGGGCAAGTCAAAGCTGGGGCGAGGTGTGCCGCTGCCATCGATGTTGCCTGCCGCGTCCAGATAGTGCTGGAGATGGGTACGCCAGGCGCTTAGGGCTGCATCTTCAGTTGGTGTAATGGCGGCCAGCACGGTTTGGCCAAAAGCCAGCTGCTCTTCAAGATCCAGCAGGTGATGGCGAATGAGGCGCATGGTTGGCTGGTCAACGAGCGGGTTGGTCTGCTCGGCATAGCGCTGGAGCGCCGCGTGGTAGGCCGGCAGGATGATCTCATACAGGCCAACGGCAAATTCAGCATCATCCTCGCTGTGTAGCAGCTCCAGAAAGAGATCGGCCAGCGGGGTTTCGGCTAGTTTTTCAATTTGATGCTCATGGCCGCGCAACTGGCTGATCCGCTCGCGCCAATCGCCCCAGTGGAGCGCGGCTTCCCAGAGGTGACGACCGACCGCGGCTTTGAATTCCCAATTGGCAAGCGAAGACATCTTGCCTGCTTGTACACGCATCAACTCTTTGGCAACGAAGCCAAAGCGAGCCACCCGCGCCGCGCATTCTTCGACCGCCAGCCCAACGCGTTGTACATCCTCGATGCCAGTGTATGCTTTTACTCGATGGTTCTGTAACTTTGCCATGTGATATTCATTTCCCCCTAGATTCTCAAAGGCGACAGTCATCTTCGCAGGGACGTCGCCTGATTTTTCCTTATCCCTTCAGCCCCGACATCACAATGCCGCTGACAAAGTATTGCTGCAACATGACAAAAAGCACAAAGATCGGGATGATGCTCAGCAGCGTTCCAGCCATCAAATAATGATAAAGCGTGCTGTATTGTTGGCGGAACGAAGAGAGCCCCACGGTCAATGTCATCTTGGCCTGGTCGGTCAGGTAGATCACCGGGAGCAGAAATTCGTTCCAATGATTCATAAAGGTGAAGAGCGCCAATGTTGCCAGCACCGGTTTGGCCAGGGGGATGTAGATGCGGGCAAAGATGGCAAAATGACCGGCCCCGTCGATGGCCGCGGCGTCGCTATAATCTTTCGGGATGGTATGGAAAAACTGGCGGATCAGAAAGGTGCCGAATGCGCCGCCAAACCAGGCCGGCACCATCAGTGGATAGTGCGAATTGACCCACCCCAGCGCGTTGAACAGAATGAAGGTCGGGATCATGGTGACATGGCCGGGGATCATCAGCGTGGCCAGCAGGGTGACAAAGAGTACATTGCTGCCGGGAAAACGCATCCGCGCAAATGCGTAAGCGGCTAGCGAAGTCGAGATCAATTGGCCAAGGGTGCCGATGAGGGCGATCTTCATGCTGTTGAAGGCAAAGGTCGCAAAGGGGAAACTTTGCACCACATCCACATAATTTGACCAGAGAATGGGGTTTGGAATCCACTGTGGCGGGTAGATCATGGCCTCGCCCTGACTTTTGAGCGAGGTGGAGAGCATCCAGAGGAAAGGCAGCACCATCAACACGCCACCGAGCCAGATGCAGAGATGGATCAGAAGACGTTGCAAAAGCTGGGCTACAGCGGACCAACTGATCAGGTTGGCGCGCGGCGAGGTGCTCGATTGGTTCATTGTTCGTAGTAGGTCCATCGTCCCTGCAGCTTGAATTGTGCGAGTGTAAAGGCCAGCGTGACCGCAAACAACACATACGCGGCAGCAGCGGCATACCCCATATTGTTGTAGCGAAAGGCATTCAGGTAGATGAAGAGGCCCAAGACTGTGGTGGCATAGGCTGGGCCGCCGTCGGTCATGACAAAAACCTGTTCAAAGACCTGGAAGGAAGTGATACACGAGATAATCAACACGAAAAAGGTGGTGGGGGTGAGCAGCGGCCAGGTGACACGCCAAAAGCGTTGCCAGCGATTGGCCCCGTCGATCATGGCTGCTTCTTGCACCTCTTGCGGCATCCCTTGCAGCCCGGCCAGAAAGATCAGCATGTTGGTGCCAAAGCCTTTCCAGACGCTCATGATGATCACCGCGGGCATGGCCCAGGCTGTGCTGCCCAACCAGGCCGGCCCCTTGATGCCAGCCAGGCTCAGGAAATAGTTGATCGGCCCAAAATTCGGGCTATACAACCAGCCCCAGATCAACGACGCGGCCACGGTGGAAGAGACAACGGGTAAAAAGTAGACAGCCCGATAAAAGGCGACCCCGCGCAATTTTTGGTTCAGCACCAGGGCCACGCCCAGCGCAACCGCCATATTGAGCGGCACGTTAAGCA
This sequence comes from uncultured Caldilineaceae bacterium, assembly GCA_964541665.1. Classification (GTDB taxonomy): domain Bacteria; phylum Chloroflexota; class Anaerolineae; order Caldilineales; family Caldilineaceae; genus CFX5. The sequence goes on along the minus strand of CAZIRP010000068.1, from coordinate 29,704 downwards.
AAGTGTAATAGAGTGTGTTGCCAAAGACTTTGCGCGGCAGATCTAGCTCCACCAACGCTTTGTAATTATCCAACCCAACCCACTGCGGCGGCAGGAGAATATTCCAGTTGGTGAAGCTGATCACAAAGCCTGCCACAACCGGCCCGACCGTAAAAAGCGCCAAACCAAGCAAGGTGGGCAAGAGAAAGAGATAAGCCAACGCCGCCTCTTGAACCTTACGGCGTTGACGGCTGGTTTGCTGCATGAGCGTTGCTGTCCTGTTTGGGTATGACGGAAAACCCTGAACTTTTTTCAAAAATTCATCCACAGATTGCGTAGATTCCCCAGATGAAACTGCGCAATCTGGATCACCCGCGTAACCTGTGGATTCCCCGCTATGTTCGTGTTTTACCCTGCATTCGAGATGGCGAAATGGGGCTCCCGCAGCCCAACCCGAGGGAGTGTCTCGGCTCCTGGCTTCTGTTGCCTATCTCCCGAATGCCCAGGGTCTGCCTAGGGGCGATCCAGCACGGCTTGGATCGCGGTGTGCGCGGCTACCACCGATTCTTCAACCGCCCGTTCGCCCAGGAAGCTCAACTGCAACTCTTGATCCATCGCGTTGCGCCATTCAGTCCAGCGGAAGCCCATTTCCAGCGGTACGGTTAATTCGCCCATCTCCAGGATCGCATTTTTGTTGGCCGGTGCCTCGCCCTCTTCGCGCCAGACATCCGAATAGGCCATCGATTTGACCACCGGCACTTTGCCGATGCCAATCGTGTCTGCGGGGCGATCCGGGCGGATGGCAAACATGGCAAAGTCGAAGGCCTCGTCGGGATGCGTAGTTTTTGCCGCGATCGCATACTGGTTTGGCCACTGGACGGCTGTCTGCTTGTCCTTGCCACGGGGCAGCATGGCAATGTCCCAGTCGAAATTATCTTGTTCGCGCAACGACTGGATTCCCCATACCCCCAAAATGGCCATCGCCACCCGACCCGAGACGAAGAAATCCACGGGCCCACCGTCGGTGAATTCTGCGGGCAGCGGGGCAATGCCATGCTCCTGGATGAGATTCACCCACCACTGGATGGTTTCAACATTCTGTGGCGAATCGAGCACCGCCTGGGAATAATCCTCACTCAGAATATTGCCGCCATTGGCGTGCAACCCAGAGTCCAAGATTGAATAATCCCAGTGGGAGATAAAGCCAAACTGTTCGACAGTATCGCCATCACGCTTGGTGAGCCGTTGGCCAACTTCCAAAACATTGTCGTACGTCCAGTCGTCCGCGGGGTAGCTTTCACCGGCGGCATCGAAGATCGCCTTGTTGTAGTAGAAGCAGATGGTCACCCACTCATAGGGCACGGCATAAAGCGAGCCACCCTTGGGGTAGCGCAGCCCCTCCAGCGTGCTGAGGAAGAGATCCTCTTCTGCCTCTGGGCCAAATGCCCCCGTCTTTTCAATAAATGGATCGAGGTTGAGCGCGATCCCTAAACGGGCGAAATCCTGAATCCAGGCCGCGCTGACAAAGGCAAGATCCGGCGCTTGCCCTGCTGCGGAGAGCGTCTGATATTTCTCGTAATAGCCATCCCACGGGATCTCTTGCATGTCGACGGTGATCTCGGGTCGCGCTTCTTTGAAGGGGTCGATCACCCCGCGCACGAGATTATTGTCGCCATTTTCGCCATCTAACGCCCAATAGACAATGGTCACCCCTTCGGCATCGGGTGCGGATTCCCCACCTGGGTCCGCCTGCGAACCCGGCGCGGCTGGGAGCGCACACCCAGCGAGCAAGGCCGCGGTGACGGAACCGCCGGTAAGGGCTAAAAACTTGCGTCGACTTAGCATTGAATTCTCTCCTTTTGGTCTTGTTGATAGCCAACCAGATACAAATTGTACTCAATCCCGATGAACACAAACTGTGGGATAGGTGTAGGGGATATAGTCGATATCGTATCGTCGGGGACGAGGAGATGTTGTGCGAAGCCTATTGTCTGCGCTTAGGAGCTGCACAAGTCGAGCGTTCAATCAGGTAGCTGCGTACCCACAGATTGCCGTAAGAGAGCACATTGGCCTCGATCTGTTGCTGTAAAAGCTGGGCCGCCAGATAACCCACATCTGTTGGCGAAAACCCGACCGTACTGAGGGCAAGCGCTGGTTGTAAAAAGGTGGCCATGTCATCCTGGCCGATCACTGAGATGTCTTGCGGGACTCGCTGGCCTGCTTCTTCTAAGCCTTGGATCACCTCAATGGCAATGTCATCGTTGACTGCAAAAATTGCAGTAATGTGATCCTGGCGGGCCAGGAGGGTTTTTACTGCGGCCATCCCAGTGGTGCCTGTGATGACCCAATCATCCTCAACGTGACCTGTTAGCCGCAGCATGGCAGCGCGATAGGCAGCCAATCGCAGCCCATACCAATCGTAGCGGTGACCATCATCGCGGCCGAGGAAGGCAATCCGGCGGTGGCCTAGCTGCACAAGATGCTCAATCGCCAGATCGACCTGTTGACCATAATGAGGCCCCACGGTGCTGATGGGTAAGTCGGGCCAGGAGCGGCTCAGCGCGACCGCGGGCAGATTGTTCTGCATGATCTGCTGCACCAGTTGATTCTCTTGACGCGCGCTCCAGCCCATCAGGATAAAGCCCGCAAAGGCTTCCTGCTGCTCCTGTAGAAATTGGAAGGCCAGCCCCTGGGTCTCCATCTCGCGGTAATCGGCGAGGACGGTGAGATTCAGGTTGGCACTCTGGGCATAATTGCGAATGCCGTTGAGGTAATGCAGAAACAGGCCGGTCGGCTCGGAGTTCCCAGGCACTTGCTGGTCTGGCTCAGAGTGGACCACCGCAATACTCGGCGAGATGGCAGGGCGTGCGATTGTGCGTGGCCGGGCCAGGCGATACCCCAACTCGGTTGCAGCTTGCAGCACACTTTGTTTGAGCTCAGGGGAGATGCCAGGCTTGTCATTCAACGCCAGCGAGACAGTGCTTTTGGAAACACCTGCCTGTTTGGCGACATCATCCATGGTCGGCGCCATAAGTAGGTAATCTGCAACTTATACTTTGCAATTTGATCAAACGGGAAAACGAACAAACGGGCGTTTGTTTGTTCGAACGGATTCTAGCATTATCCCCGGCGGTTTGTCAATAGACTTTTTTGTCTCTTTTTCATCGCCTTTTCTTGCCCATGAGACTCCTTTCCAGGCGTTCAGGCTGGTTCACCAAACCACCAGGCAGATTAGATCCGTTTATAATCACTTTGTGCAGCTTTGATCGTGCAGCTTTGATCGGATTTGTCTATAAAAAGCAGAGATTCCAGAGACGATTTTA
>CAZIRP010000068.1:0-26302 GCA_964541665.1 uncultured Caldilineaceae bacterium | reverse complement strand
GTGCAGCTTTGATCGGATTTGTCTATAAAAAGCAGAGATTCCAGAGACGATTTTATGAACACAGACTTGCAGACATTTTTAACGCGGGTCATCCCGACTACCCTGAGCAATGTGGTGCGCGAGTATCCCCACGGCTTGTTGCACCAATTTCAGGATCCGAGTGATTTGGCTTTACCCGCACAATTGCACCCCACCTTTTATGGCTGTTATGACTGGCATTCAGCCGTGCATTCGCATTGGCAACTTGTCCGGGCGCTCCGAGTCTACCCGGATGCACCATTTGCCGAGGCGGCAATCGCTGTTCTGGAGCGCAACTTTGCCCCAGAAAATCTTGCGGCTGAGTTGGCCTATCTGCAGCGCCGTCCCAGCTTTGAAATGCCTTATGGGATCGCCTGGCTGCTGCAGCTGACCGGTGAATTGCGCGAGTGGGCAACGCCGCAGAGCGAACAATGGATGGCCCATTTCGCCCCGCTTGAGCGCCTGGCCGCAGACCGGTTCCGCCAGTACATTGCCCGCCTGCCTTACCCGATCCGCTCCGGGGTGCACAACCAGAGTGCGTTTGCCATGGCGCTCGTGTGGGATTGGGCAAACGGGGTTGGGGATGCTGCGCTGGCGAGCGCTATCGCCCACAGAGCCCTCGACTTTTTTGCCGCGGATCGCAACGCTCCACTAGCCTATGAGCCCTCCGGCAGCGATTTTTTGTCGCCTACCCTGGCCGAGGCGGATCTGTTGCGGCGTGTTTGGGAACAGGAAGCGTTCGCCACGTGGCTGTGGCAATTCTGGGGCGAAGATGCCGTTGACCTACTCACTCATTCGTTGCAACCGTTGTCGGTGGTCGATTATAGTGATGGTCAACTGGCACATTTTACGGGGCTGAATCTGAGCCGGGCCTGGATGCTGAACGGGATTGCGGCCCATCTCCCTGCTGCCGATCCGCGGCGGCCGGTGTTGATGCACCTGGCGCAGCAACATCGCGCAGTGGGGCTGGCGGACGCCGAACATCCCGATTATATGGTCTCGCACTGGACACCGAGCTTTGCCCTCTATCTGTGGACAGAGCGTGGGCTAAGCGGTGTGTAAGGCGTGAGCCTACTTGAGGGTGAAACGATGTTCATCGAGGAGATTCAGCAGGTGTTCACGTGGGTGATTGCGTAGATAGTAGAGCAGCGCCTGAACTCGATTCGAGAGTTTGAGTTTGCGCAAGATTTGAGTCACATGGACGCGGACTGTATGCTCGCTGATTTGTAAGGCTTCGGCAATGATGCGGTTGCTATGACCACGGGCAATCCAGGCCAAAATTTCACGTTCGCGTAAGGTCAGCTTGTCATAGGTCGGTTGCATAGCAACCTGAGGTATGACGGAATGGTTGAGCGAACGCACCAATAGGGTCGAGATCTGCGGCGATAAAGCAATCCCGCCATTCCAGGCTGTGTGCAGGGCTTGAATCAATTCGCTCGGGCTCACGGTCTTTAGAAGATAGCCAGATACACCAGCCTGAATGCATTGGATCACCGTACTCTCGTCGCTGACGGCAGTTAGGATCACCACGCACATATCAGGACGTTGGGCAATGATCTCGTGGAGCGCGCTCAAGCCAGACTTGATGGGCAGCATGAGATCCAACAGGACAATATCGGGATTAAGCAGCAATGTAAGCTCTACGGCCAGATTGCCATCGTCTGCTTCCCCAATAACTTTAATATCGGCTTCGGCGTTCAGGAGTGTTCGGAATCCCTCACGAATCACGTGGTGATCATCAACAAGCAAAACTCGTATCGTGTGTGACATATGGCTAAACCTATTGTGGCTGAGCGGCACACTGCTGGTTTCCTGGTAGTAGCGCTCGATGGTTGCTTAGACCCTGCCCGTAAACTGATTGCGCTTCCCGAAATCGGGCTTATCAGACCGCTGTGGCGCAGAGTTTACGGATAGACTCTTCGTTAGTTTTGAAGTAGCGGCAAAAATAGCCCATGCTGACCCGGTTCCCAAATACGCGCTCGGGTAAGCGGATCGCCCAATAAAACAAAGGCCAGGCGTGTTTCCTGACAGCAACTTTCTGCTGTAAATAATTCCAGGTAGCCAGCGGTTGTTAGTTCCCCCAGGTGGGCTGCTCCCGCTGGTTGTGACCAAAGTTGTCGATGAAAACCACGCAGCAACGATTGATGCCCGTGGCCGACACTCAACCCCGCTGATCCCCATACGGCTACAGCCCCGCGATTGGCTTCGCGTTGCAGCCGCTCATCAATCGTTGTTCCACTGGGCGAGACGTAGGTAAATTGGCCAGTCATACAGCTCATCTGTAAGACAATCGGCAGCCATTGCTGATTCTCCAGCAGAAAAATATCGTTGGTGCCGAAGAGAAAGGGCTCAGGCAAGCTGCGCACTGTGCTGGCTAGCTGAAAGTGGTTGGCATGGCCATTAAAGACCACCAGACTGGGTAGTTGTTGCAGGAGATGGATCACGCGCTGGCGGGCGCGTACCGCATCCGGCTCGCGCCAGGCTGCCGGAGTGCCGTTGGGGTCAGGGTCGTAATAGAGTCGTTTGGATGGCAAGATCGGCGATTGAATGGGCGGAATCCCCAAGGCGGGGTCGCCTTCGACGACAAGATCCTGGTTATAGGCAAAATTCCCTGCCGGGTCGACCGCCCCATCCGGCTGGATATAATTATCCGCAATGTAGAGGCTAAAATAGGCAGATTCCCAGCGTTTTGGCACCGCCTCATACGTCAGGATCTTGTCTACGACTGCCTGGAGTTGCTCCGTATTCTGAACAGAGAGGCGCCCGAGCCAAATATCGGCCAGCATACTCGCATCCGCTGCCGGATCAAACGGGCTATCGCCATCCAATTGAGCGAGACACGCTTCGCAGGGGATTTCACCCAGCCACGGATCGGCATAGGCAAAGTAGGCTGGCAAAATATTCGGGTTGTCGACGCCTGTGTAATTGAGCGGGTCGGTTGTGCTATCTCCCACTAAGGTGACCGCAATCGGGGCCGGCGACCAGTTTGCCACTGCAAAGCGTAGCATAGTACGCACGGCCTCGGGGGAGACCTGCCCAAAGCTCCAGGCATCATAAACTTGTTGCAAGTCAATGAGCGCAACTTGATACCCTTGCTGGCGGCGATGCTCGATCAGGGGAGCCAGCGTTGCGAAAAATGCCTGGGGGGCAAGGTAGATCGCATCTGCTCCGGTTGGCCGTGTAAAATCTATCCCGGTATGGGGGATCAATGTTGGGCTGGCGAGTTGTTGCCGATTGGCCACGAGATAATGGCGCGCGGCAGGCCCATCTTCAAACTCGAGTTGTGTTGCCCAGGGAAGCGTGAGCCGCTGGGGTTGTAAAGGATCGCTGATGTCATACAGCGCGCCTGGCGTTGGCAAGCCCTGTAAGGCATAACGCCACTGACCCGCAACTCCCCAGAAGGTTGCCCCTTGCCCACCAAACTCCAGCTTAACCGGCATCTGCCAGAGGATCTTATCGATATAGATTTCTACCAGGCGGCCAGCAGCACTGGGAATCATCGATAAATTAAATTCTGTTTCCGGTTTGGGTAAGTTGGTTGTAACCTGCCAACTCTCGTAAAACGTGTTGATGTTCCACTGTAATTCAGCCACGGGTTGCCCGTTGGCAAGTTTCAGCGAATGGGGGCCGATCGTGCGTGCGCTGCCGGTGATCGTCAATTGCGTCCCCGCCTCAATGGCGATTGGTAAGCGGCTCTCCAGCGTAACCGGGAAGGTGGCGATCTCCGTTGGTGCGGCGTTGGGCAGCGCGCTCAATACGCCCGCAAACCAATGATCCCCATCCACACCCGGCATGGTCGATTCATAGAAACGGTTATGCTCCCAGACTCCGCGACCCAGCGCCGTGTGGCGCACCTGGGCTGACCCGGCACCAACCGCGCGCCGCTGCATACGCAGCCCGTCGACCGGTTCTATGCTCAGCCAGTAGATCTCCTGTTGATTCCAGCGATCACCCACCCGAGTACTGTATGGGCCCGGTGGCGCATAAAAGTGCACCAGGGTGCTTGCATCTAACAGACCATCAGCATCCTGGATCTCCAGCGCGCTTTCTGCCCCTTGTGCAGTGAGCAGCCGGAACTTTGCCAATGGCGCGCCGCTCTCCAGGCCGGCTGTCAGCAAATCCGCGCCGCGGATCAGTTGGAGCCCACTCTCGCGCACGACGACCTTGACCGCGCTGCTCGCGGCGGCTGGATTACTCGGTGCCGGCCCAGCGATAAGATTGTGCATTTCCTGGGTGGTCATCAAGGAGCGGAACAGTTCAGGGCTCATCAATTGCCCTGGGATTGAGGCCTGGAACGAGGTGGCTAACTGCAAACCAGCCGCGGTCGTATAGATCGGGCTGATCGCCATTACGATAAGTTGCTGGCCGCGCAGGCGTCCCTGCCGCAGAATAAAGAACGGGGTCGTCGGGATCTCGGAGGCGGCTGGGGTCAAGGCTGGGATCAGTGGCTGCCCAGCATCATCGATTGGGCGCGGCTCGCTCTTTGCGGTGGCCGAGCGGAGAGGGCCTGGCCAATGCATACTTTGCAGCGCGCTGAGGTGAGGCTTGCTATTGCCGTCAACCAAAATGGCTTGAGTGTGGAGCGGGAGTAGATACCCTTCGTGAGGGTGATGGGGAAAGCCTTGTAAGAGTGTATCAACCGCCTGCATCGACGCAGCATCAACGCTAGACAGCGGCAATTGCCAGGTAAATTCAACCTGCCCCCCACGCTCTGCAATATGCAGCGGCGCAAGTGGCCCCGTACTGACCAACTCGTCGCTCGCTTGCTTCGTGATCCGGGCTGCAAAGAGGGGCGGCGGAGGTAACACGGAAAATAATAAGCTGATCAAAATGAATGAGATGATAAATTTTTGACTAAACATACCGCCCTTACGCAAGCCGTTAGTTATAAGGTATTTATAAAGTGTACAAAAGGATTACTTTTGGAAAATGGAAACAGGAAAAATTTCAGCAGCCTGTCTCATCAGGATTCTGCTGGGCTTTAGCTGTATTTGAATGAAGGTACTATTTATATCCCGTAGTATATCAATAGGGTTTGTCCAAATACATCAGTCATTGGCTGCATTTTTTGCAGAGGCTTCCTACAACAAAAGTATTATGGGCGCTTACTAAAAACTTAGGAGCGATTGGTTGGCCTACAGGCGCTTGTCCGCGACGCAACCCCGAGGTGTGCGAGGGCTCTATCCTACGATCTTACTGCGACTTTCCGGGACGGCAAAAGTCCGGTATAATCAACGATCTGTAGACTTGTCAAAACGACACAGGCCTGGAACGTCAGCCATTTGATTGACAATAGCTTATGAACAACGATGCTCTTTTTCATGGCCCGAATGAGGCCTATGTTTTAGATTTGTACGAACGGTATCAGCGCGACCCGCAGTCGGTTGATCCCACCACCAGGGAGTTTTTTGCCCAGTGGCATCCCCCGTCGCCTTCCTCAAGGAATGGCACCGCAGCTGCCGTGCCCGCTGCTGCACCCGCTTCCCCTGATGTGGATCTGGACAAGGTTGCCAGCGTGGCAAATTTATGCCAATCGATCCGCGAATATGGCCACTTGGCCGCGCGTCTGGATCCACTAGGGACCGAGCCCCCGGGCGATCCATCGTTGACCCTGGCCTATCATGGGCTGACTGAGGCTGATCTGCGCTCGCTGCCCGCGAGCATCGTGGGCGGGCCAATTGCCTCGCGCACGGAAAATGCCTGGGAGTCCGTTCAGGAATTGCGCCAGGTCTACTCCGCGAGCATCGGCCACGATTATGAACATCTGCGCCTGGCTGAAGAGCGCAATTGGCTGCGCAACCTGGCAGAATCCGGCTATTTACGCCCCCCACAACAGGCAGTGGATGAGGTTGCATTGCTCAAACGGTTGACCCAGGTCGAGATGTTTGAGCACTTTCTGCAACGATCATTCCCCGGAAAGACCCGCTTTTCGATCGAAGGGCTGGACATGATGGTGCCCATGCTTGATGAGATCATCAGCCAGTGCGTTGATGTGGGGATCTACAAAATTTTGTTGGGCATGGCGCACCGGGGTCGCCTGAATGTGCTGACCCATGTGCTGCAAAAGCCTTACCGCGAGATGCTGCTCGAATTCAAAGATCCGTCGATTGTCGATTTCTACACCGAGGTCAGCGCGCTGGGCTATACCGGGGATGTCAAATACCATGCCGGCGCGGATCGAGCATTGCGTCAGGATGACGAAACGGTGGATCTGTTGGTGCGCATGGCCCCCAACCCCAGCCACCTCGAGCATATCAACCCGGTGGTCGTGGGCATGGCCCGGGCCGCCAGCACCATCACCAACGAACCTGGCCCCCCGCGCGTCGACCCGAGCCGCACCGTGCCGCTGCTGATCCACGGCGACGCCTCGTTCCCTGGCCAGGGGGTTGTGGCCGAAACGCTCAACCTGTCGCGGCTGGCTGGGTACACCGCGGGGGGCACCATCCACCTGATCGCGAACAACCAAATTGGCTTTACCACCGAACCGGGTGAGGGGCGCAGCACCCTTTACGCCAGTGATTTGGCCAAGGGCTTTAAGATCCCCATTGTCCATGTCAATGCGGATGATCCCGTGGCTTGTATCGAAGCCGCACGTCTGGCCGTAGCCTACACCAACGAGTACGAAAAAGATTTCCTGATCGATCTGATCGGGTATCGCCGATATGGGCATAACGAAGGGGATGAGCCTCGCTTCACGCAGCCGCTCATGTACCAGGTGATCGACCGCCACCCCACGGTGCGGCAGATCTGGGCGGAACAATTGCGCGCGGCTGAGCTGATCGACCCGGAATTGCCCGAGCAATTGGCGGAGCAACAGTTGCAATTGCTGCAAACCGAGTTGAGTAGCCTGGGTGACGAAACCCGGTTGAACCTGGTGATCAAGCCGCCGCCGCCAGGCGCGGCCCGCAAAGTGGCCACGGCTGTCCCCGCCGAAACATTGCGCGGATTGCACCACGCGCTGATGCAAACCCCCGCGGATTTCACCGTGCACCCGCGCTTGCAGCGCATCCGCCAGCGGAGTGCCAACGCCTTGGACGATGCCGACCAGCCCGCGATCGACTGGACGACCGCCGAAGGGCTGGCACTGGCGTCGATCCTGGCAGAAGGCACACCTGTGCGGCTGACCGGCGAAGATGTGTTGCGCGGCACCTTTAGCCATCGCCACGCGGTTTTGTTTGATGCTGAAACTGGTAAACCATACGTGCCGCTACACCATTTGCCCCAGGCGAAGGCCGCGTTTGAAATCCATAATAGCCCGCTCAGTGAAGCAGCCGCAATTGGCTTTGAATATGGCTACAACATCGAGCACCCAGAGCGGTTGGTCATCTGGGAGGCGCAATATGGCGATTTTATCAACGCGGGCCAGTCGATGGTGGATCAGTTTGTTGTTTCGGGGTTTGCCAAATGGGATCAGACACCCTCTCTGGTTTTGCTGCTGCCCCACGGCTACGAGGGCCAGGGGCCAGACCATGCGAGTGCCCGGCTGGAACGTTTTCTGCAGCTTGCCGCTGAAGTCAATATGCGCATTGCCAACCCAACCACGGCCGCGCAATATTTCCATTTGCTGCGGCGCCAAACCCTGCTGCTTACAACCGACCCATTGCCGTTGATCGTGATGACGCCGAAGAGTCTGTTGCGCCACCCGCTCTCACTCTCGCCCCTGAAGGATCTGGTCAACAATCGCTGGCAGCCGGTGATCGATGATGCTGAAGCCGCCCAGCGCCCGGCTGAGATCCGCCGGTTGATTCTGTGCAGCGGCAAGATTTATGTCGATCTCGTGACCAGCGAATGGCGCGCCCAATCCCCGCAGATTGCCATTGCGCGCGTGGAGCAACTCTATCCCTTCCCCGCGGATTTGCTGGACGAACTATTCAGCCGCTATCCCAACCTGGAAGAAGTCTATTGGGTCCAGGAAGAGCCGCGCAACATGGGTGCCTGGAGCGCGGCCAAACCTCAGCTCGAATACATTTTCCGGGTCAGCAACCATCAAGTGAAGCTGCGGTATGTGGGGCGACCCCGGCGAGCAAGCCCGGCAGAAGGCTCGTCGGCATGGCATCAAATCAATCAGGCGCGCATCATCAAGCAGGCGTTTGAATCAACGCCCAACACCTAATCACGCTGAAAACCAGGAGTCGCACATGGCAATTGAAATCAAAGTGCCCGAAATGGGCGAATCGGTAGTCGAAGCGACCGTAGCTCGCTGGATGAAACAGCGCGGTGATGCGGTAAAAGCGGGCGAACCTGTGGTCGAATTGGAGACCGATAAGATCAATGTGGAAGTGGCTGCCGAAGCCGATGGGGTGATGGGCGAGATCCTGCAGGCGGAAGGGGCTGATGTGAAGATCGGGGATGTGCTGGCCACGATTGATGCCGGTGCTGCTGCCAGCAATGGCAAACCCGCCCAGGCCACACCTGCGCCCGCGGCCGAACCAAAAGCTGAACCCGAGCCCCCCAGCGAGAGCGAAGCCGCGGATGGCGAACGGGCGACCCCAGTTGCCAAACGGCTTGCGGCCGAAAGCGGGGTGGATCTGAGCGCGGTCACGCCATCTACGCCCGGTGGCCGGGTGACCAAAACCGATGTGGAAAAGTTTTTGCGTGAGCAGGCGGCCCCCCCAGAGCAAGCGGAGGCGGACAAACCAGCCAAAACGCCCGCGCAACCGGCACAACCCCAAACGGCCCCCAGTCTGCCAGCCGCGGACTCGCGCGGCGAAACCCGCGAGCGTATGTCGCGCCGCCGCCGCACCATTGCCGAGCGTTTGGTCGAGGCCCAGCAGACCGCGGCCATGCTCACCACCTTTAATGAAATCGACCTCAGCGCGGTGATGGATCTGCGCAAACGGCGCAACGAGCAATTCGAGAAGCGCCACGGCGTGAAGCTGGGCTTTATGTCGGTCTTTGTCAAGGCCTCGATTGGTGCGCTCAAGGCTTTCCCCGCGCTCAACGCCGAGATCCAAACGCAGGATATTGTCTACAAGCATTATTATGATATTGGCATTGCCGTTGGCGCGGAAGAAGGCCTGGTCGTGCCGGTTTTGCGCAATGCCGACCGCATGTCCTTTGCCGAGATCGAATTGGCGATCAAGGAACTGGCGAATAAAGTGCGCGACAATACACTCTCGATCGACGATCTGCGGGGCGGCACCTTTACGATCACCAATGGCGGGGTCTTTGGCTCGCTGCTCAGCACGCCGATCCTCAACCCGCCGCAAGTGGCCATTTTGGGCATGCACAAGATCCAGGATCGCCCGGTTGCGATCAATGGCGAAGTTGTGATCCGCCCGATGATGTATGTGGCCCTGAGTTATGACCACCGCATTGTTGATGGCCGCGAAGCTGTGCAATTTCTGGTCAGGATCAAAGAACTGGTCGAGGATCCGGAAACGCTGTTGTTGGAAGGATAAAAAAACAGGTTGCAGATTCCTGGGCTGGGTCTGCAACCTGTTTGACTACGTTAAAAACAGCAAAGAATTTCTGGTTTTCCCTGAAGTAAAACACAGAAACTGCTTGAGAATCCCCAGAGGACACAGGGTAAAGAATAAGAATTCTGGTAATGGCAAAAGATGGTTGAAGATTGTTTTTTGTTTTGAACCACGAAGGACACGAAGACCACGAAGTTTTTCTTCGTGGTCTTCGTGGTTTCAGGAAAATCCAGAAACTGCCTGGAAAGCTGTGGATGGGATTTTGAAAGAGTTTTTGCAGTTTACGTATCAGTTTGAAGAGGGCGCTAGCTGCTGAATTCGCGGTCTTTTTCGACAAACCCATAGGCACGCGAAACCAAATAGAGTGGCCGATTTTTTACCTCATCGTAGATTCGCCCCAGATATTCGCCGATAATCCCCAGGAAGATCAGTTGAATGCCCCCCAGCAGCAGCACGCTCACCAGGGTGGTGGCTTGCCCCTCGAAGAAGGAATTCCCCGCCAGCCGCAAGATCACCGTCAGGATGATGCTGACAAGGCTGAGCGCGGCCAAACTGAAGCCAAAGTAAGTTGCCAACCGCAGGGGTAAATAGCTAAAACTGGTGACCGCAACTAGGGCCAGGCGTACCATCTTTTGGATCGGATATTTGGTTTCGCCGGCAAAGCGTTCGGCGCGTTCGTATTCAACGGGAGTCTGCTTGAAGCCGACCCAACTGCTCAGCCCGCGCATAAACCGGTGCTTTTCGCGTAGTTGACGCATGGCCAGGACGACCCGCCGGTCCATCAACCGGAAATCGCCCGCGTCCAGAGGGATCTCCACCTCGGACAGGCGCTGCAACAGGCGATAAAAGAGCGAAGCAGTGATCAGTTTGAACCAACTTTCACCCTGACGTTGGGTGCGTACGGCATAGACCACCTCGTAGCCAGCGCGCCATTGTTCGATCATGCGCAGGACCACTTCGGGGGGATCCTGCAGATCCGCATCCATGACGATGACCGCATCTCCTTCGGCAAAATCGGTGCCCGCGGTGATGGCGATCTGGTGGCCGAAATTGCGGCTGAATTCCAATACCTTGACGCGCGGGTCACGCTGGTGCAGATCGAGTAATAACGCCAGCGAGCGGTCGCGGCTGCCGTCGTTGATGCAGATCAACTCCCAGGTTTCGCCTACCTGCTCCATCGTCGTGATGACACGGCGATACAGCTCTGGGATGACCATTTCTTCATTCCAAATCGGCACCACGATGGAAAAACGTGGGCGCTGTCCATCGGTTAGATGAGTTTCTGTCATAGCAATGGTTGACTATCCTACAGGATGACGCGAGCCTTGCCTGAAGGTGTCGTGGCCGCTGATGGTGGCTCGCCTGATAGGGTCCAGCCTCATGGTTGAGAGATGATGATAAATGACAACACAGCGTACGCAGTGTCTGTCTACTCAGCCGGGAAGAAGACAGTATTCGGGGCCGATTCTCAGCCCGGCTTTGCGTAAATTTTATCGTATAGTGTGCCTTGCTTGCGGACTTTTGGCAACAAATTGTGGCGAGAAGATGGGCGGTGAGCAGTTGACGAGAGGGTTGGCCGATGTTAGACTTGCTGCTTATGAAAATGACGTCACTTTCCCCGCTCGGGGCCCGGATTGAGCTGGCTGGTAGTCAACCTTTTTTCCCGCACTATGCCGGAGATTCGCTGGCAACAAGTTTGCCCTTGGCTGGCTTTCGCCAGAAGCGTCTGCTCTTTAGCCAGTTGACCGGGCCTGAGCAGGTTCATGTGTATAGCGCCGAATGCCGAGCCGGTGAGCGGATTCGTGTCCAGATGTTGGCCCCGGTTTTGCCCCAGGAATCCGCTGTGGCCCCTGCCGTGGCTGTGGTCGCCCAAAGTTTACCCTACAGCGCAGATATCCGGAAGCTGCCTTTTGAATTGCCCGCCGGGTTTAGTGCTGTTGTGGCTCCCCCACCAGGCGAGCTGATGACACCCGTGCAAGACCTGCTCACCGGCGCGGCCTATTACCCTGGCCCGTCGATCGACACCCGCACCCTGGTTGGCGGACGCTGCTACCTGGTTGTCTGGAATCCCCACGGGCAGATGGGCAAATATGTGCTGCAGACTGGCTATGGCTGGCCGCTTCGCTGGCATTACTGGCTGCAACTCCCGCACTACTGGTGGCAGATCCGCGGTTGGTTTGGCTTGAGCCGCCGCGCTGGTTATGCCGCCCTCGCTGCCCTGGGGCTGGGCATTGCGCTGGGGGCGTGGTGGATCGGGAAACGCTCTGCGCGTACATCAACACCTGAGTAAAACGCAGGAATCCTCATCAATTGTATCGATAGCGGCTGAACAATATCGGCCCTGTTTGCAAAGCAACCGCGCCGCGGTTGCTTCTTTTTTGCAATTTTTTGAGCGAAATTAACCTTATCATGCACTTCTAAATGGTAAGCAGAATTTAAGAAAATCTTTAATCTGGCTGTCGACAGTCTGGATCGGCTATGCTATACTGGACGATGCTACTCAAGTTTGTCACAGCTATGTAGCCCCAACCCGATCAAAATACTACCTGTATAAAACAGAATAGGTCCCTCTGCGTTCCCAAAGCGCTTTTTTGATACCAAGCTGGATACCAACGTCGAAATCTATTTGGAATTGCTCAACGGAGGTCACATGTGTCGATCTGAGCAGAGACAAAGGCAGCTCAAGCGAGTCATTGCATTCGCTTTGGTGATTGCTTTTCTCGGCCAATCGTTTACTGTTTTGCCGAGTCAAGCTACCCCCTTGAATGCCCCTGCGCTCCAGGATGGAAGCAAGGGACGCCCCACAGTTGATCCTGCATCATTACAACCCGCTCAATCTGTTCTTTTGGATAAAAATAATGCGGATACGCTGGTGAGCGCAGCTGGGGCTGATGCCCTGGTCGAGACCTACATTGTCGTGCTGGATGATGCTGCATTGGCCAGCTATCGCGGCGGTGTTGCCGGTCTCGCGGCTACCAGCCCAGCTGTGTTGGGGCAGCGCAAACTGAATGCGCGCAGCACGGAAAGTTTGGCCTATCTGGACCATTTGGAGCAGCAGCAGGCAGATTCTATTACGCGGGCCGAACGCACGCTGGGCCGCTCGCTCAATGTCCTGTATCAATACCGGGCAACCGTGAATGGTTTTGCCGCCAAAATGACTGCTGCGGAGGCCGTGGCATTGGCGAAATTACCGGGCATCCGCTTTGTTGAGAAAGAGCGGATCTATGAATTGCACACCGATGCTGGCCCAGCCTGGAGCGGCGCGGGCGATGTCTGGGCGGGCAATCTGGGCATCACTGGTACCCGCGGCGAGGGCATTGTTGTCGGGGTGATCGACACCGGCATCGACCCGTGGAATCCCTCCTTTGCCGCGACCGGCGGTGACGGCTACACCCACGTCAATCCGCTCGGTGATGGCGTCTATGTGGGTGTTTGTAACCCAGCCAATACTACGCCGCCCCCCGGCGTTCTGCCGTATGATCCCACCTTCCCCTGTAATGCCAAATTGATCGGCGCCTGGGGCTATTCGTCAATCCCCGGCAGCCCGCGCGATGGGGATGGGCATGGTTCGCACACGGCCAGCACCGCGGCCGGGAATGTGGTGAATGAGCCAGACGTTGTCACCCCGACTGGCACCTATACCGTGGCTCAGATTTCTGGGGTCGCCCCCCACGCCAACATCATTGCCTATGCGGCTTGCTGTACAGGGGCGGCGCTCCAGGCCGCGCGTGACCAGGCCTTGCTGGACGGGGTGGATGTCATCAACTATTCGATCGGGGCCCTCTCCCCGACGCCCGATCCCTACAATGATGTCGAGGCGATCTCCTGGCTGGCCCTGCGCGATGCGGGCGTCTTTGTGGCCACCTCCGCGGGGAATTCTGGCCCTGGGGCCAGCACCGTGGGTTCACCAGCTGATCTGCCCTGGTTAACCGTGGTCGGTGCAAACAGCCACAATCGCGCCTTTCTCAGCACGCTTTCGCTGAGCGATGGCGCAAACTCACCGCTGGAATTGACCGGTCTGGCGCTTGCTGCTGGATACGGCCCTGCGCCCATTGTCTTTGCCAGTGATTTTGTGGTAGCCCCGACCACCGCCGAGAACGCCCGTTTGTGCGCCCCCGGCGCTTTCCCGCCTGGCACCTTTAATGGTGAGATCGTGATCTGTGAACGCGGGGTTTATGGCCGGGTGGCGAAAGGCCAGAGCGCCAAGGATGGCGGCGCAGGCGGGATGATCCTTGCCCAGCCTGTGGAATTCACCGGTGGCCCTGGTTCACTGGTGGCCGATACCCATGTCTTGCCTGCTGTACATATTGACTATTACACCTATCAGC
Source organism: uncultured Caldilineaceae bacterium (assembly GCA_964541665.1). Taxonomy (GTDB): domain Bacteria; phylum Chloroflexota; class Anaerolineae; order Caldilineales; family Caldilineaceae; genus CFX5. The sequence continues at coordinate 12,537 of CAZIRP010000068.1, read as the reverse complement.
AATTGCTGGCATATTTCGCCGCGGCAGCCGGACCAGTTACGGGCAGCCTTTCGGGTGGCGTCGAATCCTACCCCGCGGGTTATGAAGATGTGATGGCCGAATTCAGCTCGCGCGGGCCGAATCTGGGTCTGTTCAGAGATCTGATCGTGCCGAGCGTCACCGCGCCCGGGCGCTCGATCCTGGCGGCCTATCACCAGGGAGCCGCTGACGGCGAATACACCTACAACGTGATTGGCGGCACGTCCATGTCCAGCCCCCATGTGGCTGGGGCTGGGGCCCTGCTCAAAGCGTTGCACCCCGAGTGGACACCCGCCGAGATCCAGTCCGCCCTGATGACGACCGCTCGCACCAATGTCCGCAATGACGATGGCGTGACCCCGGCAACACCTTTTGCCCAAGGGTCGGGCCATATCAACATTGCCCAGGCGGCACGCGCTGGCCTGGTGTTGGATGTGACCACGGCAGACTATCTGGCGGCCAACCCAGCCAACGGCGGCGAACACAGCGAACTCAACCTGGCCAGCGTGGCCGAATCCCAATGTTTGCTCGTCTGCCGCTGGACTCGCACGGTCCGCAGCACGCTCGCAGTAGCTGAAAGCTGGACAGTGGGCGCGACCACATCTACGGGGATGATCATCACCGCCGAGCCCAGCCAATTTACCCTGGAACCCGGCGCGACGCAGGTGATCACGATCACGACGGATGCGAGCGCGGCCGCGTTGAATCAATGGATATTTGGCGAGATCCAGCTCACACCGGCTGGTGATACGCCGCCCGCGCATCTGCCGTTGGCAGTGTCGGCAACGGCCAGCCTCTTCCCCGACTCGGTGACGATCCCGACCCGCCGCAATGCTGGTTCGCATCTGGTGACGGGCCTGCAAGCCATCGAGATTACCGATCTGACCATCACCCCGTATGGTTTGGCAACGGGTGAAGCTGCAAATCTGGCGCTGAGCCAAGACCCCACCAATGGCGATCCTTACGACAATATCAACGATGGCACGGTCTCAGTGACGTTGGTCGAAGTTCCGGCCAATTCGTTGCGGCTCTTTGCCAGCATTCTCGAATCCAGCGCGTTTGACTTGGATCTCTTTGTGGGCACCGGGAGTGTCCCGAGCGCGGCGACTGAAGTCTGTTACAGCGCTTCGCCCACGTCGATTGAATCCTGTGTGGTCGATCACCCCGCGGCTGGCACCTGGTGGATCCTGGTGCAGAACTGGCAGGCCTCCGATACTCCGCCCGACTTTGTTTCGTTAGCCTATGGCCTGGTGGCAGGGGATAATGGCAATCTGTGGGCAGAAGGGCCAACCTCGGTTCCTGCTGGTACAGCGTTTGATCTGCGGGTCTACTGGGATGTGCCAGCCCTGGAAGCGGGGCAGGTCCTGTATGGGGCACTGGCGCTGGGCACCGACCCGGCCAATCCTGGGAACCTGGGCATGATCTTTGTTGATCTCGAGCGCTACCCAGATGATGTTGTGAAATTCTCAGACTTCCCTGTCGCGGCACCGGGCGATACAGTCGCGTATGAGATTTTCATCCGGCCCAATGTGACCCCGGAAGATCTGACCTACACCATCACCGATGTGTTGCCGGCTGGGTTGACCTATGTGCCCGATTCGCTTGTGGCCAGCACCGGTCAGGCCAGCGTCGAGGGCAATACCATCACCTGGACTGGTGTGCTGACTTCACCGACAAATTTTGAAGGTAGCTATCTGATCACAAGTAATGAGACCGATCCTTTCTGCTACATGCCTACGGGCCCAGGCTATTTCGACCTTGAGACCAACGTTGGTATTGGGACCGATCCGTCGATAGCTGGGGATACGATCGCCTTTGGCTACAACGGGTTTGCGAATACCGACTTCTACGGCATTGCCCGAGCCACCCCGCCGCTCTTTACCGATGATGGGATTGTGGTCTTTGGCGAATATGCCGGTGAACCCTGGGTGAACCAAAGCCTGCCCAACCCGGCGGTACCCAATGGCTTGCTGGCCCCGTACTGGCGGGACATGGAGATCGTCCATGATGCCGCGACCAACCGCGGGGTGACCGCAGCCTCAATCCCAGGGGAATTCTGGATTGTGGAATTCGACGACATCCAGGCCTATGGTGACCCCACCAAGACACTCGACTTCCAGGTACTCTCCTGGTATTATAGCGTGCCAGCACCTGGTGTATACGACGCCTATTTTGCTTTCGACAATGTCAACATGGGCGATACGATTGGCACCATCGGCGTCGAGAATGATGATGGCACGCAAGCCACCCAATTCTCATTCAACGATTTCACCCCGACCAATGGGCTGGTGCTCTGTCTGGATTATGTCGGACTGCAGGAGGTGACAATCAACTTTGATGTTACTGTGGACGCGGCAGCCCCGGCGGGGATCGTGGTTAACGAAGTTGTGCACAACACCGACAACCCCGGCAGCAAACCAGCGGCTACTGGCGAAGCAATGGAGATTGTGCGCACTGATGTGCTCTTCCTCAGCCTGAGTGGCAGCGACCGCATCGGCGGTGTTTCGGCCCGTGATGAAGATATTCTGGCCTACGATACCTTGACTGGGACCTGGTCGAAATATTTCGATGGTTCGGATGTGGGGCTGGCTGATAATGACATTGGCGATTTCCACATTGCGGATAACGGTGACATCTATCTTACCTTTGCCAAGTCGCAGAATATGCGGCGTGAGCGGCGCTACGAGGGCCCCAACCGCATCGACGAGCACAATATCTATCGCTTTATCCCCACGTCGTTGGGCGAGCGAACTGCGGGGCGTTTCGAACTCTATTTCGACGGCTCGGATGTTGGTTTGACCACCTCGGGTGAGGATATTGATGCGCTTTATGTCTACCCGAGCGAGTTTGGACAGCTGATCGCACTCAGCACGCGCGGCTCGTATCGTGTGCCGGGCTTCGAGGGCGAGATTTTGCGGGGCAAGGATGAGGATATCCTCTTCTTTGCGGCAAGTTCGCTGGGCGAAGATACAGCCGGTGAATGGTTTGTTGGCTGGTATGGTGCGGACGAAGGTCTGACGCGTTCCAGTGAAGATGTGCGCGCACTCTGGTTCAATCATCGAAGCGAGATTCTGCTCTCCACCGCTGGCAAGTTTAGCGTGGCTGGCTTAGAAGGTGATGGCCGAGATATTGTGAAGTGCACCTTTACAGACGCCATCGAACCCCCGTACTGTAGTTTCTCGCTGGTCTTCGACGGCTCGGAATATGATCTCGACAAATCAATCGATGGCTTCGTCTTTGGGTCGCTCCCGATCACCGATGCTTCGATGACCATGGTCGATGCCGAGGATACCTATGACGAGAGCCAGCCCGAACTGAACGATCACCTGGAAGATGACATTCTCGACGAGGATGAAATTTTCGACGAGAGCGAGGGCGGCAGCCAAGGCCCTGTGCATCTGCCAATGGTCGGCAACTAGACTCACCAGGAACTGGGAGGATAGGCTGGCCGGGTGAGTCTGCCAGCAGCTTGCAGCCACCAGCCTGTCTTTACCAGATCGCAGCTTGTCTCAACACGCCTCTCATGCTGTGGCCCAGCCACGGTGTGCTGAGGCGTGTTGTTTGTTGAGCATCGCAACTCTCGTGCTATAATGTCGCTTATGCGGATCATTCTTTATCTGGGCAAGGGCGGTGTCGGCAAAACAACCGTTGCCGCGGCCTCTGCCCTCCACAGCGCTGAATCAGGCTATCGCACCTTGGTGGTGAGCACAGATATCGCGCACAGTCTGGCCGATAGCCTCAACACCAATCTGACCAGCGAACCGAGTGAAGTCGCGCCCAATCTGTTTGCGCAGGAGATCAACGTCCTCGACGAGATCCGCCAGCACTGGGGCGAGATGCAAGGCTATGTTGGCCAGTTGTTACGCAAACAAGGCATGAGCAAAGCGATTGCCGAAGAGTTGGCGATCATTCCTGGAATGGAGGAGATTGTCAGCCTGTTGCACATCCATCGCCAGGCCGAAAGCGGCGACTTCGACCGCGTGGTGGTTGATGCTGCGCCCACTGGTGAAACCATGCGCCTCCTCACCTTGCCCGAAAGCTTTCAGTGGTATGTCAGCCGCCTGACTGGGTGGGGCGAAGGTACGCTGGGCTTGATGGGCGGTGTGATCCGCCGCCTGGTCCCTGAAAAAGATGTGATCGGCGGCCTGGGCCAATTGGTGGTCGGGGTCAAGGCGCTGCAAAAGGTCCTGCTTGATCCAGCAACCACCAGTTATCGCGTGGTTCTCAACCCTGAGAAGATGGTGCTCAAAGAGGGCGCGCGCGCGGTGAGCTATCTGTCGCTTTTTGGCTACCCGGTTGATGCCGTGGTCGTCAACCGCATCCTGCCCGGTCTCCAGCGAGTGGGCCTAGGCGATGTGGTGGTGAGCGAACCCAGTGCGGATCCCTACTTGCATGGGTTGCAGACGATCCAGGCGCGCTATCTGGGCGAGATCGAACGTGATTTCCATCCCTTGCCCATTTTGCGGGCCGGTTGGGCGGATCATGAAATGGTGGGGGTCGAGCGGTTGCGGGCATTGGCTGCTACGCTCTTTGCGGATCGCGACCCGGGTGAGATCTTCTTCGTGGGCCAGGCCCAAACGATCAGCGAAGATGGGCCCGATTATCTGCTGCGTTTGCCCTTGCCCCATGTGGAATTGAACAAAGTCAAACTGACCAAACGGGGCGACGAATTATTTATTACCATTGGCAATTTTAAGCGTGAATTGTTGTTGCCAGCAGTCCTGGCGCAACGCAATGCCAGCAACGCCCTCTTTGTCGATGGTGTTTTGCAAATCCGTTTTCCGCCACAAGCGGCTTAAGCTCTTTTTCCGAATCCTGGACAGAACCTGTGATCCGTTTCCTTGGCAACTCTCTTTCCCTAGGTCTTGGGGCGCTGATTGGCAATCAGCTCAGTTTGCGGGTAGCCTGTCATCGCCAGCCTTACCCAATGCCCCATCAATTTGCCGCGGCTTTGGACCACCCGTGGCGGCTCAAATATCGCCAGCCCGCGGAGGATGTTGGCCTCTATGGCTGCGCACCGGGGATGCACGTGCTGGATCTGGGGTGCGGCAGCGGCCTCTACACGGTTGAATTGGCGCGCCGCGTGGGCGAAACTGGGCGCGTCTATGCGGTGGATCTGCAAGCACCCCTGCTGGAGCAGGCGCGTCAGCGCGTCGCGCTGGCCGGCTTGAGCGCCCAGGTCGATTTTCATTGCACCGGGGCCTACCGTTTGCCCCTGCCCGATGCCAGTGTTGATCTCGCTTTGTTGATCGCCACCCTGCCGCAGATCCCGAATAAGCTGTTGGCTCTGGCGGAATTGAGCCGGGTACTCAAGCCAGATGGGCGAGTGGTCGTCAGCGAGGAATTGCCAGATCCCGCGTACGCGCCGCCGTTTGTCACCCGCCGCTGGCTGACCGAAGCCGGTTTCCGGATCGGCGGGCAGATCGGCAGTTGGTTTTACTATCACCTGATTGCATTTAACCAGCCCTGAACGGGCATCCTTTTTGGAACCCACCTTCCTGCAGCATAGAATTTGCCATGATAGAGTTTCAGCCAGACCTGTCGCTGCCATACCTTACAGCGGACTTGCCCGGTATTGGCGGGCAGTTACGAGCAACCCCCGACCATTTTATCGTCGAAGAAGTCCCGCTCTACCATCCCGAAGGGGAAGGCCCCCATCTTTACATCAATCTGACCAAAGTTGGGATGACGACCAAAGAACTGCAACGGCGGCTTGAGCAGTTGATTGGTGGAGCCAGCGGGATTGTGGGGTATGCGGGCCTCAAAGACAAACATGCCCGGACTACCCAAACATTTAGTATCAACCTGGAACAGGCCCCGGCCTTTGACGAAACTGAACTGGCCAAACGTATCACCGATAGCTTACCGGTGACGGTCAACTGGCTGAAGCGGCATCGCAACAAATTGCGCGCGGGTCATCTGCTTGGCAATCACTTTACGATTACGATTACTGGGGTAGAACTCCCGGCTGCTGAGATCTTAGAACGCGTCACGGCGATCCGTCAGCGTCTGCAGCAAGATGGTTTGCCCAATTTCTTTGGCGTTCAGCGTTTTGGCGTTGCTGGCATGAATGTGGCCAAAGGGTGGGCGATCCTCCAGGGCCAGCGCCGTGAACGTGACCGCTGGTTGCGCCGCTTTTTGCTGTCCAGCTATCAGAGTTATCTTTGCAACCAGTATCTCGCCCGGCGGCTACACACGGGGGCTTTTGCCCAGATTTTACCTGGGGATGTCGCCAAAAAGGTCGATACCGGCGGCTTGTTTGATGTGACCGATCCCGAAGCGGAGCAGATCCGCTATGCCGCACACCAAATCAGCTTTACCGCCCCGATCTATGGCCCCAAAATGCGAGCAGCCCAGGCAGCCGCAGGCGAATTAGAGGCGCAGATCCTTCACGAAGCCCAGGTCACGCTGGAGGATTTTCAGCGGGCCAAGGTGGAGGGGGGGCGCCGGTTGGGGCGGCTCTTGTTGCCCGACCTGCAATTCCAATTGGGGGAAGAGGCGGAGGCAGCGGCGTTGCAGGTGCGTTTCTTTTTGCCCAAAGGGGCATTCGCCACAACGGTCATGCGGGAATTGATGAAATCCCCCAGCACAGAGCCCGAGCTGCCCGAGATCGATAGTGACGAATAGCGAGTGAAAGGCCGTGCGACGCCAGCGGCGTCGGCAGGAGAAGTTGACAACAACTATGGAGATGCCACTCTTCCCGCTGAATAATGTCGTCTTGTTTCCGGGGATGGTCTTGCCGCTGCACATCTTTGAATTGCGTTACCGCGAGATGATCAATCGGTGCATCCAAGAGCAATTGCCCTTTGGCGTTTTGTTGATCGAAGAAGGGCAGGAAGTGGGCGAAGGGGCCAAACCTCACCTGGTCGGGACGGCAACGCGGATTGTGCGGGTCGAGCGCATGGATGATGGGCGCATGAACATTACGACGGTCGGCACGCAGCGCTTCCGCGTCAAGGAGTTCCATCATACTGAAAGCTACCTGACGGGGACGGTCGAGCAATTTCCCTTTGTCAATGGCAGCACCAAAGCGGCAGAGCAATTAGCCCACCGGATTCGGCCTTATTTGTTGGAATATGTGGAATTGCTCAGTAAGGCCAGTAATCAGCAACTGAAATTGGATCGTCTGCCTGAAGATGCAACCACGCTCGCGTTTATGATCGCCATTGCCATGCAAGTGGGGCATGAAGATAAACAGGCTCTGCTCTCGTTGCCAGGCATCCCCGAAATGTTGGCGCGGGAGTTGCATCTGCTATCGCGCGAGAACCTGCTGATGCAATATATGCTCGATACCCATGAGGACATCATGGCGATGTGTATTGGGCCTACTGGCTGCATTTTGCCCAATTGATGGGGGCGCACAGACAAGCGCCACTTTTCACTCGTCCATCATCGGGCTTTCAAATTTGCCTCCACAAATGGCCTGTGGTATACTAAGAATTCCTTGGGGGATTAGCTCAGTTGGCTAGAGCGCAGCGTTGACATCGCTGAGGTCAGTGGTTCAAGCCCACTATCTCCCACACAAACCAAACACGTTGAGCAGGGCAAGTAGAGCAGCCCAAACTCCTGGCAGAGAGTGGTGGTCACCGGCTGAAAGCCACCACAGGAATGGCTCGCTCGAAACCACCTGCGAGTGGACATGCGAAGGTTATTCCAGAATCAGGTGCAGAGCGCACAGAAGTTTTGGAATAATTGCTAGTGTGTTCCGGTTCGCACCGTTATCTGCGCCACAAGTGGCTCATTCCATTTTATGGCTGAGCAACATGGGTGGAACCACGAAGGCAGCTTCGTCCCATGCGGGCGAGGCTTTTTTTATTGGTGCTGGCGGTAGGCTCTTTGGCAGAAATCTGGTTTCTGCCCCACGTAAAATCCAGAACGGCTCAGAAAATCCTGTCCGCAGATTTCACAGATTCCTCGTGAAGCCCAGAAATCTGGTCAGCTTTAGCAGCTGCGGATCTTGTTGGCGAACTCCATTGATTGAGAAGTGTGTCGAAGGCAGTGTCTGATGCAAGAGCAAGCTCATAACCTACCCCTTCAGAAGGCTGGCGCTACCTTTCAGGCCGAGTGGCAGCGGTTGATCGATCTCTGTGTCACGATCCAGCAGATCGCCGCGCCGACGGGTGCTGAGCATCAGCGCGCCGCCTGGGTGGCCGAACGGTTCGCCCAGCTCAACCTGGCGGATGTGCTTCTGGATGATCTGCCCAATGTCTATGCGCGCATCCCCGGCCAGCGACCCGGGCCTGGGCTCTTGATTAGCGCGCATACGGACACGGTCTTTCCGCTTGAGACCGATTTGGCGATCCGTGTAGAAGAGGCCCAGCAACGGATTTATGGCCCTGGCCTCGGTGATAATTCGGCAGGGGTCGCCAGCCTGGTAGCATTGGCCGAAAGTTTGCAGCAATTACCGCCGCCCCCGGTTGATCTATGGTTGGTGGCAAATTGTGGCGAGGAAGGCTTGGGGGATCTGCGAGGGATGCGCGCGGCGGTGGATCGTTTGCAGCCGCAACTTGGCGCCTGTATTGTGATCGAAGGGACAGGCTTAAAACGGGTGGTTCACCGGGCGCTTGGCTCTCGCCGTTACCGCTTGCGTGTCCACGCCCCGGGTGGCCACAGCTGGAGCGATTTTGGGGCAGCCAGTGCCGTGCATGTTTTGGTGCAGATTGCCAATGAACTCGCCCAGTTGGCCGTGCCCGTTTCACCGCGCACCACCTTCAACATCGGGCGGATCAGCGGTGGCACTTCGGTCAATTCGATTGCTCAATCTGCCGAATTGGAGTTGGATCTGCGCAGCGAAGAGCAAGGCGCGCTCCAGGCAATTGTCGAGCAAACGTTGGCCATCATCCGGCGTGCTGAACTGGCCTGGCAAGGCCGTCATGTTCAGATCCACCTGGAGATGATCGGCGACCGGCCCAGTGGGGAGATCGAGGAGGGACACCCGCTCGTGCAAGCAGCCTATCGCTCGCTTGCTGCCTGCGGGGTGACCGCCCGTGGCAACATGAGCATCAGCAGCACCGATGCCAATATCCCGCTCAGCCGCGGGCTGCCCGCCATCTGTATTGGGATCACCGAGGGCGGCAATGCCCACCGGCTCGAAGAATGGATCGACCCCACCTTGTTGCCTGTGGGGATGCACTATCTCTTGCAGCTCGTCTGGTGGACGAGTGAATGGCTGGCGCAAGACGCAGCTTATTGATAAAGGACGAACCGATCATGGACGCACAAGAGGCCGATCAACTTTATAAATTGCGGCACAGTGCCGCGCATGTGCTGGCCCAGGCCGTGCTGGAGCTTTTTCCAGCGGCGAAGATTGCGATTGGGCCGCCAATTGACACGGGTTTTTATTACGATTTTGATCTCGGCAAAGACGAACAGGGCAAACCGCGCACCTTCTCGCCCGAAGACCTGGCGGAGATTGAAAAGCGGATGCGGCGGATCATCTCCGGTCGCCATCCCTTTGTCTATCGCGAGGTGAGTGCCGACGAGGCGCGCCAGTTGTTTCTCGATCAACCCTATAAGCTGGAATTGATCGAGGGATTGGCCAAGGGAGACGTGGATGAGTATGGCAACGAAATCTCCGAAAAACCGGTGATCAGCACGTACAAGCAGGATTCGTTTGAAGATCTGTGCCGTGGGCCCCATCTCGAACACACGGCACAGATCCCGCCGGATGCCTTCAAGCTGATGAGTGTGGCTGGCGCGTACTGGCGCGGCAATGAGGCCAACCCCATGCTCCAGCGGATCTATGGCACGGCATGGCGCAATAAGAAAGAGCTGAATGAGCATCTGCAACTGCTCGAAGAGGCCAAGAAGCGCGACCACCGCAAGCTGGGGCGCGACCTGGAGATCTTCATCTTCGACGACGAAGTCGGGCCGGGGCTGCCGCTCTGGCTACCCAATGGCACGATCATCGCCGAGCAACTCGAACAGCTGGCCTGGGAGACGGAACATGCTGCGGGCTATCAACAGGTGCGCACGCCCCACCTGACGAAGGAAGAACTCTTTCGGCGCAGCGGTCACCTGCCCTATTACGCCGAAAACATGTACCCGCCGATGGAATTAGATGGGGGGCAGAAGTATTATGTCAAGCCGATGAACTGCCCGTTCCATCACAAGATCTTTGGCAGCAGGCCGCGCAGCTACCGAGAGCTACCGTTGCGGCTAACGGAATATGGGACGTGTTACCGCTATGAAGACAGCGGCACGCTCTTTGGGTTGATGCGGGTGCGCTCGATGCAGATGAATGATGCGCACATCTACTGTGCCGAAGAGCAGTTCGAGCAAGAGTTTATGGGGGTGGTTGATCTCTATCTCAAATACTTCCAGATTTTCGGCGTCGAGAAGTATCGGATGCGCCTGAGCCTGCACAGCGCCAAAGGCCTGGGCAAAAAGTATGTGGACAATGAGCGGCTCTGGCTCAAAACGGAAGAGATGGTTCGCAGCGCCATGCGCAATGGCAATGTCCCCTTTATCGAAGAGAAAGATGAAGCGGCATTCTACGGGCCCAAGATCGATGTCGAAATTTTCAGCGCGATTGGCCGCGAATTTACGCTGGCAACCAACCAGGTGGATTTTGCCGTGCCCGCCCGCTTCGAGTTGAACTTCGTCAACAGCAAAGGCGAGCAAGAGACGCCGCTCTGCATCCATCGCGCGCCCTTAGGCACGCATGAACGCTTTATCGGCTTCCTGATCGAGCACTTTGCCGGGAACTTCCCGGTCTGGCTGGCACCACGCCAGGTCAGCGTGATTCCGATCACGAATGGGCACAACGAATACGCGCACAATCTGGTGCAGCAATTGCAAGCGGCGGGTGTGCGGGCCGAGGCCGACCTGAGCGGAGACCGCATGAATGCCAAGATCCGCGCTGCCCAATTGATGAAGACGCCTTACATGTTGGTGGTGGGCGATCAGGAAGTGAGCAACCAGGCCGTTGCGTTGCGGAAACGTGATGGCAGCCGGCAAGATAACATGCCCGTGGCCGAGTTTATGGCGCTGATCCAAGAACGTATTGCCACGCGCGCTCTGGCCCTGTAAGGTAGCTCTGTCAAAATAGTGCTGGCGAAGGCCAGACAAACAGCCAGGCAGACAAGAAACGATCGTCCAGTTTCCTGTCTGCCTGGCTTCTTTTCTAGCGACTCCCTCCCTCAACCGCCTCGGGGTTTAGCCGCAAATGCTGCGCCCCGCGATGCTGGTCAGCCCAGCTTCGGCAGCCGCACCAGTTTACGGCCAGGGCCTGAGCTCACCCCGGGTAGAACGTACGCAGGCCTGATCGGCTGATGAAGCGATGCCCCCAATCCCTTCAGGCACTGCGTACGTCTTGTGCTCCTTATTTGGCGATGAGCGGCAAGTAGAGGTTATTGTTCCCACCCGTAACCGCTTTGTAGATGGGATTCTCAGCATCGCCCAGCGTTACCTCTTCCAGCCAGTAGATGTAGGCTGTTCCTGGGGTAACCTCATGGTCCGTGAATTGGTAGCGGCCACCCGCGACCCCCTGGCTGGGGATCGGCTGTGGCGTCAGCAATACGGCGTCGCTGCGATCCCCGCTTGTGCCCCGGTAGAGCTGGAAGCCAAACGTGTCGAGCTCCAGTGAGGTTTCCCATTCAACCACGACCACATCCCCTTCCCAGCGCACCACAAAGCTGACAAGCGTTACCGGCTTCGGATTGCCCCCGATGTGTAGCGGGGTATCGGTTGCGTCGAGGTCAGCTAAGTCGTCTGGATCATCGGTCATCGCATCGAGGATATTGGCTCCACTGATAATACCCTGGTTGCTGACCTGGGTGACCCCAGCAGGCAACGGGCTGTTGATCTGCGCCCGGTAGGCAATGGTAACCTGACCACCAGCAGGGATGGTACCCACGTTGATGATGATGGTTTCGCCAACCGTATTCCCCTGGGCAACCGTACCTTGGCTTGTGGTGATACTGCCCGGCACAATGCGTGTGTTGACATCCAGCGTATCCCGGAAGACCACATCGACTGCTGGCACGTTGCCAGTATTGCGCAGCGTGATATTGTAGCCGATCGTATCACCAGGGCTGAATACCAGGTTATCATCCGCATCGACCGCAATCGTATCGCGCTTGGATGCCTCGATATTGGGGCTGGCCACCACATGGGTATCGGTCGGATCAAACCCTTCCGGCGTATCTGGATCGTCCGTGGGCAGCGCGGGACAGTGAAGCCCTGCGGTACCACTGGCCCGGACGTCGGGGCAAGGTGAAGCATCGTTGTCACTGCGAACAATACCCTGGTTGCTGATCTGGGTGACGCCCGCGGGCAGCGGGTTGTCGATGGTGACGCGGTAGCTGATGTTGACGGTCGCGCCGCCACCGGGCAGGGTGCCCACATCCACGCTGACCGCGGTGTCGCCAGCGGCGTTGCCTGTGGTGATGGTACCAATATTGCTGCCGACACTGCCGACGAGCAGGGCTGTGTTGGCATCGGGCGTGTCGTCAAACGTCACTCCGGTTGCCGCCGCGTTGCCGCTGTTGATGATGGTGATGTTGTAGAGCAGCGTGT
>CAZIRP010000067.1:0-33082 GCA_964541665.1 uncultured Caldilineaceae bacterium | reverse complement strand
TCAACTTGGTTCCATTCGTATCCTTTTGCGACATTATTTTTGAGATGACTTCTAACAAACTCACTAGAACAGCAACTTCATCAGGGCCTCATCTCGTTTAGGAGGTCCTGAACACCTTACTACGTCTTCGCCCCCCAGATTCCGTTGACAATTCAATCTGCGCCAGTTCCAGTGGTGACAGTCACTGGCACAAACATTTGATCATGGCTGCGGTCTGTCACCATGACTATCCTCCGGTCTACCCGTTACGCAGGGCACAATTTACGGATAAGCCTGAATCAGGCAGCTTACTTACTGTACCTATTTAACAATCCGCTTAAAGTAGACATAAGTTTAAGGCGCCGGGCGTCTATAATTGCAGAGAGATTCTGCCGAAGCTAGCCATATGAGCAATCCAATTAGTGTGCTGATCATCGAAGACGAAAAGATTGTTGGCGAAGCATTACGAGCCTTGCTTGAAGAGGCCGAGGGTATTCAGGTGATTGCTGAGGCCCCGACCGCGGCAAGTGGCATCGCAATGGCGCGACAATACACACCAGATGTGATCCTGGTCGATCTGCTCCTGCCTGATAAATCGGGCATCCAGGTGATCGAAGAGATCATGGCCGAAAATCGGTCGGCCCGGGTTCTGGTGTTGACGGCGTTCTCGGACGATAGCCGTGTCTCAGCGGCCTTTCAGGCTGGGGCATTGGGATATCTGTTAAAGACCCAGGCAACCACCGAATTGGTGCAAGCGGTGCAGACCGCGGCCCGCGGGCTTTCTTCGCTGCACCCGGCGATTGCCACCAAATTGGTGCGCCAGTTGAAGCGCCCGGTTGAGAGCTCGCCCAGCGAGGCCATCCTGAGCGAGCCGGAGGAACGAGTTTTGATTTATGTGGCGCGTGGGCTGACCAACCAGGAGATTGCGTTGGAGCTGGACATCAGCCTCTCGATGGTTCGCACCCATGTCAGCCGGATCCTCAGCAAGTTGGAGTTGGATAATCGCACACAGGCGGCGATCTATGCGCTCAAGAAGGGCTTGCTCAGCCTGAACGAAGTGCGGATTGCACCAAGCGCCACGCGCGAGGCCAGTCAGTTCGGCTCCCATCACTAACACGTTACGCAACGCCGAGGGCCAGGCCAGCAGGCGGCGCAGCATTGGGGAAGCCGTCCTCCGGGCTTACAACCTACCCATCACAAAAACAGCAATCGCCACCCCCACCAGGTTGCCATGCCCACCACAATGGTCAGGAGAATATTCTGACTGCGCCAGGCCACGATCCCGCAAAATAGCGCCGCAAACAAAGCCGGGTTCTGCCACTCGATGGCGAGCTTCCCTGTCGGGGCCAGGACTGCCGGCACAATGATGGCAGTCAGCACCGCGGTCGGGATGAATTCCATGGTGGCGCGCAGACCGGGAGACAACGTCAGGCGGCTGACAAAGGCCAGCACCGGATAACGACAGGCAAAGGTCACCACGGCCATACCACTCACAAGCCCAATTTCAAGCCAATTCATCATGCCTCCCCGCGGCCTGCGCTGAGTGATTTTGGGCGTTGGCTGGCCAGCGTGCCCGCCAGCACCCCCAACAACGTCGCCACGATCAACCCCAATTGATGGGGCAATTCACGCAAAAACAGCGCACTGACGCCAGCCACAACCGCACACAGGATCATCGGGCGGCTGCGCAAGGCCGGGGCCAGGATCCCAATAAAGGTAACCACAAAAGCAAAATCCAGGCCCCAGCTTTGCGGATCGGGGATCGCCTGGCCCGCCAGCGCGCCGATATAGCTCCACGCTTGCCAGTTTAGATACATCACGCAGAGCGAACCCGTGTGATACCAGTGGCGATAGGGCGACCGATCCGGTTGTTGATAGCGGTTGATCGCCACGACGTAGGTTTCATCGGTCAACCCAAAGGCCAGAAAGGCCAGCCAGCGCTGAGACAGACGCCGCAGGTAAGGGGCCAGCGAAGCGCCATACAACACATGACGCAGATTGACCACCAGCGTCGTCAGGATGATCACCGGAATGGCCACCCCGCTGGCCACCATGCCCACTGCAATAAATTGCGCAGCGCCAGCATAAACAAAGGCCGAGAGCGCCGCGGTCGCGGCCAGCGAAAGCCCACTATTGATCGACATTGCCCCGAAGACGAGGCCAAAGGGTGCGGCCCCCACCAGCAGCGGGATGGTTGCTCGCGCACCGGCCCAAAATTCTGCCGAGCGCGAGATTTCACGTTCAGCTTCAAGCCCGATCGGTGGTGAGTTGTGGATCATGAGCGGGCCAGATGAGCCAGGAAGAGCGCGCCGGGAATGGTGAACGAATAGTCGGCTTCGATCTGGAACGCGGTGCGCACATCCGCGGGGGCTGCATCAAACAGCGATTGGATGGCGCGCACATGATCTGGCGGGGTCAACATGCGCCGTATCCACTCGGCAAAGTCCAGGCGCAGCGCCCAGGTGAAGGCCACTTCGGCGCCAAAATTTGCCGCCTGACAGCGATCCAGCCATTGCGCCACTGTGTGGTCGCGCACATGCGACGGGTCGCGCAACAGTTCGATGGTTTGGAGCATCGTATCCAATACCAAAGACTCTGGGGCGACGATGTCGGAGAGCACGAGCCGCCCGCCGGGCCGCAAGACGCGTGCAAATTCGCGCAAAGCCCGCTGGGGATGCGGCCAATGGTGGGCGCTATACCGCGAGACGACCAGATCAAATGTCTGATCGGCAAAGGGCAGTTGCTCGACATCGGCCCGCTGAAATTCGAGATTGGTCAGGCCCCGCTCTGTCGCCAGCAATTCGCCCTGCTGCAACATATTCACCGAAAAATCCACGGCCGTGACCTGGGCGACGTGGGGCGCAAAGGTCAACGCGGTGTGCCCGGTACCACACCCAGCATCCAACACTTGCTCGTCACCCCGCAGTTGTGCTGCTTTCAGCATTTCGGGCAGATCAACCCCGCGGGCGTGCACATTGCTCACACTGTAATTGGCAGCTACCTGGTTAAATTGCTTCTGGACTGCATCTTTAATGTCTTGCATTGGGTTTTCTCGCCTTGCTGGTTTGGTAAAGTCAACCAAGAAAAAGATTGGAAACCACAGATTACACGGATTTCACAGATTTTGGGTTTCGTTCATTTCCAGAATCTGTGTAATCGGCGCAATCTGTGGTTGATAGTTAGGCTCTCCGTGCGCAGAAATTCCAGCCACGGCACATCATTCGCTTGCCGTTGCTCGACCAGTGCAGCCAATGCAAACTGCTGCATCATCCCACCCTTTCTGCCAACGCGGCGGTCACCACTTCACCTAGCACCGCAACCGCGCGGTCGATGGTGGGGAGATCGGCCATGGTAAAGTTCAGGCGCATCGTTGCCAGCCCATCCCCGGCGTTGGTGAAGAAAAATTTCCCAGGCACAAAGGCTGTTTTGCGCGCCACAGCTTGCCAATAGATCTGTTCACAATCCAACCCTGCGGGCCCTTCCACCCAGAGAAACATGCCGCCTGCAGGCTGCGACCAGGTAAATTCGTCGGGGAAATAGCGGTCCAGCGCGGCCAGCATGGCGATTTGTTTGGGCCGGTAGATCTCAATAATCGATGGCAGATGACGGGCCAGATAACCACCATGCAAATATTCCGCGGCCAAGGCTTGATTATAGGTGCTGGTATGCAGATCCACCCCTTGTTTGGCAATCACCAACCAGTGGTGAATCGTGGTCGGCGCGACACAAAAGCCAATCCGCAAACCGGGGGCAAAAATCTTCGAGAACGTGCTGACATAGACCACATGATCCGGCGCAAATTGTTTGATCAGGGGCAATGCTTCGCCGTGATAGCGGAGATCGCTATAGGGATCGTCTTCCACCAGCAATGCATTATAACGCTGGATCAGGTCAGCCACAGCATGGCGACGGGCCAAGGATAAGGTGCGCCCGGTCGGGTTCTGAAAAGTCGGCGTCAGGTAGATAAACTTGACCGAATGGGCCTGCAAAACGGCTTCGAGCGACTCCGGGATCATACCTTCGTCGTCGGTGGCGATTGGCACATAGCGCGGCTGGTAGGGGTTGAAGGCTTGCAGCGCGCCCACATAGGTTGGCGCTTCGACCGCGACCACATCACCCGGGTTTAGCAAAATCTTCCCCAGGGCATCGAGCACGCCTTGCGAGCCGCTGGTGACCAAAATATCGCTGGCTGAGGCCTGGACACCTTTGCCCGCCAAATAACCGACCAGGGCTTCGCGCAGCGGGGCAAACCCTTCGGTGGCCTCATATTGAAAGGCACGCGGGCCATATTTTGCCGCCACAATGCCATGCAATTCCTGCAAAATTTCCATGGGGAAACTTTCGGGCGCAGGAATGCCCCCGGCCAGGGAAACCATCCCCGGTTGGGAGACCACTTTGAGGATCTCGCGGATGGCATTCACGCCCATGGTGGTGGTGCGTTCGGCGAGCAGTGCGTCAAACTTCATGGCTGGCTCCTGGTTTTACCCTGCACAAATTGAAACATGAACCGTGCGATAGATGAATGATGGTCAATCAGCGAACAGGAGGATCCGAGAGATCGTGCGTCACAGAGGCACACGCTACCCATGGATCACCCTCATCTACACCACTAATTCCCCCCGGACTACGGTGACGGCCGGGCCACCCACTTTCACGCTGTGGATCGAATGGCGGGGGCCGATCACCTCGACGTTGGCTTGACCGGGTCGCTCCATCCAATGCCCTTGCTCCGCAACAAAAGTCGGCTGGTCGATCAGGCCATAATGCCAGAGATAGGCCGCCATGCCACCAGTGGCCGAGCCGGTAAAGGGATCTTCAAAGGGCGCGATATGACGGGCAAAGGTTTGTCCGGCTGGGGTGGCTCCCTCCAGGCAAAAGAGATGCGCGCTGAAAAAGTCCGCCTGGGCCTGGAACTGGCGATAGGCTGCTTCGTGGATCTGCACCCGCCGCAGATCATCCAGCGAGCGCAGCGGGATCATCAACTGGGGCGTGCCCGTGCTGACGGTTTGCATCGGCACACCGGGCAGCGCGGCACTGGGCTCCAGCCCCCACAAAGGCAGCACTGTTTCAGCGGCATAGCTGGCCAGAAATTGTGGCGTGCGCTGGGTCATGATCACCTGCTCGACCGCACCGGCCCGGGCGATCACCTCGACCGAGATCGGGCCGTCGCGCAATTCCAGACTGATGGTGGTGTGGTCACCCTGGAGGTTGAGCCGTCCCGTTTCAAAGAGCGCAAAGACCGTGGCAATCGTCGGGTGGCCGGCCAGGGGGATTTCGCTTTCGGGCGTGAAATAGCGGGCCCGAACATCGGCCACGCTCGAACGCAACACAAACGCGGTCTCAGAGAGATTCATCTCGCGGGCGATGGCTTGCATGGTTTCGCCGCTCAGGTCATCTGCCTCGAAGACGATGGCACAGGCATTGCCAGTGAGGCGCTGCCGGGTAAAGGCGTCAACTTGCATAAAGGGATAGGTAGGCATGAGCATTCCTTACGAATCAACTGAGATGAACACAAACGAAGTCACAAAGTTATACAAGCTGGCCGACCGCTGAGACCCAGGCCTGCGCAAAGAGACCGCCGGGGCTCGTCTGCCAGGTGCGCAATCGGTGCGCCATTTGGGTCGCGGTGCAGCTTTGCAGCTGATCGAGCTGAGCGGCCAGATATTCCCCGATCAAGGGGCGGTCGGCATAACATTCGTAGCGCGCACTCATCTGGATATGGCGAAAACCCGCGGCTGTCAGCCATTGCCCCAGATAGCGGCCAGCCAACACATTGCCCCCATTCCTGGTTTGTAGATCCCTGTAGCATTGAAGCGCCTCGTCCAGTTCGGGCGAAGGCGGGGCCAGCAAAAATCCGCCCCAATCCGGGCTGCACAGGCCGACCCATCCGCCAGGCTTGAGCACACGGCGGATCTCTGCCAGCGCGGCCGGTGGATCGGCCAGGTGTTCAAAGAGCGCGTGCGAAAAGACAGCATCAAAACTGGCATCGACAAATGGCAAAGCATACACGCTGGCAGCGCGGAACGAGAGCTGCGTCATGCCCGCTTGTTGCGCCGCGGCCTGCGCCAGTTGGATCTGGCTATCGGCCTGGTCGATGCCGATCACCGAACCGGGCCTCACGTGTTGCGCCAGATCCAACGTCATGGTGCCGGGCCCACAGCCACAATCCAGCACGCTCATGCCGGGGCGTAAGTAAGGCAAAAAGAAAGTCGCATGGCTCGCTGCGGTGCGCCGGGCCATAAAGGTGGCGGCTTGTGCGGAATAGCCAGGGGTATAGGATTCCTGCGGCATCATACCTCCCAGGTACACTCAGATTGACCTGCATGATTCACCCAACAATTCCCGATTGGCCTAGACCAATGGCGTCCAGTCCGCGGTTTCAACTTCGCGACGCTCGCCCTGAGCCAACGCCGTGCGGATCAGCTCGCTCAACATTTTGATACCATTGCGGATTGTTGTCGGTGGCTGGTTGCCAAAACAGATCCGCAGATGATGATGGGTGCTGGTGTCGGCCAGAAACACATCGCCGGGAGCAAAGATCCAGCCTTGCTGAATGGCAGTTTGGTAGAGGTTGCTGAGTGCATGGTGACGGGGCAGGGTCAACCAGGAACAAAAGCCGCCGCTGGGTCGAGTCCACTGCACAGACGGGGGCATATATTGCTGCATGGCCGCCACATAAGCATCGCGGCGCTCGCGATAAACGGGCAAGACGCGCCGCATATGTTTTTTCAAGCCGCCATTGGCAATAAAGCGCGCCAGGGCAAATTGCATCAACGTGGGGCCGCAGAGATCATTCGCCCGGCGCAGCGAGATCAACTTCTGATGCAGCGGCGCGGGTGCAACCAGAAAGCCGATGCGCAAGCCCGGCATCAAGGTCTTGGAAAAGCTGCTCAGATAGATGACCGAGTTGGTGCGATCCTCCGCGAAGAGCGGCAAAGGCGCGGGCTGATCATAAGCAACGCGCGCATAGAGATCATCCTCGACGATCAAAAAGCCATAGCGCACGGCCAGATCCAGCAAGTCACGCCGCCGCGCGGGGGACATACAGATGCCCGTTGGGTTCTGAAACGAGGGAATGGTATAGAAAAAGCGGGGCCGATGTTGCCCCACCATCCGCTCGAGTGGCTCCAGTTGGGGGCCTTCTTCGTCCAGCGGAATGCCAATCGGCTGCACGCCCTGGGTCTTCATGGTATGGAGAAAACCGACATAGGTGGGCTGCTCCACCAGGACCACATCCCCCGGGCGACAGAGCGCCTGCGCCAGCAAGGCTAAGCCTTGCGTCACGCCAGCCGTCACCAGGATCTCATCGGGCAGCACATCCATCTGGCGCTCGCGCAGCAGATTGGTCAACTCGGAGCGCAATGCAGGCACGCCCTGCGACGCACCATAGGAGGCCATCGTCGCGGATGTGGTACGCAGCTCATCCAGCGCGCCCCAAAAATCTTCGGTAGGAAAGAGATGGGCATCGGGCGAGGCGCTGGCCAACGAGCGCATCCCCACCACTTCGCTGATCTGCAACATGTCGCTGATCACCGTATCTGGCGTCAGGGGCTGCTGGAATGAGCGTAATAGCGGCTGGCTCTGCACTCGTTCGCTGACAAATGTACCCCGGCCAATCGTCGATTGGATCCAGCCGTCGGCGCGCAATTCATCATAAGCATTCTGCACGGTGACACGCGTCACGCCCAGATCTTGGGCAAGGCGACGAATGGTCGGCAAGCGCGCGCCCGCGGGCAGCCGTTCGCTGCTGATCTGATCTTTGATTTGAGTAGCGATCTGTTGATAGAGCGCTGCCTGATGGTCACGCTGGAGTCGGAATGAGATAGACATAGTACGGAATGTGAGATTCGCCAGTCGGTTTTGTAGACCTCTTGAAAGTACCCAGGCCGCCAGCAGTTGAACTTTCCGGGAGCTTGCTGCGGCCCGCAGATTGTACCATGCCAATTCAGCGGCCACAATAGACAATCCATCCAACATTAGTAGGACAAATGAGGCCGTTCCGGGCAAAGAAAAATGCCCAGTGGCGAGCACCGGGCATTCGGATTACGGAGGGAAATGAGGACTGATGCGACAAGCCGCGACTGCGGATGTACAACCGAGCCGCTTGCTGGATGGCGGCTAATTTCGGACAATGGGCAGATAGCTGGAAAGATTCAACAGCGTGGAATCGCAATAATCTGGCACCCCATCCCCGTTGAGGTCGGTCATCCCTTCCACATAATCGGGAACGCCGTCGCCATCACAGTCGGCATCATTGCCCTTGAACAGCGGCAGCGCGCCATAATGCTGGCCAACCTCCTCCAGGACGAGCACTTGGGGCAGGAGGTGCAAGTGGGGATGATCCAACAGGGTGAGCGTATAAGGCGAGCCCGGCGTGAGGGCAGGAATTGAGAGCTGATATTCCCCGTTCGCCAGTCCTATAAACGAAGCAATGCCCTGCTCATCGGTCGTAGCAGTCCGGGTGTTGTGCTCACTATCCGCGAGCATGATCAGAATGGCGGGAACTGGCGCTTCAAGCTCGTGGCGCTCGCGATTGCGATCCACATCATAATAGACGGCCACATCCAGCCGCGAGAGGGCATTTACCTGAGCCGCAGCAATATCAGTCGCGATCAACCCCTCGTCGGCCTGCACAGTCCAGGTGACGATATTGGTCAATGGTTGAGTAACCGGTGCGGTCAAGGTGAAATACAACACATCATTGCCCAGGAGTGTTTCGTGCAGCAAGATATTCCCGCCCGGCAAGGTATCGGTCACAAACAAGGGGTTGTAGCTGATGGCGCTCAAATTTTGGACCAGATAACAATAGGTCACAGACTCACCCACTGTCACGGTAATCGCCGTGGTCGAGGCGCAGACCCCCGGCTCGGTCCCAACCGTGGTCGATACTTCAATTTCGGGGACGTTGATCTGGGCATTGGCAAAGGCGAACGCGTGCAGACCATTGGAGGTCGTAGCCGTCCAGGAAACAACACTACTGCTCGTCGTCGTGACAGCCTGCGTCGCAAAATAGGTATAAGTATCGCCCGCCTCCAGCGGATAGGGGAGATCGACCGAAAGGGAACCAATTTGGGAATCGACCCCATTGTGTAACACGAAGGGGAAATCGCTGATATTTTTGATCCGATAACAGTGGGTGACCAACGTACCAGGCATCACATTCACCACATTGGTGAGAGCACAGGTTTCCAGATGCACCCCAACGGTATGGGAGAGGAGGATCTGCGGCACAATCACTTCGATGGTATCGGTGAGCACGAGGCGCTCATCATCGTCATCAACCACAATCCACGACAGGGTGTTGAGCAACGATTCGGTGGCCAGATTGGCACTGCCAGTCACAAAAAATGAATCCAGAAGCCCCCCAGCCGGTGTCAAGACGGGCAGCGTAAACGAGCTCATCAACCCCCACAGATCGTCACGGAGGGTATGCGAGACATACGTACGCGAGCCGAGGTTGTGGATCCGGAAACAGGCGATCACATCCGTGCCCGCGGTGACGGCGACAATATTTCCGTCGGCGCATTGATGCGGGTCGGTACCTACGGTCGCGGTAAAGACCAGACCATGCCCAGCGTTGTTGACGATCTCCTCGTCGTCGTCATCCTCATCGTCCTCATCATCGTCATCGTCGTCATTGTGGGCGTCGCTGGTGAGTGGCCCGTGGTTGGATGAGTCGGGAGCAGAGGTTGCCGCCGATTCATCCGTAGCCTGGGCCGCGACAACGTCCGGTTCCTGGAATATAGCAAGGGCTGTATAAAGCAGAGCCATTCCAGCGAGGGCAGAGAGCGAGATCGTCAAAAGATTGAGCAGGGTTCGGTGCATGTTGGTCTCCGTGCAATGTCCGCTGATTTTGCGCCCACACCCGCCATGCAGAAAAACACGCCATCCCTTGGCGTGAGCGTTTCCTCCGGCTTTTCGCATGGCTAGCCCAGGCTGACCTGTGGTCGGTCGTGCATCACTGCTACCGACTTTTCAGCCTGACGCTCGGATGTAGTATAGTCTTGGGCGAGCAGAAATCCGCTATTCGTCGCTGAAAATTACCAGCTAACAACTGAACGTTATGAAACCAATAACTGTTTCCTCACTCAATTCACACATTTTAGCGCTTTTTGAACGCGATGAACTGCTACGCGACGTGTGGGTGCTGGGTGAAGTGAGCAACTGGAAACGAGCAGCCAGTGGCCACATTTATTTTAGTTTGAAGGATAGTGGCGCTGCAGTGAGCGCGGTTATGTGGAAAGCTCTTGCGCTGAGCCAATCCTGGTTGCCTGCTGAAGGCGATCAGATTGTAGCACATGGCTATATCGGTGTCTACCCCGAACGGGGGGTATATCAACTTTACGTCAACCAGATTTTACCTGCTGGCCGCGGTCAATTGTACGAAAAGCTGGAGCAGATCAAACAGCGGCTGGCCGCCGCAGGCTTGTTTGATCCGGAACGGAAACGACCCATTCCACTCACCGCGCGGCGGGTCGGCATTGTGACCAGTCGCAACGCCGCGGCCCTGCGCGACATCCTGCGGGTGTTGGCGGAACGCTGGCCGCTGGTCGAGCTTGTGCTCTTTCCCAGCCTGGTGCAAGGGGCCGGAGCAGCCGCGCAACTCGGCGCGGCAATTGTGGCGGCAAACGAGTATGCCCGCGAGGTGGCCCCGCTCGATCTGCTCATTCTTGCTCGGGGTGGGGGCAGCATCGAAGATCTGTGGGCCTTCAACGACGAAGAGCTGGCCAACACCATTGCCCAGAGCGAATTGCCAATTGTCACCGGGGTAGGCCACGAGACAGATTTTACCATTGCCGATTTTGTGGCCGATCTGCGAGCACCCACCCCTTCAGCGGCAGCCGCCGCGGTCACGCCCGATCGCAACGAGATCCAGGCTCAGTTAGCCCTCGTCCAACGGCGCCTGGCCCAAGCCGCCACCACTCAAGTCCAGGGGGCGCGGTCGGCGCTGTACCAGCGCGAGCGACGCTTGCAGCAACTTGCGCCGCAACGCCAGCTTGATCTGCGGCGCCAACAGCTTGAAGATCGCCAGGTGCGGCTGGCCTTTGCGCTGCGCCGGGTGTTAGATCGGCAAACTAGTCGGCTGGCCGCGGCTGAGCAATGGCTCCAGGCCCTGAACCCAGCAGCCGTATTGCAGCGCGGCTATAGTATTATTCAAAAAATTGATGGCCCTGTCGTGACCGCACCCGAGCAGAGTGTGGCTGGGGAGGACTTGCAAGTCCGTGCGGTCGGCGGCAACTATCGCGTCACGCGGGCAGCATAGGTAGTAGATGGCGCAGCACACTCGCTACCTATCACCCACTTTCTTGCTGAACGAAGAACCTATCCGTAAAATGGTTGCGACGCCCGAAGCTGGGCTCACCAGACCACTTTGACGCAGAGTTTGCGGATAGACTCTAAGCGTGTTGTCATTTTGTCACCAGGGGAATAACCGATGACTTTTTGCTCTTCACCGTGGATTCGTATACTGTGCATGATGGTCGTGGCCAGCGCGCTCAGCGGCTGCAGCTTGCTCTTCGGCAGCGGCCCAGAGCCACAGCCGACACCGGCAGAGGTGCGCGCGCTGATACCCACCTTTACAGCAACAGCGGTCGAGCTGGCCCCCGCAGCGCCTACCCCAGAGCCAGCCACGCCCATCCCCCCCGCGGCCCCACTTTCGACCACTGCCCCCATCAGCCTCCCGACGGTCGCCGTGATCACGGGTACAACGCCGATCACCGTGGCCGCGACCCCCACACCGGCTGTCAGTGCGCGCCTCACCGTCACCCAGGAGATGATCAACGTGCGGCTTGGGCCAGGCACCGACTATGGATTGGCCGGGGAGGCCACCAACGGTCAAGCGTTCGACATCGTGGGGAAAAACCAGGCGGGCGACTGGTGGCAGATCTGCTGTGTGAATGGCCAGGAAGTCTGGATCTTTGGGCAATTGGCCTCGGTTGCCAACACCGAAGCGGTCGCGGTGATCACGGATCTGCCCGCTTTGCCCGTGGCGCAAGTCCCGACACCTGCACCGCCCCCTCCGGCTGAACCCGCAGCGCCCGCACCACCGCCAGTGGCAGCACCCCCACCGGCAGAAGAGCCGCCCGCCGAGGAACCGCCCCCACCCGCGAGCGATCCCTGTGCCAATATCGGCGGCGACGGCTGTAAATTCCGCGTCAGCGGCGGCCCGGCCACCCAACCCAATGGCGGCACAGAATTGAAGCTGCAATTGATGTTCAAACACAGCGGGGATGGCAATCGGCCCCAGGGCAGCTATTTTGTGGCCATGTTCAAAGATGGCCAGAAGTTGCCGATTGGCGATGGCACCCGTAGCCTGGTGGATGTGCGCCAGCAAGGCACCCTGGGCGAATATAATTATGAGTACAAAGTGGGCTTAGGCGACATCCCCGGCGGCACTGTCGCTGGCACCTATGTGATCTACGTGCTGGATGGCAACGGCGAGCGCGACAGCCAGGATTTCACTGTCAATGTGCCGGACGGCCAGGGTGAGGTTTGGATCGAGTTTGATCAAGGCTAAGCAGAATCTTCGCAAATCTCTATAAATCTCTGTAAATCCTGGCAACTTTGAGATTGCGGAGATTTATAGAGATTATAGAGATTGATGTGAGTGCGGCAACACGCCGCGCATCTGCTCGATCAGCGGGTCGAGCAGGTGGATCCGTTCGTATTCAGCTTCCCAGAATTCCTGGCTCGCCATCCTGGCGATATAGTCGGCGCTGTAGCCAAACCGGGTCCACAAAGCGGCTTTCATGCTTTGCAAGCGAGCGTGCTGACCAGGAGCGTGCAGATCGATGATCTCGCCGAGGCTGGCGCCCAAAAAGCTACTTTTTGCCCATAACTCCAGTTGATTGGCGTCGGGACAGCCCCCGTTGCGCGCATAGAGGGCCTGGCAGACCGAAGGATAGCGATCATAGCTATCGGTCGCAACGGTCACCACATTATCTTCCGGCCCTAACCCCAGATATTTCGCGGTTTTGATCGCACCGATGATGTTGCAGATCCCACTTGGCCCCAAAGCACCGGCCAGCCTCGCCACCTCTTCACGCGGCACCCCTAAACGGTCTGTAAGCATCTCTCCGCCAGCCTGGATCACCTCCATGCCGCGCACAGTTTCTTCATCATGCACCAACATCAGCAAGTCTGTGTTGTAGACATTGTGGATCAGGGTGACCATTTTGTCGCCGATGCCTTCGATGCGGTGCTGACCCTGCCCACCATTGAAGAGTGTGCTACATTCACGCGGTTCCAGCGCCACGATCTTGCTTTCTGGCCAGAGTGACTTGACCTGATCGCCCGCGGCCAGGGTACCCGCGCTCCCCGGTGCGCTGACAAATGCCGCCACCCGCCCATTGCCGATTCCCCGCGCGGCCTGCACCACAGCATCTCCCGTCACGCAGCGGTGAAACCGATAGTTGGGCAGCAGCTCAAATTGGGCCAGCACCACATACTCAGCCGGACGGCTGACATAGGCCTTGTGCGTCCGCTCCAACGTCAAGATCACATCCGATTCAGTACCGGGCGTGAGATCCAAGCTGCCGCCATACTTTTGGATGCGATCATAGCGTTCTTCGCTCATATTGTCGGGCATGACCACCAGCGCGGGGTAGCCCTTGAGCAAGCTGATATAGGCGGTACCGATGCCAAAGTTGCCGGTGCTGGGCCCGACCACGGTCTTCTGACCGGGCCGGAGCGCGGTCAACGCCTCGGCTTCGGCCAGGGTCACGTAAGCCGGGCCAACCTTCATACTGCCACTGGGAAAATTGCGCCCGCTCAGCACGATGATGTTGGCTTGCACACCAGTCAATTGTTTGGGCAAAAGCAGGGCATCAACCTGGTCGCTGGTTTGCTTCCAGTTGATGTTAAACAGATTGAGGGGATTCCGTTCGTCGCTACGCGCACTGCGCGCGGCCTGGCGCAGCGCTTCGGGCAGGAGCAGCGGATTGCGCATTTCGGCATAGGTGGGGCCAGCCACGAATGGCTTCATCAGTGCCTCGCTTTGCTGATTGGTTGCTGGTTGCAAATTCTCAGGGGTACCCTCGCATCTCGCATCGCAATTTACCTCCTCGCCAAGCTGTGCTACGATCCAACCATGATCCGTATTGGCGATTCACCAGGCAAAGGCCGCGGCATCTTTGCCAGCGAGCCGATTGCCGCCCATAGCTTGATCGAACGCGCGCCGGTCATCGTGATCCCCGCCGGGCAGTGGGAAGTTATGCACAAAACCATTCTCTTTGATTATTACTTTGCCTGGGGTGACCATTCTGCGCTGGCTCTGGGCTATGGTTCGCTCTACAACCATTCCTATCATCCCAATGCCCGCTTTGTCAAACAATTTGCCGAGTTGATGCTCGAATTTTACGCGTTGCGCGACATTGCCCCCGGCGAGGAGATTGTGATCAACTATAATGGCGACCCAACCGATGATTCACCGCTGTGGTTCCCGACCAAACCGTGAAGCGATCTGTGTGCGCGCCAATCTCTATCGCCCCCCAAACTGCCTGTAGCACAGACCGGCGGCCATCAATCACCCAGCCAGGATGCACAAACAAAAATCAATCAAATGGAGGATAGACTTTTAGGCGTGAGTGCGCGATAATGGCGGGTAGGAAACTTGCATTGGTTGCAAGGATGGCTAATTTGAGGGCAAGGTTGTGCAGATTGCCAGAACAATTGCCGTCTGGTTATTTGACTGTACAACACCGAACAAGCATGATCTTGTCGGAGGGTCTCTACTTATGAGCAATACGGAACGGTACCCGAGCTATCTTTCGTGCGTCGTCAATGTACTCAGCACATCGGCGTCCCCGCTGAGTGTGGATGCGCTACTGACGACCATTGAACGTCAGCGTCCGATCACAAAAGGAGCGCGGCAGGCAGTTCATCGGGCGATCAAACAATTATTTCAGGTGGTGCCGGTTGCACCCAATCGTTACGGCTGGTTGTCGCGCCTACTGGAGCATAATATATTCCGACACCCGCTGACCTCTGAAGAGGCTCGGCGTGGTTTTATTATGCTCGATGAACTTGAACATGCTGTCTTCTTTCCTGAATTTTTCCAGACCTATCAGCCCGCAGATCGTAAATTGCGCATCGATCTGTTGGGCGGGCCGGTCATTGAGGCCGAGGCTTATGTCGAGCGCAATACGTGGTCGCTGCGGCTGGGCAAGGAATTTGTCGAATGGGTCAACGACCTGGGCGGCCAAGGTCGCGATGATCTGGTGATCATCGTCAATGATGCAACGGTTGGCCACTATACTTTGCGCCTGCAACCACGCGAAAGCCGCGACGAAAATGCCATTCAGCAGCGGAACATGCGCCTGGCGACCCTGGCCGAAGAAATTGTCGCGGACAGCCATTACGAAGGCGAAGCCATGCCCTCTGCGGATCTGGCCGCCTGCCTGATCGGGCGGGGCTTCTTCCGCGATCCCATCCCGGTGGATGATCTGCATTATGTGTTGCACCATTACAGCGCGCTGCTCTTCCATAACGGGATAGGCTATGGGCATGACCCGCAAGCCACTGAGCCAGACCGCATCTTCTCGGCAGCACCTTTCATGGCCGAAAATTCTACGCGAGACATGAGCGACTTAGCGCTCGACGATTTTGTGCTGGAAGCAGGCGAACCGATGGACGATCTCTTTACGGACGGTGCATCGTCGGACTTTTTTGATGATTCGTGTCCGAGCTATGAAGCTTATTTGCAAAGTTTTGAAGAGGCGAATTTGCCAAGCGAGCCGCTGTCGCACAGCGATTTTCACCTGCTGGAGGCAGAGCTGGAATCGTTGCTGGGTCTTGAAGAAGAATTCGGCTACCTCTTGCAAGAGCAGATCGTGCGTAAGGATCAGTTGGCCGAGCGCCTTTTTATCGACCCTGAAACGCTGTTAGACAACGATGGAGATAATTCAGACTATCTCGATTTTGATGACCCGCCGTTCTGGCAAAATTAAGCAACTTTAGCATCGCCCGCTGGCCTGCTGGCTTCATCCATTCCGCACGATGAACACCCTGAAGGCCACTGGGCTGGATGCTCACCAACCATGACTCGACACCCTGTCAACTGTCGCTATTTTTACGGCGATTACTTTCGTGGCAAAAATATTGAGGCTTGCCGTCTGCTCGAAGCGAGCCCCCAGAATCAACGCCCCTGGCGGCGCAAATTGTGCGATTCGTGCCCAGTTCCCGAGTTGCTGATCGCCAGCACCTCGCGCGATCTGATGCTGGAAGCCGAAGTCAAACGAAAATTTCTGCGCGAACAGGTCGAAGTGACTTTTGCCGTCTGCACCAAACATATGCTCGAATTGAGCGATCCAGCCTATTGCCCCCAATGCGCCCAGGAAACTTGAGCCAGCGCTAATTGGCCAGACAGGGCGCGATATGATAAAATAGTGCGACTATCCGAAATTTGATGGCAGGACTCGATTGTCATCACTGTTCAGATTGTCATCACTATTCAGATAGTTGTGTAGCACAACAACCGAATAAGGGGAGCTCGGAAGTACCGGGCTGAGAGGGTGGCTATTCTACCACCGACCCGTGAACCTGATCTGGATAATGCCAGCGTAGGAATCGCTCGATGAGCTTTCGCCTTACCTGGTAGTCAGGTAAGGCTTTTTTGTTGGCCTTACCAGAACGTCTCGACGCTTTTGTTAATGGCCAAACCCATGAGGAGCTTGTCATGCAAAGATCACTTTTGACCACTATTCTGCTTCTATTACTCGTGCTGGCTACAGCCTGCCAGGCGATCTCACCCGCGACCGAAAGCAGTGCAGAGCCGGCGACGCTGGTCCTGGCCAGCCACAATTCGTTCAACGTGAGTGAAGAAGTGCTCGCCGAGTTCGAGCAGGCCCACCATGTGCAGCTCGAATTTTTGGCGCTCGGTGATGCAGGCGAAGCCATCAATCGCATCATTCTCAGCAAAGATGCACCGCTGGCCGACGTCTTTTTTGGGGTTGACAATACCTTTCTCAGCCGGGCGCTTGCTGCCGATATTTTTGAGCCCTATGCTTCCCCGCAATTGGCCCACATTCCCGCCGAATTGGCAGTGGATGGCGAGCATCGTTTGTTGCCAGCCGATGTTGGCTATGTCAACTTGAACGCCGACAGCGAATGGTTCGCTGCCCAAGGCCTAGCGCTTCCCCAAAGCCTCGATGACCTGACCAAACCCGACTATCGTGGCCTGTTGGTCATGCCGAACCCGGCAACATCCTCCCCCGGGCTCGCCTTTTTGCTGGCCACCATCGGGCATTATGGCGAAGCGGGCTACCTGGACTTCTGGGCCGCCTTACGCGCCAATGATCTGCTGGTGGTTGATGGCTGGAGCGATGCCTATTACGAATATTTCACCGTTGGCTCGGGCGGCAGTGGAGATCGGCCCTTGGTGGTCAGTTATTCCAGCAGCCCACCCGCCGACGTGATCTTCGCCACGGATGGCCGCACCGAACCGGCGAGCGTCAACTTGAATCTGGACGGCGGCGTCTTCCAGCAGATCGAATTTGTGGGTATCCTCAAAGGCACCGACCAGCTCGAACTGGCCCAGGCCTGGGTCGATTTTATGCTCAGCCCGACCTTCCAGGAGGATATGCCCTTGCAGATGTATGTCTATCCAGCCCTCAGCGAAGCGGAATTACCAGCACTATTCACCCAGTTTGCTGAAATTCCCAGCAACCCGACCGTAGTCGAACCCGCGGCGATCGAAGCCAATCGCGAGGCGTGGATCGAAGCGTGGACCAACACCGTTCTGCGGTAGGCAAAGCGACAGGTAGATAGGTATACAGGTCAGACGGACTTCTTTCCCGGTCAACCTGTATCCTTATCTACCTACAGAGAGCAACCATGAGCAACCTTTCAGCCCCGCTCCTGCGCAGTTTGCGGCTCGTCCTCTTTGCGCTGCCCCTGCTTTTTCTGGCCATCTTTTACTTTTATCCGCTGATCAGCATCTTCCGGATCAGCTTTGTGGATGATGGGCAAATCCCATTGGCGGAAATTGTCGAGCGGGTCAGTCAGCCCTTTTTCGGGCGCCTGCTCTGGTTCACAAGCTGGCAGGCAGCCGCGTCCACTGCCTTGACCCTCCTGCTGGGGCTGCCCCTGGCCTATTTTTTTGCCCATTATCACTTCCGCGGCAAAGCACTTTTGCAAGCCCTGCTGACCATCCCGTTTGTGATGCCAACCGTGGTCGTGGCCGCAGCCTTCACCGCCTTGATCGGCGACCGCGGCGTGATCAACGAGTGGCTGCAAACGCTCTTGCGCCTGGATGAACCGCCGCTGCAACTCCTGCGCACCGTTTGGATCATCCTGCTGGCCCACGCTTTTTACAACGTCAGCGTGATCGTGCGCACGGTCGGCACTTTTTGGGGCAACCTCAATCCACGCCTGAGCGAGGCCGCGGCCATTCTGGGCGCATCACCGTGGCGCATCTTCTGGCGCATCACCTTGCCCTTGTTGATGCCCAGCATTCTGGCGGCCAGTTTGCTGGTCTTTCTTTTCTGCTTCACCAGTTTTGGCGTGGTGTTGATCTTGGGCGGTCTGCAATTTGCCACCCTCGAAGTGGAGATCTATCGCCAGGCCGTGAGCCAGTTCAACTTGCCGGTTGCCGGTTTTTTGGCGCTGGTGCAGATGGCCCTCACCTTTGTGATTATGGCGATCTACACTCGTTTGCAGCGGCAGATGAGCGTCACGCTGGATGTACGCCCCGCGCACACGGCCCCGCGCCGCCTGCGCACGCTGGTGGAACGTGTACTGATCGCCCTCAGCCTGGGCGCGGTGCTGATTGTGTTGCTTTCACCGCTGCTGGCGCTGGTCTGGCGCAGCTTCACACTCGGCGGCACACCCACGCTGCAATATTACGAAGAGCTCGCCATCAATCGGCGCCAGAGTGCCTTTTTTGTGACACCGATCATTGCCATTCGCAACTCGTTGCTGATCGCGGCCGGAACCACCCTGTTGAGCGTGACACTCGGCCTGCTCAGCGCCTATCTCCTGACCGAGCCGCGCCGCTGGCTGACCGCTATCCTCGACCCGATCTTTTTGTTGCCACTGGGCACCTCCGCGGTGACGCTCGGGTTTGGCTACATTGTCTCGATGGGGGAATTGCGCACATCGCTCTTGCTCATGCCCCTCGCCCACACCCTGATCGCCACGCCATTTGTGGTGCGCTCTATGCTCCCGGCCCTGCGCAGTCTCGACCCGCGGCTGCGCGAATCGGCTGCGGTCCTGGGCGCGACCCCGCTGCGCGTCTGGTGGCGGATCGACCTGCCGCTGATCTACCCCGCGCTCCTGGTCGGGGCAATCTTTTCGTTTACGGTCAGTTTGGGTGAATTTGGCGCAACCCTGTTGATCAGTCGGCCTGACTTCCCGACCATGCCGATGATCATCTATCGCGCGCTCAGCCAGCCGGGGCTGCTCAACTACGGCCAGGCCCTGGCAATGAGCACCCTGTTGATGGCAGTTGCCGCCAGCGCGATGGTGATCATCGAGCGCTTCCGGCTGGATCATGGTAGCGAGTTTTGAGAGATGGAGCGTGAGGCGGTAGGGGGATGGGGAGTTGGGGGATGAGGATTCCCTATCCCCCATCACCCCATCCCCCTATCCCGTCGCCCCACCAGGAGCGCCACATCCACCGTGTTGCCGAGGCCGATGGCGGTCGGCAGGGTGACTGGCTGCATGGTGATCTCAAAGTGCCAGCCCCGTTTTTCCAACTCCGCCACAAAAGTGAGTGCTTGCGGGCGGCTGGGGTCGGTCAGGAAGAGACGACCACCCGGAGCCAGATTCTGCCGAAAAATTGGTTCCAAATGGCGATACATGGCCCGTTCGTAGAGAATGTCGGCCCCGATCAGCAGATCATACTGTTGAGTATGGTCCCACGAGCGCCAATCGGCCACAAAATGGTGAATGCCGGTGACGCCATTTTGCGCGGCGTTGTGGGCCGCCAAGACCAATGCCTGCGCTTCGTGATCGGTCTGCCAGACTTCGGCCCCCAATTTGCGCGCCACCACACCGGGTAAACCCAGCCCCGCGCCCAGTTCCAGAATGCGCAGGCCGGGCAAACGAGCCGCTTCATCCAGCAGGCGCTGTGCCAGCAAAACCGACGCTTCCCAGAGCAGAAAACCGTAGGGCACATTTGCCAGCTCGTCGGCAAGATCCAACAAGGTGTCCTGATCGCGCACGCTGGTGATGCGCCACTCCTGCCCGCCAATCGGCAGATCTACCGTGACCACCGGCAACGGGGGATTCAGATTGGGGACAAGGGGCTCAGGTGAGCGCAGCGGGGCTTGATCCATTACTCATTTTCCGATCTTTTTGGCTCATCGTGTACACTATCATTCTATCCTGAAAATTCTGCGCCAATCAAAAGGGTTCGGGCCGCATTCGGGCACCGCAACCATTTTCAGGAGAGACATCCCTGTTATGACCATTCAACCACCTTTGGAGAACCGAATGTTTACACTCGCCAACCGCGAATTGACTGTTACGCTGCTCGATCCAGCGACCGATACCGAGCGCTTTGGCTCGCGCTACTGCGTCGGCGGTTACATCTATCAAGTGACGGATGCCGAAAAAGGCGAACTGCTCAGCGGCCCCCAATATCCCAGCCCCACGCCGGACACCTTCGATGGGCAGGGTGCGCCCGACCAATTTGTGACGGTGCTTGGCGGGGATGCACCGGTTGGCAGCGAAGTGACCGCCATCGGCGTGGGTCGTGTGCTGCGTACCAACGCCCAGGAGCCCTTCCAGGTGCGCCACAACCCGCAAGTGAGCCAATTCCTGCCCTGGAGCGTCACCATCACCGATGATACCATCACCATGCAAACCGAGGATGCCGTCTATGATTGGGCCTATCAATTGACGCGCACGGTCACGCTGAGCGGGCGCACCGTGCATTCGCACACGGCGATCAGCAACACCGGCAAGGACGCGCTGCCGATCCGCTGGTTTGCGCACCCTTTCTTCCCCTTGACCGAAGATCGGGTCCATTGCCAATTCTCGCTGCCCGTCACCTTCCCCGAAAATCCCGGGTACGAATTTAACGACGAAGAATTTATCTGCCAAAAGGCGGATTATGATTGGGAACGCGGCTACTTCCTGGCGCTGGATTACAAAAAGGTGGGCAACAACATGACGGTCATCGAGCGTCACCCAACCTTGGGCCAGGTGACCATCGTCACCAGCTTTGTACCCGACTGGCTGCCGATCTGGAGCAATGCCCGCACCTTCTCGGTCGAGCCCTATTATATCCGCGAGCTGGCCGCGGGGGAATCGGACGCCTGGAGCATTGAGTATCGCTTCTAATAGAGAAATTAAATAGAGATCGCACAAATAGCGAGCAAGTAGGTGCGGTTTTTAACCGCATATTCTGGCCCTAGCCTACCTGTGCGGTTTCTAACCGCACCTACGATTTATGCGACATTTATCTGGTTTCTCTATAAGAATTTGGCTGTACAGGCTGCGCCAACCGCTGTTGGTAAGCAGCGGTGGATTCCCAGGCAGTTTCTGTATTTTACGTAAGTGTAAAGGAAGCAGCCGAGATTGACGTAAAACCTTCAGGTGCTTGTAGGCAGATCGATATGCACAAACGTGAATGCAGGATAAGACCCACGCCATTCCCCGGGTGAAAGGTGCTGCGCTGTGCGCGTCGCCCGCTGTCTGAACTTGTCGCCTGAGCCCGAATTCACGGCAACCACAACAAACTTCACCAAAGGTAACTGGAGGAAAGGTAGAGATGGGGATTCGGATTGGTGTGTGTGGGACCGGCGCGTTTGCGCGGAGCTTTATCCCGCTCTTTCAGGCGCATCCCTGGGTCGATGAAGTCGTCCTGGCCGATCTGCTGCCGGAGCGATTGGCCGAACAAGCCGCGCAGTTTGGCATCCAGCGGACGTTTTCCTCGCTGGATGCGTTATGCGAGAGCAATGTGGATGCGATTGCGCTCTTTACGCAGCGCCATTTGCATGGGCCGCAAACCTTGCAGGCCCTGGCCGCGGGCAAACATGTCTATTGCGCGGTGCCCATTGCGCAGAGCGAAGAAGAGATCCGGGCCATTGTCGCCGCGGTGGCCGAGACTCGTTTGATCTACATGACCGGCGAAACCAGCTACTATTATCCAGCGACGATCTATTGCCGCAACCGCTTCCAGCAGGGCGACTTTGGCGACTTTGTCTATGGGGAAGGCCAATATTATCATGACATGGCCCACGGTTTTTATGAGGCCTATCAACATTCTGGCGGGACCGACTGGAAGCGCGTCGCTGGCATTCCGCCCATGCACTATCCCACCCACAGCGTCAGCATGATCCTCAGCGTGACCGGCGCCCACGTGACGAGCGTCTCGTGTCTGGGCTTTGCCGACCGCCACGAAGATGGCATCTTCCGCGCCGGTGGCAACTTGTGGGACAACCCCTTCAGCAACCAGAGCGCGCTGATGCGTACCTCCGACGGCGGCATGGTGCGGATCAATGAGTTCCGCCGCGTGGGCTGGAAAGGCCGTTCTTCGGTGCAGATGAGCATGTTCGGCACCGAGGGATGTTATCAGGAGCAGGCCAATGCCCAAGCCTGGGTCACGCTGGCGGATGGCCCGAGCGATCTCACTGAGCTGCTGACCACCACCAATCTGCCAGTGGCCAGCGAGGCCGGCGTACACGATGCAGTGCTGCAAGAGTTTCACATGAGTGTCAGCCCGGTGCATCCGGTGGCGCGATTGCCGCGCGAGTTTGTCGGTTTGCGCAACGGTCACCTGGGTTCGCACCAATTCCTGGCCGATGACTTTGTCAAAGCAGTGGGAACCAACACCCTGCCCCCCAATCATGCCTGGGCCGCGGCGCGCTATTGTCTGCCCGGTTTGATCGCGCACCAATCCAGCCTGCAAGCTGGCGAGATGGTGCCTGTGCCCGACTTGGGCGATCCACCGGCTGATTGGGCTTTGCTGGATCCAACAATTTCTACCGGGGGTGATTTATGAGCGAGTGGGCCGCGACCGCGTGGCAATTGGGGTTTGATCAGACACGCTTGCAGCGCGTTGCAGATTTTTTGCAGCAGGCCGTCGAGCAGGGTGATGTGCCTGGGGTGGCCCTGGGCCTGGCTCGCCACGGCCAGCGCGTGCCGATCTACACCGCGGGGCGCCAGTATCTCCGGCCAGATTCGCCGCCGATCCAGCCCGACACGATCTTCCTGACCGCGTCGATCACCAAGCCGGTGGTGGCAACCGCGCTCTTGCTACTGCTCGAACGGGGCCATTTTCTGCTCGATGACCCTGTGGTGTCGATCGTGCCGGAATTTGCCGCCGAAGGCAAAGAGAGCGTCACCATTCGCCATTTGTTGACCCACACCTCTGGCCTGCCGGATATGCTGCCAAACGACCGCCAATTGCGCGCCCAAAATGCGCCCCTCAGCGAGTTCGTGCGCCAGATCTGCGCGTTGCCGCTGGCGTTTGCGCCGGGCAGCGAGATCCAGTATCAGAGCACCGGCATCGCCATCATCGGCGTGATCATTGAGCGCATCACCCAATTGCCCCTGCGTGATTTTCTGCGGCGCGAGCTTTTTGATCCCCTGGCCATGCACGATACGGCCTTGGGGGCTGGTGGGCTCGATACAGCACGGATCGCCGAGGTCAATGTGCCAACCGAGATGCACGGAACCAGCTGGGGCTGGAATAGAGAGTACTGGCGCCATTTTGGCGCGCCGTGGGGTGGGATGTTCTCGACTGTGGGCAACATTCTGCACTTTGCCCAGCTCTTTTTGGAGGAGGGCGTAGCCGCGGACCGTCAATTGCTGAGCCCGGCCACGGTGCAAGCAATGACTGCGGACCAGACCAGCGTGATGGCCACGTTGTCCGCGGAAAGCCGGGCCGCCCAATCCTGGGGATTGGGCTGGCGTCGCCGCTCAGCCAGTCGCGGGGAAACCTGGGGCAATCTGCTCTCGCCGGGTAGCTTTGGGCATGGTGGCGCAACGGGCACTGTCCTGTGGGTCGACCCGCCGCGGGCGCTGAGTTGTGCACTCTTCACCACGCAACCGGGCGCGTATGATCGAACGTGGCTGGCGCGCTGCTCCAATCTGATCGCGGCTGCGGCAGTGTGAGGCCTGTGGGGAGATAGCGAAGCCGGGATACAGGCCGCAGAGCAATGCGCGCTTGTATCCCTTATCTACCTGTGCCCACGCCCAGATAAGCAGGCAGCCGTTGCAGGGTGGGCATACGGAGCAAAAAGCCCATCAGCAGATAGACAACACCGCCAACAGCGGCCCCACCAACCAGCAGCAGCAGCGGAGATGCACCGAGCCACCCCCGGATCGACCAGATTGCCACCCCCATCACCGCGCTGGCAAGCAATACCTGAGCACTCAACCACACGGTTTGGCGCGCTTCAATCCCCTGCAAACGCCTGCGTAAGATCCACAGCAGCGCGAACACTTCCCCCGTAATTGCGATTGAATTGGCCAAGGCCAGCCCACCGTGGCCGAGCCATTGCATCAACCCCAGGCCCAGGGCCAACTGGCAAAGCCCGGCAACAATAGCGATCAGAAGCGGCGTCAGCGTATCTTGCAGGGCGAAAAAGGCCCGTGCGGCCAACTCCAGACAACTGTGGCCGATCAACCCAAGCGCATAAAAGCTGAGCGCAACATAGACCGCCTGCGTTGCTTGCGGGTCAAACTCGCCTCGCTGGTAGACCACTTCGATCAGGGGGCGCCCCAGGAGGATCAACCCGACAGTCGCGGGCCCGGTCAGGGTGATCACCATGCGCAGGGCATCGCCGAGCGTGGCGCGCATCCCCGACAGGTTGTGCTGCGCGGCCAGGGCGGCCAACGTTGGGAAGGCCACCAGCCCAAAGGCTGTCCCAATGATCGTTTCGGGCAGCTGCATAAATTCCCAGCCCCATTCAAGCGCGCTCACACTGCCCGGCGACAGCCGCGAGGCCAGATTGGTCGTGGCGATCATCATCAAGTGAAAGACAGCCAGATCGATCACTCGGGGGCCCATCAGCCAGAGTACCTGGCGCACAGCTGGGCTTTTCAGTTCGAGGATGGGCCACCAGCGAAAACCGATCCGCAACAGGCCGGGCACCTTGACCAGCAGATGCAGCAGTGAGCCCAGAATCGCGCCAACGGCCAGCCCATTCACGCCCCAGGTGGGGGTCAGCCAGAGCGCGCCGATGATCACGCCGAGCGGGTAGACCGCCGGAGCCAGCGCGGGCAGCAGAAAGTGGCGAAAGCTGTGCAGCATACTGCTTTGCACCGCGCTGATCCCAAAAAAGAGCGTGGAGATCAACACCAGCCGCATCAGGGTGACGGTTTCGGCTTGCTGCGGGGCATCAAAGCCTGGGGCGAGCAGGACGCGCACAAGCCAGGGCGCAAAGAAGGCCGCGAGCAGCGCAGCACCCGTGACGATGATGACCACAAAGTTGGTGATCGAACTCGCCAATCGCCAGGCAGCGCGGTGGTTATCGCTGGCAAGCTGTTCGCTAAAGACGGGGATAAAGGCAGTGGCGAGCGCGCCGCCCGCCACAATGGTGAAGAGTAAGTCTGGTAATTTGAAGGCAGCGTAGAAGGTGTCGAGTTCGCTTCCCAGCCCAAAAGTGCGCGCCAGGAGCATGTTGCGCACCAGCCCGACCGCGGCGGCAAGGCCAAACGACAGGCCGACCAGCAGCGTATTGGCGAGAATGTGACGCTCACGTTGCTGCTGATCGGCAAGTTGATTGTCAGGGTGCAGCATAGGCACTCGCGGCTTGGGCGGGAGCGTAGCGGGGGTTCAAGGCCAGGGCTCGTTGCCAGGCAGATTCTGCCTCTACCCGATTGCCAAGTGCGGCCAGGCCTTGTCCGCGCCAGTAGTGTAATTCTTCAATGCTGGTGGTCGTTGCCAGGGTGGCTTCGCTCAGGGCAACCACTTCCTGGTAGCGCCCGGTCTCATAATAGGCTTCGAAGGGGCCAAATTGATACCACAACATCCGCCACGGCAACCCCAACTGGCGTGCCCGGTCATAGACAGTGGCGGCCTCTTCGTAGCGGCCCAACATTGCCAGGACTGTGCCCAAATTGAACCAATGATAGGGATCCTCTGGGTAGCTACTGGCAGCAGCCTGAGTGGTGCCGAGCGCATTCTGCCACATCTGCGCGGGGTCGAGTTCGCCCCCCAGAATATTGGCGACCAATTCGCGCTTCTCCGGCGGGTAGATCAACACATAGGTATGGTTAAAGACCTTCCAGAGCGCGTCAAATTCAGCATAATCAAACTGGATGCCGCGATAGGGGCCATTGGGGTCGGAGTTGCGCAAATTGTGTTGATCGTACGAGTCGTAGGCAAACCATTGGCGCGCCGCATGATCATACCCCACAAGCAAGCGATAGTGCCCCATGCCATCGTTGGGTTGATCCTCAAACCAGGTCTCCACCAGGACGGGTATCCCATTGCTCAACAAGAGCCGCAATTGATCCGCTTTGCCATTGATCATCACATGCGCGGCATAGCCTTGACTGCGCGCATAGGCGGCCAACTCTTCGGGCATGACATTTTTGTCATCTTCGTGGCTGCGCAGCGCCGCGCCCGTCACGCTTTGATCCAATACAGTGCCGAAGTAGCTGAGCTGCATCGCCAGTGTGGCCGGCCCACAATTGTTCCAGGTCTGCCAATAATGGTGCAGCCCGGTCAGCTCGACGAAATCAGCCGCGGGCGCAAAAAGCGGCGTTGGGGTGGGCACCGGCGTCGGCGGGACCACAGTCACCGTGCTGGTGAGTTCGGCATTGGTGTCGAGCACAGCAAGGGAAGCACTCAGCGGATCTTCTGTGGTCAGCTCCACGGTTGTGGTGAGGGCAGGCGCGGCGATTGGGGGCGTTGGGGTGACCGTTGGCAACAGTACGACTGTCGAGTGGACAATGGGCGCGGCCATCGCGGCCGCGGCTTGTTGCCGAAACGAGACAGGAAGCGGCGTTGGCACGAGCAATGGATGTGAACGTTGGGATGCGAGCGCGATTTGTGCCCGCTTCAGAAAACCTTCTGGCCCGCCATAACGCCAACAACCCAAGAGAAAACCTACCGTCGCGACCAGTAAACATGTCGCGAACAGATTGCGAATGAGCCTGTGTCCTCGCTTCTTTCTGATCATGGAAGATTATTTGCCTACTGAACAACCTAACTTGCCAGTTGAGGGGATCGATCCAGCAGTTGATGCCATCGGGTAGCATTGACCGCTCAAACAGCTAACTGACATTTCCTGTTGCCCAACAACGGTATACACGGAGGACGAGACCTTGCTGCCAGGCATTGACACGGCTGCCCAGGCTTGCGGGTGCGATCTGATCGGCAGCCGACAAAAGATTCTCGGAATCAAATCGATTCCGAGAATGCTCACACATGATGTTCGTAAGTATACCTTGTTTGGGGCCCATCCAGCCAAATTGGTTGATGGCTGTTTAGCTGCCAACGTGGGTTTCGATGGCATAGAGGGCTTGTTGATAATGGGGTTGAATCTGCAAGGCCCGATGCAGCGCTTGCTGGGCCTCAGCGTCATTGCCCAAAGCGGCCAGCGCCAATCCCCGCCAATAGTGCAGCTCCTCGATACCCGTGGCACTGTGCAAGGTTGTGTTGACCAGGTGCAGCAATTCGCGGTAGCGAGCCGTATCAAAGAGCGCCTGAAGCGGCTCGTATTGATACCACAACATGCGGCTGGGCAACCCCAGGTGCTGCGCTTGTTGGAAAGCAGTAATTGCTTCGGTTTGTTTGCCCAGGGCATAGAGACTGCTGCTCTGGTTGAACCAGGCATAGGGATCGTCCGGCTGCTGGGCGCTTTCGGCCTGCGCCTGGTGCAAGGATTGTTGCCACATTGTCGCGTCATCCCACTGCGCGCCCAGGATGCTTTGCACAACCGGTGCTTTTTCCAGCGGATAGATCACCACATATTTGCGATTGGTGATGCGCCAGAGCCGGTCGGCCTGGGCATAGTCCACGTAGATGCCCTGATAGCCTTCGCCCGCCACCGGATTGCGCTGAAAATAAGAATCGTGGACGATCCAGCGCTGGCTTGCATCATCATAGCCGGTGACCAGGCGGAAATGGGCAAAGCCATCCAGCAGATTATTGGCATCATCGCTCTCCCAGGTTTCGATCAACACCGGCAGCCCGTTGCTGATCAGCAGGCGCAACAGGTCGGCATTGCCATTGACACGCAGAATTGCGCCGAAGCCCTGGCCGATCGCATAGCGGGCAATTTCATCGGGCCGTACATTCTGATCATGCGGATTGGGGCGCACCTGTTTGGCAATGGTGGCCTGATCGAGTTGGGTGCCAAAATAGCTCAGGTTGATCGCCAACGTCGCGGGGCCACAGTTATTGAGCGTCTGCCAGGTGTGGGTAAAGCCTGTCAGGGTGACCGCACTTTGCGCGGGTTGATGGCTGGGTGGGGTTGCGCCGCGCACGGGCGACGCATCGATCAGGCCGAGCAGCAGCCAGCCTCCCAAGCCGGTCAGGATCAGGGCCAGCCGCTGCAGGATTGAGCGTTCGCTCCAGAACCAGGAGGAGCGAAGCAAAGTTGTTTGGTGGAACATGCTCGCCTCCAGAAATCTTCATCAATTTCAACCATAGTACCGACAAACGTACTTACTTCTGGCCTCAGCATAGCTCATTCAATGCATGGTGTCTCTGGATACTGTTATAAAGCCCAGGTATAAACGAGGAGCCAAGCAATTTGCCAGCGCAGTTGCGTGCACTGGGGGGCAATGGTAAGATGAAAATGGTAGCCACTACCCCAATGCACCATGGCTGCAATGTCTGTCTATTTCAATCTGCTGCCGGAGCGAACCTGGAGATCTACATGAGTACAGCAAACCTGGAGTTGTTGCGCGAGCGCGCGCAATTTGTGCGTACCGAAACCGTGCGCCTGATCGAAATTGCCAAGAGTGGACACTACACGTCGGTCTTTTCGTGTGCCGAACTCTTTGCCGTTCTCTATTACCACACCATGCGCATCAGCGATGACCCCAAATGGGCGGATCGAGATCGCCTGATCCTGTCCAAAGGCCATTGCGCGGTCGGGGTTTATCCAATTTTGGCGGATAAGGGCTATTTCCCCACCGCCTGGCTCGACAATTATGCCCGTATCGGCTCACCGCTGGGGGATCATCCCGACATGAAAAAGGTGCCGGGGATCGATTTCAGCTCGGGCTCGCTTGGGCACGGCCTGAGCATTGGGCTGGGCATGGCCTTGGGGCTCAAAGCCCGCAAATCCCCAGGGCGCACGTTTGTCCTGCTGGGGGATGGCGAATTGAACGAGGGGCAGATCTGGGAAGCAGCCCAGGCAGCCAGCCACTTCAAGGCCGACAACCTGATCGGCATCATCGACCGCAATGGCATGGGCCTGGACGGCATGACCGAAGAGACCATGCGCGTCGAGCCCCTGGCCGATAAGTGGCGCTCCTTTGGCTGGGCCGTACACGAAGTCGATGGGCATGATCTGGCCGCGCTGGTCGAATTGTTTGACAACCTCCCGGAAAAGAGCGACCAACCCCAGATGATCATCGCCCACACCATCAAGGGCAAAGGCGTGCAGTGGATGGAAAACTCACGCGTCTGGCATCTCGGCTACCTGGCTGGGGTCGACGCGCAACGCACGATCGAAGATATCAAAAATTACGAATGGGCCTAATCGAAGGAACTGCATCAACCATGACAAAAACCATCGACATCCACTCGGCTGGGATCGAAATGCAGGACAAAGATTCCTGGCACCTCGGCATGTTGCGCACGCAGGCACACTCGGCCATTGCCGCCCGTGTGCTGACAGAATTGGCCGACAGCGACCCGCGCATCTGTGTGTTAACTGCTGATCTGGGGTTTAGCAACCGCACCGTTGAGTTTTCCTATCGCCACCCCGAACGGTTCTTCAACCTGGGGATTGCCGAACAAAACATGGTGAGCGCGGCCGCGGGGCTGGCCACCACCGGCATGATCCCCTACGTGGCGACCTTTGCCTCGTTCCTGGGCTTGCTCTGCTGCGAACACATCCGCACCGATTGCGCGTACCCGAATCTGCCGGTGCGCCTGCTGGGCCACCACGCGGGGATTTCGCTGGGCTATTATGGCACGTCGCACCACGCCACCGAAGATATTGGCATTATGCGCTCGATTGCCAATTTGAAGATTGTCTGCCCGGCAGATGCTTACAGTCTGGAACAAGCCCTGCGCCAAACCGTGGACGTGGAAGGGCCGATCTATTTCCGCTTGGGGCGGGGCCGCGAGGCCGATGCCTACAACGAAGGCGAGCCCTGGGAATATGGCAAAATCAGCGTGTTGCGCAAAGGCAGCGACGGCGTGATCTTTGCCAATGGCATCATGGTCACCGCGGCGCGCCAGGCCGCGGAAACGCTCGCCCAGGATGGCCTCGACCTGACGGTGGCCGATCTGCACACGATCCAACCCTTTGATACCGAAGGCGTGCTCTCGTTGATCGAAGAGACGCGCAATGTCTTTGTCGCCGAGGAACACAATACGCGCACCGGTGTTGCCACGGCCATCGCCGATGCCATTGTGGATAACCGGGTGGATGGTGTCAAACTGACCCGGATCGGCTTCCCCGCTGATGACTATTCGGCCATTGCTGCCCCCTATCCGCTCTACAAATATTATGGGTTGGATGCGGCTGGCGTGGCCGAACGTGTGCGTAAGGAATTAGCGTAATCGAACGGTGGACGAGGGACGGTAGACGGGAGCTATTCTACGTTGATGGTTCTGAAATCTCCTCAACCTCTCCACTACCGAGAGATTATAGGGATTGAAGAGATTAAAACCACCGTCCACCGTCTATCATTCACCGTCTATCGTCCCCCGTTCCAAAAAGGAGCTATCATGGAAACCTTTGAGGCAATCCGCACCCTGCTGGCTGTCCGCGAGTATCAGGCCAAACCGATTCCCCCGGAAATCGTGACTCAAATTCTCGAAGCCGCCCGTTTGACTGGCAGTTCACGCAATCGCCAGCAATGGGATTTTGTGGCCGTGCGCCAGCCCGCCACCTTGCAGGAATTGGGGCAGCTATCCGCGCATGGCCGATACATCGCCGACGCGGCCCTGGCCATCGCGGTGATCGTGCCCGACGGCGCGGGCGGGGCCGCGGATGGGGCGCGCGCGGTGCAAAATATGATGTTGACCGCCTGGGCCGCGGGGATCGGCTCGAACTGGGTGGGCAATGTCAACACGGCAGAGATCAAAGCGCTGCTGGGCATCCCCGCGGAGCGCACGGTACTGACGATTATCCCGTTTGGCTACCCGACGCAAAAGCTGGGCGCGGGCCGCAAAAATCGCAAACCCCTGGCCGAAATCGCGCACGCCGAGCGGTTTGGTCAGCCATACGGTGGATAATAGCTATGCGAGCAAAAATTATATTGGATCCTGCTGGGCGCAAACTGAACGAAATCTTTGACTCAGCCGATTTGGTGCGTCTGCACGAAGTGGCCGACATCATCTGGGGCCGCGATGAGCGCATGCCCGCGGCCGAGCTGGACAAGGTGCGCGACGATGTGGTGGCGATCATCTGCGGGCATTGGCGACATGGCGACCTGGACACTTTCCCCAACTTACGGGCCATTCTCGAAGTCGGTGGGCGCCATCCCAGCCCGCAGGTTTTGGATTATGCCACCTGTTTCGCTCGCGGCATCCGCGTGTTGAGCGCGGCCCCGGCCTTTGGCCCGATGGTGGCCGAAATGGCGCTGGGCATGGTCCTGGCAGCCTCACGCGAGATTGTAGATGGGCACGTGGCTTTTACCCAAGGCAACGAAAAGTGGCTGCACGCGGGCAATGTCGATACCTTTACCCTGTTTGGGCAACCGCTGGGCTTCATCGGCTATGGCGGCCTGGCGCGCAATCTGCGCCCGTTACTGGCTCCGTTTGGCTGCCCAATCAAAGTGTATGATCCC
Organism: uncultured Caldilineaceae bacterium; assembly: GCA_964541665.1. GTDB lineage: Bacteria > Chloroflexota > Anaerolineae > Caldilineales > Caldilineaceae > CFX5. The sequence continues at coordinate 1,225 of CAZIRP010000067.1, read as the reverse complement.
TGGCTGCCACCGTCGTACCTGACCCGCCAGGGTGTGACGCCGGTCTCGCTGGAAGAGGTGCTGAGCAGCACACGCGTCATCTTTGTCCTGGCCATCCCATCCGCGGAAAATCAGGCATTGCTCGACCGCGAGCGCCTGGCCTTGATCCAACCCAATGCCGTGCTGGCCTTGATCAGCCGGTCGCACCTGGTTGACTTTGACGCATTAACCGAGCTGTTGCTGGCGCGGCGGTTCAAAGCGGTGATCGATGTCTTTCCCGAAGAGCCGCTGCCGCTCGACCACCCAATCCGCCAGGCGCCGGGAGTCGTTCTGTCGGCCCACCGGGCTGGGAGCGTCCCAGCCGATCTGCGCAACATCGGGCGGATGGTTGTGGACGACGTCGAGGCGCTGTTGCTTGGTCTGCCCCCTCTGGCCATGCAGCCAGCCCAGCCCGAAACCATCTACCGGCTTGGATGAATAGCGCCTCGCAATTCGATGGTCCGACCAGCGAGACAAATTTGGTGTTATACTGCAAGCGTATTGATCGTCCCCCATCCGAAGAAAGGCTTGCATCATGGTTGCCACCCTTGTCAATAAGCTGCTGCGTCCACGGTATCGAGTGATTGCGCTGCTCAGCCTGCTCGGCGTCTGGGTACCCACCACCCTCCTGGCCGCGCCGTTGCCCCAGGTGCCGATCACCGCGGCTTCGCTTCAGCGCTTGTCCGCCGCGACGGATCACCAGGCCCAGGTGTCGCTCCACCCCGCGACTGGTGTGGCGCGCTTTGTGCGCATTCCGCCCGACAGCTTGCAGCGTCCCTGGGTCGGGGCCGCGGCGGAAGAGCAAGCAAGCGCCTTTTTACAAGAATTTGGCGCACTCTTTGGCCTGAACGATCCCAGCGCCGAATTGAGCTTCCTGACCCGCGCAACCGATACCCTGGGCATGACGCATCTGAGCTACACGCAAAGCTATCAAGGTGTGCCGGTCTTTGCCAGCACGCTGCGCTTCCACTTTGATGCTGCTGGCCAGTTGCGCGCCATCAATGGAATGGTGCTGCCCGCGTTGGCGCTGAATGTAACCCCCACCCTGGACGAAGCCGCGGCTCGCGAAATCGCCCAAGGCCACATTGCCCTGACCGCACGTGTGCCCGCGACTGAGACAACCGCCACCAGCCAGGGATTGGTGATCCTGCAGGCTGGGCTGTGGCAAGGGCTGCCCGGTGCGGATCATCTCGTCTACGAAATTCTG
>CAZIRP010000066.1:0-33131 GCA_964541665.1 uncultured Caldilineaceae bacterium | reverse complement strand
AAAACCGCACCTACTTGCTCGCTATTTGTGCGATCTCTATTTGATTTCTCTATAAAAATCTGCGAAATCTGTGCAATCTGCGGTTGAAACCGCAGTATTTAGCAGGGTTTAGAAGGGAGATTTTGATGCTTACCGACGAACAAAAGCACTTTTTCGACACATTTGGCTATCTTGTCTTGCCGAAGTTGTTGATTGACGATATCGCCTGGATCACCGACGAGTTTGAGGCAGTCTTTCAGGGCCGCGGCGTCCTCCATGATGGCAGCAAACGGTCAACCGTCGTGCCTTTTATCGACCAGCGCGAACAGCTCTCAACCCTGTTGGATCATCCCAAAGTTGTCGGGTTGATCAGTAGCTTGTTGGGCGAGAATTTTAATTATGTCGGCGGGGATGGCAATTTTTACACCGGCGACACCCAGTGGCACAGCGACGGTTTTCACCATGTCGGCAAATTTCTCAAAGTGGCGCTCTATCTCGACCCGGTCAAACGGGAGTCCGGCTGCCTGCGGGTGATCCCAGGTTCTCACCGGGTGGATCTGTTTGATACGTGGGCGGCTCGCCAGGCCCGCAACTCGCTTGAATTGTGGGGCATTGAACAGCGCGATGTGCCAGCCATTGCGCTCGAATCCGAACCGGGCGATGTGGTGGCCTTCAACCATAACCTGATGCACGCGGCCTTTGGTGGCAGCACTCGGCGGCGCATGTTCACGCTCAATTGCTGCGCCCGCTGCGAAACCCCGGAAGAGATCGCGGATCTGGAAAAATACATTGCCGGCCACGCCCGGTTTTGGATCGACCAGATGCACTCGGAGACGATGCGCGGCACGGCATCACCGGCCCGCATGGTTCACCTGCAGCAGGTGATCGAGCACGAGAGGCATCTGCCTGCATTGTCGGCCAAAGCGCGGGCCGAAATGGCCGAATCCGCGCGTGGGTGAGCGTTGAAGATTAGCAAAGCCATTATGCGACTCTCATGGAAAGGCACGCTATGACAAATTCTTTGGATACAGAGCGTTTGCTCTCTCTGTATCGTGAACTACTCAAAATCCGCCAGACCGAGGAACAATTGGCCCGCCTGCACGCGGCCGGTTTGATCCATGGTGCCTGTCACACCTATGTTGGCGAGGAAGCGATTGCGGTCGGGGTCTGCGCGCATCTGCGCGATGATGATGCCGTCTTCAGCACTCATCGCGGCCACGGCCACGCGCTGGCCAAAGGGGTCTCGTCGCACGAGCTGATCGCCGAGTTGTTGGGTCGCGAGACCGGCGTTTCGCGCGGCCGCGGCGGCAGTATGCACATCTTCTCGCCCGAAGTGGGCATGATGGGCACCAGCGGCATTGTCGGCCCCTGCATCTTGCAGGCCACGGGCGCGGGCTATTCCTTCAAATTGCTCAAGACCGATCGGGTGGCCGTAGCCTTTTTTGGCGATGGCGCGGTCAACAATGGCGCGTTCCACGAAGGCATCAACCTGGCGACGATCTGGAAATTGCCGGTGCTCTTTGTCTGCGAAAATAACATGTATGCCACCGAAGTGCCATTTGCTTACTCTTCGGGCAACCCCAATGTTGGCGATCGCGGCCCGGCCTATGGGTTGCCCAGTGTGATCGTCGATGGCAATGATGTGCTGGCCGTCTACAAAGCTGCCGAAGAAGCGGTGCAGCGCGCCCGCGCCGGGGAAGGCCCGACCTTGATCGAAGGGAAAACTTACCGCACGCGCGCCCATTCCGAAGGCATGCGCGATGGCGGGTATCGCAGCCAGGAGGAAGTCAACGCCTGGAAGGCGCGCGACCCCATTACCCTCTACCGCGAATATCTGCTGCGCGAAGAAGAAGCGGGCGAGGTTGAACTGGTTGCGATTGAAACGGAAGTCCAGACCATGGTCGCCGACGCCGATCAATTTGCGCGCCAAAGTTCATGGCCGGACCCTGCCACTGCCACCACCCATGTTTATAGCGAGGCAACCCATGCGTGAGATGACTTTTATCGAAGCGACGCGCGTCGCGTTGGCCGCGGCCATGGAAGCCGACCCCACAGTTTTTGTCGTCGGCGAAGGGATTGGCGCGCGCGGGGGTAATTTTACCACCACGCTGGGCCTGTATGAACGCTTTGGCCCCGAGCGGCTGCGCGATACACCGATCAGCGAGCGCGGCTTTGTGGGCATGTGTTGTGGCGCGGCCATGACCGGCACCCGGCCTGTGGTCGATTTTATGTTCTTCGACTTTATCCTGGATGCGATGGGCGAGATGATCAATCAGATCGCCAAGATCCAATACATGAGCAGCGGGCGGCTCAAGCTGCCACTCTTGATGCGCGGCTGTATTGGCATTGGCAACTCCGCGGCCACCCACCATTCGGGTAGCTACTATCCGATCTTCGCCCACCTGCCTGGCTTCCGCGTTGTGCTGCCCTCGAACGCGTATGATGCCAAGGGTTTGTTCGCCACCGCGCTGGCGTCAGACGATCCTGTGCTCTTTTTGGAACATCGAGCGGTGATCTTCAGCAAAGGCGCGGTGCCCGAAGAACACTATACCATCCCCTTTGGGCAGGCGAAAGTTGTGCGGGAAGGTACGGGGTTGACCGTGGTCGCGCTCGCGTCCATGGTCAACAAGGTGGTGACGGTGAGCGAGAAGTTGGCCGCGGAGGGCATCTCGGTCGAAGTGATCGACCCGCGCACGGTCGCGCCGCTGGATGTGGACACGGTCCTGGAATCGGTGCATAAAACTGGCCGTCTGCTCGTGGTCGATGAAACCTTTCAGCCCTGTGGCATCGGGGCGGAGATCGCCGCGCAGGTGGTGGATAAGGCCTTCGACGACCTGGACGCGCCAATCCGGCGGCTCAATGGTGCCCACGCGCCCACGCCCTACAGCCCGACGCTGGAAGAGGCGGTCGTGCCCACCGAAGCCAGCATCGAAGCGACGATCCGCGCCCTGGCGGCGGAGTAAGGAGAAACGATGGCAGCCGAAATTTATATGCCGCGCCTGGGCTGGGGAATGGAAGAGGGCATCTTTGGCGAGTGGCTCAAGCAGGATGGGGATGCGGTGCAGGCGGGCGAGCATCTTTTTACGGTGGAGGGCGACAAGGCCACCGAGGAGATCGAGTCGTTTGACAGCGGCGTTTTGCATATCCCGCCGACCGCGCCAAAACCTGGCGACACGGTGACTGTGGGCGCGCTGGTGGGGTACATCCTGCAGCCGGGCGAGGCCGCGCCGCAGGTTGCTCAACCTTCACTCGTCACGCCGCAAACGTCAAATGTCGAGCGTGAACCGTCGAGCGTGAAACGTGAATCGTCAACTGTCGAGTCTCCATCGTCCACCGTTCACCGTCCCTCGTCCACCGTCGCCATTAGCCCGCGGGCGCGGCGAGTGGCCAAAGAGCTGGACATCGATTGGGCCACCCTCACCGGCAGTGGTTCGACAGGGCGCATCATCGAGCGCGATATTCGAGCCGCGGCCAGCCAGCGTATAGCGACGGCCAAAGTGCGCGTCACGCCGGTGGCGCAACGGCTGGCCCAGGAAGCCGGGTTGGATCTGGCCGAGTTGGCCCGCCAAAAAGCTGGGGAACGCATCGATCGCGCCGATGTCGAAGCGGCACTGGCTGGCGAGCAGAAATCAGCCGTTGCCACGAGCGACCCCGCCGAGTACGAGATCGTGCCGGTCAGCCGTATGCGCAGCGTGATTGCCAAACGCATGAGCGAGAGCGTGCAGACCGCTGCATCGGTCACCCTCACCAGCGACGCCGACGCCAGCGAATTCGTCGCGCTGCGCGAATCATTCAAAGCGGCGTTTGCACCGCGCAATCTGCCCGTGCCCAGCTATAACGATCTCTTGATCAAGCTGACGGGCGTTGCGTTGCAACAACATCCGCTGCTGGCCGCTACCTGGCACGGCCACGAGATCCATGTCGCGAAGGCGCTCCATATTGGGCTGGCAGTCGAGACAACCGACGGCCTACTGGTGCCAACCGTGCGCAACGTCCCGACCAAGAGCCTACGGCAGATCACCCATGAGACAACTGACTTGGTCGAACGAGCGTTGCAGGGTCAATTACGCGCCGAGGAGCTGCAAGGCGGCGTCTTTACGATCACCAACCTGGGCAGGTATAATATCGACGCCTTCACGCCGATCATCAATCTGCCGCAGAGCGCGATTTTGGGGGTTGGGCGCATCGCCAAAAAGCCCGCGGTGGTGAATGACCAGATCGTGCCGCGCTGGCAGGTGACGCTCAGCCTGACATTTGACCATCGGGTGGTGGATGGGGCCCCGGCTGCGCGCTTCCTCAACACCATTCGCGAGTTGATCGAAACGCCCGCGCTGTGGCTGGCCGGATGATCAGGTAAAAGCTTATCCACAGATTGCGCAGATGCCGCAGATTTTTATCTGTGAAATCCGTGTAATCTGTGGTTTCTCTCTGCTTTTGCCCCGGCTGCGTATAAAACATAAGGAGAAGCCCATGCCTGTTCCCGTTGGTCTCAATGTTTGGTCACGGCTGGTGGAGGAACTCTTCCCCTATCTGGATCAGACCGCTGGCCCCTTTGATTCGCTCTGGTTTCCCGATCATGTGCAATATGAGGCGCACCATGTTGCCGAAGGGTGGACGATTGCGACCTATGCGTTGGCGCGCTATGGGGACAAATTCTGCGGCCACGAGGTGATCTGCAACAGCTTTCGCAATCCCGCGCACCTGGCCAAGATGGCCGCAACCGCCCAGGCGATTTCGGGTGGGCGGTTTATCCTGGGGATTGGCGCGGGCTGGCACGCAGAAGAATATCGCGCCTATGGCTGGCCCTATCCGTCGGCGCGGGTGCGCATCGCCCAACTCGCCGAGGCGATCCAGTTGATCCGCACGTTGTGGCGCGAGTCTCCGACCGAGTTCCAGGGGAAATATTATCAGGTCGAGGGCGCGCATTGCGAACCCCGGCCCGCGCCGCTGCCGCCGATCATGGTGGGTGGCTCGGGCGAACAATATCTGCTGCGCGTGGTGGCGCAACACGCGGATTGGTGGAATTATGGCTTCCAGGATGCAGAGACCTATGCGCACAAGCAGCGAGTCCTGCAGGAGCATTGCCGCGCGGTGGGCCGCGACTATGGCGAGATCAAACAGGTGCTGCGCACGGGGATTTTGATCGCCGAGAGCGAGGCTGCGCTCAAAAAGCTGCAGGCGCAGCCTCACGTCCGTCCGCTGGGCGAGGGGGGCATCATGGGCACCCCGGAACAAGTCACCGAGCAATTGTTGGCCATCGTCGCGCAGGGCGCGCATCGGCTGACCGTTCACTTTGCCGATTCGCCCCGCCCCGAAGGCACGTGGTTATTCGCGGCAACCGTGTTGCCGCATCTGGCCGCCTGATGCTCTGCAAATCAAGGCTGGGTTTGTTGATGGCGCGAGCGCCAGCGGTCTTGGAAATCCTCCAGCACGCCGAGCGCCAGGATGCCGACGGGAAGGCTGAAGGCTAGCACCAGCTTTGCGAACCAGGTATCAGGATTGTCATTAAACGCAAAGATTGCCAGATTCACCGCGACGGTGATGAGGTAGATCAAGGGTAGCCAAAGCGAACGCAGGCGCTGCTGGCGCGATGCCTGGCTGAGGGCTTGCCCAATCTGCTCGGCATGGCCAAATTGACGAATGGCGGTTGCTACGGCTTCATCCTGGCTCAACCCGGCCAGATAGTGACCAGCGATCAGCGCCTCCAGGTGTTGGCGGATTTCTACCATTTCTTCTTGTCGCCGGACAGCGGGCAGATTCTTTAAGCGTGCTTCAATTGTCTCAAGATAATGGTCTAGCGGTCTGTTAGCCATAACTCGCCCTCCTTGGATTGAGTAATGCATTGATCGCCGCGCTGTACGATTCCCATGCTTCGACACGTTTTGCAAATTCCGCCCGGCCAGGTTCTGTCAACGAGTAGACGCGCCGGGCCGGGCCAGGTTCTTGCACTTCCCACACACTTTGGATCACCCCTTGTTTTTCCAACTGCCGGAGTACAGGATAAAGCGTCCCTTCGTGCAGATGGAGGGTACCTGCGCTCTGCTCTTCAATGGCCCGAGCAATCGCATAGCCATGCAGTGGCCCCTGTCTTAATACAGCAAGAATCAGCGTAGGCACATCGCCACGCGCCAGGCTTTGAGACACTGCTACCTCCTTCTGGTAACCATATAGATGACCTAGATTCGTAGTATACATAGATTCATGAGATATGTCAACAGGCTTATGCTAAAGTCTTAGCGCAGAAAAATGGATTTCACACTCTGCTGCGTGGGCTCTGCACTAATTGGGGAAGGAAACGTAGCGTCATCCATAAAATAATCCGGCTCAACACGAGAAAATGACCAGATTCGTGTTGAGCCGGGTTGTTCGTGACCAGAATGGTCGCAACTCGCCTGCTGGAATGAATTGCAACCCCTGTTTGTGCGATTTACAGAATGCCTATAACTTCAGCCCTTCCAACATGCCGCGGATAAACATGCGCTGGAAGACGATAAAGAGCAGCAGGACCGGGGCCGAAGTGAGCAGATAGACCGCGGCTTCAGCGCCGTAGCTGGTAAATTCGCCATCTTCCAGCGCAAGGCCGACAAAGTTCATGGCAATGCCGATGCCCAGGGTGTAGAGTTCGGGGTTATCGATCATCGTCAGGGTGAAGAGATATTCGCCCCAGACGCGGATAAATTCAAAGAGCCCCACCACGAGCATACCGCCCGTGGCCATCGGCAACATCACCCATAAAAAGGCTTGAAACCGATTACACCCGTCGATCAAGGCCGCGTCTTCAAACTCGTGGGGCATGTTGAGGAAAGTCTGCCGCATGATAAAGATCGGGATCGGCACGCCCGCGGCAAAAGCCAGGATCAACCCCAGTTGACTGTTGCGCAGCCCCAGGAAGCTCATCAACTCGTACTGCACCATCAACCCACCGGCGCGCGGCACAAAGGTGAGCAGGATCAACGTGTAGAAGATCAAGTCGCGTGCGGGGAAACGTAAGCGGGCAAAGGCATACCCGGCCAGGGCAGCCACGGCCACTTGCAACAAAGTCGAACCCACGGTGACAATTGTGCTGTTCTGGAAATAGGTGATAAACGCGGGCATCCGCCGCAGCACATAGGTATAATTCGCCAGCGTTGGGTTGAGCGTGATCAGGGAGGGCATCTCAACATATAACTCCTGGCGCGTTTTGAGCGAAGCTGAGACCGCCCACACAAAGGGCAGCAAGAAAATTAGCAGGAAAAACCAAAGCGCCAGGCGCGGCAGCCATTGACCACGGCGCCCCCAGAAGCGAGCCAGCGGCGAAGCCTCCACGGGTGTCTGTTTGCTCAGCGGTGCGGTGTGGGTTTGGCTCGTCATTCTGTCCTCCCCGAGCGCAATAATTTGAAGATCGCGCCGGCCATAATCATCGAGATGATCCCCATGGTCAGGTTGATCGCGGCGGCATAGCCCCAGCGCATATCACCCAAATAGAAGGCAATATCATAGGAATAGCGCCCCACCAACATGCCCGCATTTTGCGGCCCGGCTTGGGTGCGCCCAAAGAGGATCAGCGATTCTTCGGCCGTGCCCAGCACGCCAGCTGCCAACACCAGAACCACCGTGAAGGTGGGCTTGAGCAGCGGCAGGGTGATGTGGCGGAATTGGGCCGACCCATTCGCCCCATCAATGGACGCGGCCTCGTACAATTCGTTGTTGATGTTATAGAGTCCCACGAGAAAGAGCAGAATATTCTGCCCCATGGTCTTCCAGGCTGCGGCGACGGCCATGGTTGGGATGACCCAATTGGCATCTGCGAGCCAGGCCGGTGGGTTCGCCATGCCGAGAATCTCGCGCAAAAAGTAGTTGAGATAGCCAAACTGGGGATGGAGCAATTGTTTCCACAGCAACAAGGCGACCGCAATCGGCAACACCACGGGCAGATAGGAGATCACCCGGTAGGTGGCAGCTTCCAATGGGTTGACCACCTTGGCGATCAGGACGGCAATCAGCAAGGCCAGCCCGATATTGAGCGGTGTATAGATCGCCGTGTAGTAGATCGAGCGCCCAAAGGCGTCCCAAAAGACCGGGTCGCCCACCATCTCGCGAAAATTCTCCAGCCCATTGAACGGGTGATGGTCAGGGATCAGGTAGCGATAATCCGAAAAGGCAATGGCAACGCCGCGAATCAACGGGTAGGCGCTAAAGGTAATGTAAAGCGCCAGGGCCGGGAAGATGAATAAATAGCCCAGGAGCGCGTTGCTGCGGTCCTCGCTGCGTGTCTTGCGCAACGCCTGCCACCATCGTTGCAGCGCTGAAGGGGATTCTGCTGACTGTGTTGCATCTTGCATAGTCTTAGCCGATCATGAACTAATGAAGCAATTACAGGTGATAGGGGGTTGGGAGATGGGGTGATGGGGAGAACAGCGAGCTATCCCCCCTGGCTCCTCACCTCCCTACCTCCCTATCCCAAAGCTCAATTCTAGGCGAGTTGTTTGTCCAATTCGGTGTTGATCTCGTCCATGGCACTTTGCATGGCCTGGTCGAGCTCCACCTCACCCCCCCAATAGCGCTCCAGCCAGGGCATCAACTTGGTGTTGATGATGGGGAGATATTTGCCCGCTTCCATGGGCACCAGTTGGCTATGGGGTACAGCCTCGTAGACCGCGCTCAGTTCGGGGGTAGTGGTGTCGGTGCCGAGCAGCCGGTCGATCTGGGTTTGGTGGACGGGCATGCCCGAAAGGGTCAGCGTACCGCTCCAGTGACGGTCGGCGGGCGCGCCTTCGGGGCCCAGGATCGAGAGCAGCCAATCCAAGCCCTCTTGCGGATAGGGCGCACCGGCAAAGACAAAGGACGAATCGACATGGATCCAGGCACGGTGCGGGTCGCTGGCGTTGACTTTGGGCAGCAGGCTGCCATGAATCTTCTCGTTGCCCAAGACCGAGCGCCCGAGGCGGATCCACGAGTGCGAGTCAAAGCCGATGGCCACTTTGCCCAATTGCCAGTCGGGCATCGGGTCTTGCATCAACTGTACATTGGTGTAGCCAGCATCAAACCAGCGCTTAAACATGCGCACACATTCGCGGAATTCTTCACTGTTGATCTTGAGCATATTGTCATCATCGTATGGCTTCTCGATGAAGGTTGTAAAGGCAATGCCCAAGGTGCGGAAGATGTCTTTGCGCACCGCAAATGGCACCACATCATCCTCGGCCAGCGTCTCTTTGAGCTTGCCCAGCAGCAGCTCGAATTCGTCCCAGGTTTCGGGCAGACGATCATAACCGACCGCTTCGAGGTAATCTTGCCGGTAGCCCGCCATGAAAATGTTGAGCTTCATCGGCACAAAGTAGGTTTTGCCTTCGAAGCGCGTCGTTTCATAGATGCCGGGGTGGTAGAACGAATTGGCGTAATCCTGCGCCCAGGGAATGCTGGAAGCGGCCAGCAGATCGTCGATCGGTTGGCAGAGTCCCTGCTGAATGTAGTTCCATTGCCAGTCGAACTGGGCATAGCCACTGGCGCTCCAGCGAATGTTGTTCTCGCGGATCATCGCCAGCGCTTTGGTTTCCCAGCCATCCGGGCTCTCTTCCACCACAATGCGTTTGCCTTCGGCCGCGAGCTGCTCGTTGTGGAGGTCGGTGGCCGCTGACATGCCCATCTCGATAAAGAAGGCTGGGATCAACGTGTAGATGTCCAGCAGCTCCTGGCTGGTTTGGCCTGCCGGTGCTCCGCCTGGGGCGGCGGGGGCACAGCCGTTCAACCAACCGGCGGCGGCTGCCAGCCCAGCAAACCCGGCTGTTCTCTTTAATAACGAGCGGCGTGAGAGCATGTATTCTAAGTTGCGCAAGTTCACTGCGTTCTCCTTTGTCCCTACTGGTTGATGACACTACGACGATACCGGAGAGGGGGGATGGATGATGCTATGAACCACGGACAATCAATCACTGGTCATTGCCCATTAACAATTGAACATCGAGCATTGACAATTGACCAGTGACTGTTGCCCAGCTGACTCCTTACGCGTTCTGTTTGGCCAATTCTTCTTCCACTTCCTGGATGGTATTTTCCATCGCGGTTTCGGCTTCGATCTCGCCCCCCCAATAACGCTCCAGCCACGGCCAGATCTTGGCCTGGATGATCGGATAGTAGCGCCCGGCTTCCATGGGCTGCAACACACTATTGGGCACGGCCTCGTAAGCTTCGATGAGCTCGGGCAGGTCGGCATTGTTGGCGATCAGCTTCTCGTACTGCTGTTTGTGGACAGGCATACCCGAGAATGTCAACGTGCCAGACCAGTAGCGATCAGCTGGCGCGCCTTCGGGGCCAAGCACCGCCAGGAGCCAATCCAGCCCCTCCTGGGCGTGAGGCGCTTCGGCCAGGACAAAACCGCTGTCCAGGTGGACCCACGTCCGTTTGGGGTCGCCAGCATTGGCGCGCGGCGGCACAGTCCCCATCACCTTCTCCGCACCTAACGTCGAGCGCCCGAGGCGGATCCACGAGTGCGAATCGATGCCGATGGCGACCGCGCCCTTTTGCCAATCTGGCAGCGGGTCTTGCATCAGTTGCAGGTTGGTAAAGCCAGCATCAAACCAGCGCTTATACATCTTGATCACCTGCAGCCATTCTTCGCTGTCGATGCGCAACATGTTTTTGTCGTCGTAGGGATTCTCGACAAAGGTGGTGAAGGTGGTGCCCAGTGTGCGGAAAACCTCTTTGCGGATGGCAAAAGGGACCACATTCTGGTCGCCCAGCGTGCTCATCAAGCGGTCGAGCAGCACCTCGAACTCGTCCCAGGTTTCGGGAATGGCGTCGTACCCGGCCTGTTCCAGATAATCCTGCCGGTAGCCCATCAGGTGGATATTCAACTTCATGGGCACATAATAGGTCTTGCCGTCGAAGATGGTGGCTTCTTTGATGTTGGGATAGAGATATTCATCGTCCAGGTTTTGCGCCCAGGGCAATGACGACGTTTGCAGCAATTCATCGATCGGCTGCACCAGCCCCTGCTGGATGTAATTCCACTGCAAGCCCGCGTTGGCAATGCCACAGGCACTCCAACGCACATCCTTCTCGCGGATCATCGCCAGGCCCTTGGTCTCCCAGCCTTCGGCGTTGTCCTCGAGGATATAGTTGACCCCGCGCGCGTTGGCCTCTTCATTAAAGAGTGCGGTCGCGTCGCGTTGGCCCATATCGGAAAAAGCAGCAAAGGTCGTAACATAGACGTCGGTGGTGCTACCGGCTGCGGGGGCCGCGCCTTCGCTCTGGGTGGCGGGCGCGCCAGGGACGCCAGGGGCACACGCGGCCAGGAGCGCCGAACCCGCGGCTAAACCAGCAGCGCCCTTGAGAAAATGACGACGGGAGATCGCAGATACTCGAGTTGATTGGTGCATAATTCTTCCTTTGGTTGGGTGTCACAAAATTCGGTTGACGGCCTAGCACAACAAAGGGGGAATGACCCTGAATGAAACTCGGATTTATTATCACGGCACCGGCGCGCCCACATTGCCAGCGAGTGGGCAGAGCAGATCCATCCAGAATAGCAATCAGCAAAGCGTCAATAGGGGTAGGTGGTATAAAGTATACCGCGAGTAATGAGCATCGTCAATCGTCGCGCGCGACCCTCAATTTGGCCAGGCCAGGGGCAAAACCGAGGTTGCTCGCTTCTGGCCCGAATGGTACACTGCGCATACCAACATCACACAGCACTCACACCACTTCAACCAAATTGCACTGATGCGTCATCCGCTTGCAAAATCGCTTCGCGCCCGTTGGACCGCTTGGGCCTCGCCCGAGTTGCAAATTCTGCTGGGATTGATGGCTCCGTCCTTGATGGTCGGCATGGATCATCATAATTTTGGCGTGGCTCTGCCCACCATTCGCGCCTATTTTGGGCTCGACGCCGACATGGCCGCCTGGGCCGCGATGATCTACAGCCTGCCCTTTATGACCCTGATGCCGCTCTATGGCCGGCTGGGAGATGGGCTGGGCAAACGGCGGCTCTTGCTCATCGGCATGGTGATCTTTCTGGTGGGCACGGGGATCGTATTCCTGGCGACGGATCTGGCCTGGTTCATGATCGGGCGGGTGATCCAGGGGATTGGCACCGCGGGCTTTGTGCCGCTCAGCCTGGCGATCATCGCCCAGTGGTTTGCGCCCGCAGAACGGGGCAAGGTGATGGGAACGTGGAATTCGATCATCCCGCTCACCGGGTTGATCTTTCCCTATTTTGGCGGCTTGATCGTCGATACCTTTGGGTGGCGATTTATCTACCCGCCGATCTTTTTTACCGGGCTGTTTGCTTTCTGGATTGTGCGGCGCAATGTGCCAACGCTGGGCCAACATCGGTTTGATGCTGCCTTTTTGCGCTCGTTTGATTGGCTGGGAGTCGCCTTGCTCAGCAGCGCGATGATCGCGCTCCTCTTGTACGCGTCCAGCCGCCCCATCACTGGTGTCGAGGGCCTGCAAGATTGGCGCCTGCTCGCCATCTGCCTGCTCTTGTTTGGCGGCTTGCTCTGGTGGGAACGAGGCCGGGCGCGCCCCTACATCGATCTCGCGCTGTTCCGCAGCCGCACCTTCAGCGCGGCCTCCTTTGGCGCGGGTTTGCGCATGTTCCTGATGAGCAGCATCAGCTTTGTGCTGCCTTTCTACCTCACCGATATTCATGATCTAAACGCCAGCATAATTGGCATTGCGGTTGCTCTGCAGGCCGGCGCTTTGTTCGTCACCTCGCAGGCCGGGGGACAGGTGGCCGACCGGTGGGGCAGTCGGTTGCCCATCGTCGCCAGCATGATCGGCCTGATCGGCGTGATGATCGGCCTGGCGCTGGCGTCCGCCGCCACCCCGTTATGGGTGATCTTCGGGCTGGCCGCGTTGCATGGTCTGCTGGTTGGCCTCTCGTTGGCCCCGCTGCATCGCGCGTCGATGCAAGGCATCGCCCCCGAAGAGACGGGCGCGGCCGCCGGCCTCTACAGCATGATCCGGTTCGCCGGGCAGATCCTCGGCGTGGCCGTGGCGGGCGTCATTTTGCAGCGCCAATTGGCCCAGTCATCCACCGCGATTACGGCCTATCAGACCGTCTTTTGGTTGTATGTGGGGGTTGCCATTATTGCCACGTTGATTGGTGGCGGGATTAGCGAACAAAAGAGCTGATTTGCTCGTCAGGCAGGGATTCTGAATCCTGGTTGCTGGCCCAGCTTTTTGTCACAAATGATACGAATTTATCTGTTGTTCGTGCTCATGCGTGACCAGTTTTTTTGACCATTTGCTAGTGCTGAACTCAAGTTCAATCAAAGTCAGATCTGCTCGTTGTCTTGCTGGTAAAAATAGGGGGCACAATGCAACGTTATTGGCTAGGTTGGCGATCTTGGTATACTTGGTTATTGATCAGTCTACTTATGTTATCGAGCTTGCAGTTAGCAACGCTGTTGCCCGTGAGTAGTCTCTACGCGGTGCAGCCTTGTTTTACCCCGGCCAGCGTACTTGCCGACCATCAGACGATCCCGACCAGTACGCCGACCCCAACAGCCACATCGTCGGCTACGGGCACCATTGAGCCCTGTCCGCCGACGATCACCCCGACCGCGACGCACTGTATCCAGGCGGGCTCAATCCTCGCGCCCGAATTGACCCCCACGGCCTCATCGACCGCGACCCCCACGTCTACACCCGCTGAGCCTGGGCCAAACGAGCCAACCAGTACGGCAACGGGGACACCAACCGCCACCCCGACCAGCACCTCGCCAGGCGATCCAACCGCCACCGAGGCAGCCACGATCACCCCAACTGCGGATCCCTGCTCACCGACGGCTACGCCCACCACGCCGAGCTCGCCCTGTGTGGTGGGCGCGTTCCACCTGGCCCCCGCGCAGACGGCCACCATGACCCCGACCCCAACCAGCACGGCCACCAGCACAGCCGAGCCAACGCCGACTGTGAGCGAACCGACTACGACGCCAACTGGTTCGCCAACAAGTGCACCCACGGCCAGCGCGACCGCCACACCCTGCCCAACGACCGAGCCCCCAGCCACCATGGAACCGCCATCCGCGCTCAGCATCCGCAAATATGGCCCAGAATTGGCGCAAGTGCGTGAGCCTTTCGTGTATACCCTTGTGGTCGAAAATCAGGGCAATACCGCGCTGAATAATCTGCGCATCTTTGATCAGCTGCCGACGGGCGCGAGGTATGTCGCATCATCTGGCGGCAGTGCGCATGTGGAAGATGGCATCACGCGTGTCGAATGGGGGCTCGATTCTTTGGCCGCGGGCAGCAATGTTACGCTGACCTTGACCGTCTCGGCCACCACTTCCATCGTCAACGCACAGTATGGGGTGCGGGCGGGCGATCAGCCCATCGTGCCCGGTCAGGCCCCAGTGCTGACGCTGATCAGCAGTGATATCAGCAGCGGTCAGGCCAGCCCCGAGGAGGGTGGCACTGTCACCTCCAATAGTGGCAATGTGCTATTGAGTATACCGTCCGGCGCAGTCACATCGCAGGCGAATTTTGGCATGGTTGTCGTTGACCAGCCAATCAACGGGGCCGGCTTTGCGGGCCTGGCCTTTGTGATTCAGGCCAAAAATCCCGACGGCACACCCGTGACCAACTTCGCGGTTCCGATCCGCTTGACGGTGAATTATGCGGATAGCGATTGGCAAGAGGCGGGGCTGTCTGCGGAAACGAACTTAAATCTCTTCTACTGGGCGGAGCCAAACTGGATCGCCCTGTTGCCCTGCAATGGCTGTTCCCAAGACACCGAAGCCAACACCTTCGACGTGGTGCTGGATCACCTGACTTTGTTTGCGTTGCGCGAAGGGCTGCCCGAACAGAATCACTTACCGCTCATCAATCGCTGAACGCGCTTCTGGCTAGTGCTGATCTTTCGCGGCGGTGCGGCAATCGGCTTTTAAAATCTCATCCACAGATGCCGCAGCGTTACGCAGATTCTTCAGGAGCAAGGCCGGAATCTGGGTCATCGGTAGAATCTGTGGATGTCCAGGCAGTGTCCTGGGTTTACTGAAAAGTTTTGTCATACACAAGGATGATATGGCTGAAGTAGCAGTGGCCCATCCCGGCGAGCAACTCACCGAGAAAGATGGGCGGTGGAATTTTGCAGTCAATTTGTGGGACGAAATTTTTATCTTTTTTGCCATCAGCCTGGTTTCGCGAGAAACAGTGCTGCCAGTCCTGGTGAGTCAACTCACCGATTCCAAGTTGGCGATCGGCCTCATCCCTGCCATTTTTAGCTTGGGAATGTATCTGCCCCAACTATTGGTCGCTAATTTTTCAGAGCGGCTCCAATACAAGAAACCCTTTGTGTTGCTCGTCAGCGGTGTGGGCGAACGAGGCGCTTTTTTGTTGATGGCGCTGGCCATTTGGGGCTTTGCTGCCCACTCATCCACGCTGACTTTGGGGCTCTTTTATGGCTTGTGGGCGCTCAACGCGATCTCGATTGGCATTGCCATGCCAGCCTGGTTCGACATGATCGCAAAGGTGATCCCCCTGCAGCGGCGCGGCTTGCTCTTTGGGCTGGGGCGGGGCGGCGGGGCCTTGCTCGGCGTGGTCGGGGCGCTGATTGTCGGGCGAATTTTGACTACGGTTGCCTGGCCAAATAACTTCGCATTGATCTTTGCCGTCGCCTTTGGGTTGATGATCATCTCGTGGGGCGGCTTGGCCCTGACCCGCGAACCCCCCAGCCTCACGCGCAAAGCCCGGCTGTCGTTCCGAGATTATGTGCGCCGGCTGCCCGCAATCTTCCGCCGTGACCGCAACTATCGGCGCTTTCTGGTCAGCCGCACAATCATTCAACTGGGCACACTGGCCAGCGGCTTTTACATGGTCTATGGCATTGAACAGTTTGCCATCGATGGCGCACGGGTCGGCACCTTGACCGCGATCCTGGTGGGCAGCTCCGCGGTGACCAACTTGTTCTGGGGCGTGATCGGCGACCGCATTGGTCACAAAACGGTATTGGTGGGCGCTGCCTTTGCGTTGGCCCTGGCCGCGCTGGCCGCCTGGTTTGCTCCGCACGCTGGTTGGCTGGCCGTGGTCTTTGCGCTGCTCGGCGTCTATCTCGGTGGGGATAGTGTGTCCGGGCTCAATATTATCCTCGAATTTGCCCCGGCTGAAGAGCGCCCTACGTACATTGGCCTGACCAACACCCTCCTGGCGCCGATGTTGGCTCTGGCACCGCTACTCGGCGGGTGGATGGCGACGCAAGTCGGCTACACCGGGCTTTTTATGGTCGCGCTGCTCTGCGCCACCACCGGTGCCACGTTGATGACCCTGTGGGTGCGCGATCCACGCCGGGTGGCTGCCTAAATGGGTGCGCTTGCACCGCTGGCGATTGCGCGCCCAACAAAAAGCTGCTTGACACTCATAATATTTTATGCTACGTTATCGGTAACATACGTCCCCAAAGCCGAGGCTGCTCAAAATTTGCTGCGCTATTTCTGCGGCGGACGGTGTCGCTCCTGCGGATGAAACCTAGATAATTTCGGAAATGAGTACCATTCGTGATGTAGCGCAACGGGCTGGCGTCTCCACCATGACCGTCTCGCGGGTGCTCAACCAGACAGGGTATGTACACCCGACCACGCGCGCACGGGTCGAGAGGGCGATTGCCGACCTGGGTTATGTCCCCAATACGCTTGCTCGCAGTTTACGCTCCAAACGCACCAAAACGCTGGCTCTGGTGCTGACTGATATCACAAATCCCTTTTTTACCACCCTGGCGCGGGGGGTGGAAGATGCGGCCAGCGCGCATGGTTTCAATGTCATTTTTTGTAACACCGATGAATCGGAGCGTAAGCAGGCAGAATATTTGACCGTGCTGGTGCAAAAACAGGTGGACGGGGTCTTATTGGTGCCCGCACGCAGCGCCCCCGACCCCATCACCTTTCTTCAGCGCCATGGGATTGCCGTCGTCGTGTTGGATCGCCGCGTGCCGGGCGTTGCCGTGGATGTGATCCGCGGTGAATCCGAACAGGCTGCTTTGGCGCTCACACGGTTGCTCTTGGGCTTGGGCCATCGGCGGGTTGCCATGCTGGCTGGGCCAGAAGATGTCTCGACCGCGCAAGATCGGGTGGCCGGTTATCAGCGGGCCTTTCAGCAGTTTGGGCTGGCCGTGCCCCACGACCTCATCTTTCGCGATACCTATACGATGAGTGGTGGTCGGCGGATGGCCCAGCTTGCTACCGCGGTGGCAGAACGCCCGACAGCACTGTTTGCCGCCAATAACTTTATTGCGATTGGGGCTTTCCATCTGGTGCGTGAACGCGGGTGGCGCATCCCGGAAGATATTTCACTGGTGGCCTTTGACGATCTCCCCCTGGCCCTCATGCTCGATCCATTTCTGACAGTGGCCACCCAATCGGCGAGTGAAATGGGGCGGCGGGCAACCGAGTTGTTATTGACGCGAATCTTCAAGCAGGATCTGCCCATGCCCCAGGAAATTGTGCTACCCACCGCGGTGATTGAGCGTCGTTCGACTGCACCACCACCCTGATCTGCGCTGCCAGCTGCCGAATCGTAGCCAATCAGCGCCCAATACAGTGTTTTCCGTTGGTGGTCTGCCGCGTGAGTCCCCGGCCACGTGTAGGGCCGCCAATCCAGAAGTACCCAGAGCGTAAGCTCCGGTCTGCATACTCCCAGCGCCTCTTCCCGGGCCGCACCTGTGCAGAAACGGCTTATCCCTCTGTTCTGTAGCTCCTCATTGCGTTATTCGAAGACTTATGTGAACCAAAGGAGGAAGTCCATGCAGACGCAGTATCTCTCGCGCCGTAGATTCTTGCAGCTTTCGGCCACCATGACTGGGGTGGCTGCCCTCTCTGCCTGTGTTGCCCCGGCTGGCGCACCCGGCGGGGCCGCGGGTGAGGCTGGCGCACCCGCCAGCGAAACGATTACGCTGAGTTTTGGTCATGCCTGGGAAGCGGCTTTCCTGCCGGTGCAAAATGAGTTCGACGCCGCGTATATGGAATCGCACCCCGGTGTTGAGATCACCGTCACCAACAACACCTGGGGCGATCACAACCAGATTGTGCCCACCTGGGCCGCGGCTGGCACGCTGCCCGATGTGATCTACGTGCATGGTCGGTATGCCTTTCCGTGGAATTACGAAGGCGTTGTCGTCAGCGTGCAGGATTATATCGACCAGGACGCAGACTTCAACATCGAAGGGATTTGGGAAGAGGCCCTCCGCCTCTATCGCTTCAACGGCAACCAATATGAGCTTCCTTACGACCACGGCCCAGTCATTCTTGGCTACAACAAAGACCTCTTCGACGCCGCCGGTCACGAATACCCGAATGCCGACTGGACGGTAGATGACTTCCGCGCCGCGGCGTTGGCCCTCACCGATCTCTCCGATAGCAGCAATCCCCAGTGGGGCTACGCTGGCAACCTGCCTGATTTTGGCAACACCGCCAACGGGCCGATGTTTTATGGCTGGGGCGTCGAGCCCTTTAACGAAGATGAGACCGTCATCCAGTTGGACAGCGACGACGCGCGCTCGGCTGTCCAGTTTTGGGTGGACATCATCCACGTGGATAAGTCTGCCCCGACCCCGGCAGAGTCGACCGCGTTTGAGCAAGGTGCCTGGATCGCGGGCCGGGTGGCGATGAGCAATGTTGCCTCCTGGAGCACACCCACCATCCACAATTTTGCCTCCTTTGCCTGGGATGTGGCCCCGTGGCCGCAGGGGCCAGTTACCCGGGGCACGGGCTCCTTTGGCAGTGGCTATGGTGCGACCCGCGACAGCCAGCATGTCGATGAGGCGTGGAATTACCTGCGCGAATATCTCTCCAAAGAAGGGATGGAGACCATGTGGGGCAGCACAGGGCGGGGCAGCCCTGCCCGCAAGGATGCCTACGAGTCGTGGATGAATTCTGAGCCAGCGCCGGAACATGCAGAATTTTTCCTTGAGGCGCTGGACAGCTATGCCAAGACCGACCGCCCTTACCAGACCCTGGCTGGCGGCGAAATTCTCGACATCCTCAACCGGCAGACTACCTTGCTGAAGAATGGTGAAGCCACGGTCGATGCCGCGATCAGCGCCATCGTCACCGAGGGCACACCGGTGCTTGAGGCGGCGGCGGCGCGCTTGCAGGGTGGGTGATCGCGAACCACCACGCGTTCAGCGAATCCGGTGAATGTGGATTCAGTCGCCCAGTTCAGCCTGCGCGCGACGCCCTGGCAGGGTCGATGCTCTCTCCTGAATCGGCCAGCACCAGGGCGCCGCGTGCAGCGCAGCACGTTTCGTGCGGGGATGGACTGGGTCTTCGTCTGTTCTCTGTCCATTGCCGATTGCAAGGCGCGCCCAGAACCATCATTCGCCCCTTGCAACGAACCTCAAGTCGTGCGAAGCCGTGCGCGGCTTGCCTGACGGTATTAAACGTTATGTATAAGGAGCAACCGTATGCTTCTCACCATCGCTGCGTTGATTCGCGGGCGACCGTTGACCCTCCGCCAGCGTGAACAGGTAGATTTTTACCTGGCAATCGCGCCTTGGTTGATCGGCCTGCTGCTCTTTACCGGTGGACCAGTGTTGGCATCCTTTGCCTTTAGCTTTACCAACTGGACGGGCCTGACCACGGTGGAATGGGTGGGGTTGGAGAACTTCCGCCAACTCCTGTTTGAAGATAATCTCTTCTGGATCGCCACCTACAATACCTTTTACTATTCGGTCGGCAGCGTGATCCTGGGCACCCTGGGCGCGCTCTTTGTCGCCATCCTGCTCAATCAGAATCTGCCCGGCACCACCCTGCTGCGCGTGGTCTACTATATGCCCTCGATTGCCAGCGGCGTCGCCATTGCCATTTTGTGGATCTGGCTGTTTAACCCGCAGGTTGGCCTGGTGAACTATATGTTGTCGCTGTTGGGTATCAAAGGCCCGCTCTGGTTAGCCAGCCAGGATTGGGCCAAACCCGCGCTGGTGCTCAAGAGCCTCTGGGGCATCGGCACCAACATGATCATCATCCTGGCCGGTCTGCAAGGCGTGCCGCAGACGTTGTACGAAGCCTCGCGCATCGATGGCGCGAACAAATGGCATGAGTTCCGCTATGTCACCGTGCCCATGATCTCGCCGGTGCTCTTTTTTGTGATCGTGATCTCGACGATCAACTCCTTCCAGATCCTGACCGATGTGCTGGTGATGACGCAGGGGGGGCCGGGCACCGCCACCTTTGTCTACGTCTATTACATCTATCAGGCCGCGTTCCAATACCTGAAGATGGGCTACGCTTCAGCCCTGGCCTGGATCCTCTTTGCGCTGATTCTAGGGCTGACCTTGTTGCAATTGTGGGGCAGTCGGCGTTGGGTCTACTATGAAGGTGAAGAGCGAGCATAATTGCCGATGACAAATCATCAAATGATTTCCTCAGCGCTGGAAGTGCATCCGCTTGCAAGACAGGGGGTACGGGGATGAGCCAAATCGTAGAAAATTCCGCCATGGCGGGTGCGAGTACACGCCGCCGCGTGAATGATGCATGGTGGTGGCAGCGCAAAACGCCCCGCAAGATCATCCACGCCACGGTGATCTATTTGTTGCTGCTGCCGGGCGCGCTGCTCTTCATCCTGCCCCTGATTTGGATGCTCTCGACCGCGCTCAAGGAGCCGCGGCAGATCTTTGTTTATCCCCCGCAGTGGATTCCCAACCCGGTGCAATGGAGCAATTTCTGGGAGGGGTGGAATGCCTACCTGCCCTTCACCCTCTTTTTGCGCAACTCGCTGATCATTACGATCAACAACATTATTGGCAATCTGATCTCTTGTTGTCTGGCTGCCTATGCGTTTGCGCGGCTGCGCGCGCCGGGCAAAAATGTCTTTTTTATGCTGGTGCTCGCCACCATGCTCTTGCCGCAAGAAGTCACGGTGATCCCGCAATATGTGCTCTTTACGCGGTTGGGCTGGAACAACACCTGGTTACCCTTGATGGTGCCCGCTTGGTTCGGCTGGCCCTTCTTTATCTTCCTGTTGCGCCAATTTTTTATGAGCATCCCGCATGATTTGGATGAGGCCGCTCGTTTGGACGGAGCCTCGTCCTGGCGCATTCTCCGGAGCATCGTCTTGCCATTGGCGAAACCCGCGTTGGCCACGGTGGTGATCTTCGCCTTTATTGGCAACTGGAACAATTTCCTCTATCCACTCATCTACATTCGCGACTTCAATAAACAAGTGCTGGCCGTTGGGCTCAACATGTTTCGCGGCCAATATGGTCAGGTGGACTTCCACTACATGATGGCGGTCTCGCTGATCGTATTGCTGCCGGTGCTGGTTGTCTTTTTCATTGGGCAACGGCTCTTTGTGCAGGGGATTGCCCTGACAGGCATCAAAGGGTGAATCAGCTTTCAGCCCAGCGCATACACACTTTAACAGAAACCAGGCTCCTGCGCGAAGCCTGGTTTCTCTGGTAATACAACCCATGCTCGAACCACAAAGCCAAAAAAATTTTCGCTGGAACGCGTTTGTCAACGGTTTGGATCTGGTCTTCTTTACCTTGGGCAGCAGCCTGGTCTCGCGCGAGACGGTCCTGCCCGCGCTGGTCAGCAGCCTGACAGACTCCAAGCTGGCCATCGGTCTGATTCCCGCGCTCTACAGCGTGAGTTATTATTTGCCCCAGCTCTTGATGGCGAACCATGCCGAGCAGTTGCGCTATAAAAAGCCCTTTGTCATGTTTGTCGGTGGCCTGGGCGAGCGCTTCCCCTATCTGTTGATCGGTGTGACGCTCTGGCTCCTGGCTGAATCTGCGCCGCTGCTTGCTTTGGTGCTGCTCTTCCTGTTTCTGGGCGTGGGCGCGGCGGCAAGTGGCATGGCCACCCCGGCCTGGTATGACATGATCGCCAAGGTGATCCCTGTGCAGCGCCGCGGGATCTGGTCGGGCGTCAGCAACAGCCTGGGCGCGCTGTTGGCGATTGGCGGTGCGCTCGTGGTGGGCAACATTTTGGAGCGAGTCACCTACCCCACAAACTTTGCCTGGGTCTTTCTGCTCGCCTTTGTCGCCTGGAATATCTCCTTCCTGGGGTTATCACTCAATCGCGAACCACCCAGCCAGAACCTGAAGCAGCCGATCCCCTTACGGCGTTATTTGGGGCAACTACCGAGCATCATCCGCGGTGATCGCAATTTCCGCCGCTATCTGCTCAGCCGCAGTGTTGTCCATTTGGGCACGATGGCTGTTGGCTTTTTCACCGTCTATGGGCAAGAACGCTTTGCCGTGAGCGGCGTGCAGATTGGCATCTTCACCGCGCTGATCGTCGCCAGCCAGGCCATCATGAACCTCGTCTGGGGCATGATCGCCGACCGCCTGGGCCACAAGATCGTGCTCACCGTGGCCCCCTTGCTGATGCTGGCAGCCATCCTCACTGCCTGGCTCGCGCCGACCATCGAGTGGTTGATGGTGACCTTTGCGCTGCTGGGGATCTATCTGGCCGCGGATAGTGTCTCGGCCTTCAACATCATTGTTGAATTTGCTCCGGAACAATATCGGCCCACCTACATCGGGCTGACCAATACCCTGCTCGCGCCCGCGCTCACCTTGAGCCCCTTGATTGGCGGGTGGCTGGCCACAGTCCTGGGCTATGGCGGGCTGTTTGCCGCGGCCCTGCTCGCGACTGGCGCTGGTGCCCTGTTGATGGCATATTGGGTTCGCGAGCCGCGGCGGGCAATGCCGAAGGTGCAACTCGGCGCGCAAAATTTCAGCGAATGAATAGACAAGGATAACCCATGACCAAAATTGCCTTACTCTCCGACACTCACGACAATTTTGCCAATCTGGAAAAGGCATTGGTGGCAATTGCGGCCAGCGGGGCCGAATATCTGCTGCACGCGGGCGATCTCTGTGCGCCCTTTATGGTCAGCCGCCTGGCGCAAAACTTTGCTGGCCCCATCCACATTGTCTTTGGCAACAATGATGGGGATGGCCGTCTGTTGCAGACCATCGCCAGCAAACATCCACAGGTGACGCTGCATGGCATTTACGCCGAACTGGCGATTGGTGGGCGACAGATCGGGCTGATCCATTACCCCGAGCCAGCCTTGCGCATCGCCCAATCCGGCCAGTTGGATCTGGTCTGTTACGGGCACAACCATCAACGCCACCACGAGCGGATTGGGCGCTCGTGGTTGGTCAACCCGGGTGAATTGTTGGGCCTCTATGGCGTGTTAACGTGGGGATTGTACGACACCGCAACGCATGAATATGAAGAGCAGTTGCTGAGCGTGTGATCGATCAGAGCCGCTCTAGAATGCGCAGGCATTGGTCGATCTCATCCAGCGTGTTGTAATGCACCAGCCCCAGCCGCAGCCAACCGCCGCTCGGTTCCACGCCGAGGTGATGGGCCAATTCGTGGGCGTAAAAGTTGCCGTTCCAGGCAAATACGTTGTGGGTGGCGAGATGTTCGGCCAGCGCCTGTGGAGTCACGCCCTCTTTGCGCAGTGAAACCGTGGCAACGCGTTGCGGCCACTGATAGCGGCTGGTGATGCCATAGATGCGCACGCCAGGGATCACCTCCAGCCCTTCGATCAACCGTTCGACCAGCAGACTTTCATGTTCGCCGATGGTGCGGAAAGCCGCGCCCAATTTTTCGCGCTGATTCGTGGTCGGCGAGGCCGCGCCGTACCGCACACCGAGATCCGCCAAATAGTCGATGGCCGCGCCCACCCCGGCCAGACCCTCGTGATTTTTGGTGCCGGTCTCCCATTTGTCGGGCAGTGCCTCGCCCGCTGGCCGCACACGATAGGCATTCAGTCGCTGCAAATGGTCGCGCTTCCCATAAAGAATGCCCACGTGTGGCCCAAAAAATTTATAGGCGCTACAGGCCAGAAAATCACAATCCAGCGCTTTGACATCGATCAGCCCATGCGCGGCATATTGCACCGCGTCGATGAAGCTGTAGGCTCCGACCGCCTTGGCCCAACCGATGATCGTCTTGACATCGTTGAGGTTGCCACTGGCGTTGCTGGCATAGCCGACCGCCACCAATTTGGTGTGCTCGTTGAAAAGGGACTGCATCTCCTCAAGGTCGAGTGTGCAATTTTCGGCGTCGATCTCGGCCCAGCGCACGCGCGCGCCCCGATCTTCGGCCAGCCGCAGCCACGGCGCCACATTCGCATCATGATCCGCCCGCGTCACGATGATCTCGTCGCCGGGGTGGATCTCCGCGGCCAGCGAGCGGGCCAGGTGAAAGGTGAGCGACGTCATGTTGTTGCCAAAGATGATCTCATCCACCGCCGCACCAAGCAGATCCGCCATATTCTGACGGGCCTGGCCGATCACCGCATCGCTGCGCAAGCTGGTTTCAAAGAGCCCATGCGTGTTGGCGTTGCGTCGCGTCAGATAATCGACCATGGCGTCGATCACCCGCTGGGGTACCTGTGTTCCGCCCGGGTTGTCAAAAAAGATCGCGGGGCGGCCATTGTATAACTCGTTCAGCGCCGGAAATTGGGCGCGAATTGCTTGGACATTCAGCATCGATTGTGTTCCATTGAGTGCTTAAAAACGAATTTCGGGATAGTCCGCGGCCAGCCACCAATCATGTTCGTGATGCAGCAGCGTCAGCCAATCGCCCTGGCCGAGCAGGTGTAACCATGGGGGCAACGCAGATTGGTTCGTCTCCAACCAGGTTTGCGCGGCCTGAACCGGAAAGGCTACCTGGCTCTGCTTAGGCGGTGTGAGATCCGCAACCCGCACGCTGCCATCGGTCGGGAGATTGGCCAGCGCGCAAGCGCGCTCGACCGCGAATTGAAAATCACCCAGCGCATCGACCAACCCATGCGCCAGCGCTTGCGCTCCAGTCCAGACACGGCCATTCGCGACCTCGTCGAGCGAATCAAAGGGTAAACTGCGCCCTGCCGCCACGCGTTCCTTGAATTGCGCATAGTTGTACTGCACACTGGCTTCGATCTTGGCGCGCTGGCTGCCTTGCCAGGGATGCTCTTCGCTGTAGAGATCAGCATGAGCGCCGCGACCGAGCGAATAGCGTTTGGCCTGAAGTTTGGCATACGTGTCGCGCAGCACCGGCTTGGCGGTGATCACCCCAATGCTGCCGGTGAGGGTTGCCCGCTGCGCGATGATCTCGCGGCTGGGCAGGGCGATATAGTAGCCGCCGCTGCCGGCCACATCGCCCATGTAGACCACCACCGGTTTTTCGGCGTTGAGCAGCGACAACTCGCGCCAGATCAGGTCACTCGCCAGCGCAGAACCGCCACGCGAATCCACATGCACCACCACCGCGGCCAGCTGATCTTGCTTGCGCGCCGCGCGGATCTGCTGTTGCGCGGTCAGATGGCCCAATGTCTCTTCGCCAAAGAGTGGCAAGGGCACCGGAAAGCTGCGGCTGCGCCCCGGCACAATCGACCCCGTCAGGCTGATCACCCCAATCGCCTGGCGAGGACGGCTGCGAGGATGACGCAGCAACAAGTGTTGGAACCCCCCAATCCGCTTGATGCGGGCTGGCTGCTCTGCTGAACCAAGCAGCGCGGGCAACTCATCTTCGTATGCAATCTGATCGATCAATCCTGCGCCGCGTGCCTCTTCGGCGTTCCACGGGGCCCCATCGATCAGCGTTTGCACCGTTTCGACCGCGAGCTGGCGGCCCGTGGCAATGCCGGTGACCAATTCCTCGTACAGGCTGTCATAGAGCCATTGGGTCTGCGCCGCGTATTCGGGCGTCATGCCGGGCTCGCTGAACGCATCAAACGCGGTCTTCCAGGGGGCAATCTTCACCACATCCATCTGCACACCGAGCTGGGCCAGCGTGGCTTGCCAAAAGGTCGGGTTGGTGTGAAAGCCCAGAATATTCCACTCGGTCAATGGGGTCACAACGATCTGATCCGCCGCACACGCTGCCAGGTAGATCGGGCGTGAGAATTGCTCGATATGAAAGATGATCGTCTTGCGTGGGGCCAATTCACCATGAAATTGACGATCGCGTTGGCGGAAGCGCGTCAAGAGCGCGGCCAGGCTTTGGGCCTGCGCCAGGCTGATGTTTGGGGTTTTGACCAGAAAAATGACGCCCCGGATAGCAGGATCCCCGGCGATCTGGTCCAGGGTGGTCGCCAATGTTGCCAGGCTGAGCGCCGGTTCATCCGCACCGGGCAGGAAGCGCTGCCACCACGGTGCCCGCGGCGGTCGTTCGCTGATCGTCCCGCTGAGCATGATCAGCGCATAGTCGGGTAGTGCTTTGCGAAAGAGGCGGCGGCGCAGATTGGCGAGCGTGCACACCAAACGCGTCCAGCCGATTCCTATCAACTCACCCAAGTGGGCGAGTACCCGTCGCCATCGCGCGGCGGTCGGTTTGGTTGGTGGATAAGCACTCATAACAGTCTCAACTACTCACAGATTAGACAAACTATGCAGCAATCCCGGCCAGTCGGCCCATAGATAGAGCGCGGCGCCGATCACAAGCAGCAGCAGGATCATGCGCAGCGTGGCCCAAAAACGCCGCCACCAGCGAACTGTTCGCAATTCGCGTTCAATTTGTTGCAGGACAACCAATTGTTCGCTCTGCAATTGTCGGATCGTGGCCAACTCTTGATGCAGCGCGCGCAAGTCTGGCGGTAGTGTGGTGCCGATTTCCGCGCTGAGTTGGGGGGATGTGGGTGCCTTGCTTGCTGCCATAACGCTCCAATCAGGTTTCGCTGCCGCCCGCAGGAACCTTGCTATTGTCGCCCCAAACCAGGCTTTTGGCAAAACGCCATCCCCAATACCTTGCTTGAAATGACAGCGGCTGTTACACTGGACAATTAAGGTTCTACCCGTAAATTCTGCGCTCCTGCACGCTGATAAACCCAGTTTCGGAGAGCGCAACCCATTGACGGATAGACGCCCAGCAAAACCAAAACGTGCTCGGAATCCGTAGACTATTCAGTACGTCTCTCAAAAATTTCTGGGCCACACTGGCAAGGCTGTGATGTTCACAGGAACCACAATCGGCTTTCGATTGATTGCTCGTAATAGTTAAGTCAAACAGAGAAACTGCCTGGGAATCCACAGCTGCTACAGGTGACACAGATTGCCAGATCGTGATTTCCAGCTGTGAAGAAGCTTTGTGGCTAGTCTGAAAATATGCAGGAATATTATGGCGAAACTGAATACTGCACCGCTCAGCGGTATGCGTGATTTTTTACCAATCGATGTGTTGCGGCGCAATTATGTGATCGACATCGTCGAACGGGTCTTTCAAAGCTACGGGTTCGAGCCGCTGGAAACGCCGACCATGGAGCGCCTTTCAACCTTGCTCGGCAAATATGGCGAAGAGGGCGACCAGTTGATCTTCCGCGTGCTCAAGCGGGGTGAAAAGCTGGCCGAAGCCTTGCGCAGCGAGCCGAGCGAGAATGGCGTCAGCGACGCGGGGATGCGCTACGATCTCACCGTCCCCTTGGCGCGGGTGGTGGCCGAATATCGCAGCAAATTGCCGCGCTTCTTCAAGCGCTACCAGATCCAGCCGGTCTATCGAGCGGACCGCCCCATGAAGGGCCGCTTTCGCGAGTTCTTCCAGTGTGATGTCGATGTGGTCGGCTCGGCCAGCCAATTGGTCGAGGCCGAAGTCCTGGCCGCGGGCGCGCAGATTCTGCAGGAATTGGGCTTTCACGGCGAGAATCACTTTACGCTGCGGGTGAATCACCGCGGGGTCTTGCGTGGTCTGATGGAGACGAGTGGCGTGCCCGTGGCCAAGGAGAGCGAGGCGATTGTTGCCATCGACAAGCTCGACAAAATTGGGCTGGAGGGTGTGCGCCAGGAATTGCAGGCGCGTGGTCTCTCGCCGGAAGTCACCGAAACCTTGTTGCGCACAATGGCCGCTGCTCCTCAGGAGAACGAGGCGCTCCTCACCTGGTTGGGGGAACAGCTCGCAACCTCGGAGGCAGGCAGCCGCGGTGTGGCCGAACTCAGGCAGATTTTGGACTATAGCGCGGGCGGGCCGGCCGCGGCGCATCTGCGGGTTGATCCCTATTTGGCGCGCGGCCTCAGCTATTACACGGGCATGATCGCCGAAGTGCATGTCGCGGGCTTTGGCAGTTCGCTGGGCGGGGGTGGCCGCTATGATGATCTCGTTGGCATGTTTAGCGGGCAACGCATTCCAGCTTGTGGCTTCAGCCTGGGCTTCGACCGCATTCTCTTCATCATGGAGGAGCGCGGCATGTTTCCGGCCCGATTGGCCGGGCAGCCGCAAGCCTTGGTCACCCAATTTGACGAAAGCACGGTCGCGGCCAGCCTGCACCTGGCGCAACAACTGCGCGCCGCGGGCATCCGCACTGATCTCTACCCAGAATTGGATCGCTACGGGCGGCAATTCAAATATGGCGAAGAGCGCGGCATCCGCTACGCTTTGCTGATCAGCCCACGCGAGCAGGAAGCGGGCGTGGTCGCCGTCAAAGACCTGACCAGCGGCGAGCAGGTGGATGTGGCCGCGGCTGAGATCGCCGAGTGGCTCCAGCAACGGGTGTAGGGAGAGTGACAGCTTATACTGTGCAGGAATTGGTTTTAGGAGAGGGTATGATGATTGTACAATCAGTGACCATATAGCCTCTCAACAGTACCCCTGAGCGTCGGCCAGGGCGCCCAATTCAAAGAGTGAAGCGCGCTGTGCCCGACTCAGCCCGCAGGCCCCGGTGATATTCATCCCTTCGTACGGACGTGGAATGTTCAGACTCCAAAGCTTCTCCCCCGCATTGATGTCCCACAGGCCTATCTGCGCATTATCCTGACCGTGGACCAGAAGGGCTTCCTGTGGGCTGCACGCCAGCGCACTGACCGCGCTACCGGGTGCACAAAGGGTCTGCACGCAGCGCCCGTCCGGTAGATCCCATACTCGGATGGTCTGATCCTCACAAGCGCTGATGAGTCGCGAGCCATCGGGTGTAAACAGTAGCGCGCGAATGGGGAGTGCATGGCCACATAATATCGCCACGCAACGCCCCGAATCCACATCCCACACCCGGATCGCCCGGTCGTCACCCCCGCTGGCTAGGAGGCGACCACCGGGGTGAAAGGCCAGCGTGCGCACCCAGTCCGTGTGCCCGTTCAGCACCAGCGGTACCTCCTGACCGGCGATATCCCACAGTCGCACGCTTCGATCATAGCTGCCGCTGCCGACGTATCGACCCGCCGGATGAAAGGCAACCGCCAGGACATCGTTGGTATGACCCGCCAGGGTATGCAGACAACGTCCGTCCTGCACGTCCCACAGCCGAATAATCTGGTCATTACCGCCGCTGACTAGCAGGCGCCCATCGGGTGAAAAGGCGACACTACGTACCCGGTGCTGGTGGCCGCGCAATGTTAGCAGTGGCTGGCGTGAGCGCGGGGATCCATGGCCCAATGCCGCTGTATCCCAAAGACGGATTTCACGATCGTTACCGGCGCTGGCTAAGAGCAGACCCTGCGGATCGAATGCAACACTGTTGATCCGGTCTGAGTGAGCGCGCCAGGCTGCCAGCAGCGAGCCATCGGACACCCGCCAGATACGGATGATGCCGTCGTGGCTGCAACTGGCGAAGTGTTCACCGTCCGGGTGGAAGGCGAGGGCCTGCACCCAGTTCATATAACCAGAGATGACGTTGACACAACGACCGCTGGCCGTTTCCCACAACTTCGTCAACTGGTCTTCGGCACCGGTGACCAGCGTAGTGCTGTCGGGGCTGAAACAGAGGGTGCGGATGCGATCCGACTGGTGCGCCTGTAAGGCCCACCGGCAATGATAGCGCTCTGTCTCCCACACATTTACTGTCTGGTCATCGCTCGCTGTGGCCAACCATTGTCCGTCGGGACTAAAGGCCAGGGTGCTGATGGGGCCGGCGTGAGCGCGCAACGTCTTGATGCAGCGACCTGAAGGCAGATGCCAGATGCGCACCGTCTTGTCGCGGCTGCCACTGGCGACGGTTTTGCCGTTGGGGTGGCAGACCACCTTGTTGATATCATGCGTGTGGCCCGTCCACCGGCTGTGCATCTGGCCCAGGCGTAGATCCCAAAGCGTGATCAGGTAGTCATTGCCGGCGCTGACGAGCCAATCCCCGCCGGGGACAAAGGCCAGCGAGCGGATCGTTCCGGTCGCGCTACGCAAGGTCTGCAACGGATGACCGGTCGCGCCATCCCACAGTATGATGGCGCTGTCATCGCCGGCGCTGGCAAGGATGGGTGACCCGGTTGTGGGCCCTGCCCTGGGCTGAAAGGAGACAGCGCGGATGCGTCCGCTGTGGCCGCGTAAGGTGTTGAGGCAAAGCGGAGACCCTGCTAACCCATCCACCCGCCAAAGCTTCACCGTCTGGTCTTCGCTGGCCGTGGCCAGCAGTGATCCGTCGGCGCTGGCAGACAGAATCCAACTGTCATGTCCTTGCCAGATGCACCAGGGGGCATCGTCACCGGGGCGCCAGAGCGCAATCTGGCCACTTGCCGTGCCCAGAGCGATCCAGGCGCCGGTTGGGCTGTAAGTCAGCGCGGAGACAGCCCCAAAGGTTTGGGTGAAACGAGTGCTGGTAAAGTGAGCCTGCCGGAAGTTGGTTTCGTGTAGCGTTACATCCTGCAGACAGGTCTCCCGCAGGGTCAACCCAGAGCAGTCAACGCCGTCCAGAGGCCACGCCAGGCAACGGAGCAGATTGACCAGGTTGCCGGCGGCGTAACCGGTGTATTGGACTTGCCC
Organism: uncultured Caldilineaceae bacterium; assembly: GCA_964541665.1. Classification (GTDB taxonomy): domain Bacteria; phylum Chloroflexota; class Anaerolineae; order Caldilineales; family Caldilineaceae; genus CFX5. The sequence continues at coordinate 2,556 of CAZIRP010000066.1, read as the reverse complement.
CGTGCGCAGAGCAACGACCAGGGCCAGGAGGCGGTGGGCGATAGCGTCGCGGGATTGGCACTGTTGCCCAAGATGGTCGAGCAACGGCTGAACGATGACCCGCTCCTGGCCCAAGCGTACAAACTCTTTGGCTTGGGCGAGCAGGAGGGCATGGCTGTCCAGGGCAGCGAGGTCGCCGTCCACAATGGCGTGGTGACAACGACGGATATAACGGCCGGTCACATATTCCATGACCATGTTCTGGAGTGTAAAGCCGCTCTCGCGCACTTCAACGAGCGAACGGCGGCGCAACGAGTGCAGCGCCGACAACAACGCCGGTGTCGTGACCCGCCCGAGCAGGATTTTGCGGATTGTTTCCAGTGAAACCGGTTCGCGGGCAATAGCCAGCCACTCGATCACCGCGTGCTCCAGTGGGGTGAGGCGTTCGAACTGGGTGTCGAGTACCACGTCCACATCGCCCAGGCTGGTGCCGCCGTGATGTAGAAAGCGCCCAATCTCTCCGCCAAAGAGGTCGCGGATGGCATCGGCCATCAGCAGGAGAGCAAGCGGGTTGCCGGCATAGAGGTGCACAAGCGCATGCCAGTCGTTCGCTGTGCCGTGGATAGCCCGATCTTGGAGCAGCCATTGTGTATCGCGCAGATCCATTCCACCCAGATGAAAGATACGCACTGGCGCGGCGTCACCGGCCAGCCGAGCCAGTTCCTGTGGCTTTTCGCGGCTGGTGAGCAGCAAGCAGCTTTGGTGGCTGCGTTCACCCACTGCGGCCAGGAGTTGGCCATATGCCTCATAGCCAGGTCGATAGTGACCGGTCAACCGATTGGGTTGGAAGATCGCCTCGAGATTGTCTAGGACGAGCAGGGTGCGCCGTTCGCTTAGACAGGCGAGCAGACGGGCGATGGCCTGATCCGTGCGTTGGGGGATGGCTGGTGGCTGTTCGTCACTGAGAAACGCAATCCAATCACCCAGAATATCGGGCAGCGCCGGCGCATTAAGCAACGAGCGCCAGATGACCGCCTTGAACTGGAGGGCGACCTCGCTCACGAACTTTTCGAGCAGTGCAGTTTTGCCGGCACCCCCCATCCCGATGACGGACACCAGGCGGCAGCGGTCATCTAGCACCCAGTGAGCAAGATGAGCCAGCTCTGCCTCACGCCCCCGGAAGGTCGCCACGTCGCGCATCTCCCCCCAATCGGCGCGGGGACCGAGAGTGGGGCTGGCTGGTTGCCCCGGCACGGCGCGCGCGACCATCTCCCATTCACATAAAATGGACGCCAGCCGGTCCATGAGGGCGGCCTCCTCATGACTGTAGGTGCTGGGTTCGATCGCCATCTCAGCTTGCAGGTCAAGGCGGCTGCGCCCAATAACATACGCTTCTTGGGCGATGAAGTAAAGGCGCCAGCGTTTTTGCTTCGGCTCGATGGCGTCGGTTTGAGGTTTGAGCGTCTCGACAGCGACATGAAACAGGTCGCGCAAAGCCAGACCACGGCCCAGGTCGTTGGCTTCATAACCGGCCTTTGCGCGCCGCGCTTCCACAACGGCCAGCATCGCCAGCGGATGGGCACCCAGCTGCACGGCGGCGCGCAGCCGTTTGAGCGCGCCGCGCACACTCTTGCGAGAAATCGGCGCGGCTGGAGGATCGGTGTGGCGTAGGGGGAGCGTCACCAGCGTCTCCTTGTTGTGGTAAAGTTAGCTTTTCGACATGGACATGAAAGAGTGGCAAGCACAAAACCGGCAAATTTCCGGCAAAATTGAGCGTGGGTCTTGTACTATTATTATTCGGGAAAATTAGCTGTGAACCTTCGCGCAGTTAGTGCTTCTTCATTCTATCTAAGGCGGATCCCGATGTCAAGAGAGCGAGAAGGATGAAAAATAAAGTCTCTTCCACCTTTCGTTACAGAGGCAGTTGCTGTAGGGTCTGCATCTGATCAACCCGTTGATAACGCTTGCTTCGTAATTATGAGTAAATCAGTAACAATCTATAGGTATTTTCGAACTTATCCGTAAATTCTACACCAAGCTGTTCTGGCTAGCCTAGTTCAGGAGGACGCAGTCATTTTATGGATGAGTTCTTGACTCTCAAACTTATTTGATGAAAGGAGTGGTATTCCAAATGACTGGGCGCAATCGAATTGTTGCAGCGCTGTTTGCAATTTTTCTGGGGGGCCTTGGAGTTCACAAATTTTACTTGGGGCAATCAGGACAAGGGATTTTGTATATACTATTCTGCTGGACGTTAATTCCTAGCATTATTGGATTTGTTGAAGGGCTGATCTATCTTTCATCAAGCGACGAGGGGTTTCAGCAGAAATATGGCTAAGTTCTCTAGTAGATGCGTTCGAACTGCTGTCTAATCGAACGTAACTTATTAACGTGAGTTCGGGATAAGGACAATGTAAATTTGTTCATGGAATTGAGAAAAGCGCCATTTGTAGCTGCTTTTTTGAGTACTTATTCCGAACTAACATTTATTAGGTTCTACTGATATTTCATTTTGCAGGGGTTAAGTAACGTGAGTTCGGGATAAGACAAGACTCCTCAAAGCAAGTAAACTGAATG
>CAZIRP010000065.1:0-35428 GCA_964541665.1 uncultured Caldilineaceae bacterium | reverse complement strand
TCTTGTCCAGGATTGACCTATGATCATCGACGTACACAGCCATGTTTTTACCTCCAATACAGTCTTTTCAGAACAATTCCTGGCCGAGACCAATCGGTCGCGCAGCGAGCCGGTTGATATGCTCACGCGCTATGCCGACTATCGCGCCAGCGCGGCCGATTGCGCGGTCACCATCTGTTTTGGCGGCAAAGCCAAACTCGCCGGGCTGTGGGTGGATGATCAGGACGTAGCCGCTTATGTGGCGCAAGACCCGGCCCGGCTGATCGGCTTTCTCTCGCTCGACCCGACCCAACCACGCTGGCAGGAGGAATTGGAGTACGGGCACCAAACCTTGGGGTTGCGCGGCATCAAATTAATGCCGATGTATGCTGGATTTTACCCTCAGGATGAGCAACTCGATTTTTTGTGGCACTATGCGCAGCAACATGGCCTGCCCGTCTTGTTGCACACCGGCACCACTTTTGCCTCGCAGGCGACGCTCGAAACCACCCTGCCGCGCCATATTGATGTGGTTGCGCGCCGCTTTCCCGAAGCGCGCATCATCATGGCGCATTTGGGTCACCCCTACGAAGGCGAGTGCATCGCCGTCATCCGCAAACATCCGCATGTCTATGCAGATGTCAGCGCGCTCCATTATCGCCCCTGGCAGCTCTTTCACAGCCTGATGTTGGTGCATGAGTATGGGGTTTGGTCTAAATTACTCTTTGGCACCGACTTCCCCTTCACAAATGTTGCTGATTCGCTGGCCGGGTTGCGCAGCCTCGCCACCGTGCAGATCGATCGCTTCCGCCTGCCCGCCGAGCAGATCGAACGGTTGATCGAACGTGATTCCTTAGCCTTGCTGGGTTTAGCTCATCCAGCCCACTCATAACAGTCAAGACCAATGAAAATTACGCAGCTTGAAACGTTCCCCATTTTTATGCCCATTCATCCGCAGTGGCCGCGGCTACCATACAACCTCGCCCTTTTTGCTGCTGAAGATCCATACCGACGCGGACATCACCGGGGTGGGCGAAGTCTCGGCTACCCCAGTCTGGAGTGGCGAAGACAATGTCACCGCCGCGCATTTTATCCAGACGGTCTTCGCGCCGCTCTTGATCGGGGAAGATCCAACCGCGATCACCCGTCTCACGGCCAGGCTGCACAAGGCCATCTACGGCAATATGTTTACCAAAGCTGCCATCGAAATGGCCCTGTGGGACATTCAGGGCAAAGCCGCGGGGCTGCCCGTGTATCAGCTATTGGGCGGGCCAGTGCGCGACTTTGTCACCACCAAATTTTCGGTGACCGGGCTTGCGCCTGCCCAGGCTGCCGAAGTTGCCGCCTGGGCAGTGGCGCAGGGCTTCCAGACCATGAAGGTCAAAGTCGGGTTGGATCCCGACGAAGATGTGCGCCGCGTGGCCGCGGTGCGCGAAGCAATTGGGCCGACCATCCGGCTGGGCGTTGATGCCAATGGGGGCTGGTCTCCCCGAGTGGCGATCCACACCATTCGCCGCCTGGCCGAGTACAACATCTATTTCGCCGAGCAACCGGTGCAACCTTTTGACGTTGCCTGGCTGGCCGATGTGCGCGCTAATGTGACCGTGCCGATCATGGCCGATGAGAGTGTCAACACCGCGCAAGATGCCATGGCTCTGGTACGCGCCCAGGCAGCGGACATTTTTTCGGTCTATGTCGCCAAAGGGGGCGGGATTGGGCCAGCACGGCAAGTGGCCGCTGTGGCCGAAGCGGCCGGGCTCACCTGCACCGTCGGCAGCAACCTGGAACTGGGCGTGGCCAGCGCGGCGATGATCCACCTGGCCATGGCCACCGCGGCCATTGGTGCCGAAGAATTCCCCTGCGACATCATCGGCCCCTTTTATTACGAAAGCGACATCCTGGCCGAGCCGTTGCCGATCCAGGGCGGCAGGGCGCAACCCCTGAGTGGCCCTGGGCTCGGCGTGGCCGTGGATGATGCGAAACTAGCGGCGTTTGCCAAGCCACGCGCTTGATTAGATCACCGTCAAACGTCATGCGTCAAACGTCCTTGTCTATTCACCGTTCATTATTCATCCATTGTCATACAGCAAATGAAACCAGCGCGCTCACCGTAACGTCCAATGAATCATGGCTGGTAACGCTTATTTGAACTTCGACCTCCAATTGACTCCCGCCGGGGATGGCTACCAGGCGCGCGTGCTCAATTCCCCGGTTGGGCAGGCCAAGGGTGCATTTCAATCGCCCTTTCTGGTGGAGGATCTCACGCGCTTTGCAGCGCAACTCATTGCTCACCCAGCTGACCCCGCTGATCCCCTGACCCGGCAACGCCTGCGTGCTGTGGGCGGCCAATTATTCGCCGCGCTCTTCAGCGATGAATTGTACGCCTGCCTCACCCGCAGTCTGGACGAGGCCCAACGGCGGCAAGCAGGGCTGCGCTTGCGCCTGCGCCTCCAGGAAGCCCCAGCATTGTGGCAGCTCCCCTGGGAGTATCTCTATTTTGAAACGGCCAACCGCTTTTTGGCCCTTTCGACAAGCTCGCCCCTGGTCTATTATTTGGATCTGCCCCAGCCAGTGCGGCCCCTCACGGTTCAACCGCCAGTCGTGATTCTGAGCGTGATCGCCGCGCCGAGCGATCTACCCACCTTCGACAGCGAGCAAGCCTGGCGCACGCTTCAACAAGCGCTGGCCACGCTGGTGGATCAAAGACTGGTGCAACTTGTGCGGCTGGAAAACCCCACCCTCGCCACCTTGCAGCAGGCATTACGCCAACAGACAGCGCATATTATTCACTTTGTCGGCCACGCGGGGTCATCGATAGCCCAGCCGGGCGGGGCATTGACCTTGCTCGACAATGCTGGGCAGGCCGCGCCGGTCGCCGCCCAAGAGCTGGGCCAATTGCTGCATAACGAACCAACACTCCGGCTGGTGCTCATCCACCCGATCAGCGCGCCCACAGCCGCGGGCAGCCGCCCAATCAGCGAGATCGCCCATCACCTGGTGCAACAGGGCATCCCCGCGGTGATCGGGCTGCAATTTCCCATTCCAGCGCAGGCGATGCAGATCTTTTCGGGCGAATTTTATGCCGCGCTGGCCGACGGGTATGGGGTGGACGCGGCCCTGACCGAGGCGCGGGTCGCCCTGGCCACCCAGCAGAGCGATCAGAGTTGGGGGTCGGCGCAACTGTTTCTGCGCACCAATGATGCTCGGTTGTGGTCGTGGCTGCCCGAACAGACAAGCGCCACCTCGCCGGTTACGCTGGTCAGCCAGAGCCTCAGCGCCCTTTCCAGCTTGATGAACAACCCGATCGTGCGCAGCCTGGTCGCCACCTTTCGCAGCAATTTTCAAGTTGCCAGCCAGCAGATCGAATTGCTGGCCCACTACAAAGAACTGCACGATCTGCTCCACAAATTACAATTTCGCTGCTATCATGTAATCCGTCAGGAACTGCCGCGCTTCCCCGCCGATCCCCAAGCCGTGGACAATCTGCTCAACTATGAAGTGACGCTCCAGGAGATCGTCGTGGCCTTGCGCACGGTGGCTGGCCGCAACACCTTACCCGCCAGCGAAGTGGGCTGGATCGAGGAAGTGGTCCAGGCGCAGCTGCAACTCAACCGCGCGCTCACCGGGTTGGATGGCGAAGCGCTCAAACACACGGTTTGGCTGCTCAAACGTACCATCGCGCTGCACCCTTCGACGATCAACCAACGCCTGAGCGCGGCCGCGCGTATGTTGCGGCTCGGCGAGTTGATCAACGTGATGACCGCGATCCAAGGCGCGCTTGTCGATTCGCCCGCCCAGGCCGACCATTTTGGCACCTTTCAACGCGGGGGCGAGGCTTTGCGCGCGGTCGATCAACGGTTGACGCAGTTGATCAGCGACCATGACCAGTGGCAGGCGGTGGAGCGTATTCTGGGGCGCATCGAGGATGTGATGATCCACGACCGCGCCGAATTGGAATTTTCCTGGCCCGATGTGCGGGCTAAGATCGATCAGCTCTGCCAGGCCGACAACACGGAATGGGTGCAATTCCTGCAGGCTGACGGGGCACAACTCGACAAAGCACTCGCCGCGCAAAATCCCCTGCTGATCGAACGCTATTTTCGGCGCTATCGGCAACGAGCAGGTAGCCGCTTTTATCAGGTCGATGTCATGCTCAAAGCCCAGTGCGAAGAATTACGCCAGGTGGGCGAGCCGCTGACTGCTGTGCTCAAACTTTTGGAATAACTCATGGTCGATTCCAGCTCACCCACCGCGTTCCCCTCCCTGAGTGCCCTCCGCGCCGCCCATAGCGCGCTGCTGCAAGCGCACCGCGAACAGGGCGATAGTGAGGCATTTTTTGCCGCCGCCGAAGCCTTCCTGCGCCAAGGCCGCGCCACCGGCGCGCTATTGGACAATGAAGCCGAACGCTGGACCGCGCAAAGTCTGCTCGACTATTGGATGGCAACCCTGCTCAGCAATGCCAGCGAACGCCCCGCGCCGGCTGATACCATACTGGCCGATTTTGACCCGGCACTGGCCCCCGAACTGCCCGACGAACTCTGCCCCTATGTGGGGCTGGATGCCTTCCGCGAGCCACAGAGCGGTATTTTCTTTGGGCGACAACGCCTGGCCGAGTTGCTGATCGATAAGTTGAAAGCTGCCCGCCTGTTGGCGGTGGTTGGCCCCTCGGGCAGCGGCAAATCTTCGTTGGTGCTGGCGGGGTTGGTACCTGCGCTCAAACAGGGGGCAATTCCCGCGGCAGATGGCAATGTGGGCAGCGAGCAATGGCGTTATGCCCCGCGCATGGTGCCCGGCTCCGACCCGCTGGCGAATCTGGCGCGGGTGCTGCAATCAGCCGGCAACCAACCCACTGCCGACCAGGATGCGTCAACGTGGCTGGCCAACCAGGTGGCTCGGCTCAAGGCGGATCCCCATTTTTTGACCACGGTCGTCAATGAAACTGGCAATACCCCTGCCGTGCTGGTGATCGACCAATTCGAGGAACTGTTCACGCTCTGCACCGACGAGGAAGCCCGCCAGGCCTTTGCCGCCAATCTGCTGCACCTCAGCCAGGCAGCCGATTATCGCCACACCGTGATCCTGACGATGCGCACAGACTTCGAGAGCTTCATCATGCGCCTGGCCGATTTTCAGCCTTTTTTCGAGCAAGCACTGGTGCGGGTCACCCCACTCAACGCGGCTGAATTGCGCGAGGCGATCGAAAAACCGGCCGCGGCGATCGGGCTCAAGTTTGAGGCAGGCATCGTCGACGCGCTGCTGCAAGACATTCTCGGGGAACCGGCCGCGCTGCCCTTGTTACAATTTACCCTGCTCAAACTCTGGGAAGCGCGCGAACGCAATCGCATCACCTGGGCCGCGTATCGGCGTCTGGGCGGTGGACGGCTGGCCCTGGCTCGCAGCGCGGACGAACTCTACGAATCGCTGATCCCCGAAGAGCAAGTCACCACCCGCCGCATTCTTTTGCGGCTGGTGCGGCCCAGCGAAGGGCTGGAAGTGACCAGCAACCGCGTGCGCATCGCGAGCCTTTACCAGATGGGCGAAGCGCACGATCGGGTGGATCGGGTATTGCAACGCTGGATCGATGCCCGGTTGCTGCGGCTCAGCGAAGGCGACACCTCGGCGGATCGGCAAGTGGAAGTGGCCCACGAAGCGCTGGTGCGCAACTGGCCCCGCCTGGTCGATTGGTTGGACGAAGAGCGCGACCGTCTGCGCCAGCGCTTGCGGCTGACCGAAGCCGCGGAGCAATGGGAAAAGGTCGAGCGCGACCCGGGTGCGCTCTTGCGCGGCGCTTTGCTCGATGAAGCCTTGCGTTATGAGGATCTGAACGAGCTGGAAGCGACCTTTGTGGAGGCGAGCCAGGCTGCGCATGTGGCCGCGCAACAAGCCGAAGAAGAGATACGCCAGCGCGAGTTGCAACAGGCCCAAGCCATTGCCGAAGAGCAACGCCAGCGCGCCGAAACTGAACGGAACTGGGCCGCCTATCAAAGCCAGATCGCCGCGGGGCTGCGGAGCCGCGCCATTCAGCTCTCGGTGATCAGTGTGATGGCGGTGCTGCTAGCGATCATCGCGGTGATCTCAAGCTGGTTGGCGCGCCAAAACAGCATCGCCGCCGAAGTACAACGGGCAGTGGCACAAACGGCCAATGCCCATGAGATCAACGCCCGCCAAACGATCATCGCTGAACGCGACCAGGGCTTGAACGCACAAGCCACCCTGGCCGCCAACCTGGAAGATCTGCTCAACGCGCAGAACGATGCCCAGACTATGCTCGATGCCTTGCTCTCGGCAACCCCGCTGCTGCCCCCCCCCCACGCCGTCAGTGGATGTCTCGGGGGATGAGCCGGCAGCCAGCACGCCCACGCCGATCCTCAGCGAGCCGGTGCTCGCGGCAGTGGTGGCGGCAGGGCTCATCAACGCGTATGATGCTGCCCGCGCCACCGCGGCAGTCAGCATCGATAATGTTCGCGCGGCGCAAGCCACTGCCACTGCTGCGCACCCGCCAACCATTGCCATGATGCAGACCGACGCCGGTTCGACGGCAACCACGCTCGCGCAAACCCTGGTCTTCCAGGTTACAGCGCATGATCCTGCAGTGGGCGAGCAGGACGGGGCGGGGGTGGAAATTGTCGAGTTGCAGATCCTCAACAATGCGGACGCGCTGCTCTATGCCCGCAGCGACCGCACCGCGCCCTACTGTGTTTTTGACGATGATGGGACCCGATGTTTGGCCTGGAACTTTGCCGAGCAGGATCAGCGATGGCCCAATGGTCAGCCCATTCGCGGCGGCCCACACCGGTTGCGCGCCATCGCGTATGGGGTGAATGGCCAGCGCGCCACCGCGGAATGGACGGTGACGCTCCAACCAGCAGCCGCGGCCACTGATGATGACGACGACGACGGCTACGATGATGACGATGATGAGTGAGAAGTGCCGAGTGATGTCTGACGCATGACAGTGCCCTCTTCACTCATCACGGTTCAGGCATCAAGGCCGCCAATACCGTTCCCCACCGACGCGGGCCGCGTACCCAGCCACTTCAGCGCGTAAATTCGCTTCGTCGCGCCAAAAGGTGCTGAGTTGGGATTCAAATTGCTGAATGGCGCGGATCTTGCGTTCAATGGCCTCATCTGTCAATGGGATCACCACCGGTTGCCAGTGCTGCTCGCGCGGCGTCAACGTGCGGGCCAGCGCTCCGGCCTCCTGGATGTACGGATAATCCTCGTAATAAGCCAATCGCGTGCCAAAAACCAACTCCGCGGCCCGCCGCACTAATTGATGATCCACGTGGCTGCCCGCGTGATTTTCATCCACCCGATGCACCACGGCCAGCGGCGAATAGATCTCGCTTGTGGCTGGTAACCGCTGGAGTTGCTCGGCCAATGCCGCGATCAATGGCTCTTCCGCGGGGGCCACCTGGTCAAAAATATCTTTATCGGAGACATAAAAGGGCTGATGGGTACGCGCATCGACGCGGTAGATGCAGTCGGGCACCTGCCAATGGTCGGCTTCCGCGCCCAGCACGGCACACGCACGCCGATCTTCCTCGCGGCGCACAGCGGCCGCGTCAGTGGCCAGCCGCCACCGATCATGCAGGCTCTGCACATAGGATGAAAAAGCCCCGCGCGGCGGATCCCCTGCCATCACCGTGACGATCAATACGCGCTCGCCAGCCGCGGTTCGCTGCGCAATTTGTCCCCCACAGGAGAGCGCAACATCATCCAAATGGGGAGATAGGTAAATCGCCTGATAGGAATCACTCATTTGATGATTGTCCAAAGTTTCAATTGGAACCAAGCCTCACACTGTTTTCACGCAGACTATGCTATATTTATTATAGCGTAATCAAAGGATGAGCCAGACAGAGAACTCAGCGAATACTGTGATGGTTATGACGAATGATAGCTCCTCAATGGTACAACGGATCGCGATGCTCAGCGTTCATACCAGCCCATTGGCTGCCCTCGGTGGCGAAAAAACGGGGGGAATGAATGTCTACATTCGCGAATTTAGCCGCGAACTCGCTCGGCGTGGCATTCTGGTCGATATTTTCACGCGGGCCACGACGCCTGACCAGCCTTTGATCGAGACGACGCTGGGGCCCAACGTCCGCGTCATCAACATTGTGGCTGGCCCTCCCCGGCACATCCCCGTGGATGAAGTTGAGCACTATCTGCCGGACTTTGCCCAGGGCGTGCAACAATTTGCCCAGCAGGCAGACCAGCGCTATAGACTGATCTACAGCCATTACTGGCTGTCGGGGCTTGTGGCCGAACGCCTGCGCACGGTCTGGGGGCCGTTGCCCATTGTGCAGATGTTTCACACCTTAGGCCATCTGAAAAATCAGGTTGCCCAAAGCCCGAGCGATCAGGCATCCCCCGCGCGTTTGGCAGGGGAACGCCGCGTGATGCGCCTCGCGGACCGGCTGATCGCGGCTACCCACACCGAGCGCAACCAGATGATCGACTTCTACGGCGCCGACCCCGAGAAGATTGTCATCATTCCGCCGGGGGTGGATCTGCAACGCTTTCAAAGCATGGCCAAAGCCCAGGCCCGCGCCAAGGTTGATCTACCTGCCGAGCACACGAACATTCTCTTTACGGGGCGCATCGAACCGCTCAAAGGTATTGATACATTGTTGCGGGCGACTGCCCTGTTGCGCCATCAACACCCGGCGCTGATGGCCGGGGCCAAAGTCACGATCATCGGGGGGGATCCAACCGCGGCCCCGCGCGATGCGGAGCTGACGCGGCTCTATCACTTGCAGTGCACGTTGCAACTGTGCGATCTGGTTGATTTTGTCGGGGCCAAAGAGCAAGCTGATCTGGTTCATTATTTTGCCGCCGCCGACCTGGTTGTGATGCCGTCGGACTACGAGAGCTTTGGCATGGTGGCGCTCGAAGCCATGGCAACCGGCACACCGGTCATCGCCTCGGCAGTGGGGGGCCTGGTGCATCTGGTGCAGGATGGCGAAACCGGGCTGACCGTCCCCCCGCGCGACCCAGCCGCCCTGGCAGAACGCATCTATGAATTGGTGAGCAATCCCGAATTGCGAGCCCGTTTGGGCACGCAAGCCAGCGCAGCAGCCCGCCAGTATGATTGGTCGTGCATTGTCGAGCGGATGCTGGCCGAGGTGTATTTGCCGCTGCTTGCGCGCGCGGTCTGCGCTCCTTAGCGTTTATCCGTAAATTCTGCGCCAATCAAGCTGGGTAGGCCCGGTTTTGGAAGTCGCAACCAGTTTCCGGAGCGGATCTTAGACAACCCCGTGCTCAGCCAGGGCGCGCCGCAAATCAATACCCGGCTGGAAATGGATCGCGGCCAGCCCCACCACTTGGGCCCCGGCGACATTGGCGGGCATGTCATCGATAAAAATCGCTTCGGCGGGTGTGCGCCCCAGTCGCTCTAATGTGCGCAAAAATATTTCCGGGGCCGGCTTCATGATCCGCTCGTAGGCCGAGCCAACGACCACATCAAAAAGCGTACCATCCGGGTCGAGCCGCGCCACCGCATCTTCCAGCAGATCGTCCATGGCGTTGCTGATGATCGCGGTTTGGTAACGCTCATGCAGCGAGCGGATCAACTCGAGCAGGCTGGTATCGATCCGGTCGCCACCCCAATACTCGGCCCGGAACTGGTGCAGGCCAGGATCATCCAGGCCAAAGCGTTGCTGCGCCCACGCCCATTGGTCGCGGGCGCTGATGGCACCAGACTGAGCCTGGCGACCGCGGTCACTGTTGTAGAGCAGAAATTCGGCCTCGCCGGGCTGGAGCCCCAACCGTTGTTCGAGCGCAGCACGCCGCGTGTGATCCTCCGTGCGGATCAAGACGCCGCCAATATCGAAGATGATTGCTTTGATCATAAAGTGTTTCCCAATCGGATGTGGCAGCTTCAAACCCAAGCTGTCCTGGTAAACCTAATGCTAATTCAGTTGCAGGCTGGCTTGCCACATGATAAACTAAAAGCCTTACCTAACCGAATCAATCATGACGCTATTAAGCGCTGTTCCAGCAACCCTAGGTAGAACGTTGTCACCCGAGCCGCTTGTCGGTTTACCAATCGTAGTCGAAAGTTATGGAGGTTATGATGCAACGTAAACAATTCGTGGCCTTACCCGCCTTGATTGCCATTCTGCTATTGGCAATGGCGTGTGCGCCCGCCGCCCCGGGCAGTGCGCCCGCCGCCCAAAGTGCAACCACGCCAGCCGCCGAAGCCGAAGCCCCAGCCGGTGAAACCACCACGCTCACTTGGGCAATGTGGGGCAGCCCAGAGGAGATCGCCACCCACCAGGCTGTGGCCGATGCGTTTGAGGCCGAACACCCAGAGATTCAGATCGAGATCGTCAGCTATCCATGGGGGGATTATTTCACCGCCATGCAGACCACATGGGCCAGCGGGGATGTCGAAAATATTCCCGATGTGCTCTTCCTGACGCCAGTTTTGCCTTATGCGGCTCAGGGTGTGTTGGAGAATCTGGATCCCTTCATCGAAGCGGGTGATTACAACCTGGAGGACTATTGGCCCGCTCTGCTGGAACCGGCCATGTATGAGGGCAGCGTTTATGGTTTCCCGCGCGACATGAGCGCCGAAGTGCTCTATTACAACAAAGACATCTTCGACGAAGTGGGCATTGAGTACCCAACCGATGAATGGACGTGGGACGATCTGCTGGCCGCGGCCGAAGCCTTGACCGTGAGCGAAGGTGGGCAGACCACGCGCTATGGCCTGGCGATGGAAGGTGGCAAATTCCAGCTTTGGGTCGGCCAGAATGGCGGCGGCATCCTGGATGATGTGAGCAACCCGACTGCCTGCACGCTGGATCAGCCAGAAGCCGTCGAGGCGATCGAATTCTTTGCCGGGATGATGAACGCTGGCATTGCCATGCGCGATGCCAGCCTTGGTCAGGCCGGTGGCGACTCCACAGTCATGGCTAATGGCCAGGCCGCGATGATCATTCAGAATGCCAGCCGGGTTTCGCAATTTAATGCGGCCGGGCTGAATTACGACGTAGCACCTGTGCCGATCCCAGCTGGTGGGCAACGGTCGGCCAGCGCAGTTGGCGCGGCCTGGACCATGAGCGCGGCCAGCGACGATAAGGACGCGGCCTGGGTCTTCCTGAGCTGGCTGCAAAGCACCGATGGTGGTCAGCGCATCTACACAGCTTCGGGCGAAATTTTGCCTGCCCTCCGCTCCACGGCCAATTCGGATGTCTTCCTGGATTCGGCTGAACCGCCAGCCAGCCGCCAGGCCTTTGTCACCGAAGCGGAAAATGCCAAAGTGGGCCGCATTGCGTTGATCCCCGAGTGGAACGAGTTGAATGGCTCGATCATCAACCCGGCCATGCAGCAGATCTGGGTCGGTGAGGCAGCGCCTGCCGATGCCCTGCCCGCGCTCTGCGAACAGGTCAACGCGTTCCTCGCCGACAATGGCTATACGCAGTAACCTATTCGGCTTCCTCCCCACTTGATCCGTCGGTGGGGTGAGTGTAAAAAGCGACACCCACTGCTGTGAGTGTCGCTTTTTGTATCCATACAGGCCCAATATTGAACTTTCTGGCAGCGCCAAACGTTGCTTATCCCAGGTGACCCAAGGAGACAGCGCACCTTCGGAGTAGCTGTTCCTGATCGAGATGATTGGAAAAGGAGCCCAAAATGCGCAAAACTGGATGGCTGAGCTTGTTGCTGGCCACACTGCTACTGTTATTGTTGACCGCGTCGGTCGCGGCCCAAAATACCATGATCGATGAAGAAGAGCCCGAGGCAACCAGCGCGGCAAACGGCCCTACTGTCGTGCAGATTCAGCCGGTAACGACGACGTTGCGGCAGCAATTACCCGTTTCGGTCACATTATTGATCCCAATCGGCCCGACCGAGACCCAAACAGTCACGGTGCCCATGTTGCTGAGCCTGAATCTGCAATTGGGGTTCGGCGAGATGATCACAACCTCGCTGGCCCTTACCGCTGAGATCGATGGATTGACACCCGTCACTACGCCGCTGACCTCGACCGCGGCGGTCACACCAACGCTCAGCGCGCCGACCGCAACGCCATTACCCGCCACCTTCACGCCGACGCCACTCCCGGCAACCCCGACGGCTGTGCCCACTACCGTCCCGGCGACAGCCACTCCGCTGCCAACGCCGACAGCGGAGTTAACCAGCACCGAATCGCTGACAACCACGGCCCCAATCACCGAGTCGGAGGGTGCCACCGAAAGCGTGGAAAGCGAAGAAGAGACCACCTTGGTGATCGTACCAGCGTGCAGCGATCCCCGCTCGATGATCGTTTTCCCAGGGGTCAACCAGGTCTTGAGTGGCACAATTGATGTGATCGGTTCGGCGAATCACGAAGACTTCAGCTACTTTAAGCTGGAATATGCCAACGGTGCCGATGCCAGTTCAGCAGCCGAATATTTCTATCTGGGCGGCGGCAACAATCAGGTTGAAAATGGTTTGCTCGCCACCATCGATACCCAGGCGCTGATCAATGGGGTCTACACCATGCGCCTCACGGTCGTTGATAACACGGGGAATTTCCCCGCCCCTTGTTCGGTCACCATTGAAGTGGCGAACTAAGGTCAGGGGTGGGGCTGGGCACGCTGAACTTGTCCCGTCCCGATAGATAGCCATTCCATCTTCACTCTGGTATAATCAGTGGGCTACAGTTGTGCAAACAATTGTGGCCTGCTGATTTTTTGAGCGTCCCACTTCGACACAACCTTGTAATTTATGACCACACTCGACTCTGCCCAACCGATGGTTGAACAACGACGCGGCTGGCGCTGGCGTCCCGATCAGCAATGGGAAGGCTATCTTTTTCTGTTACCCAGCTTTCTTGGCTTTCTGCTCTTTGTGGCGCTTCCGGTCCTGGCTTCGCTGGCCCTCAGTTTTGTGGATTGGAATCTGCTGCGCCCGCCCGAATTTGTCGGCTGGGCAAACTATCGCCAGTTGCTCACGCGGGATACAGTCTTTCGCCAGGTAGCCTGGAACACCCTCTATTTCATGCTGACCATTGTGCCGCTGCAATTGCTGCTTGGTCTGCTCCTGGCGTTGGCACTAAACCAGCCACTGCGCGGGCGGCTGATCTACCGGGTCATCTACTTTATGCCGGTTGTGACCACGATCATCGCCGGGGCGATTGCCTTCCAGTTCCTGCTCAATCGCGACCACGGCTTGATCAGCCAGTGGATCTGGGATCTGGGGCGCTGGAGCGGGTTGCCGATTCAGCCACCCGATTTTCTCAACAGCACACGCTGGGCCAAACCCTCGGTTGTACTGCTCACCCTCTGGAAGAATACCGGCTTCACCATGGTGATCTATCTGGCCGCGTTGCAGAGTGTCCCCAAAGAATTGTACGACGCCGCGCACGCGGATGGGGCCTCGGCATGGCAGCGCTTTCTCAACGTCACCCTGCCGCTGATCAGCCCGACCACCTTTTTTCTCTTCATCATCCAGATGATCGGCGCATTCCAACTCTTTACGGAAGCCTTTATCATGACTGGTGGTGGACCGGCCCAAGCGACCTTGACCGTGGTCTACTACATCTATCAGAATGCCTTTGAGTTTGGGCGCATGGGCAAAGCCTCGGCAATTGCCTGGTTCCTGTTCGTTTTTATCTTCTTATTTACGTTGATTCAAACCCGAATGCAACGGCGCTGGGTCTATTATGAAGCGGAGTAGCGCAGCTCTTCAACCAAACCATACACCATGACGACACAGCGACTAACCAACCATTCGGCTCAAGCCAATCTGCTCGGCAGGCTGGGCCTGCATCTGCTTCTGATCGGCTTTGGTGCCTTTATTCTCCTGCCTTTTCTGATCATGCTGCTGGCCTCGCTGGCCCCACGCGAAGATATTCTGCGCCGCAGTTTTGATATTGCCCGCTTTTCGCTCGATAACTATGTCGAGACGTTCCGCGTTGTGCCCTTCGGGCGCTATTATCTCAACAGTGTGATTGTCTCGACCAGCACGGTCGTGTTGCAGCTTTTGGTGGCTTCGCTGGCGGCTTTTGCCTTTGCCCGCTTGCGCTTCCGCGGGCGCGACGGCCTGTTTCTGCTCTACCTCGCCACCTTGATGATCCCGTTTCAGGTGACGATGATTCCGAACTTTATTCTTGTGCGTTTTCTGGGCTGGTTCAACAGCTATCAGGCGCTGATTTTGCCTTCGGCCTTCAGCGTCTTTAGCACCTTTTTGTTGCGCCAATATTTCCTCGGCCTGCCCCTGGACTATGACGAAGCGGCGCGGATGGATGGGGCCAGCAGTTGGCGCATCTGGTGGCAAGTGATTCTGCCGCTCAGTGGCCCGGTGCTCGCCACCTTGACGATCTTCAACTTCCAGGGCGCGTGGAATGACTTTCTCTGGCCGCTGGTGATCATTCGCTCGCCGCAGATGCGCACGATCCCGATTGGGTTGAGCTCGTTTCAGGGCCAATACAATACCGAATGGCACTTGCTGATGGCCGGCTCCGTGGTCGCGCTGCTCCCGGTTCTGATCATCTACATCCTCGGCCAAAATTGGTTTGTGCGGGGCATCACCCTGTCGGGGATGGGGGGGCGGTGAGCGTATAGAGTCCTGAGTCCAAAGTCCTGAGTCCGGAGTCCTGAGTCCAAAGTCCGGAGTCCTGAGTCCAAAATCCGGAGTCCAAAGTCCGGAGTCCGGAGTCAGCAGTGCGCAGTCCGGAGTCTAACGCTGCACTCCAGATTTTGGACTTATAATATTTGCATTCGCACAAAAGTTCTGGTTTGATATAGCTATTCCGAGCGGGATGGAAGTGAGCTTATGCTTGATCTCAATAACATTTACATCGGCAAGATCGTCAAATCGAATAGCCATATCGACTATATCTGCCAAATCTACAATCGTGGCGAGACCGATCTGCAGCCCGAACCCACCGACTACACCTTTGGTACCTTTGTCGGCATTGAATTGGAGTCCAACAACAGCGGGGTAGCCCCCGCGGGCCCACCCGGTGTCGACAAGCTGATCGGCATCATCTACAACACGTTGTTGCTCAATCCAGATTTTGGCAACTTGGGGCCACGGCTCAGCTCGAATGCAGAATTGGCGATCTTTTCGCCCGACTACTTGTCTGAAACCGCCACGCTGGTGGGGGTCCTCACCGTGGGCTGGCGCGATACCGCGGGCAATTACCATCAAGGGGTGCCAGCTGTGTCTGCTACAGTCAACAATTTTGTCCATCGCCTGGACGACCAGGATTTGCAGACTTTTCATGGGGATGAGGCGACTGGGCCACGCTTGCGTTACGCACCAATTTTGTTGGGCCAGAACAATCCGCTTTTGCCGCCCCTGTTGATCACCGTGATCGACCGGCTCAACGCCCTCTTCCCGGCCCATACTCGTCAACTGGCGATCATGCGCAACAATCTGGCCTGGAAGAGCATCGTCCAGCCAGCAGGTTGATCGGAACCCATTATGGCAATTCAATCTACATTTCTCTCGCCCCAGTATGGCCACGGCTGTTTCGCCGACTTGCCCGCGTTGATCCACCATTGCCTCACTGGCTCCGCGGTGGATCTGCCCGCGGCCGCGCAGTGGGGCGATCTGTTGCAGCGCTATGATAATGTCGTGCTGGTGCTGGTGGATGCCTTTGGCTGGCGCTTTTTTGAGCAATTTGCCGAAAGCAGCCCCTTTCTGAACGAGTTTGTGCAGCGCGGCAAGGTCTTGCGCTGGACTTCGCAATTCCCATCCACCACCACCGCCCACATCACCTGTCTCAACACCGGGTTGACGTCGGGCCAGAGCGCGCTCTTTGAATGGCAATTTTACGAGCCAACGCTGGATGCAATGATCGAGCCGCTGACTTTTGCCTGGGCGGGCGACAAAGCCGAAACCATGCGCAAAGCGGGCGTGAACCCAGCCACCATTTTCCCCGCGGCCCACTATCCACAAACGTTGCGGGCCGCGAATGTCCAGCCGATCATCTACCAGCCACGCGAGTTCATGCCCACAACCTATTCGCAGTGGATGTTGCGCGACCTGCCCACCCGGGGCTATTTCAGTCTCCCCGAAGGCTTGACCAACCTGAGCCATGAATTGGCCCAACCAGCCGCATCGCCCCGCTATTTCTTTTTCTATACGGGCAATGTCGATACGGTCGGCCACTATTATGGGCCAACGTCGCCTCATTTTGCCGCGGAGGCCAGCACGACACTCTTTGCGCTGCAAAAAGCGCTGCTCGAACCGATGCTGCGCACGGCGCGCAACACATTGCTCATCTTCACAGCGGATCATGGCATGGTCGAGACTGACCCGCGCACGGCCATTTACCTGAACACCGACCCGGCCTTTGCGGGCATTGAGCGCTTTTTGCGCCGCGACCGCCACGGCAAGCTGCTCTCGCCCGGTGGCTCGGCGCGCGATGTCTTTCTCTACATCAATGAGGGATTGGTGGAGGAGGCGCAAGCTTTCCTGAGCGAGCGGCTCGTGGACAAGGCTGTGGTCTGGACAACCCAATCGCTGATCGAGCAGGGCTACTTTGGCCCGCCACCGCTGGCCGACAACTTCCTGGCCCGCGTGGGCGATCTCGTCGTGCTGCCCGCGGCGGGGGAATCCGTTTGGTGGTACGAAAAAGATCGTTTCGATCAGAAATTTTACGGCCACCACGGCGGGCTGACAGCACAGGAAATGGAGATTCCGGTAGGGCTTTTACACTTATGAATGCAACTTGTATCGGCACGGTCAAGGGACCGGGCGAAACGCCGCACGAATTTACCTTTATTGCGCCCGACCCCGACCGGCGCGTCAAACATGGCGAATTTGTCTATTACCTCGCCCATGTGGATGGGGAGGAGCGGCAGATCCTCGGGCGGGTGACGGGACGCGAATCGGTCAAACTTTTCCCCGACAGCTTTATGGCCGACCCGACCGTACCGCCCCGCCAGGTAGCCGCGTTGCTGGGCTATGACAGCGAAGAGCACGAATTGTTTGAGATCACCGTGGCGGTCCTGGGCTACCATAGCCCGGCGCTGGGGGATTTTATCAACCCGCGCGTGCCACCGGTGGGCGGCTCGCCCATCTACATTGCCAGCGATGCCCAGTTGACCGAAGTCCTGAGCAAGCGCAAAGTGGGGGATCGCGGCAGCGCTCATTTGGGCAGCCTGCTCAGCCGTGCGCCGGATGCTGTCCCGCTGGCGGTGGATGTGCGGGGTTTCACCAGCACCCATTTGGCAATCATCGCCAGCACGGGCAGCGGCAAAAGTTACCTGGCCGGTGTGCTGCTCGAAGAGATGTTGATGCCCTACAACCGCGCCGCGGTGCTGATCATCGACCCGCACGGCGAATATAGCACGCTCCAAGAGATGATGAATCGTCCTCAATTCCGCGAGGGCGATTACAAACCGACTGTGCGCATCTTTCAGCCGGAAAGTGTGCGCGTACGCATCGACACGCTGACCCTGGCCGATCTGCGCTATCTGTTGCCCAATCTCTCCGAGAAGATGCACTATCAACTGGGGCGAGCCTACGCCTTTGCCCAGCGCAGTTTTAAGAGTGGCTACAATTTGGAGCAGTTGCTTTATGCTGTGCGCCAAACAGTTGAGGGCAAAAAGGGGGGCGAAGAAAATGGATTTGAGGCAGAGGAAGAAGACCCCACCACCGGCGCGCTGATTTGGCGGTTGAATGCTGTGTTGGGAGGCAGCCGCATCTTCAACAACAGCGAAAATCTCGAATTGGGCAAACTGTTCCGCCCCGGCCAGTGCACGGTGATCCAACTCAACGAGGTCGATCAGCGCGAGCAACAGGTGATCGCATCCACGATCCTGCGCCGGGTCTACCAGGCTCGGCTCGACACCAGCAAACAGAAGATCAGCCGCGGCGACAAAAATTATATTCCCTTCCCGGTCTTTTGCCTGCTCGAAGAGGCGCACAACTACGCCCCGGCCAGCGCCGATGCCGTCAGCACCGACGTGCTCAAACAGATCCTGAGCGAAGGACGCAAATTTGGCGTCAGCGTGGGCTTGATCAGCCAGCGCCCCGGCAAGCTCGACAGCGACGTGCTCAGCCAGTGCATGACCCAGTGCATCATGCGCATCACCAACCCGATTGACCAGGCGCGCATCGCGGAGTCGATCGAAAGTGTGGGGCGGGATCTGTTGATGGAGCTATCCAGCCTGAGCAAAGGCCAGGTGATCATCAGTGGGGCCAGCGTCAACACGCCGGTGATGGTGCGGGTGCGCTCGCGCATCACCACGCACGGCGGGCAAAGTGTGGACGCGCCGGAAGCGTGGTATCAATGGTTTGCGGGGGATCGCCGCGCCGATGAACGTGATGATGCCCTCTTTGCCGAGAACACCCTTCAACGGGAAGAGGATGGCGACGCGTTGTGGGCGTAGGGTTCAGCGTTCAGGGGCAGCGTGCAGCGGTCAAAGTGCCCGGTTGCACCCTCCCCCACGCCGCCCCCTCATAGAGCACGCACGACGGTTCACTCGCCGGTGCGTTGCAACAATTCCAACTCCAACTGCTCGATCAAACGAACCACGTCGGTGCGGGTGACCACACCGATCACTTTGTTGCCTTCAAGCACCGGCAGCAAGGTTGCGCGTGGGTTCAACATGCGCCGCATTACCTCGTCGGTGCCTGTCGTGGCCGTCACGCTGAGATCGATCAGCTCGTCGCGGCCCATCAATTCACCGGCGTTGGTGGCCAGGGCTTGCAGCGCCTGCTCTTTGTATTGCCGATATTCGCTGGGATTGAGCGGGATCATCGCCGACAAAAATGTCAGGTACGACGGCTGGGTCAGCGGGGCGTTGCGGGCGATCAGATCCAATTCAGTAATCAGCCCCAGCAAGTTGCCAGCCTCATCCACCACAGGCAGGCCGCTGATCTGATGTTCGCGCATCAGCCGAGCAACTTCTTGCACCGATGTATGCGGCAACACCGTGATCGCCGGACTGCTCATAATTTCGCCAACTTGCATCATTGCTCCTTCATCGCCAATCGTGGCGTTCATCCAAGGGCCAAATCGGGCGCGGCAATTGCTGCCAGGCAAAATCCTCTAAGCGGGACATGGTCGGCCCGACCGTATCCACCCGAATAATCTCACTCGCAAGTTCAGTATAGTATTGGAAATTGCTCGCCGTCTTCAACACTACCATTTTAGCCGTCGCCGGTTCGACCCCAAAATGGCGATAGACCACCGGGTGGTTGCCGCCGATCCCTTCCCGTTCGCTGACCACGAGCCGAATCGTGCCCACGGCGAGGAGCACGGCGCGGCCCATGTCGAACGATTCGAGGCTGACCAATTTCTCTTGAATACGCCCGCCCCCAATGGCGAGAACCTGGGCTGTGATCGGCACTGGCTGGTGAAAGTTTGGGGCGCGTTTGCCGCCCACGGCCACGTGGATCGTACTGCCCACGCCCGCGCTGATCGCCTGTTGCACGACTTCAGCATCCACAATCGGCACGAGCGCAGGTTGATCGACGCCCACGTCCAGCATGGCGCGCAGGATCTGCGTGCTGTCGCCCGGCGCACCGCCAAAGACGCTGTCCCCCGTATCCGAGAGGATGATCAACCCCTGGCTGGCAGCGAGCGCCCGCTTGACGGCTGTAACCGGTGGCACACTCTCCAGGACAATAAATTGCTCGCGCAGATCCCAGGCCATTTGCGCCATCTCTTCGACAATCTGCTCGGCGAGCGCGGGGTCGTTATCAGTCACAGCCACCACAGACCAGCCGCCTTCGAGCACATCGAGCCAGGGTTGCATGGGGAACGGCGACACCGAGAGCACCGCCGGGGCTTCTTCCCAGGCCCGCGCCTGATCAAACCAAAGCTTCATGGGCCCGTGGCTGGTGAGAAATTGCTCCTGATGGGTGATGATTGGGATCTTGCGCCAGGCCATGGTCGGCTTGACTTTGCCCTGCAGCGTGGCGAATAACAACTCGGCGGCCAGTTTGCCGGTCTCGAAGGGGAGATGGGGCTGCGTGCGGTGCGCCACCAAACCATCCAGGTGTTGCATCATCCGCGCGGTAATGTTGCCATGATGATCCAGCGGCGAGATGATGGGCACGTCTGGGCCCAGGACGCGCCGCGCCGCGGCTAACAGGTATCCTTCGACATCGGGTTCATTTTCGGCAGCCGCGGCCCCGTGTTGGCTAAAGAAAAAGGCATCGATGGGCAGCGCATTTTGCAGACCCGTCACCAATTTTTCTTCTAAGAACGCCAAAATCTCCGCGGTCAATGGGCCACTTGCCCCACCGATAGCTTGAATGATTGGCACTGGTTCAAAGACGAGATCGGTCTCTGCGGCAGCAGCAAGAAAACCACCGATCGAGCCGGCTCCTTGCATCTTGGTCAGAATCTCGGCACCTTCATACAGGCCAAATTGCTGAAAAGTGGCGAGCGTGGTCGGGGTTGGGGTGAAGCTGCCAGTCTCTTGGCTGATATGGACAATCGCGATGCGCATAGCTATCTTTCGAAAAGGTTAGGATGATGTACTTTAGCAAAAGCCAGGCTTCTGCGGCGAGAGGCCTGGCTTCTGCGGTCTTGTTCGGTAAATCTACCCCCGTTAGCGGGCGGCCACTTTCTGGCCACTGCCGTTGGGCTGGGGCTGATCGGTCTTCATGTGGCAATTTTTATACTTCTTGCCGCTCCCACACCAACAGGGATCATTGCGCCCCAATTGCGGGCCACTGTTACGCACCGTTTGCTGCTTGCCTTCGTCGCGATTGGTGCGGATATTGCGGGCGATTGGGGTTGGGGCCAGCTTGGCTGGGGCCGCGGCCTCGGCAGCAGTCGCCGTCATTTGCGGATTAACTTGTACGGTAAAGACCGCCTTGACAATATCGCCGCGGATCTCTTCCATCAAGTCGGCGTACATGTTGAAGGCTTCCCGCTTGTAGGCCACCAATGGGTCGATCTGCGCGTAGGCTTGCAGACCAATCCCCTCACGCAAATGATCCAGATCCGTCAGGTGGCGCACCCAGCGATTATCCACCGCCCACAGCATGATCTGCCGCTCGGCCTGGCGCATGGTCGGTTCGGCCACCTGCGCCTCTTTGGCTTCATAGGCGGCCAAAGCCAACTCGACCGCTTCGTCGCTGATATCATCTACGCCGCGGTTGCGCCATTCTTCCACGGGGAACTCGGCCGGGAAGGGGAAGAGCCCACGCAGAGCCTGGGCCAGATCCTCCAGCGGCCACTCTTCCGCATCCAGATCGGTAGAGACAAAATTGCCGACCACTGCATCGACCTCTTCTTCGATCATGGTGATGACCGAGTTTTTCATCGATGGCTCGTTGAGGATGCGCCGCCGCTGCTCATAGATGCGATTGCGCTGCTCGTTGACGACTTCGTCATATTGCAAGACATGTTTGCGGATGTCGAAGTTGTGCCCTTCGACCTTGGTCTGCGCGTTTTCGATGGCCCGCGAAACCAGACCGGCCTCGATTGGCACATCTTCCTCGACGCCCAACCGGCTCATGATGTTGCTGATCCGCTCGCCACCAAAGCGGCGCATCAGCTCATCGTTCAAGCTCAGATAAAAGCGGCTGCTGCCAGGGTCGCCCAACCGGCCAGCACGACCGCGCAACTGGTTGTCGATGCGCCGCGCTTCGTGCCGCTCGGTGCCGATCACATGCAGGCCCCCGAGTGAGCGCACATGCTCGGCATCTCGGCGCACTTCGTTATATTTGTCCACGATCACCTGCGCCCAGCGGATATCATAGCTCGCCAGCGGATCCTTGCCCTGTTTGAGCAGATCGATGGTTTCATTCCAGGCGGCTTGCGGAATCTCGGCGAGGTCGATGTTCTCTTTGCGCAATTGTTCGCGCGCCAGACCTTCGGCATTGCCGCCCAGCAAAATATCCACACCACGACCCGCCATGTTGGTCGCAATGGTCACCGCGCCGGGGCGCCCTGCCTGGGCGATGATCGTGGCCTCGCGCTCGTGGTTTTTAGCATTCAGCACTTCATGGGCGATGCCACGCCGCCGCAACAAATTGCTGACATGTTCGCTGGTCTCGATGGCAACCGTACCCACCAGGATCGGCTGGCCGCGTTTGTGTGCCTCGACAATATCTTCGAGCACGGCCTGGAACTTTGCCTCCTGCGAACGGTAGACCAGATCGGGCAGATCTTCGCGCACAACAGGGCGGTAGGTTGGCACCATGATCACATCCAGATTGTAGATCTTCTGGAATTCTTCTTCTTCCGTCTTGGCGGTACCGGTCATGCCGGCCAATTTGCTATACATGCGGAAGAAATTCTGGAAGGTGATCGTTGCCAGCGTCATCGATTCCTTTTGCACCTTGACGCCTTCTTTGGCCTCAATGGCCTGGTGGAGCCCTTCGCTGTAGCGGCGCCCTTCCATCAACCGCCCTGTAAATTCATCGACGATGATCACTTCGTGGTTGCGAACAATGTAATCCACATCGTTCTTGTAGAGGGCGTGGGCCCGCAATGCGTTGTCGAGATAGGGCACCATATCGAAGTGTTCGGGGCTGTAGAGATTTTCGATATTGAGCCGCTGCTCGATTGCGGCAATGCCATCTTCGGTCAAGGTGACAACGCGCTCTTTTTCGTTGACCACAAAATGCTCATCCAGCCGCAACGTGCTGACCAGCGACGCAAATTGCATGTAATAATTTGAGCTTTCACGCGCCTCGCCAGAGATGATCAACGGGGTGCGCGCTTCGTCGATCAGAATGTTGTCCACTTCATCGACAATGGCGTAATGCAATTCACGCTGCGTCAGGCGTTCTGGATCCTGCACCATGTTGTCGCGCAGATAATCGAAGCCGAACTCGTTGTTGGTGCCGTAGGTAATATCGGCGTGATAGGCTTCGCGGCGCGAAATTGGGCGCAAGGCCAGGAGCCGATCATCCGCATTGGGGTATTCAGGGTCATACAGGAAGCTGCCGCGGTCCGGGCTGCCCGCGCTGTTTTGAATGACTGCTGTCTTAAGACCGAGCAAATGATAGACCGGCCCCATCAATTGCAGGCCGACCTTCGAGAGATAATCGTTCGGGGTGACCAGGTGGACACCGTGACTAGCGAGGGCATTGAGATAGAGCGGCAGGGTTGCCACCAATGTCTTACCTTCACCGGTCTTCATCTCGGCGATGTTGCCGTCGTGCAATACCATGCCGCCGAGCAATTGCACATCGTAATGGCGAAGACCGATGGTACGTTTGCTGGCCTCGCGGACAGCCGCAAAGGCCTGGGGCAGGATCGCCTCAAGCTCGTCCTCTTCGATCTCCCAGATCTCTTTCTTGAGGCGGTCGAGCTCAATGCGGGCAAACTTTTGCTCATCGCTGCCAATCGTCGCCAGATATTCTTCCTGCGCGCGTTCAAATTCTGCCCGCAAGGGTTGCGAGGCCGCTTGTACGCGCGCCTTAAATTCGTAAGTCAGGGCTTGCAGCTCATCCACGCTTTTCCGGGCAAACTCTGCCTCCAGCGCGTTGATCTGCTCTACCAGCGGGCGATAACGCTTTAGCGCCTTCTCGTTCGGGTCACCCGTAATGGCATAATACAATTTCTTAATCATGCGCAATCCTCGTTATCCAGTCACCCAGTCACAATACATCACAACGTACGAGCGCCTAATCAAGTTCAGAGAAAGAAACATCAGGTGCATCTGAAATTCCCATCAGGCCGTGCGTAAGTCCGACAGATATTGACTGGATAAAGCTATCTCACACGCTCCATCTTCCATCATAAGCCGCAGCCATAGACGATGAGAATGTACTATTTTAGCGCAAGATCCACTGTATTGTCATATTGGCCAAGCAGGAATTGGGGATTGGCGGGTGGCGTGGGCCAGATAAAAACAATCCCGAAGCGCTACTATGCTCCGGGATTGTTGTCCAGACTATTGGATTTGCTGCGGTTACGCAAGCTTCGGCTGAAGATTCAGGTTCGAGCCGCGCCCATTGCTGAGCACTGGCGGGCGCTGCGTCCCCTGAATGATCTTACTTGGCGACGACTTTGATCTGCTTGGGCTTGATCTCTTCTGCCTTGGGCACGGTCAGCGTCAGCACGCCGTTGCTAAATTCAGCGGTGATCTGCTCGGCATTCACCGGCACGTTGATGGTCAGGCGTCGCTCGAAGCTGCCGTGAAAAAGTTCGCGCTTGATGAACTTGCGCTCTTCGTCGGGCTGGGCGAAGTCGCCACGAATGGTCAACTCTTCCCCTTCCATTGTAATTTCCACCGCGTCGGGGTTGACGCCGGGCAAATAAGCCTGGATCGTAAACGATGCCTCATCAGCCCAGACATCGATCGGCAAGCTGCTGACCGTGGGAGCCTGTTTGCCACTTGCACTGGTCTGGCTGCCGCCATTGCGTACATAATCATACGGGCTGAACATGCGGTCGACCATATTGGCAACCTGGGCAAATTCACGCAGCGAGGGGTAATAGCGATTGGTTTTCATTCGGCTTATCCTTTTGAAACGTTGATTCTGTTTGATATTTGCTCGACCGGCTGGCAGCCAGTCCTGTCATTGTTGATTGCGATTTACGACGCTGAGCTTGATGCTGTGTGCATCGTGCTCAATTACTCGGGATGATATTACTATCGCACAGCTTTGTTAGTGGAGCGTATCCAGCTGATTATCATCCCATAAGCGCTTTGCAAGTTTTCTGTTAGCGCGTGCTGGGCGTCAGCGCGTTTCGGCGTTGACGATGCCCGGGAAAGTCACAACTTTGCAGCTTCAATTGCACCGTGCGTTGCCCAGCCACCCGGCAGGCCAGGCGGGCGGCCAATTGCACGGCCTGCTCATTGAGCGCCCACCCATCCAACACAATGGCTTGCCGGTTGACGATCACGTGGATCTGGGCGGTTGCCCCACCGAGCAGGGGATGGGCTGCCAGGGCATCGCGCACCCGCCAGGCAGTTGCGCGATCGGTGGTCGTTCCATCTACCTTTACCATAGTTTGCCTCGTACCTTATATCTCTATCCAACGCTCTCCTGAAGCTCTGCCCCCTTCTGCGTTCGTCGGGCGACACTTGAACCACAACCAGCTTCAGGATAGAGTCTGTTATCTTCATTGCTTCAACTCCAGCTTACCAGGTCTTTATTGGATACTCGTCTGCGCGACATTTGCGCTTTGTTAGTCACGCGGCATCCCTGAAGGGACGCAGCAGACAGAACCCACTGTTCGGGCCTGGCAGGACTTACCAGGGGCCGGAACTTTACGAACAGGTTGATTCTCAGTAAACTGCTGGTCTACAGAATAACCAGTAGATCAAGGCCCACAGGGGAAGGGTGCGGAGAGAGTGGCATGGGGTTAGCAATAGCAGAAGTAACCAACGCGCTGCAACACGCGGCCATCGGTCATACCATCGAGTGGCACGAGCAGATCCCCAGCACCATGCCGCGCGCCCATGAATTGGCGCAGCAACCGACCACGCGCTCGGGCACGCTGGTGATCGCGGAGGAACAGACAGCCGGGCGCGGGCGTTATCAGCGCAAGTGGGAGGCCCCCAACGGCGCGGCCTTGCTGATGAGTGTGATCCTGAAGCCGCCCCTGGTGTTTGACCCAGCCGAGTTGCCCATGCGCACCGCGGTTGGGATCGCCAATGCTCTGGAGAGTAATATACCAGCCCTGGTCGACCATGTTGGTTTCAAGTGGCCCAACGATATTTTGCTGGGCAAGGCCGCGGGTCAAGAAGTGGGCAAAGTGGCGGGCATTCTGATCGAAAGCCAGTGGCAGGCAGGGACATTGAGCCACATGGTGGTGGGCATCGGCCTGAATGTGAACCAAAGCCAACACACGCTTGCACCACAGGTGGGCAGCGCGCTACCGCCGATCAGCCTACGAGCTTTTCTGCAGCGGCAAGACGAGATAGACCGCACAAGCCTGCTGCTTGCGCTTTGCACCAGTTTGGGCGCGATATATGGTCAAGCCGATAGCGAACTTAGTTTTGCAGCCTGGCAGCGACGTTTGTGGATGTTGGGCCGGCCCGTGGCGCTCTATCAAGCCGAATCGCTGGTCTGGCAGGGGGTAGCAACCGAGGTCAACCAGGCCGGAGCGCTCTGCGTTACCGCGTCCACCGGCGAAAAGCGTTGGTTTCTGGCCGGTGAGGTGTCAGTCCGGTTTGGCGAATTGAGCTTATAGCCATCACCTTGCACCACTCACCTTGCACCACTCACAGGGACAGCCGGTTTTCTCTGATCTTTCCTTCTGGTATAATGCAGCCTATCAAGCTACCCGCGATGGGGATAGCCTACCCTCGCCTGGCCGCCTCAAGCGGCTCGGCACAGACTGGAGAGCCAGCATTCCACGTGCGTGCAGAGACAATCGTCGGTTCTCCATCCAGTCCGTTGGATTGATGACATGATACACATGGTGACGCGGCTTTGGGGATTGAACACAATGATTTGGCAGTCAGGCTGGGTGCGGCTCCTTTTAGTGATCGCTTGCGCGCTGGCCGCCCCCCTGTTTGGCCCGTCTGCCACCTTGTATGCCTCCCCGGCCCCGGCCCCAGCCTGGCATCTCTTGGCCCAAGAATCTCCGCTCGTATCCCCCCTTGCCACACCCATCATAACGCCGGACAGCCTGCCCGCGGCTGCCCAGGCCAGCCCAGTCAGCCTGATGTTGGTGGGCGTGGTGCTGGTTGGTGTTTTGCTGGTTGTCGCGGTGGTGGTATGGCGACAGCGATGAAAAAGATCTTACTCACCCTTACCCTCTTCATCGGGGTACCCATCTGTTTGCTGGCCTTATTTTTGGGCCTGGCCCTGCGCCCCGCGTTGGTGACTGCGCAAACAGTGCCTGCGAATACGGAAACCACGCCCAGCTCGACCACGCAACCAACTGGCACAGCCTTGCTCGAAGTAGAAGCTGGGGTTGGCATTGATCCCTGTCCGAACACGGCCACGTCGCTCGATGTGCGCGCTGGCGATACGCTCTATTTTTGTTACAGCGCACGCAATATCGGCGACACCCATTTTGACCGCCATTTGATCACCGATACGCCTGTGATCTCGTTGCCACTGGCCTTTGATGCGCCGCTGGCTGCTGGCGCGGCGATCACTGTCGAGCGAGTCGTGACCATAGTCGCGACCAACTCGTTTACCAGCAGCGCACTTTGGCAGGCAATCGCCAGCAACGATCTCTATTCGGTGACGGCCACCGGGCCTACCATTGCTGTCAATGTACTGCCCAACACCATCGCCGAGCAGCAAACCCTGGGCCTCGAAGTCACGGTTGGCGTGGATCCAGCCGTTTGCGCGACCGCGAACCGGATCGTCATCCCGGCAGATAGTGTGGCGGAATTCTGTCTCCGCGTCACGAATACTGGTGCTGAACCCCTGGAGCGTCACGTCATTACCTCTACGGCTACTACCTCCGGCCAAGCCCCGAGTACGCAACGGTTGATGATTGACACTTATGGGTTGTTGCCCGGCCAGACGGTCGAATTCACGAGCGGGCTGTTGCGCCAACTGGGCCTGGACAATTCCGTACTTGCGCAGAGTTTTTCGAACAGCACGACAGTTGCCTGGGGATTGAGTTCATTCACCAAGGATGATCAAGGGGCCTCAGTCGAAGAATTCTCGGCGACCGATCAAACATCTGTGGATGTCCTTCAGGCGGGGGTGACCGTTAGAAAATATCCGAGTATCACACCGGATGGCTGTGCCCCCACAGTCAACATCATTGTGAACTCGCGGCAGGAAATCTACTACTGTATTGTTTTGCAGAACACGGGTCAGGTTGAATTAACCGAACATTCCTTTGTCGACACCGCCAGCGGCATTGGGGGCCGGTTTCGCTATCCATTGGTCCAGGGCGACAGGTTGACCATCACCCAAGCGGTCTTACCGACCATACCAGAGCTGACGGCGAATCCGCTGCCCGTCTTAGGTCCCTTTACCGAGTCAATCACGGTGACCCACACCCTGACATGGACTTCCCAAAATGACACGGGCTATCATCTCTCTGCGGTGCTCCTCGGCACCATCAACGTGCCAGTTCGGCCCTTGGAATTAACGGTTGTCCGGGTCGGCGATCCGCGTACTTGCCCCGGCGGCTCGTCAGTCAACGCGATCCCAATCGGCACCCGGGTTTGGTATTGCTTGCAGGTCCGGAATAGTAGCTCAACACCGATCACCAATCACAGTTTTATGCAATATATAACGCCACCCAGCCAGGCTGGGGCGCGCTATGCCTATACAGCCGGAACCTCGTTTGTACATACAATCAACCCCGGCACGACCTTACCGATCACCACTGGGTTTCTGACCAAAACAGTGCAGCGCCCAGCCGTGTTGGGGCCATACACCATTCACATGCCAGTCGACGGCATCCTGCGCTACACCAACACGGTGATCTATACAGCCAGCAATCCGTCATTGGGGTATCAAGTCGTTGCCAGCGCCAGAGATGTGGTCAACCTTTCAACGGCCACGGCCGTGGCTACGTCTACCTTTACGCCCATCCCAACCAACACACCATTCCCAACCGAAGTGCCTAGCGAGACACCTACCCCCCCGCCGACGCCAACACCGACAATGGTGCAGATTTCGGCCCTGAATCTGCCCACGCCGTCGCCGTCGCCGCAATTCAGCATTGCCAACGGCGGGGTCACAACGCCGCTACCAGGGCAATTTAACTCCCCGCTCGCTGTGCCGGTGGACCCAGCAGCCGCCGTTGTGGTGGGGACGCCCACTTTTACGCCCGATATTATGTTGCTGGCCGCGACCCAAACCACGGATGCGATGGCGACAGAAACGGCCATGGCGTTGTTGTTGACCCCAACCGAAACCTTTACACCGCCACCAACCGATACGGCCACGCCGCCGCCAACCTATACCCCGACGGAGACGCCATCCCCGACGCCATCTCCCTCCCCGACAAGCACGCAACGGCCCGTCGGGCTGACATCACCCACTGCGCAGCCGGGTGGATTCGAGTTGCTGGAAGGGGTGCTGACCAGTGCAGCTGCCGCGGCTGGCTGGATCTGGTTTATTGGCGGGTCGTTCATATTTTTTGTCACCGCGGGGATTGTTGCTGGCCTCACCTTACGCTCATCTGGCCGCTCGGCGATTCCTGAGGATGACTTTACGACCTCACCCGCGCCCACGCGACCCACCCGCGCCAAGTCCAGGTCTCAATCCCTTGCCCCCGCGAGCGATGAAGATGACCACTGGCCGGTCTCGCTGCCTTGATATTCACGCTACTCTCCTGGAACCTGGTTGATTGATGGTGCCTGTTTCATTTCTGCCATTGCGGCACGCGGTTCGGTTGTTTTTGCTGACACTTACCTTATTAGCCTTTGCATGGCGAGTCCAGGGGTTGACGGGGCAAAGTCTTTGGCGCGACGAGGTCGATGCGATCTACTTTGCCTTGCGGGAATTTTCGGTCACCCTTTCGATGTTTGTCGATGTCGGCCAAAATGGTCCGCTCTATTTTGTGGCATTGCGCCCCTGGTTCTGGCTGGTGGGGGCCAGCGAATATGCGCTGCGCTGGCCATCCGCTGCCTTTGGCACCCTCAGTATTCCGCTCCTTTGGCAAGTAGCACGGCTCTTCTTCGCCAGGCCCACTCCTGTTCAAGCTGCACTTCATCGGGCAGAAATCGCCATTAGTCTGGTAGCGGTCACCTTTTTTGCCGTCAACCCCTATCAGCTTTGGTATAGCCAGGAAGGCAAAATGTATAGCCTGATCACCGCGCTCACCCTGCTGGCGACGTGGTGCTGGCTGCGCGGCATCAGCCGGGGTGGGTGGCGTCCGTGGCTGGGCTACTGGGTAGTGGTCAGCGTGGCCATGTATTGCCACTTGCTGATGATCATGCTGATCCCACTCCATATGCTCTGGTTCCTGATCGCCTGGCCCCAAAGCCGTCAGCATTGGCGCGGCTATGGGCTGGCATTGGCTGGGCTGACCCTGCCCTATCTGCCCATGGTCTGGTGGCAGTGGGATCTATTGATGGCAGCCGAACAACGCACTGCTTTCTCGTTCACGCCGTGGCAGACGGTTGTGCGCACCCTGCTCTACAATCACAGCCGCGGCTTTTTGCCCAATGACGAGCTATTATTCATCGTCCCGATCTTCTTCCTGGCGCTGATTGGGCTTGGGCTGGGGATTGGCGAATTGTCGACGTCGGGCACAGCCGCCGAGCGTGATCCCAGGCTGGCGGCCTGGCGGCGTTGGCTGTTGCTCGTGACATGGCTCTTGTTTCCCCCGCTGGAGATCTATCTGCTCAGTTTGCGGCAGCCAGTTTTCACCGATCGATACATCATCTGGATCGCACCCGCGGCGATGATCTTGCTGGCGCTGGGCGCGGCGATCCTCTATCGCGCCAGTGGCCGCTTGAGGCTTCCCCTGGTAGCCCTACTGGTTGGTTATATTCTCAGCTTTTGGGTCTATGTAGGTTGGCAACAAAAAACATTGCCAATGAAGTATGATCTGCGCAGCGCGGTCTCCTACATCAACCAGCGCCGCGACCCGGATACCCTGCTCATCCTTCAGATACCCCATATGGAATGGAGCTACCGCTATTATACGGGGAACTTCCAGGCCAATCTCTTTGCCGGGAGCGATGAGCGTTTGGGGTGGTGGGCAGGTGGCTTGTGGACCAATCGCGGAGCACCCGATGACCAGGCCCGGGCCGAGGTTGATCAGCAGATGCGGCAGATCACCGCGGGGGCCAGCCAATTATGGATCATGCGCAGCGAGGTCGAAATGTGGGATGCGCGCTATCTGATGGATGAATGGTTGGATCAACACGGGGCAGTCATCGAGCAGGCCGAGTTTCACGGCACCCAGGTGAAACACTACATCCTGAACTGAGCCCACACCTCTTGCCAACTCACTGGCCCGGCACGCAAGTGAGCCCCAGAAGCTCTTTCAAAAAACCAGCCACAGAATACGCAGATCTGCGCAGATTTCCCGCGGGAAAAGTCAGAAATCTGTGTTAGCTTTAGCAACTGTGGATTTCCAGGCAGATTCTGGGTTTTACCTGCAACCAAGAAGCTGCTTATAGAGAAATTAAATAGAGATCGCACAAATAGCGAGCAAGTAGGTACGGTTTTTAACCGCATATTCTGGCCCTAGCCTACCTGTGCGGTTTCTAACCGCACCTACGATTTATGCGATATTTATCTGGTTTCTCTATTAGCATCTGCGAGGAGATTCTCAGCAATTCGTGAACGCCGCGCATCAATATCCAGGTGAATAACAAAGGGGATAAGCTGATCCACTGTCTGATCAACTTATCCCCTTTGTTGATGCCTTGCCCCAAACCCCGCACACTTTTTGTCGCGTGCTCTGTCTGGTATAGGTGAATCGGGAATCAACCGGTGGCCAATGCCCGATTCATCATGCTTTACCTGCGAACGACGGGGAGATAGAGCAGGTTGTTACCGGTGGCGGAGATGCGCTCGAGAACCTTGCCATTGCCAAAGATCTCGACTTCCTCCAACCAGTAGACATATTGCTTGTTCGGCTCGATGTTCGGGTCAACCACCTGATAGCTTCCCCCGTTCATACCCTGGCTGGGAACAACCTGATGGGTAATCAGCACGGCATCGGCCAGACGGTTGGTCTCGCTGCGATAGAGACGGAAACCATAGGTGTCCAACTCCAGCGAAGTGACCCACTCGATGACCATACGCCCATCCTCCCAGCGAGAGGTGAAGCTGACCAGGGTGACTGGCGTAGTCCCCTCCAGGATCGGAACCCTGGCCGGGTCATGGTCGTCCTCGTCCCCATAGCTGTTGTCGATCACATTATCGGTGAGGCCACCCGGTTCACCACCCCGGTCGTTGGTCAGGTCGGTGTCTGGGGTGGAGTCGATGTCGACCGGTGGCGGGTTGGTCGGGTCATCATCGTTGTCCGCCTCCGAGATCTCCGCATAGTTGATGATGCTGGTGCCAGTAAACGTCGCATCCAGGTTCAGCGTGATGAGAACCTCGATGCTGGCCCCAGCCGCCAGGAAGGGGATCGGCGTCCGCAGGCTGGCCGTGCCATTGCCATTGTCGACCCACTGCGGGTCATTCAGGCTGGTACCCGCGGGCAGCCCATCAATCACCTGGATGCGGTAGGCATTCTCCGTGCCCTGGTTGAAGACCGTAATCACAAAGGTCATCTTGTCCCCAGGCGTGACCGGGGAATGGTTCGGCAGCAATGTTTTGCGCAAGGCCAGGTCGAAGATCGGGGCAATGCTCACATCCTCGTAATCATTGTCATCCTCATCATCCGTCCCGTTGTAGTCGATGTCATCGGTGTCGTTGACCCGGTCATTCGGGGGCGTACCTGTCCCCGGACCATCATCATGACCAGTGTTGGTGTCAGGCGTCGAATCGATGTCATCGCCACTGTCAGCGCTGATCTCCGCCCAGTTGCGGAAGGGAGCCTGCGTTGCATCGTCAACCCGCAGGCTGACCTGGATGGTTCCACTCTGACCAGGAGCCAGCGAACTGGTATACTCGCAGGTGACCAGCCTGCCGCTGGCGGAGCAGGTAAAGCTGGCGCCACTGGCTGCCACCAGGCTCATGCCCGCAGGAATCTGCTCGGTGACCGTGAAGCGCCCGCTGGGCACTGTGCCCTGGTTCTTCACCGTGATGACGAAGTGCACGGTCTCGCCCTGGTGGACGAGCGGCGACTGGCTCGGGGCCAGGGTCTTGATCAGTGCCAGATCATAGACATTGACCACCAGCTCAGCGATGTCATGGTCGTCCTCGTCATCCACCCCCGGATTGTTCTTGCCATCTTCCGTAATCACATCATCCTTGACCACCGGCTCGTTGTTGACATCATCTGGCGTGCTGTCAATGTCCACCGGTGAGGGATTGGTGGGGTCAGTGTCATTGTCCATCTCCGCAATCTCAGCCAGGTTGTAGAGCGTCTGCCCAGCGGTGGCTGCCCCAACGCGCAACACGATCTGCACACTGGTGCTCTCACCCGGCGCCAGCGGCCCGGCAATCGTGGTTCTGGGCTTGCTCAGGTCGCTGCTCCAGGTTGGGTTCAAGGCAGGGTCATAGACCCACCCCGGCTGGATATAATCCACCACCACAATGTTGTAGGCAGGCACATCCCCCTGGTTGAAGACCTCGATGGTGAAGGTGGCATTGCTCTGCCCCGGGATGATGGGCGACGGGACCGCGCTCAGGCGCTTGCGCAAGGCCAGGTCCATTACCCCGACACTCACCGTGGCCACATCATGGTCATCCTCGTCATCCCCAGGATTGTTCTTGCCATCCTCGTCCACCACATCATCCTTGACCGGGTCTTCGCTGTTGATGCGGTCTGGCGTGCTGTCCACATCCGGGACAGGCGGCGTGTTCGGGTTGTTGTCATCATCATAACCAGCAATCTCAGCAAAGTTCAGCAAGGTCAGCCCCTGCGTCCCCGCTGCCAATTGCAGCACCAGGGTGACCGTGGTGGTCTGCCCAGGTTGCAGCGGCCCGACAATCGTGGTCTGGGGGTCACCGGTTGGGCCCACACTCCACATCGGGTTGATGGCCTGGTTATAGACCCAACCTGGCTGGACGTAGTCCACCACCACAATGTCGTAGGCAGGCAGGTCGCCCTGATTGATAACCGCGATGGCAAAGTTGACGGTGCTACTCCCCGGCACGAGCGGGAATTGACTGGTGCTGGCCACGGTCTTGCGCAGCGCCAGGTCAAAGCGGACGAAGCCAAAGTCAATCGTCAGGTCGCCATTTGGGCCATCGCCATCGGTGGTTGGTTCAGCGCCCGAAATCAGGGTGATGACCGGGCTGATGGTCGGGCCACCTGGTGTATCCTGATGGCCATTGTCGTCGTTGTCCTCGCCATTGTCGTTGAGGTCGGTCGGCGTGCTGCTAATGGGATAGTGGCCAGACGGTGTTGGGATGTAGACGATGTACTCCCCAGGCGTCAGGTTATCGAAGTTGTAGAAGCCGCCACCGCTGGTCGTGTCCGTGGCAATTGGTGTATCCACGCCAGGGGTCTGGTTGCCCCGATAGAGCTCGACCACCACGCCATCGATGCCCGGTTCACCTGGATCGACCAGACCATTGTTGTTGCGGTCGTGCCAGACCAGGTTGCCCAGGTTAACCGGGGCATAGAAGCCAAAGTCAATCGTCAGGTCGCCATTCGGGCCATCGGTGTCAACCGGGGTATCGGGTTCATCCCCCGAGACCAGGGTAATGACCGGACTGACGGTCGGCCCACCAGCGGTGGGCTGGCTACCATTGTCATCGTTGTCCTGGCCATTGTCGTTGGGGTCAGTCAGCGTGCTGCTATTCGGGTAGCTCGCTGGTGGCGTCGGGATGTAGACGATGTACTCCCCTGGAGCCAGATTGTCGAAGTTGTAGAAGCCGCCACCACTGGTCGTGTCCGTGGCAATCGGTGCATCCACCCCAGGAGTCTGGTCGGCCCGATAGAGTTCGACGGTCACGCCATCGATGCCCGCTTCACCCGGATCGACCAGGCCATTGTCGTTGCGATCATGCCAGACCAGGTTGCCCAGGTTGACCGGGGCATAGAAGCCAAAGTCGACGGTCAGGTCACCATTCGGCCCATCGCCATCGGTGGTCGGTTCCTGCCCAACCTGCAAGTCAATCACCGGGCTGGTGACCGGCCCACCAACAACGGTCTGGATCCCATTGTCGTCGTTGTCCTCGCCATTGTCGTTAAGGTCGGTCAACGTACTGCTGGCCGGATACTGTGTTGGCGGGGTCGGGATGTAGACCACATACTGTCCCGGAGCCAGATTGTCGAAGTTGTAGAAGCCACCACCACTGGTCGTGTCCGTGGCAATCGGTGCATCCACCCCAGGAGTCTGGGTAGCCAGATAGAGTTCGACGGTCACCCCATCAATGCCCGGTTCACCCGGATCGACCAGGCCATTGTCGTTGCGATCATGCCAGACCAGGTTGCCCAGGTTGACGCCTGGCACCACCAGGTCAGCGATGTCATGGTCATCCTCGTCATCCACGCCCGGGTTGGTCTTGCTATCTTCGTCAATGACATCATCCTTGACCGGATTCTCGTCATTGTTGGTGTCCGGGGTCGAGTCAATGTCCACCGGTGGCGGGTTGGTCGAGTCCTGGTCGTTGTCCGCGCTGGCAATCTCTGCCAGATTATAGACCGTCTGCCCGGCTGCGCTGGCCAACACCCGCAACACGATCTGCACACTGGTGCTCTGGCCGGGTTGCAGCGGGCCGGCAATTGTGGTCTGCGGGGTCGTCGTGGCAGCCTGCGTCCAGGCAGAATTCAGGGCTGGGTCGTAGGCCAAGCCTGCCTGCACATAATCCACCACCGCGATGGTGTAGGCAGCCACGTCCCCCTGATTGAACACCTCGATGGTGAAGGTGACGGTGCTCTGCCCGGCAATCACCGGGGTTGGGGCAGCGCTCAGGCGCTTGCGCAAGGCCAGGTCAAAGACATTCACCCCGACAATCGCCACATCGTGGTCGTCCTCATCATCCACGCCCGGATTGTTCTTGCCATCTTCATCAATGACATCATCCTTGACGGGATTCTCGTCATTGTTGGTGTCCGGGGTGCTGTCCA
>CAZIRP010000064.1:0-36023 GCA_964541665.1 uncultured Caldilineaceae bacterium | reverse complement strand
TGCCTGCTTTGCTTGCCTTGATGATTATTAAATATTTACCTAGTTCTCATTAATTCCATTCTCGAAGGGATAACAAAAAAAGCCGTGGATGCCAGCATCCACGGCTCACAGTGATATTACAGGTGCCTATTTCTTCCCGTACACGACCTTTCGCCCATTATAGCGCGCATTCGGTGCTTCGAGAATGAGCCGCTGGGCTTCGGAGATGCCAGCGTAATCGTCAGGGTTGTAATAGCCCGCGGACCATGAAAGCGGGAAGGGTGAATATTTGAAGAACAAGGTGCGACGTTCGCCTGCGCCTGTCCAGGGCATAGCGCCATGGGTCAATGCC
The DNA here is from genome assembly GCA_964541665.1 of uncultured Caldilineaceae bacterium. Taxonomy (GTDB): domain Bacteria; phylum Chloroflexota; class Anaerolineae; order Caldilineales; family Caldilineaceae; genus CFX5. The sequence continues at coordinate 35,692 of CAZIRP010000064.1, read as the reverse complement.
TCGGTAAAGATGACGGCTGTGCCTGCTGGGCCGGTCACTGCCCGCATAAATGGCTTGAAGTCTGACAAATCGCGCCACTCTTTGGGATAGGGTACGTTTGCCTTGTGACTCCCCGGTACACATCCAAAACCACCATCGCCTGGGTTCACGTCGCGCAGATTGTAGGCTACGACCGTCAGACCGTTGTGCATCTTCCCATTAAGCCAGTGGTAATATTGGCCGGGGTCAAAGGGTGTGCCGCCACCATGCAACATCGAACCGATGGGGCTTTTGCCGGTGCGGATCAGATCAGTAGGTGCGGTTTTTAACCGCACAGGTAGGCTAGGGCCAGAATATGCGGTTAAAAACCGCACCTACTTGCTCGCTATTTGTGCGATCTCTATTTAATTTCTCTATAAGTTTGTGGAATGAAATTTCGTAAAATTGATTTCACACGATTGTTCTACTCTTTTTAGGGTTGACAATAGCCTCGCTTTATGAAATGATAGTGGTGATTGTGAATTGGTTCACAATGTGTCCGGATGCTGTCAATTGACGAAAGCGAGCAGACACGATGACCAAAGTAATCATCATTGGGGCAGGCTTTGGCGGCTTGCGGGCTGCGCGTTCGCTTGCCGGCCAGGGGCTGGATGTACTCTTATTGGATCGGCAGAATTATCACCTTTTCCAGCCGCTGCTTTATCAGGTGGCAACGGCCGGCCTGGAACAAGAATCAATCGCCTTCCCGATCCGCGCGATCGTGCGCAGGTGGCGCAATGTGCGCTTCCGCCGCACCGAGGTCTTGCACATCGACCTGGCCGCACGGCTGGTGAGCACGCAACATGGCGACTTTCCGTACGACTATCTGGTCCTGGCCGGTGGCAGCGAAACCAATTTCTTTGGGCTGGAGTCGGTCGAGCGCCATGCTTACGATCTCAAACAATTGCGCGATGCGGTCGTGTTGCGCAACCATATTTTGGGCCTTTTCGAGCAGGCGGTGCTGGAGCAAGATGCCGCACTTCGCCAGGCCTTGTTGACCTTTGTGGTGGTGGGCGGCGGGCCGACCGGCGTGGAATTTGCCGGAGCCATGGTCGAATTGACCCGCCTGCTCTTGCGCAGCGACTTTCAGGAGTTGCGAGAGCAACCGGTGCGGATTGTCCTGGCCGAAGCCGCGGACAACTTGTTATTGGCAATGCCAGCTGAGCTGCAAACCTACACGCGCCAGCGCCTGGAAAAGATGGGCGTGGAGGTGCGCACCGGTTCCGCTGTGGTCGCGGCCACGGAACGTGAGGTGCACTTCAAAGATGGCAGCGTCATTCCCGCGGCCACCCTCTTCTGGGCCGCGGGTGTGCGCCCGTCAGGTTTGGCCGCTGGGTTGGATCTGCCCAAGGCGCGCGGGGGGCGGATCGTGGTGCAGCCGGATCTCAGTTTGGCCGAGTATCCCGAAGTCTTTGTGGTGGGCGACCTCGCCTATCTCGAACAGGATGGCAAACCGCTGCCGATGATGGCCCCGGTGGCGATGCAGATGGGCGCTTACGCCGGGCGCAGGATTGCCCAGCGCGCCAGGGGGCAGGCATCTCCCACAGTGGCGCCTTTCCAGTACACCGAAAAGGGTGTCATGGCTACCATTGGCCGCAGCAGCGCGGTGGCGCGGATCTTCGGCATCAACCTCACCGGTTTTGTGGCCTGGGTGGCCTGGCTGGCGCTCCATCTGCTCTACCTGGTGGGCTTCCGCAACCGGCTGGTTGTGCTGCTCAACTGGGCGTATGACTATTTTCTCTTCGAGCGCCAGGTCCGCCTGATCACCCATGAGCGGCCTGACCCGCCCGATGCTCGCGACAGCGCTGCCATCAGCTGAGGCAGGCTCGCCAGCGGGCAAACGCTGGATTCTCTGTGCTGCCTGGTAAGCTGCATTCCTGTCAGCCTCACCAATTGTGTGGTATGCTGGCCGCAAACTACCCTATGAACGCGAATTCTTCTGTTCACTGATGGACTAGTCCGCAAGTGGATGCGGGTGAAATCCATCAGTGAACAACCGAATTTCGGATGAGACCCCATCCCGAGAATCTGCGCTATCCGCATTGTAGGCGCAGATTCGGATGCAATCGCGCTTGCCACTGTTGGCAAAGGCGCGAACGCCCTATACGTGCAGTAAAACTTCCCAAAAGGTACATGGCGATGATCTCTGCCAGACGAACCCCGCATGTGCGCAAACTCATCTTCTTGTTGATCTGGCATATGGGGTTGTTGTTGAGTGCACCGGCAGCCCTCTTTTCCCAAGCCACCGGCACGGACGCCATTCATCTGATGGCGGTGCGCGGCGTCATCAACCCGCCGGTTGTCATCTACATCCAACGCGCGCTGGAAGAGGCCGCTGCCCAAAATGCACGCCTGGTGGTGATCCAGCTCGACACCCCGGGCGGGTTGGACTCGTCGACGCGTGAGATTACCCAGGCGATTTTGGCCTCCCCGGTTCCTGTTGCGGTCTATGTAACGCCAGCTGGTGCGCGTGCCGCTTCGGCTGGGTTATTTATCCTGGCTGCCAGCAACATTGCGGTGATGGCCCCCAGCACCAACACCGGCGCGGCGCACCCGGTGGGGCTGGGCGGCGAAGAGATGGATTCGGTCATGGTGGACAAAGTTGTCAACGACGCCGCGGCCACAATTCGTTCGTTGGCTACGCTCCGCGAACGCAACGCCGAGTGGATCGAACGGGCGGTGCGCGAGAGTGTCTCGGTGACGGGTGAAGAGGCGCTGGAACTCAACGTCATCGATTTGCTGGCCCGCGATCTGGATCATCTGCTTGAACAAGTGCAGGGCTGGGTCGTAACCACTGCCGCCGGAGAAGTGATGCTCGACGTGGTCGACGCGCCCCGGTTTGATGTGCCGATGAATTTTGCCGAACAATTGCTGCACGTCATTAGCACGCCCGATATTGCCTTTATTCTGCTCAGCGTCGGCACCATTGGTCTGATCGCCGAGATGTACAATCCCGGTGCTTTTATTCCTGGCATCACCGGGGTAATCTCGCTGCTCTTCGCCTTTTTTGCCCTGGGCAACCTCCCTACGAACTGGGCGGGCGTGGCCTTTATCGTGCTGGCGATTGGGCTGTTGGTGGCCGAGCTCAACACCGATGGGTCGGGGGTGCTGGGGACTGGGGCAACGGTCTCTTTTTTGTTGGGCGGGCTCCTGTTGTTTCGCCCGTTGCGCGCGGTTTCGCCCACCTTGCCCGACCTGCAGGTCAATCCCTGGCTCCTGACTGGCTCCACCCTCCTGTTTGCTGGTTTTGTGCTCCTGGTCATTACCCAACTTGCCCGGACGCGCAAAGTCCCGCTCCTGACCGGGGCCGAACAATATTTGGGCCGGTCGGCAATTGCCTACCAGGAATTGGCCCCGCGTGGCCGGGTCCGGTTTGAGAGCCAACTATGGAACGCGGAGGTGCGGTCGGGGCAGCGAGTGCCTGCCCAGCAGCCGGTACGGATTGTCGGGGTGGATGGATTGACGCTCTTCGTGGAACCGGTGGACACTTCCGCTGGCGCGGACCGGGAGTAGATTCTGATATCGCAAGTAACAGAAAGAGGGATAGGAGAAAGCCGTGCAAAATTTGGGAAATATCATTACCTTGTTTGCGATCCTGGCGCTCGTGTTTATTATTTTGGGCCTGGCAGTTCGGATTGTGCCCGAATATCAGCGCATTGTGATTTTTCGATTGGGGCGGGCGTTGGGCGCGCGCGGCCCGGGCTTGATCCTGCTGATTCCCTTTGTAGACCGCGGCGTACGCGTCGATCTGCGCGAGGTATTCTTTGATGTCGAGCCCCAGACTTGCATCACCAAAGACAACGCGCCGCTATCGATCGATTTTTTGGTCTACCTGAAAGTGATCGATGCGCTGCGGACGGTGCTGGAAGTGGCCGATTACACCGGCGCCTCGCGCGGGATTGCCATGACCACCTTGCGCGCCCTGGTCGGTGATATGAACCTGGACGATGTGCTGGCCCGCCGCGACCAACTCAATGATCTGTTGCAAAGCAAACTGGATGATGTCACCAGCCGCTGGGGCATCAAGGTGACCGCTGTGGAGATCCGCGAGATCATCCCCCCGCGCGAGATTCAGGATTCGATGAGTCGGCAGATGTCGGCAGAGCGCAACCGCCGCGCAACTGTCACCGACGCCGATGGCCGCCGCGAGGCCGAGATCAAAGTGGCCGAGGGGGAAAAGCAAGCCCGCATTCTGCAGGCCGAAGGAGAGCGCGAAGCTGCCATCCTTGAGGCTGAAGGCGAAAGACAAGCCACCTTCCTGCGCGCCGAAGGCTTTGCCCAGGCGTTGGATCGGATCAACGAAACCGCCCAGGGCGTGCAGAGCAACACCATGAGCCTGCAATATCTGGATACGCTCAAGAATCTGGGGCAGGGCGAGGCGACCAAATTTATCATCCCGCTTGAGCTGCTCAGCCTGATCCAGCCGATGTTGCAACACACGCGCGACACGAGTGGGATTGTCAGGGTAAGCAACGACCCAGCGGCAACCCCATAACCTCGCCAGGGCGTGATGCGCATCGATCTTTTTGGGCCGGATTTTAAGGCCAATCCACACCCGACCTACACCCATCTGCGCGAACACGCGCCCGTCTATCGGCGGGACGCGGCCAGCGGCAAGTCGATCTGGTTTGTCACGCGTTATGAGGATGTGGCCGCGAGCCTGCGTGACCAGCACTTCGTCAAGGATGTGCGCAACACCATGACGCCGGATGAGCGCGCCGAATTGCCACCCGCGCCGCCGCTGCTGGATCTGCTCAGCAATCACATGCTCAATTTGGATCCGCCGGACCATACGCGCTTGCGCACATTGGTCAACAAAGCCTTTACCGCCGCGGTGATTCAGCAATTGGGCGGGCGGATTGAGGCCATTGCCCATCAGCTTTTGGATCGGGTCCAGCCGCGCGGGCAGATGGAGTTGATCGAGGCTTTTGCCTTTCCCCTGCCGATGATCGTGATCGCCGAGTTGTTGGGCATTCCGGCCCGCGACCGCGACCGGTTTCGGCGCTGGTCGCAAGCCTTTGTCACGCCGTCGGTCAATTTGGCGCGCAACACCCAGAAATATCTCAAAACCCGGCGCTTGATGGAAGATTTTACCGATTATATGCGGGCGATTTTTGCCGCGCGCCGCCAGGAACCGCGTCCCGACTTGATCAGCCGTCTGTTGCAGAGTGAGGAACAAGGCGACCAACTGAGCGAAGATGAATTGTTCAGCATGGTCATTTTGTTGATCGTCGCGGGTCACGAGACCGCGGTCAACCTGATCGGCAATGGTGTGTGGCTCTTGTTGCAACATCCCGAACAACTGGCCGCGCTGCGCCAGCACCCAGAAACAATGCCCACGGCCGTTGAGGAGATCCTCCGGTTCGAGGGGCCGGTTGAGCGGGCAACCATGCGTTTTGCCAGCGCGGAGCGGCCCCTGGGCGATCAACTCGTGCAACGCGGGGATGCCATCAGCCTGGTGCTCGCGGCTGCCGACCGCGACCCCGAACAGTTTGCCGATCCCGACCGCTTTGACATTGAACGACGCCCCAATCGCCACCTGGCTTTTGGCGCGGGCATTCATCACTGCCTGGGGCGGGCGCTCGCTCGGCTCGAGGCCGACATTGCCCTGCGCGTTTTGCTGACCCGTTTGCCCGGCATGAGCCTGGCCGTTCCCAGCGAAAGCTTGCGCTGGCGCGGTGTGCCGATCCTGCGCGGCTTGCAGCGATTGCCTATCCGCTGGTGAATGGACGAGAGACGGTAGACGACCGCCGAATGTTGAAGCCACTGGCCGCCGTCTCCCGTCCCTCGTCTAACCAGCAACTTTAGGATTCCCCGGCACATCGTATAGAATAAATCGGCACCACTATCTCCCGCGCACGCAAATTCAACCAAAAATTCTCTACCAGATGACGGCTCTGCGCGTGGTGTAGTCGCCATCCGTTAGCGATTACAAAGGAGTAGACGCAATGCGACTTGGCGTTGTCGGGATGTTGCCGTCCGATTTTCGCACAATCACGGCTCGGCATTTGAAATCCGTGCAAGCGCTCGAACTTTCGTCCGCCTGTTTTCATGTCTCGGGCGATCTGTTGTTTACCGTCAAATCGGAAGAATGCCGCAAGGTCAAGCAAACCTATGCTGAAGCAGGGATGGATCTTGTCCAGGTTGGGGTTGGGTATGCTGAATGTTTGTTTCACCCGGATGCTGCTGTGCGCGACCAGGTAGTGCGCAAGATCGCCCGCGGGATCGAAGTAGGGCGCGAACTGGGCGCACAAAATGTGCTGATCCGCACCGGCAGCCTGAACCCGACCGGCTCATACAATCCGACCCGCGCCAACCACACCCCGGAAAGCATGGAGCATCTGCTCGAAACTTTGCGCCGCGTCGCGGACAAGGCAGATGCTGAAGGGCAGACGATTGTGATCGAAACCCATGTCTTGACGATTATGAACTCACCTGAAGTCAATGTGCAGGTGGTGGAGGCGGTTGGCTCGCCCCACATTCGCATCGTCATGGATTATGTCAATCATTTCCAGATGTTGACACAGGTCTACAACAGTGCGGATCGCATCAATCACATTTTCGATGTGATGGGCTCAGTCTGTCCGGTGGGCCACTGCAAAGATATCAGCGTTGGCAATGGTTTTGTGACCCACTTTAGCGAGGAAATTCCGGGCGAAGGGGAACTGGATCTGGCGGTGGCGTTGCGCCGTTGGCACGAACTTCACCCCGACGGCTATTTATTGCTCGAACATCTCTCCAACGAACTCTTTCCGCTGGCAGCACGCAATACGCACCGCATCGCCAAAGAAGCAGGGGTTCCGATCCACTGACGGGGGACAACAAACGGGGGACGATGAATGCGGTTTCTACCGGCCATCGTCCCCCATCAACCGTCTATCGTCAACCGTCTATCGTCAACTTATCGTGTCCACATCCGCTGGCGCACGTAATCGGCTTCGTCCGAGGCGAGGAAGGCCAACAAGCGGGCGACCCCGGATGGATCGCCGAGATTGGAATTGGCAACGGCCTCATCAAAGTCGCGGCCCGAGCGCTCGGTTTCGGCTTTGATCACGCCCAACTTCATTTCGGTGGCAATCCCACCCGGGCAGACCACATTGACGCGCACGCCGCGATGGGCCAGGTGGCGTTCCAAGGTCATACCCAGGCCATTGACTGCCCCTTTGCTTGTGCCATAGGCGATCGACGAGCTGCCACCGGTCACCCCCGCGCCCGACGCAATCAGGATCATCACACCTTTGCTGTCGGCCAGGAGTGGAGTCGCATATTTGGTGGTGAGGAACATGCCCACCACATTGACATCGATCACAAATTCAAAGGTCTCGACTGGGAATTCTTCGGGCTGGAGATATTGGCCCTGGAGCACGCCCGCCGCGCCGATAAAAACATCCAGGCGGCCGTGGCTGGCCTTCACCTTCTCGAAGAGATCTTGCACCTGTTCGTTGCTGCGCACATCCACTTGATAAAAGACGGCATCGCCGCCGTTGTCGCGGATCTTGGCAACGGTGTTTTGACCCTGGTCGGCCTTGACATCGACGATGATCACGCGGGCTCCGCGTGACGCACACAACTCGGCTGTTGCCCCGCCAATGCCCTGGGCCCCACCGGTGATCAAAATCACTTTGCCGCGAATGTCGGCAACTGGCTCACTCATTGTTTCCTCCACTACCTTGCTATCTGCTTATACCACGCCAACGCCGTTGCCAAGCCTGGTCATCAACAGACACGATGCTCTAAACGCCAGAAAGTCACTCAAAAATCTGTGAAATCCGTACAATCTGCGGTTTCTAAAGGCTTTTGGGACTATTTACTTTGTCAGTCTACTTGATTAAGCCCTTCCGCCGCAAATTCCAGGGCGAGAATCTGGCCGGGAGGGGCGGCTAGCGGATCAACCCTTCGCGGCGGAACGCGGCCGCCAACCGTGCAATCCCTTCTTCAATTTCGGCGGGGGTGTTGTAGCCGAAACAGAGCCGCACGTGGTTCTTCCCCGAGCTGCCATCCGGTGCAAAGTTGCTGCCGGGGTGATAGCCAATGTCATCCTCCGTGAGGATCTTGTCGCGCACCGCCGCGCTGTCGGCCCCTTCGGGCAGCGTAAGCCAGATAAACAAGCCCCCTTCCGGGCGGCTCCACTGGGCCTGAGCGCCAAAGTGGGTTTCGAGCGCGCTGAGCATGGCATCGCGCTTGACGCGCTGCACGTCGTTGATCACTTCGATGTGCGAGCCGAGTTGGCTGGTGGCAAAGCGATGCACGGCATACGCGGCAAAGGTGTTGACCGAGCCGCCGCTCTTGGCCGCCAATGCTCGCCCCAGCAATTCCGGGGGGGCCACCAAATACCCCAGGCGCATCCCCGGCGCGATGATCTTCGAGAACGAGGCCACATACATCACCAGGCCGCTGTCGTCGAGCGCATAGAGCGACGGCACATCCTGCCCCTCAAACCGCAGGTCAACATAACAATCATCTTCCAGAATCGGCATTTCGTATTTTTGTGCCAGCGCAATCAAGGCTTTGCGTCGCTCCAGCGACATGGTCCAGCCTTGTGGATTTTGAAAGGTGGGCACGGTGTAGAGAAATTTGGGCGGTTTGCCCTCGCTGCGCGCCTGCAGAATGATCGCCTCGAGCGCGTCGGGAATCATCCCTTCCTGGTCGGTCGGCACCCCGCGGATATCAGCGCGGAAGCGGCGCATCTGCTGCAACGTGCCGCTGTAGACAAAATCTTCAGTCAGCAACACATCACCGGGATCCACCAGGGTTTCGCAGACCATGTGAATGGGCTGGCCCGAGCCATCCCCGAGCACAATCTGATCCGCGCTGACGTGGATGGCGCGGTCGCGGGCCAGTTTGTTGGCCACATATTCGCGCAGCGGGCGATAGCCTTGCGGGTGGCCATAGATCGCCAAATCGCGGCCTTCTTCGGCCAGCGCTTGCTGCAACCCTTCGATCAATTCGGTCAGGGGCAGCGAATCCGGGTCGGGATAGGCTACCGCGAAATCATATTTGCCGCGCCGCGCTTGACCAACCGGGCGGGCCTCGGCCGCTTGACGAGCAAACAGCTTGGCAAAACGGAACTGCGGAGAATCGGTCATAAGGTGCGTTCCTCGTTTGGTTTGGGTGAGTGGCAGGGTTTTGCCCAATCTTAGCCCAAGAGTGGATTGGGTGCAACTGGTTCAGCGACATTGCGTGCAACCCTGTTCTTCGGTAGAATATGATCAGCGTGGCGTTTTGTTGGTACCCAAACAAAGGTAGACGACGCCCATCCGCATCCAACCCCTATTCGGCTGCATTTTGCAGCGGCAATGAGCAAGGACTTGATATGCAATTTGACCTTTTGATCAAAGGTGGTGAGGTAGTCGATCCCGGTGGCAACTACCGCGGACAACTCGATGTGGCAATCAAGCGCGACCGGATCGCGGTGGTTGAGCCCAATATTCCGAGCCAGGCTGCCTTCCGCGTGATCGACGCCAGTGGGCAATATGTCACCCCCGGTTTGGTGGACTTGCATACGCATGTCTACCACAGTGTTACCTGTTGGGGCATCCCGGCTGATCCGGTGGCGGCGCGCAGTGGCGTCACCACCTGGCTGGATGTCGGTTCGGCGGGCGCTTACAATTTGATGGGCTTTCGCGAATTTATCGCCAAGCCTGCCAGTGCCCGTTTGTATGCGCTGCTCAACATCTCGTCGATTGGCCTGACCGCGCAGACATGGGAATTGGCCAATCTCAACCATTGCGATGTGGATCTCTGCACCAAGTTGATCGACCTGAATCGCGACCTGGTGCTGGGCGTCAAAGCCCGCATCGATGCCGCAACCACCAGCGGCAACGGGGTGGAACCGCTGCGCCGCGCCCAAGAAGCCGCCGAGCGCGTCGGCCTGCCGATGATGGTGCATATCGGCAAAGGGCCGCCAAGCGTGCAGGAGATCATGCCCTTTTTGCGCCCCGGCGATATTCTGACCCACTGTTTCACCGGCCAGACCATGCGCATCATCGACGACAAGGGCAATCTGCTGGATGATGTGCGCGCTGCCTGGGAAAATGGGGTGGTGATGGACATCGGCCACGGCGCGGGTTCGTTCTCGTTCGAGACCGCGGAAGCGCTGATCGCGGCTGGCTACAAGCCAGATGTGATCTCCTCCGACATTCACCAGTTCAGCATTCATGGGCCGCTCTTTGATCTGCCCACCTGCTTGAGCAAATTTATGGCGATCGGCATGGACTTCGCCGATGTGATCGAAGCTGCCACCGTGCGCCCGGCTGGTGTGCTGGGTATGCAGCGCGAGATCGGCACCCTGCGCCCCGGTGCGCTGGCCGATATTGCGCTCTTCCGCATCGACGAAGGGGATTTCACCTTTTACGATGTGCACATGAATGAACGCAAAGGCCGCTCGTTGATCCGCAACACGCTGACCATGGTCGGGGGCCGCGAATTGCCGCTATTGGCGGACCCGCCACCCGCGCCGTGGATCCAACTGACCGAGGCGCAGAAATCGTTGACAGAACGTGGCCACACACCAATTGCCATGAGCCATCATAAGTGCGCCAATTGCTAATCGACTCAATCACGCTCTCGGTTTTTGAATTGCCCGGCAACACCAGCCGCTTCAATCTGCGCGAAACGACGAGTCGTGGCGCGGATCGACGTTGGCTGCCGGTCGGGCAACAACGGGCCAGCGAAGCGATCCACCTGTTGCATGTGCGCACCGATCAGGGCATCGAGGGCGTCTGCACGGTGGGCGATGCGCGCTACACCACCCTCCGCCCGGATGAATTGGAGCAATTGCGGCTGTTGGCGCTGGGTGAAGACGCGCTGGATCGCACGCGCTTGTTTCACAAGTTGCACGCGGCCACACGGTCCATGTTCAGCAAGCCGGGCTGGTTTGGCGCGTTCGACAATTGTCTCTGGGATATTGCCGGACAGGCCGCGGGCTTGCCCGTGGCCGCGCTGATTGGTCGTGCCCGGGCCAGTTGTCCCGCCTATTACAACTTTGGGGGGCCAAGCCTGGCCGCCATGCTCGAAGATGCGCAAGCCGCGGTGGCCGCAGGTTTCCCCGCGGTAAAAGACCATTTCCGCGGGGTGGCTGCCGAAAATCTGCGGGCTTTTGCGGCCACGCGCCAAGCCGTGGGCGACGAGATCGACCTCTTGCATGACGCCGCGCTCTGTCACTATAGCTACCCGGAAGCCTTACAGGTTGGGCGTGCGCTGGAATCGCTCGGATATCGCTGGTTTGAAGAACCCCTCCCCGACACGGATCTGGCCGATTTGCAACGGCTCTGTGCCGCGCTGGATTTGCCGATCCTCGCGCCGGAAACGCTGATGCACGATCTGCACCTGAGCGCGCAGTGGCTGATCAGCGGCGCGACCGATTTTATCCGCGCCAATGCGCGCCACGGGACAACGGCTGTGCTCAAACTGGCCAATCTGGTGGAGCTGCATGGCGGGCGGATCGAACTCAACGGGCCGGGCGGGCTTTTCGGGCTGATTCACGCCCATCTGGTTTGTGCCATCCAAAATACCAGTTATTACGAGTATTTTCCCGGTGGCAGCCGCGACGAAATCGGCAAAGAGATCGGCCTGCTCAACCCGCCTGTGCCTGTGAATGGGCAGATCACCCCGCCGACCGGGCCGGGCTGGGGGGCCGAGTGGGATTGGGACTATTTCCGCAAGAAGCGAATTGCGACGATGTGATGCGTCAAACGTGATACGTCAAACGTGGTACGTCACGAAGTTATCACGCATGACGTTTGACGCATGACCCTCATGTTTGACGTGCAGGCTTGAAAACTTAACGAAGTGACCAAGAGGAGAAGAGGAATGCGTTTTGGGATGAGCGGGTGTTTCCTGCCCGCCAACATGAATGATCTAACGGTTGAGATGTGCCATCGCGTGCGGGAACTGGGCTTTAGCGGTATCTTTACCCGTTTCCGTGCGAACGACCCCCACACCACGCCCAAGGCGCAAGCTCAGCGCGTGCGCGATCTGCTGGAAGGGGAAGGGCTGCGCATGTATCAGGCCACCGGCTATTGGCAGAACATGGTCACGCCGGACGAGACCGCGCGCAAAGAATCCGTCCGCACGATCCAGGCCGCGTTGCGTTTGGCCGGGTGGATGGGCACCCGCGGCATCGACACCGGCCCCGGCTCGATGAATCCCGATGGCCCGTGGTTTCCGCACCCCTACAATTATACCGAGCAAGCGAAAGAGCAGTTGATCAAAACATTGAAGGAATGCGCGCAGGCCGCCGAGGACAATGGCGTCTTTTTGAGCCTCGAATGTCATCAATTGGTGACGCTCAAAACGCCGGAGATTGCCAAGGAAGTGCTTGACGCGGTCGGTTCGCCCTGGGTGCGCTGCGATTACGATTCGGCCAACTGGATCACGCTGGACGATATTTACGATACCGGCCGCGCCCTCGATCACCATTTTGATGTGTTGGGCAATCACATTGCGAGCTGCCACGCCAAAGATATTCGCATTGAAAATCGGCTGGCGTTGCATCTGCAGGATGGCTGCCCCGGCAAAGGCCTGATGGATTTCAAGACCCTCTTCCGCCGTATGGAAGCGCTCAACCCCGACAATCCGGTAATCTCCGAAGGCAATAGCACCGAAGAGTTGCCATTTGTCAGCCAGTTGTTCCACAAAACCGCCGAAGAACTGGGCATCCGCGTGTTGGATGCTCACGAGAAAGTTTAGGAAATTAGAGATGCCAAATTTACGATTTGCCGCGCCCAAAGAGCGCCGAGTTGCGCTGATCACCGGTGGGGCACGCGGGTTGGGCCGCGCCAGCGCGTTGCGCATTGCCGAAGAAGGCCGCGACATTGTGATCGCGGACCTGCTGGACGAACAAGGCGCGGCCACGGTGGCCGACATCGAAGCCCTGGGCCAGAAGGCGCGCTACATCCGCACGGATGTCACCGACGAAGCCGCGGTGCAGCAATTGGTTGCGCAGACGGTGGAAGAATTCGGACGATTGGATATTCTGGTCTGCTGCGCTGGGATCTTGGGCTGGGAAAAGCCATTCCTGGAGCAGACCGCCGCGCAATTTGAAAAAGTGATGCGCATCAACGTCTTTGGCGTCTTCCACGCGCACCAGGCTGCAATCCCGCACATGCTGGAGCAGGGGTGGGGCCGCTGCGTGACGATCACGTCCGGCGCGCGCCACGGCGCGACCAATCAGGTGCCATATGGCGTCTCGAAGGGCGCGGTCTATTCGTTCATCGGCGCGCTGGGCAATGCTTACCCCAAGCAGAATGTCTTTATCAATGGGGTTGAGCCGGGCCGGGCGCTGACCGACATGGTGGTGCCGCGCTTCACGCCCGAGTTCATCGCCAACCCTGGCAACCCAATGGGCCGCTACTCCGACCCTGAAGAAGTCGCCGAGGTGATCGAATTCCTCTCCTCCGAGCGTAACACCTACACCACCGGCTCGGTCTGGAGCGTCAAAGGCGCGACCGGTTAACGCAGACAATCTCTACGAGTCTCCGTAAACCTCTCGCTAACCAAAGAGAATTGAGAGATTTGCGGAGATTCAGCGAGCGTGTTCGAGATTACAACCAGGGGAAACGAAAGCGGATCGGCCAGCGGTAGCGGGTGATCAAGTTTGGCTGCTCGGGCATGTCTACGTTGATGCGGCCAAACATCACCCAGGCAGTCACCATCAACGCGATGCTCGCGGTAAAGATGGCGGAGATCGGCAAGCCCAGATTGAGCAGCCCGACACTCACGTAAGGCACAATCATCCCACGGATGCCAACGACGGTGCCCTGCACCGCTGAGTATTCGGTCACCCGGTCCGGGTCGGACAACTGAATGCCCGCGTTGATCAAGCCCATATCCCACCCAGCGTTGATGATCCCCTGGGTGATGAAGGCGGGCACCAACATCCACGCATTGCTCGCCCAGATGTAAGCCAGCGGGGCCAGGATGGCCAGGGCACAATTCCAGCGCAAGACATAAACCCCGCCCCGCCGATCAACCACGCGCCCCCAGAAGATATAGCCCAGCAGCCAAAAGAGCGATTGGGCCAGCCCCAGCAAACCCAATTGCGAATAGGAAAGCCCGAGGCGATCCACCTGTACCAACGGGTAGATCGTCCAGGACATCAGCGTGCCGGTGCCGTAAAAGGCAAAGCTGCGCAAGTAGAATGCGAAGCGCTTATCCTCGCGCAGAATCCGCCAGAGTTCGGGCAGGGTGCGGGTTTGACGCGCGGGCAGCGGCCCTTCGTTGACTTGTAGCCGCGCAAACAGCAGTGTGGCCCCAACCCCCAGGACCGCACCAATTGGGAAGAGGATGCGATAGCCGAATTGATCGAGCGCCCAACCGGCCAGCGGGGTGATGAGCACGACCGTGGTAATGCGCCCCACCCGCACCAGCGACATCACCTTGCCGCGCACATTGGCCGGGTACATCTTTTGCAGGATGCGCGTGTACCCGGGGTTGGGAAAGGCCTCCAGCAGCCAGAAGGCCGTCCCCAGCACCACCATCCAGAGAGGATCCACAATAAAGGCAAAGAAGAGAAAGAGCGAACGCCCTACCAGCCACGAGAACGTGATGATGTTCATGGTGCGCCGCCGCCGCATCAACACGATGCTGAAGGCGGTCAGGACCGAGCCGACAAATTGCTGCGAAGTGTAAAAGGCGATCATTTCGGGGCTGGCCCCGGTGCGCCGCAAGACAACCGGTACGAAGGGCAGGGTGATCGCATAGAACATGCCATAAGCCAGGGCTGCCCATAACTCAACGTGCATATTTTGGCGCACCGATTCGGTCAAGGGGCCGGTAAAGGACCGCTCAATTCGCGCGCCAAACTCTTTAAGCATCATGTGGATCCGTATTCTTGGTTAGTTCGTGCCAAAATGAAGGGGCAGGGCGGTGGTCGTCGATGACGAGCCGCTCGCCCGAGGCGCAAAATTGATAGAGGATGGTGGTTAAGGGCAGCGAAAACCCCAAAGCTTGCGCGGCTTCGAGAAAGTAGGGCAATTCGCGAAATTTGACGCCGACATTTGGGCCATCCCCGTGGGCGATCTGGCCCGCAGTGGCGTTGAGATCTGCCCGCCAGCGCCCCGTCTGACCAAGCGCCTGCTGCAAGATGGTTGCATCGACACCAGCGTTGACGCCAAACGCCAATGCTTCGAGGTAAGCAGCGTTGCCCAGCCCCATCATCAATTGATTGACCCCTTTGACGATCTGCCCGCAGCCAACCGGCCCGCAGTGGGTGATGCGCTCGGCCCCGCCGATGGCCACGAAAATCGGCATACAGTGTTCGATCATGTCGGTTGGCCCGCCCAGAAAGAGATAGAGCTGGCGCTGTTCCACGCCACTTGGCCCGCCGCTTGCTGGGGCGTCCAACAGGGTGACGCCTTGTTCGGCAAAACGGTCGGCCAGGCGGCGAAAGCCCGTCACTTCGGTGGTGCCGAGGTCGATCACGATCTGCCCGGCGCGGGTGCGCGGCAAGAGCTCGGTTTCGGCCACGGTGAGGAAGGCCGCCGAACTGGGCAGACTGGTGAGGATAATGTCACTCTCGGCAACGACCGTGGCCGCGTCGGTGTGGGCGATCATGCCCGCGGATGCACAGGCCGCGACGCGGGCTGGGTCGAGATCATAGCCGCAGACAGCATAACCGGCCTGGAGCAGATTGCGCACCATGGGGCCGCCCATTGCGCCCAGGCCCAGAAAGCCGAGCCGCAGAATGGCGGGCTGTGGTAAAGGTTGATTCATGCTTGTTGATCCGAATTGTAAGTCCTCGATAAAAATGAGCCACTGGACAAGCTGCGGGCAGCGGTTGTGGAACGGATTTAGAGCCGATACCCGCTCAATCCGTTCCACGCATCCGTTGATAGTCGGTTAGCTATGGGTTGGGATCACATTCACTGCTTCGCCTGCGCGGAAGGCCACCGCTTCGTCGATCATCCGGAAGATGTCGTAGCGCGGGGAATAATCGAAGAGCCGCTTGCCCTTGCTGAGGTCAAATTCGTAATCCGTGGGGGCAGTGCCCGGCAGACGCGCATCGACATAGGGCGCGTCGAGTTTGGCGGCCAGGTAGGGAATGGTCTCGTCCCAGGTGTAGGGGGTCGGCGCGGCGAGTTGAAAGGTTTCGCCAAAGGTGCTGCTTTTACCAAGGCCATCGAGAAAACCCTGCACAATGTCATGCACATCGGCGATATGTTTTTTGTACGCGCGTCCGTTCTCGTCGCGCGCGATGATCAGGCAGCGCGCCGCCGCGGCGGGATCAGCCGGGCGTAGTTGTTGCAACGTTTGGCGCACCGCGGCTGCTTCATCGCCGCGCATCTTTTCGTAGGCCGCGATCCAATGGTCGAGATAAAACTGGCGGAAGTTGAGGATCTCATCACCGGCCACGGCCAGGGCAAAACGAAAAACGGTGATCGGCAGTTGGTAGGTGCGGAAATAACCGTGACACAGCTCTTCGCCCAGATATTTAGTCAGCGAATATTGGCCGCTGGGGGCAACCGGGAATGTATCTTCCTGGATCGGCTCGGGCACGCCGCCGGGGATGTATTTCTGATAGATGGCATCGCTGCTGGCGTAGAAGAAATGTTGCAGCCGGTCGCCCAGGGAGCGCGCCGCCTCCAGCATGTTAAAGGTGCCGCGCACGTTGATGTCGAAATATTGCTCGTTGCTGAAGGGGCCACCACCCTGGAAAGCGCCGGCCAGATGACAGATCGCCTCGACACCCGCGGTGGCTTTTGCCACATCCTCGGGGTTTTCGATGGTTCCCTCGACCAATTCCACGTCGAGCGCGGTCAACTTATCGAGCCGCCGATCATTCGCCCACACGAGCCCACGCACGCTATGCCCCTGCTCCACCAACGCCTTGGCCAGATTGGCACCGATCCGGCCAGAGATCCCTGTGACAAGAATTTTCATGAATGTTCCTATACTACTCAAGTCTTGAGAAATTTATCCACAGATTGCCCAAACTGCGCAGATTCCCCAGGCGGAAATGAAAAAGCTGGATACTCGGGTAACCTGTGGATTCCAATCCGTTTCCTGGCGACCAAAAGTGATTCCTGCAGCGAATAAGGTCTGGCTTTTCCGCATCCCTCATTCACGGCGCAAAGTGAAATCGAATTATACACACTTGTCCCGCAGGATGCATTGTCAACGGATTCATGGAACGGATTGAGCGGATGTATACGCCGGACAATCCGTTCCATTCGCGCCCCATAATCCGCTGGCAGCCTCTCCGGCCAACAAGAAAACAGGGAGATGGCGAATCTCCCTGCTGGACGCGAATCGATTGTACGAGTGGTGGATGATTTAAGCGGGCCAGGGCGTGGCTGACGCCCCTGCCGGGCGCGGGCCGGTCGGGCGCCACGGCACCCGATCATACGAGCGATAGGCAATATCCAGATAGGGCGTCTCGACAGGCACATGCCCTCGATGGCGCGAATCGAGTGCTGCCTCCAGAATGCCCGTCGTAAGCAAGGTGCGCTCCACCGGCCAGGTCGGCTGGCCAGTGACAAACATCTCTTCCACATTCAGGCTCAGATAGCTGAAATGGGGATGCGGATCACCGCCCAGGAAGACTTCGCACGCTTGGATCTGGTCGTTGATCCGCGCCGCGTAGGCAAACGTTTCGAGATCACCTTCCGGGCCAGGGCGCATGAGCACAGTCCCGCGGAAGCCATCGCGATATTCGATGATAAAGAGCGCGGGTTTGGGGAAGATGGCCTCCAGGGGCTTCCCTGCCTGGCTGGGAATCTGCGCACAGCCAGCCTCGGCCAGATCGCGCGGCCAACGGCCTTCCGCCGCGGCCTGCCAGACCGCATCGCCCTCCAGGCATGTCACCGACTTGACGCCGGTTTCGCCCCCCTTGCGCCGCTCGATCATACATTGCAAGGTCTCTAACGTGTGAAACCCATAGACATCCAGCCCCGAATAGCCGACAGCAAGTGCCTCTTGGATCGGCGTATCCAGGTCGTGCTCCAGCCAGGGGCTGCGGTAGCCCACGGGCAGCGATGAGCCAGCCATGTAGGGCGCATTCAACGCTTTGGCGCGGTCGTACATCCACTTGGCGTCGGCCCAGTTGTAGGAGAGATGTTTGTCATTAAAGAGTGGCACGCTGCGCCCGCTGGTGGCCAGCACGCCGCAAACCTGCTCCATAAAATGCTTGCGCGGATAGAGATGTTGTTCTTTCTCATTCCAGGCATAATCCCCATGTTCGCCGATGATCAGCACGCCATCGACGGCCAGCTTGTCCCCGCCCAACGTCAGTGCTTTGGGGATGCTGCGGTAGATGGGGACGTTGTATTTTTCCGACATGCCACGGCTGAGATCGCTATCGGGAAATTGATCGACATACATCGAGACGATCTGCACCCGAGATTGGATCATCCCTTCATCGGTCGGGAAGCCCTTCAGGAACTTGCCAATGATCACATCGGCATGGGAATAGTGGCGATATTCTGTGAGAATGGCGGCGATTTTCTTTGTCATATCAGACCAACATCATTTTTTTGAAAATATCTTCCATTAATTGCATGTCGTGAAGCGTATCTCGCCCACTGGAGATTGGTTCGCTCTGGTCGCGTACACAGGCGATAAAATGGTCTGCCTGGCGGCGGAAGGCCCAGTCGATGGTGGGGATGATCTCTTCGCGGCGGCCTGCTTTGCCATCGCTGCTGCGATAGATTTCCACCCGTCCCCGCGTTTGGCGGTTCAGCGGTGACGGCGTAAACAGTTTAACCCAGCCTTTTTCAAAGTAAAAATGGGTCTCTTCTTCCCACTGGTGCGAACGAACCGAACCACCGGCCAACTCGACCAGGATCCCATCCCCGCCAGTCATGAGCGCGGTGTGCAGCAGGCGATTGTCGCGCCGCGCCACCACACTCTGCACGGTCAACGGTTCGGGGTAAAGAAAACGCACCAGGTTGACATTGTGCGCCATGATATTCAGATAATTTTGGAACTGCTTGCCTTGGTCCGCGTCCATCCACGCCGGAAAGATCGGCTGAAACTCGGGATCCGCGGGCACACTTTCGCTTGTGGTCAGCGGGGGAATGGCATCGTGGATCCAATCGCCGCCAAAACAGTGGGCGCGGATGCGCGTCAAGCGGCCCAATTCGCCGCTGGCCTGAAAGTCTTGCAACACACTCTGCGCCGCCCGCGCGGCGGTATCGTGCCGCTTCATCAGACCGACCATCACCTGCACGCCACCAGCTTCGGCGGCTTGTTGCATGGCCTCGGCTTCTTGCCGCGAGCCAGCCATCGGCTTCTCGACAAAGACATATTTGCCCGCCCGCAGCAGCGGAATGGCGAGATGCCCATTGCGCAGATGGGGCTGGCTGGCGACCACCGCATCGATCTCCGGGTCGTCGATCAAATCGGTATGGTTGCTATAAATTTTGGGGATGCCATAGGTCGCGGCCACTTTGCGCGCCAATTCAGGGCGTGGCTCGGCAATGGCAACCACTTCACAATCGGATCGGCCCACATAATTGCGCAGATGGGCAACTTGGCCCATATAACCGACACCAGCAAAGGCAACTTTCACGGGATTCATAAACACAACTCCGCAGAAAAAGGAATGGGAAGGAAGAGAGTAAAAGCGATTTAGGGAGATTGATAGAGATTTTGTCGGCGGCGAAGCCTCATCTCCTGCAATCTCTCCTAATCTCTTAACTCTCACAAGCTGCAACCAGCGACTACCTCACCGCAAAAACGACGCCAAACCTTGATAGGCGTTGCGGGTGATCTCATCGATCGGTTGTTTGTAATAATCCTGGTTGAAGAGTTCCACTGAAACTGGCCCGCTGAAATTGCGTTCGCGCAAAAGCTGGAAATAGTCGGCCAGAGGTAGATCGCCCAAGCCGGGATAGACCCGATCCGGGTCGCGCAGTTGCTCGCGTGGGCGGGCTGGCGTGTCATCCACATGCACGAGCCAAAGCTTATCCGCGGGGATGCGGCGGATTGCTTCGAGTGGCACGTTCGATTTGTAATAGTGGAAAAAGTCCCACATCAGGCCCAGATTGGCTTGCCCGGCGCGCTCGATGATCGTCAGCGCCTCTTCGCAGCCGGGGATCAGCGGGTGGCCGCCCAGCGGCTCGATGGCCAGGCGGCAACCATAGGCCGCGGCGGCCGCGCAGACGGGCTGCACATATTCTGCTACCAGACTCAAGCCTTCGTCCTTGCTGCGGCCCTGCAGATCGCCCCCGCTGCATAACAGCAGCAGATCGCACCCGATGGCCTGGGCGATCTTGCCCAATTCATGGGCGCGCGCAATGGCCTTGTCTCGGCCCGCCTCGTTGCTATAATCCAGCCAGACCAGATCGATCGCTGCTGGACGCACGCCATGCTGATCGAGGAGCGCCTTCAAATCGGCAACGCTATGGGTTTGGAAAAACGCATCAAACTTTTCACCCCAGAGTTCCACCAGCGGGAAGCCAGCCACCGCGGCTGCACGAATATCCTCTTCCAGCGGGTAGGGGCGTGACGTAGCCCCGTTGTAACACGCGATCATCGCATCATCCTTTGATTGAGCCTGCGGTAAGACCTTGAATAAACTGACGCTGCATGATGATATAGAGCAAAATCATCGGCAGAGAGCCAATCGAGAGTGCGGCAAAAACCTGTTCCCATTCGGTGCGACCCCAGGCGTAAAAGAAGACCTGGATCGCCAGTGGGATCGTACGCATCTCTGCCGAACGAATCAAAATCAAGGAAAGGAAATATTCATTCCAGGCCCCGACAAATTGCAAAATGGCAACCGTGGCAATCGCCGGGCCGGAAATGGGCACTACTACGCGCCAAAAAGCCGTCAGATCAGTACAACCATCCACCTTGGCCGCGTCGAGCAATTCCCCTGGAATCGACTGAAAGTAAGCTCGGAAAATAAAGATCGACAGAGGAATGCCGCCCGCGACCATCGGTAAGATTAAGCCCAACCGACTGTCGGTCAAGCCTAGCTTGACGAGCATCACATAGAGTGGAATCACCGGCGAGGGCGCGTGCATGGTAAAGACAAAAAGCAGAAATAGAGCCAGCGCATAGCGAAAACGAAGTTTCGCAAAAGCAAAGCCAGCTAATCCCCCCACAAGGGTTACCAAAATGACTGTGCCCAGCGAGACAAGCACGCTATTCATCAAGGCATAGCCCATCTTAGCATTGCTCCAGGCATTGGTATAGTTTTCCCACTGGAGTGTGCTGGGAAACCCCCATACATTGGTCACAATCTCACTGTTTGATTTGAATGAAGCTAACAACATCCAAAAGACTGGGTAGATAATCACAGCGGTAAAAAAGGCAAGGATCAAGTGGCTTGCCCAAGTTGTTAACAACCGTTCAGCTCGGAGCGAATGCCGCACTGTATCGGTTGCTGATCGGCTGCTTTGGGTGATGGTAGACCGGGGGGCGATACTTGTCTTAGCCATTGAAGGTTCCCTCTCAATTGATATCCCCACGCGACATCAAACGCATCTGGATCGCAGCCAAAACGGTCACGAGCGTCAGCAGCACGTAAGAGAGTGCCGCGGAATAGCCAAAACGATAGAACTTGAAGCCGCGTATATAAATATGCAACGCCATCACCATCGTGGAATTGGCGGGCCCACCTTCGGTCATCACATAGGGAATATCAAAGACGTTGAACGCACCCATCAACGATAGCGTGACGTTGACCAGCATGACCGGCTGCAATAACGGCAGCGTGATCTGCCAGAATTGTTGCCAGCGCCCAGCGCCGTCGATGCGCGCCGCTTCGTATAGCTCGGTGGGGATAGTCTGCAACCCAGCCAGAAAGATGACCATATGAAAGCCGTACCACTTCCATATATCTACCACCACTAGCGACCAGAGGGCCACTTTGGTATCGCCCAGCCAGTCGAGGATCAAAAAGCTGAGCCCCAGATTGCGCAGCACATTATTTACCAGCCCGAACTGGGCGTTATAAAGCCACGACCAGAGGATACCCACTACCACAAACGACATCACTACCGGCATAAAGAGCGCGGTGCGGTAAAAGGCTTGCCCGCGCAGCGCACTATTCAGTAGTACCGCCAAAAAGAGCGACAGTATCGTCTTGCCAATGACTGTCCCTAATGCATATTTGACATTGTTGAACAGGGCGATCAAGATCACTTCATCGTTCAACATCCGCTGAAAGTTCTGCAGACCAACAAACTCGGCTGGCTCAATCCCATCCCACCGCAGCAAGGCCAGGTAGATCCCAGTGATGATCGGAATCAGCTTAAAGATCACATAGATCAACACCGCAGGCAGCACCCAGAGATAGGGTGAAAGGTTGCGACGGCGAGGCTTTGACGACATTGTTGCCATTGACATCTGTGCGCGCTCCCCAATCAAACGTGATGCGCCAACTGTCTGGCGCATCACGTTGACGCATCATAGCTACTTAAATCTCGAACTCATACCCATCCAAATACAGATCATCCAGCACTGCTTGGATCGCCTCGGCCGCCTGGTCGGGTGTTTTGGCCCCCGCCACAATGGCCTGTTGATTCTCCTGGAATGCGCGGGTGATCTCCGGTGGCCAGTACCAATCCAGGTAAGTAAACTGGTTGTCGGCGCACTCGGTGGCATACTTTACGGCCAGTTCATCATCACTAGCCTCGACCGCGACATTGGTTGAAACTGGGTCACGATTTCGTTCATTTGCCCATTTCACCCATTGATCGCTGCTCATTAGATCCAGAATTTGGCGGGCTAGTTCGAGCCGTTCGGGCGCAATTTTGGCGTAGATACAGGTGGCAGACCCAGTGCCGCCGGGCAACATTCGCCGGATGTTGCCATCCTCGACCGAACGCAAGGGGGGCATTAAGCTCAGATCCAACTCTGGATAATCCCCGTCGCGATACCAACCGATGCGCCAGGAATGCTCATACCAGAAAGCTGCCTGTCCCTGCGAAAATGCGATCGACGCACCGTCACTGTCCAAGCTGTTCACGCCCTCAATAAACAGGCCGTCGTTGGTGTATTGAGCCAGAATTTCCAGCGCAGCCACGCTTTCTGGGTCGGTGAATTTCGCTGTCCCATTCAAGATCTGGAAGGTCTTCTCGACCGGTTCGTTGCCTGAAGTTTGTGCATAAGCAAAGAATTGCCAGATGGGCCACAGATAGATGTTTTTGCCGCCATGAACAAAGGGTGCATAACCGGCATCTTTGATCTCGCCTGCCAGTTCCATCAATTCTGCATAAGTCTCAGGCTCTTTGGTAGCACCGACGGTATCGAGAATTTTCTTGTTGTACAGGAAGGGAAAACCACTGATACCCCCACGCGGCAGCGCCCACAACTTTCCACCGATGCTGTATGTGTCCAACCCGACTTGGCGGAAGCGATCTTTGTAGTCGATGTCGGAGAGATCCAGTAGCCGCTCCCCAACGGCATAGCGCCGCAGATCCTGACCATTCAGATCCAGAATATCGATCTGGTCACCCGCAACCTCCGAGGCAGCGAATAATTCGGTATACCGTTCGCTGGTGAGACCCCGCCATTCAACCTCGACACCAGGGTGCGCATCTTGAATTGCGGTGATCAGCGGCTCGTTTTGCTCTTGGTTGCCCGCCGCCATAATCACAAACTTTCCCTGATAGGGGCCACTGTCGGCGGAGGCTGGGGCGCTCTCGCTGACTGGCGCCGCACCCGGGACAGCCGGTGCGCAGGCAACAGCGGCCAGCCCTAAGCTGGTGATTGCACTCATGCGCAAGAAATCACGTCTGGATAGATTTAGCACTGACATTGATTCTCTCCTTTGTCCTCTGGAAATGGTACGTACAACTATGGTGAATGGGGAGTATGAGATATATCGGGTAGGCTCTGCTATTATCCTGGTTGATAACGCGTTGTTGATGCCCGTTCGATCAACGTGGGGGCGATCATAAGTTGTGCGGGCTCGACTGACTTACCCTCCAAAATGTCGAGCAGCCGTTGTAAACCCGTTTGAGCCATCTCAGCAAAAGATTGGGCGATGGTGGTCAATGGGGGAATTTGATAGGCCGCAACTTCAATATCATCCAACCCAACAAAGGAGAGATCCTGAGGGATCCGTCGTCCAGCTTGATGCGCAGCTTGCATCGCACCAATGGCCATGCGGTCATTGGCTGCAAAGATGGCCGTCAAGCTCGGCGCTTGTGCAAGCAAGATTTGCATGGCTCGGTAGCCCGATTCGCACTCCCAATCGTCAGCATGAGCCAGGTGAAGCGTACAAGTTGGATGCGCGGCTTCAACGGTATCCCGAAAGCTTTCCAGCCGTTCACGCGCGAGACGTAGCCCCATCGGCCCGGTGATATGCGCAATCTGGCGGTGTCCGAGTACGAGCAAATGCTCCGCTGCCAATCGTCCCGCCGCGTAATTATCCAGGGTTACCGCTGGCCCGCTATACCCTTCGGGAATGCGATCAATAGCCACCGTAGGGATGCCCACAGCCTGCAAACGCTCCAGACTGGTCATGCGGTCCTGCGTGGCGACAAAAAGCACACCATCAACCCAGCGGTCGGTTGCCGTATGGATATAACTAGCCTCGCGTTCGGCATCATCGCGTGTGTTATAGACAACCATACTATACCCGTGCCGATGTGCATGATCTTCCGCCGCACTCGCCATCGTCGCAAAGACCGGGTTAGCAATGTCCGAAACGATCAGCGCAATGGTTTTTGTGCGGCGCGTGCGCAAACTGCGCGCTACCGAATAAGGCCGATAGCCCAGTTGTTGGATCGCAACCCGCACGCGGGCGCTGGTTTCAGCGCTAATTCGTATGTCGCCATTGATCACCGCGGAGACAGTTTGTACCGAAACGCTGGCCAATTCGGCCACATCTTTCATTGTGGGCGCTTTGGATAGCGCACCACGCTTTTCTTGATTTGCAAGTTTAGACATGGGAAGCAGGAGCAAGAATGTTCACATGATCGTTCATATGAACGATCATAGTGTATCGAATCTCTATTTCTTTGTCAATGGGAAATTTGAGCAGCGGAAAGCGGATGCGAGAGGAGGGCAACGACCAATAAACGACAGACGATGGCTCACCGTCCACCGTCTATCGTCCGTCGTCTTTTACTTCAGCCAGCGTTTGGGCACTTTGCAGACCATTGTGTAGGCCGGGTCGAAGATGTTGCCGAGATCGTACTTGACGGCCTGGCCCATCAGCAGATGGGCGCCGATGGCATCCAGGCCATACTCTTCCTGCAGCCAGCGCGACATCTCGGTGGTGGCGTGCTGCACACATTGATCCAGCGGGCGAGCGTTGCCACAGGTGAAGATATACTCTTCGTTTTCCCCGCGCGGCCAACCAATCCGCTTGCCCTTGCGCAACTCGACAGTGAACTGCACATCAAACGAGATCTCGATGCCTGTCCCGACGATCTCGCCGTCGCCTTGGGTGGCGTGCCCATCGCCGATGTGGAAGAGCGCCCCAGGGACAAAAACCGGGAAATAGACCGTCACGCCCTGGACAAAGCCATTGTAATCCATGTTGCCGCCATGTTCCGCGGAAGTGGCCGTGGAGATGGCCTGCCCGCCCGCCGGGGCGACGCCAAAACAGCCGACCATCGGGTTGAGGGGCAATGTCAGGTTGCCCAGTTTGGTATCAGCCGGCTCGGCCAAAGTGGCAGTCCAGGCCGCGCTGTCGACTGCCCAGCTCGCCAGGTCGGGCGTGCCCGGCGGTGACCAGGGCAAGTGCGGCACATAGTCCGGATCGACCACATTCGGTGCCAGCATCTTGCGCGTCCAGCCATGCGCGCGATTGGGCGTCAGCTTATCCAGATGCACGACCAGGGTATCGCCCGGCTCGGCCCCTTCGATGTAAAACGGGCCGGTCATGGGGTTGCCTGGTTTGGTGATCTGCTGGCCGGTGATGTCCTGGCCCCGGGCGTCCACCGTGCTGGTGATCACCGTGTCGCCGGGTTGGATGCGCAACACCGGCTCGTGTGAGCCGATGGTCGTGAAATAATGAGTTGGAGCAAATTGATGGGTAGTCATAGCCTGTTCTGGGTTGATTGATCAAAATGATGGGTGACAACGCGTGAATGGGGATGCAGCGATGGACTCGGCACGCATCACGGTTCATGCATCATGGTGGACGGTTTACAAATACAGCACTACATCTTCGCCTTCGAGGGCAACGGTGTAAGTTTTGACGCGCAATTTGGGATCATACAAGGCCTGGCCGGTTTTGAGATCAAATTCCCACTGGTGCCAGGGGCATTTGAGGATCTCGCCTTCGCGTTCGTAGCCCAGTTGTTGCTGCTCGGTAAGGACAACCAGTGGACGCAACCGACCTTTGCAGAGCGGCCCACTGCGGTGTGGACAGAGATTGCGCAGCGCGTAAAAATTGCCCGCGACGTTAAAGATGCCGATTTCGCGACCCGCGATCCGCACGACTTTGCGGCTGCCCGCTGGCAATTCTTGCCGCGTGGCAACGATATGGCGGTTGGAGGTTGGTTCCATTAGCTTTACTCGGTTTCGTAAGGGGAGGAGATGGCTGCGCGCCACTGTGGCGGCTTAGGGAGCATTGTAACATAACTTCGCCAACGCTTGCCAGCCACCATTCATCGGCAAGCGCACTGCCCCAGTTGCGAATATGGGTAAGCCGCGCAATGAGAGGTATCTAACGGCAGTATGCTGACGAATGAGGTATGCTCCGATGAAAATCGAAGCTCCATATCATCAAATTTAGGATTATGCGTATGAACCGTCGAGAATTTCCTTTGTCCGTGCTCGATCTGTCGGTGGTGAGCGAGGGCGCAAGTAGTAGCGCGGCGCTGGCCGACACGACCCGTCTGGCCCAGCGCGCCGAAGCATTGGGCTATCATCGCTTTTGGGTGGCCGAACACCACAACATGCCGAGCATTGCCAGCACAACGCCACCGGTGCTGATCGCCCACCTGGCGGCAGTGACCTCGACCATCCGGGTCGGTTCCGGCGGGGTGATGTTGCCCAATCACCCTTCGCTGGTGGTCGCCGAACAATTTGCTCTGCTCGAAGCCCTGCACCCAGGGCGCATTGATCTGGGGATTGGCCGCGCCCCGGGCACCGATGCGGCAACGGCCGCGGCTTTGCGGCGTGCGCCAGCAAGTTTGGGGGCCGAAGAATTTCCGCGCCACTTGCTTGATCTGATGGGGCTCCTCGGGGATCGACGCACCGCGCACGGGTTGTGGGATAAATTTTCGGCCACGCCGGTCTTGCAATCCACCCCCGAGGTCGTGTTGCTGGGCTCCAGCGATTACAGCGCGCAATTGGCCGGTCAATTGGGGCTTCCTTTTGCCTTTGCCCATCATTTTGATACAGGCGGCACATTGATCGCGCTCGAACGGTATCATCAAAGCTTTGAGCCGTCGCCCATCTTAGACCAGCCCTATACGATTGTGACCGCGAGTGCCTTGACCGCGGAGAGCGAAGAGCAAGCCGAGTGGTTTTCCGCGCCTGGGCGGCTGATGCGCTATGGCATTCGCTCGGGCCGCTTTTTGCCGCTGATGTCTCCCGCGGCCGCGGCTGAGCATCCTGATCTCGATATGGCGTTGCGGATGCCCACCCAAGCCATTGTCGGCACGCCCGAGAGTGTGGTCGAGCAATTGGAGTGGCTGGCCCAGCAGACCGCGGCCGACGAGCTGATGATCGCCGCGTTCACCCACGGCGTAGATGAACGGATACGCAGTCTGGAGCTACTGGCCGCAGCCTGGCGGGCGTAGCCTGACGTGTGAACGTCAAACGTGATTCGTGGTGAATGGGCCCTGATCGATGCGGCTGGCCCGAGCAAGGGCAGAGAACTATCCGTAACCTGGTTGCGGCTCCCGAAACTGGGCCGACCAGCATAGATTGGCGCAGAAGGTACGGATAAACGCTCAGTCTCTTCACGTTTGACGTTCGCCCAATCGTCTTTGACAATCAATTCCTCCTTTGTTACACTTCGAACCCGCGGCTGGTTGTCGCTCCCAACTATACACAACCAGCTACTGCTCAGCACTATCTTCAAATCACGAACAGGTGAATCATCAGGGCGCTACAAGGCTGGTTTTGGAGCGGTCTTGAACTCAACCTGGGCATTCCCTGGCCAGAATTTCAGTGTCCGTCAATGACTGCGGCTCCCTAAGCGCTCTGATTGTTAGATCGCTTCGCAGCGCGTTGATGGATGGATTTGTGATGTTTGTGAGCTAGCCCAACTTTTTGTGCCAAAGGAGAAAACTGAATGAGGCAACATCGCGCAATCACCCTATTGGTGATTCTTTCGCTGTTACTGGTCGCCTGTGCCACCGCGACCGATCCCGGCGCTGCTGCCGGTGCCGGTGGTGGAGCCGCGGCCCCAGCCCCAGCGGGCGGCGAGACCTTTGTCGGCACCCCGCGCAACGAAACGCTGATCCTGGACAATCTCAGCGGTTCGCTCGAACGGCCCGATCTCTTCAATATTTACGTGCCTGGTGTGGATGCTGGCCGCGGCTTCCACGAGTTGTGCACCGATCACCTGTGGGAGATCGACACCACCACCGGCGAGCAATATGGTTCGCTGGCCGCGGCATTGCCCACGCCGCTCAATGACGATTTTACGAGCTTTGAGATCAAATTGCGCGAAGGGATCTATTGGGATGATGGTGTCGAGTTCACCGCGGAGGATGTGGCCTATACGCTGAATATGTGGCTCGAAACCGACCAGATCGCGGTGCACGGCTGGGCCGTCGATTATATTGAGAGCGTCGAAGTGGTGGACAACTACACGCTCATCCTCAACACCACGCGCTCGCAGCCCCGCATCGCCAAAGACCTCGGCGTGACGATCTGGGGCAATCGCCTGTACCCCATGCCCAAGCACATTTGGGAAAACGAAGACCCCGCCACCTTTGAATTTTATCCGCCGGTCTGCATCGGCCAATACAAATATAAAGATCACGACCCGAATGGCAACTGGACGGTCTGGGAATTGCGCGAAGATTGGGAACGCACCAGCGTCGGCCAGATCACCGAAAAACATGGCCCGCAATATGTGCTGTGGAACTTTGTAGGCACCGAAGAGAAGCGTATTCTCGCTATGATCAACAACGACATCGACATTTTGCAGGACATCACGCCCGAGTCGATGGAAGTGTTGACGCAGCGCAGCGATACGGTGCGCGCCTGGCACGCGGGCTTCCCCTATGCCGACTTTGACGACCCCTGCGAACGCGGTATCTCCTTCAATAATTCACGCGCCCCGTATGATCAATGGCAAGTGCGCTGGGCGCTGGCCTTAGCGACCGACATCAAGAATGTGTCGCTGGCCACGTTCGGTGGGATGTTACGCGTTTCCCCGCTGGCTGTGCCGCCAGTGGCTGCCGTGCAAAACACCTATCACAAGCCGCTGGTCGAGCAGTTGAAAGCCATGACCTTGCCCGACGGCTATGCCCCGTTTGACCCGAATTATGCCAAAGACATGGCCGAGATCTTCAACCAGCAGGGCTTGGGCGCTGATCTGCCAACCGACGAGGCCGCGTTGATCGACCTCTTTGGCGTTGGCTGGTGGAAGTACGATGTGGAGCAGGCGGCCAAGTTGCTCGAAGAAGTGGGCTTCACTCGGGATGCCAATGGCAATTGGCTGCTGCCCGATGGCACGCCGTGGTCAATCGCCATCAACGCGCCAGTGGACTTCGAGGTGCAATCTGGCCGCCTGGCCTTTGCCGTGGCCGATTCGTGGAGCAAGTTTGGCATCAACGCCACGGCCAACACGATGACCGCGGCCACGTTCTGGAATGCCTCATCCACGGGCGATCATCAGGCCGGCTCTTACTGGCCTGGCTGCGCGATTGGCCCCGACATCTACCCGAACCTCAGCGGCTGGCATCAAAAATATATTGTCCCCACCGGTGAGCCTGCCCCTGGCAACGCGGCTCGTCACCAGAGTGATGAACTCGCCGCCATCTTTGATCAACTGGAGGGGCTGACCTCGGATGATCCGCAGAATGTGGAGCTCAGCAAACAGTTGCTGATGCAGATGGCAACGGAAATGCACTGGATCCCGATGTTTGGTACGTCGAAGTTTGTGCCGGTGAACGAGACCTACTTCACCAACTACCCAACCGCGGACAATTATTATGAAGGCCCGTGGTGGTGGTGGTCGAACTTCAAGTACATCGTCGCCAACATCCAACCCAAGTAAGGTTGTGAACAGGCAATAGGGGGCGAGGAGAGCCGTGCGCTTCTTGCTCCCTATTCTTTTCTGGGAACGAGTCCCTATCATGCCTGGCGGAGCGCAATCGCTATGCAGTTTTTTCGATTTTTCTTATCCCGCTTGCTGACCTATGCCCTCGTCGTTTGGATCAGCATCACCATTGTCTTTTTTGTGCCCCGGTTTATCCCCGGCAACCCCGTAGAAGCGATGTTGGGCCGCTTGATGTCGCAAGGGCAGACGATGGACCCCGCGCTTGTGCAGAGTATGCGCGAGACCATGACCCAGATGTTTGGCCTGGAAGGGACGCTCTGGGAGCAATATACTTCCTTCCTCCGGCGAGTCCTGTTGACGCGTGACTTCGGCCCGTCGCTCGCCTTTTACCCCACACCGGTCAATGCCTTGATCGCCCGCTCCTTGCCCTGGTCACTGGGCCTGATGCTCACCGCCTTGGCAATCAGTTGGCTGCTCGGCAATCTGATCGGGCTGCTGGCGGGCTATTACAACCGCAAATTTGGCTCCAAGCTGATCGAAACCATCGCCATGGTGCTCTACCCAATCCCCTACTACATCCTCGCGCTGCTGTTGGTGATCCTCCTGGCCTACATCTGGCCGATCTTTCCCTTTGTCTTTTTGGTCAGTGGTGAACCTGGCTCGTGGGCGTGGATGAAGAGTGTGGCTTACAACTCGGTCTTGCCGCTTCTGTCGATCACACTGGTCAGCCTGGGCTGGTGGATCATCAGCATGAAGGCGATGGCGATCGACACCAAAGAAGAAGATTTTATTCAATACGCCCGTTATCGCGGCGTCGACAATAACAAAATTATGTTGGGCTATGTGGCGCGCACCGCGGTGCTGCCGCAGATTACCGTGTTGGGGCTGAGCATTGGGGGTGTCTTTGGCGGTTCGCTGATCACCGAAATTCTCTTCGGCTACCCTGGTGTGGGCTCGCTGGTCTACCGCGCCATTTTGGGCTCCGACTATAACTTGATCATGGGTACGATCAGCATCTCGATTGTGGCCGTCGCCACCGCCACGCTTGTGCTCGATCTGATTTATCCCTTCATCGACCCGCGGATTCGGTATAAATGACGGTAGACGATAGACGAGGGACAGTGGTTTGTAAATCTCTCAATCTCTTAATCTCCAAAATCTCTTGCCAACCAGGAGATTAGGAGAGATTAAGGAGATTTTTGAACTACCACCCGCCGTCGCTCGTCCATCGTCCAGTAATGAGGGTACGCAATGCGTTTGATCAAACCGAGGCTGGTGGTTGGCCTGCTCATCGTGGGGATCTTTGCGATTTTGGGCTTGATCATGCCCTGGTTCGCACCAGAAAACCCCACTGCCTGGAACACCTATTTTCGTAACATGCCGCCCAGCAGCGAACACTGGATGGGCACCAATAATCTCGGCCAGGATATTTTCTGGCTGCTGACTTGGTCGATCCGCAATTCGTTGTGGATTGGGCTGGGCGTCGCCAGCCTGGCTACGCTGATTGGCGTGGTGATCGGCCTGCTCTCCGGCTTTGTCGGCGGCATCCCCGACCGCATCCTCACACTGCTGATGGATGTGGTGATCGCTGTGCCCTCGCTGCCGATCCTGATTCTGCTCTCAGCGCTGCTCGGTGGGCAAACTTCGCTGCTGATCATCGCCGGGGTGTTGGTCTTTTTTAACTGGCCGTGGCCGGGCCGCCAGGCGCGGGCCATGTCGCTCAGCTTGCGCGAGCGCGAATTCATCAACGTGGCGCAGGCTTCGGGCGAAGGTACGCTCAAAATTGTGCTGGTCGAGATCCTGCCCTTTGTGCTCGGTTGGGCGCTGGCCAACTTTATCAACACCATTCTGGTCGCCATCTCCGCGGAATCGGGCCTGGCGATCATCGGTCTCTCCAGCCTGAAAGATGCCACCCTCGGCACCATGATCTACTGGGCGATGCAACATCAGGCGCTGTTGCTGGAAAAGTGGCTGTGGATTCTGTCGCCGATCTTTGCGATCATGTTGCTATTTATCGGCCTGTTTCTGGTCTCCACCGGCTGGTCAGACTATTTTGCCACACGAAGAGGGCGTCAATGATTCGTATCCGCAATGTAAATTTGTTCTACGACACCGTGCAAGGGACGGTCAAAGCGGTGGAGGATGTCTCGTTCGACATTTATGATGGCGAAATTGTCGGCATCGCGGGCGAATCGGGCTGCGGCAAAACCACGTTGATGAAGGGCATCTATGGCAACATCGAGCGCCCCATGTATTTGGACGCGGGCTCCATCGAACTGGAGGTGGAGACGCCCACGGGCTCAGAGCGCATCCCCAGCCAGGAGTTCCACAAATATTGGTGGGAACATATTACGTACATTCCGCAAGCGTCGATGAGCGTGTTGAACCCGGTAGTGCGCATCAAAGACCAGTTCCTTGATTCTTTTTCCAAAGAGACAATCCGCGACCAGGGCAAAGCCGCGCTGATCGAGGCGATGTCCACCTATTTGCAGGAATTGGACCTGCCCGCCGCGGTGCTCGATTCGTATCCCCACCAACTGAGTGGCGGGATGCGTCAGCGGGTGATCGTTGCACTAGCGACCTTTGTCCAGCCCAAGTTTGTCCTGGCCGATGAACCAACCACCGCGCTCGATGTGGTCGTGCAGCGCGGCATCCTGACCATGTTGCGCAATTTGCAGCAGAAACTCGGCAACACCTTCATCATGGTTTCGCACGATATGGGGGTGCACTATCAGATCACCGACCGCATGGTGATCATGTATGCGGGCAAGGTGGTGGAAATCGCCAAAACGGACAAGCTTTTTACCCAGCCGCAGCACCCATACACCGAAATGTTGATCCGCTCGCTGCCGCGTTTGGGCGACGATATAGAGCGGTCGGGGATCAGCGGACGCCCGCCGAGTTTGCTCAATCCGCCCGCAGGGTGTCGCTTTGCTGCTCGCTGCTATCTGGCAGATGATCGGTGTCGCCAGGTGCAGCCGGAATTGTTGGAGCTTGAACCGGGCCATTTTGTCGCCTGTTTGAAACGCGAGCCAGGGATGCAGCCGATCCCGTTGGAAGGAATTGCCAGCGCATGAACGAAAAATTTCTCGAAATCAAAGATGTCAGCAAAACCTTTCGAGTGGGTGGGCTACTCTCCTCAACGCTCATCGCCGCGGTGGATCAGGTGAATCTGTCGTTTGAAAAAGGTAAGCCGCAGATTTTGAGCATTGTTGGCGAATCGGGTTCGGGCAAAACCACCCTGGCACGCATGGTGCTGCGCTTGCTGCAACCAACCAGCGGCGAGATCATCATCGACGGTATGAGTACGAGCGGACGTTTAAATGGCGCGCAGACCAAAGAATTTCGCCGTCGTGTACAGCCAATCTTCCAAAACCCGTTTGAAAGCTTTTCCAGCCGCAAAACAGTGGAGACCTATCTCTTCGAAACGGCTTACAACGTGTTGGGCGTCAAAGGCAAAGAAGCCGCGCAACAAGTGGTCGATGAGGTATTGGTGAATGTGGGCCTGTCTTCGGAGCGAGTGATTGGGCGCTATCCGAATCAATTTTCTGGGGGCGAATTGCAGCGGGTTTCGGTCGCGCGGGCGATGATCCCGCGGCCCGAATTGCTGGTCGCGGACGAGCCCGTCAGCATGATCGACGCCTCGCTGCGCATGAATGTGGTCAATCTCTTCAAGCGGCTGCGCGACGAATTTAAGGTCAACATTCTCTACATCACGCACGATCTCTCGACAGCCTATTATGTGAGCGACCTGATCGCGATCATGTACCGCGGGCGGGTGGTGGAATATGGGCCATCGGCACAAATTTTGAAGAACCCGGCCCATCCCTATACCGAATTATTGCTCGATTCGGTGGCCAAGATCGGCGAAAAATGGAGCGAGCTTGTCCGCCTGCCAGACATGGAGACCAAAGAATATGGGTATACCGCCTGCAAATTTGCTGGGCGTTGCCCCTATGTGCGCGATATTTGTCGCCAGATCAAACCGCCGGTGGTCACCCTGGAAGATGAGCGCGAAGTTCTCTGCTTCAAACCGGTCGATTACCAGCATGTTGGCGCAACCGCAGTGGCGGCATAGCGCTGTCACGGATCCGCGGAGCGGCTCAGCTAAATCATTCGCCAAACAAAAAACGCCAGGAGATGTGTGCATCCTGGCGTTTCTGACAAACTCTATGCGCTGCTACGTGGACTGGAGCCGCGAACCATAGAGCGCCCGCGCATTCTCCACCATGATCTTGCGGCGCAGCGTTTCATCATAGCCAGCCAGAAAAGTGCTCGGCTCATCCCAATCCCAGTGCGGATAATCACTGGCAAAGACCATGATCTCTTCGGCGCGCATCCATTGCAAAAAGATCTCGAGATCGCGTTTGGTCGGGGTATCGGGCAAGGGCTGCGAGCCAAACCGGATATGCTGGCGCACATACTCACTCGGCAATTGCTTCACCCACGGCGTGTAATCGCGCAGCCCCTTCCAATCGCTATCCATGTGCCAGAGCAGCCCCGGCACCCAGAAAACATCGTGCTCGATAAAGAGAAACTGAAAGTTGGGGAATTTCTCGAACACGCCCTCGCAGATCAAACTGGTGGTATGCGCCATCGCGATCTGCGGCCGCGCCATGCGCATCTCCAGGTAATAAGTAGGGTAGCCAGCCGCAGTTGGTGGGGCTGAGATGCCCGCGCCTTCTGCCCCAAAATGGACACAGACGGGTAAACCATGTGCTTCGCAGGCCTCGTAGATCGGGTGATAGAAGCGATTGCCAAAGGGCATCCGCGCCCCAGCGGGCATCATCACCTGGACGTAGGCAGGATTGTCGGCCAGGCGTTCGATCTCTGCCACCGCCAATTGTGGATCCTGTGGCGCGATATGGATCGAGGCGCGCAGGCGCGAATCCTGTGCAAGCCAGTGCTCGGCTGTCCAGTCGTTAAAGGCTCGGCAATAAGCGGCAGCATAGTCAGGATCGGGGTGGACGGCCGCGGAATAGGGGCCACCGGTCAGCACCGCGATATCGAGATCATAGGTGTCCAGATGTTTCTCAACCAAGACAGCTGGGTCGGTTGCTGGGTTAATATCTTTCCCATCCCACAGGTCATGGCGGGCCCCGCTTCCTGGCATGTTGGTATAGCCAATCCCCGGCATCATCGTGCCAAAGTCCTGGATGTACTCGACATACTGACGGGGTAGATAGGGGAAGAGCACCTCTGGCTTATTAAACTGATGATGAACATCGCAGTCGACCACGGCCAAAGCAGATTTCCGCTTGCGTTTGCTCTGCGATTGCCCGCTGACAGTTTGTTCTTGCCCGCCGACGGACGGTTGTTCGTCGACAGCAACTGTAAGGGTCACGGTTTCCTCCTGTAGAAAGCTTGGACTGGGGAGCGTTATTTCGATGATAGGGATTATAGCCGAAACAACGTATCCTCGGCAACCAGCCGAACCGAACCCGTCCAGGCAATCGGGGTCTGGAATAAAAAAGGCCTGCTCTTTAAAGAGCAGGCCCTATAAATTCAAACGTTAAGATTTAAGTTATAGTGAAGGTGAGAGCTGTTGGCAATGACCTACTCTCGCATGCAGAAACCGCA
>CAZIRP010000063.1:0-36222 GCA_964541665.1 uncultured Caldilineaceae bacterium | reverse complement strand
CCCCTATCCGGGCGAATCTTTGGTAGAGAATCACCTCTGCCAACAGGAGGCCGAAGCGGTGATCGCCACCTTGACGCCCTTGCCTGCGGATGCTGTGCAAACCACGCAAGTGATTGGCGGCAGCTCGGCCATTGAAGACACCTGGGTGACCAGCCATAGCCGCAAAGGCGGCTTCAGCGTGCACCATCCCGCCAGTTGGGAAGCGAGCGAAACCGACTACGCCGCTTTGATCCTTGTGCCGCCCGCGGGTCAGCGGCAGGATCAAATCTGGTTCAATTATTTGGGGTTTGAGAAACCAGAAACCGAGGATCTGCAAGGCTGGCTGGAGCGTTATTTTACCCATCACCAAGAATTTCCACGCAGCCCGCAGCTTTCACCGGTAGCATTGACGGTGGTCGATCCACTTGGCCCGCCACAAACGGTCTACAACCAAGATGCAATGTGGTGGAGCCGTAAAGAATATTACATCAGCCACGGGCGTTTGGTGCTGGTCATCAGCCATGGTTCGCAGCGTGTTGGGCAAGCGGAAGTGTTACGCCGGGTGGCGGATTCGCTCGTCTTTGACGAGAATGCGCCAACCCAGCTTGTCGAGTCTGGTTATCCACAGCAAATCACAAGGTATAAGACCATTGACGAGTTTGAGCAATGGATATTCGACTCTCAAATCGCATTAGATGCACTGAATTTCCGGCTCCAAACCGGCCAGGAACCGACCGAACAATTAGCCGCCATGTCCGAACAGGCCCGGCAAGAATATGAAACATTGAAAACCCGATCAGCGGAATACATCCAACAGATGGATGCACAACGGGCTATGCAAGCCCTGTTAAGCCATCTGCCCACCCCAGAAAGTAGCGCCAATAGTCCCGAATTTTACGAAGCGGAACGAAAATATAACGAATGGCTGCGCGAGCAAGGCCTGCTGGACGACGAATCTTCACCATGAAGCGGTGCGCCCCATCAATTAGTCCTTATCTCAAAAATCTCTGTATCACACTGGTTGGGCTACCTTTGTTCCTAGGAGCCACAACCGATTTTTGAGATAACTTCTAGTCATGCAAAACCAGCGCCAAATAGAGGGCTGGGAAGAGCCCATCTGCCTCGACCGCGCCGATATCGCAGCCCGCACCGGCTGGGCGCAACGCCCCACGCTGATCGGTCGCTGGGCAGGCAGCAGCATCGCCCTGGTCAATGGCCGGACTCCCCGGCAGCGGCATAAAATTGCGCGTCGGGCTGCCATTGTCGTTGATAAATTCCTCCAACAGCGGGTCAGTCGCGGCCTGGTCATTTGCCCCACTGCCAGCCAAAATGCACGAGTTATCGCTGATCAAGTTGTGGCCGTCGGACTGGAGCGATGGGCCGTCGCAATTGAGCGCGGAGTCACCATCCGCGGTGTTGCGGCCATTGGCCACAATGGTATTGCGCAAACGCACCGCGCCGTCGTCGCTCCAAATGCCCGAACCAGTGTCCGAACGATTGCGGTTGAAGGTGACATTGAGCAACTGCGTCGCCACACCAGCCGCGGCATGGAATCCACCCCCGCGCTCAGCGCGATTGTCATAGAACGTGGTGTTGGTCACCGCCAGCGTATTGCCGAGATGGTAGATGCCGCCGCCAAAATTTTGGGCGATATTGCTGCGCACCGCCACGCGCGTCAAGTGGACCGTGCCATTGTTGTTGAGGATACCGCCGCCATTGGCCGCTTGATTGCTGATCAGCGTTGTATCGAGCACGGTGACCTCGCCGCCCGCGTTGTAGATGGCGCCGCCATCGCCGCCCGCGATGTTGCTGCCGAGGCTGCTCAATTCGATGCGCAGCGTGCCCGCGTTGTAAATCGCACCACCATGGCCGCCCGCTTCGGCCTCGTTGCTGATCAAAAAGCTGCGCTGGATCAGCACTTCAGCCCCGCTGGCAATATAGATCGCGCCGCCATCGCCAAAATTGCCGTCGATCAGCGTCATGTCGGTCAGGGTCAGGGAAGCACCAGCACTCACCAGGAAGATCTGGCGTAGATCCTCGCCGCTTAAGGTGACCAATCCGTTGCCTGCCACCACAGTTGGCTGCTCGATCACATTGGTGTTTACGTGGATCGTGTGGGCATTGGGGCCACAATCAAACGTGACCAAACCACCACCAACCAGCGCGGCCGCCAAGGCGTTGCCATCACAACTGGCGGGCGTTCCATCGCCCACCACCCCAGCCGCGGCCACAGGCTGGGCCGCGCCGAATCCAGCTGCAATCCCCACCAGCGCGGCGATGAGCCAGCACCACGAACGAATTTTACTTGTTACCTGCATGGGAAGATCCTTTTGGCATCATTTCTGTTATTTTGTTTGCGCCACCAGTTTAGCATGAAAAGAGCGGCAACTGGCGGCGCAAATCACGGTCTACCTGTGCAGTGCAACACAAAGCACAAACGAGAGACGATAGCGTTGCCACCGTCTCTCATCCTTCGTCTTTCGTCTACGCTGCCTAGCGGCGGATCAGCGGCAGGTAGAGCTGGCTCTCCTCGCTCACGGCAGCATCGGTCAAGCGCACCACCACCAACGCTGAATGAGTCACGCGGCTATCCGCGGCCAAAACTTCGGCCTGCACAGCCACTTGCCCAGTGGGCTGGCTGCCTTTGCGAAAGCTGACGATCACTTGGCCATTGGCATCGCTTGTGCCGGTGTAGACTTCGCTGCCGTTGAGCGTACCCTGGCTGCCATCATCATCGCTCACGCTGAGCCGAATGGTGCGCCCGCTGAGGGGATCGCCCCAATCATCGCGCACCGTGGCCACCAGCGCCGCGGCGTCAGCACCGCGCAGATCAGTCGGGGTGGCGGTCAGGGTTAGCGCGGCCACCTGGGGCGACTGGATGGGCACACTTGTGGAGAGGGGTACACCTTCCACCATCGCTTGGATCAGCGCAGTGCCGGTTTCCGTGCCAGCCGTCAGGGTGACCGGCATCCGCCCGCTGAGGAACAGGCCATCGGGGTGACCAACCACTGTGCCCAGTGTGCTGCTGATCGTATAGCCCAGGTTGATGGTGCGCCCGGACACCGCGCTCTGATCATCCACCATGTAGATCGACATCGGCGCGGTGTCGCTCCCATTCGGACGCAAGGGGATCACTTGCCAGGGATTGTCAAAGGCGAAGCCCATGATGGGGCGGAAGAGCCGCACCGTGGCTTTGTCGCCGCCGACAATCACGCCCTGGTTGATCTCTGTAAAGGTGATGCTGACTTCGCCGATCTCGCCACCAGGTTGCTCCCCCAGCACACGGGTGAGCGTGACAGAAACTCGTTCGGTCGCGCCGGGATTGACGCAGAAGGAATTGACCGGATCCACGCCCCATTCCGCGGGGGCGTTCACCTCGGCGAAGTAACAGCGCAAGACCGCGTCCAGATTTGTGACCAGGAAGGGAATCTCAACCAGGGAGCCGAGGAAGCCTTCAACTTCGGGCACTTCCGCCACAACATCGAGCGGCTGAAAGTTATAAGGAGCCGGGTCGCTGCGGGTGACCGTTTCGCCATCGATCTGCCCTTGCAGCCAGAGATAGGCGAGCCCCCCTGTCGGTGGCGCAAAGCCATCGCTGCCAAAAATGCCATCTCCGGCGAGTTCATCGTCGTGGAGCCCGTCATCATGGAACATAACCTGACTGCCAAACCCACGGCCCGCCCCACTTTGGAACCAGCCAGCGAGCAGGCCATCATCGGTGCTGCCGCCCAGATCAATCCGGAAGCGCTGCTCGTTCACCGAACGGGTATGTTTGCTCAGACCTTTCGGCTGGATCGGGCTGGCGGCCATGGCGGTAAAGGAGAAAGTGCCTTCACCAGTCGCGCCCGCGTCGATGGTCGCCTGCCAGGTGCCTGTCTGCCCATTGATGTTGGCCTGCACATATTGCACCAGCCCCCCATTCAAGCTCAGGCAGATCACACGATCCGTCTCCGCGCAATCGACGGCTGTGCCATCGGGATAGTGCACGAGCATCGGCGCAAAGCTGCCGCTGTAGCCGGTCTGCAGGAAGCCAATGCTCTGGATCTGCGAATCGACCGCCACGGTGTAGGTTTTGGTCGGCTGCGGCGGGGCCGGTGTGAATTTGTAGCCACTGCCGCTGGCCGCTCCGCCCAAATCTTGGTTGCTGACGACGACGCGCTGATTGTTGCGCACATCGGTGATGGCAATCTGCGCGACCGCTGTATCAACCGGCGAGACTGCTTTGTATTGATAGCGGATTTCGCCCGTGTTCAAGTTGAGCAGGGCCTGAAATTCCCGGTTCTCATTAAACGTGCGGCGCCCTGTTGTGGTGATGGCAAACCAATCACCAGCTTGTTGGCTATAGACGAATACCGAAAGCTGATCGACCGCGGCTGGAGCCACTTCTTGGGCACGCGGGCCGGGCCAATACCATTCCAGATTCCCATAGAGGATATCCAACGTCGGGGCGTCGAGCGCGCTGTCCATGAGTAGATACCCTTGACTATTGGCCCAGGCAATCGAAGTGAGTTGACCATAAACCGAAAATGGCTGCGGGAGATTGACCTGGATCGCGGCCGCAGACGGGTTGCCCAGATAGGTGCCGCCGACATTCGGGTCGATCCACGCATATTCGCTCGCCTCCAGCCGATCCCAGCGATAGGTGTGGCGGTCGCTGACATAGTCGCTCCATTTGCCCGCTCCGGCGCTGTGACTGGCTTGCGCCCGCAGAATATCGACGGCATTGGCGAGTTGATCCGGCGGGACGTAGAGGAAATTGCCGCCCGTGCCCAGCGCGGTCAGCAGATAAGGCACGATGCCAGCGTTTTGCGAGCCATCGGCGGCCAGGCCAAGATACCCCTTCTCCACATCGGTCACCTGGCTCTGCGTCGTTGGCGGTGTGCCACAGCCACCCAGCAACACGATCGAGCCGCGCAACAGGCGGTCTGTCAATTGCTGGCGGGTATGCTCCACAAAAGCAGTGGTGTTCGATTCACCATCCGTATAGGCCCAAACCTGACCATCATAGGTGCCCTGCGCGGCCTTCGCCATTGCCAGCAGGGTATTGGTGGGGCAGCCATAATCTGCCTCGTTGGCGGCCAGCGCGTTGATCACAGGATCGAGCTGGTGCGGGAAAAAGAGCCCTTTTGCAATCGGTGTGAGCGGCGTAAGCGCGTTAAAGGTATAGAGGTGATGTTCCGTGCCGCGCGGGTTGCGGGCGAGATCATTCACCTGTTCGCGCAGCAATGACTTGACCGCCTCGATTTTGGGTGTGCCCGCCGGGCTGGCCATGCTGATGCTTGCATCCACGACCATCGTCACTTGATCCCACCAGCGATAGTCGTAGGGTGGGGCCGCGGCGTTGCTGGCTGCCAGGCTGGCCGTACTCAGGAGCGGCTCGCCACTGGCGGCCATACTCGCGGCAAAGGGAGCGCTGATATTGACATTCTGGACGACGGTTGCAGCAGTGGCGGCGTCGGTGGGGAAGCTCAGGTCGCGCCAGACCCGCAGGTAGCGCGCCATGTTGCATTGGGCGTTGCCGCGAAAGTCTGGGGCGGTGTATGCTCGCAGCACACGATCCATGCCATGGGTCACTGTGTCGCTGCCATCATTGGTGCTGTCGATAAAGTCCCAGAGCAGCGCGGCCACCGCGCCCTCGTTGAGCGGGCTGGCCGTGCCCGGCAAGGTCTCGAAATCGACCGTCGGGCCGGAGACATCGATGTAAAAGTTCACATTCGGCGAGCCCGGCATGATCGTACGCGCCGCGCTCTGGTAGAAATCGGGGAAACCTTCGCCCCACGACAGTTTATCGCCATTCGTGCCCGTATTCATGCCGGGCAACGTGTGCGCGCCACCCGGATTCTGGTTGCAGCTAAACTGGTGATCGGCAAAGTGACCCCATTCATGGATGATTACCGAGTCGTCCCACTGGTCCGCGCTGGAGGCGTCCCCGGCGATCACCATTGCGCCGCGAGTATCGTTGTAGAACGAGCCATTGCCCTTGCCCGCTTCCCAAAAGACGGTCACTGCTCGGTCGAAGAACGGGGCCCCCGCGCCCAGATTGTTATTCCAATAGCGCCAGGCCCAGTAGAGGCTGTGGCCGATGTTAAAGACCTGGGCTTCAATGCTGTTGATGGTAAAGACCTGGAGGTCAAAATCGACCGTGCCACCCTCCGAATCAATGATGCGCGAATCAAAACAATACAATTCACGCTCGCCCAAATGCTCAATGCGGGCGATCTTGTTGGGCCCTTCCCACACTTCGGCGCAGACGCGATAGTAGAGTTCCAATTCATCATTCAGAACACCATCATCATCGCAGAAGTGAAAGTCAAACCTGCCATTGGCGTCGGTGACGGTGTGCCCGTAGGAATCATCCGAGATCGTATCTTCCTCGCGCATTTCAACGAGCATATTGCGCACCGGCACCGCGCTGCCCAACTGATCGACATAGCGTGGCGGATTGGCCAGGGGTTGGCGTTCTTCGCGCGTCAAGAAGCCGGTGACTGCAAAGCAGCCATCAGGAATATCGGGCCCCCACGCATCAGCCGCGACCACCAAATGACGCTTGTCGACGGTGGGCCTGGCAGCGGGTGCCACATAGATCGGCGTGCGCGGGTCCACATCCGACACACGCGTGCCCTCGGCGCGCACATCAAAAAAGAGCACGCCCACCGCGGTGAGGGTGGTCGCGGCGTTGGGCTGATAGGTTGCCTGGACGCGCACAGTATAGACACCTGCCCTGGGGAATTGTACCTGACGCGTCTGCGCTGCCGTCTCGCCCGCGTTGAACCCACCCAGGGTGGTGATAGCGCCCCCACCAAGCAGCTCGCCGCCATCCGGCAAGGCCCAGGTGATGGTCAGCTCTGGCGCGGGGCGCAAGGGGGTGGCGCTCACCTGGAATGTCGCCACCTCTCCGGGCAAGGGCGAGCGATCTGCACGCAACGTCACCTCGATGCCGTTGTAAGCGCCGCCCGCGATATCCACCAACTGCTGGGGCGCTTGACCATGCGCTGGGGTCACCGTCAGCCCAATGGCCAATAGGCCGACCAGTGTGGCTAACCTCGCTACCGATAGGGTAAATCGTCGGAAAAGCCGCTGGATCATCGTTGCTTCCTTTTTTGAGATACTTCTAGCTGGCCGCGCCTGGGGGAAGAAATGAAGCTCAAAAACCACACAGGGAAGATGCAGGTGAGCAAACGGGAAGCAGGGAGAGGAGGGATGGTCGCTTGCTCAAGCAGAGTCTATCCGTCAATGCTGCACCAATCGATGCTGCAAGCCTGGTTTCGGGGCCGTCACCATTTTACGGATAAATGCTTAGGGTATCGAGAATTAAATCATCAGACGGGGGTAACGAGCAAGTCGCCTGATCGTGCCATGCAGCGTTTGTGGCCCATCCACCGGCAAACGGCTATCGTCCCCCGCGCATACCCATGTTATAATCTGATGAGATGCAAGCCAGCGGCGATTAGCCTGCGAACTCCTGCGCGCGCTGGCTTATCCAGTGCCCGTTTCCTCGATCCCCATCGTTTGCGAGTTTGGCCCATGACCACCGAAACCCGAACCCAGTTACTCCTGGTTGATGATGAAACATCGATCCTGACCACGCTCAAGACCTTTCTGGAATTGTCGGGGTTTGCCGTAGCCACGGCCAGTGATGGGCAGGAAGCCCTCAGGTTGATCCCCGAATTGCGGCCTGATCTGATCGTCCTGGATGTGCTGATGCCGCACCTGGATGGGCGGGCGACGCTGCGCCAGTTGCGCACCACCGGCGACTGGACACCCGTGATCCTGCTGACGCAAGTCGAGGGAACGCCCCAACGCATTATGGCCATCGAAGAAGGGGCAGATGACTATCTCAACAAACCGTTTGATCCCCAGGAATTGGTCGTGCGCATTCGGGCTGTGTTGCGGCGTACCCAGGCGGGTCAACAACCCATCCAAACCGCGCGGCGCCTGATCAGCCATCACCTGACGTTGGATCGCAGCGCGCGGCGCGCCTTTGTCCACGGCCAGGAAGTGAATCTAACCCCCAAAGCAGTCGCCATCCTCGATTATTTTATGACCCACCCGGACGAATTGGTCAGCCGCGAACGGCTGCTGGATGCAGTTTGGGGTTGGGAGAGTGGGGTGGGCGACCGGGTGGTAGATACGCGCATTGCCGAGTTGCGCAAGACCCTGGGGGATGATCCAGCCGCGCCACAATTTATCGAGACCACGCCGGGCGCGGGCTATCGCTACATTGCACCGGTAGCCGCGGACCGATGAATCGTCGAGTCATTGGCGGCTACTGGCTTCCGCTCACACTGGGCACCCTGGCCCTTTTGCTCCTGGCGCGTGTTTTCTTCGCGGAGCGCTTTGTTTTTATCCCCGAAGATCTGGACGTCGTCCTCCTGGTTGCGCTGATCAGCGTGGCCATGATCGCGGCCATCCACACCATCGTGCAGATCTCGATCAACTATCTGCGGCTGCGCAGTGTCCAGCAAGTACGCCAGGCCATGTTGGCCGAGCATCATCGTTTTCTCAGCCGATTGGACCACGAGTTAAAGAACCCACTGACCGCGCTGCGAGCCGGTGTCCAAACCCTCGAATTGACCGATCTGACGGCTCCCCAGCAGCAGATCGTGGCGACGATGGCCATTGAAACCAGGCGCCTGAGCCGACTGGTGAGCGATCTGCGCAAGTTGGCGGAATTGGAAGCGCAGCCGCTCGAAGCCCAGCCGGTCGATCTGCGAGCGTTTGTGCAGGACATTA
Source organism: uncultured Caldilineaceae bacterium (assembly GCA_964541665.1). Lineage (GTDB taxonomy): Bacteria > Chloroflexota > Anaerolineae > Caldilineales > Caldilineaceae > CFX5. The sequence goes on along the minus strand of CAZIRP010000063.1, from coordinate 27,510 downwards.
TGCAGATGGAACAGGAGCGCTTTGAAGCTGGTGGGCGCACGTTGCTCAGCCGGGTCGAGGGCTGGCAGCCAATTTGGTGGGTGGATGCTGATCTGCTCGCCCTGGCGGTCCACAATCTGCTCGACAATGCCTTCAAATATTCGCAAGTGGGGGATGTGATCCACCTGGTGGTGAAGGCCGAGAGCGACCTGACCATCCAGGTCATCGACAATGGGATTGGGATTGCCCCCGCTGACCTGCCCCATATCTGGGAGGAGCTATATCGCTCCCAACCAACAGCCAAAATCGGCGGTCTGGGGGTTGGCCTCGCCCTGGTCAAAGCAATTGTCGAACGCCACGAAGGGACCGTCCAGGTCAAAAGCGCGGTGGGCAGCGGCACCACCATCACGCTGCGTCTCCCCGCCTTGTTACAAAATTGAAACAGGATATTGCCAACTCTGAATCAAATCATCATCACCCTGTAACAACGCTTTAGTATGCTCAGTCTAACACTCAGCAAAAGACAGTCATCTCAAAAATCGGTTGTGGCTCCTATGAACAAAGGTGGCCCAACCAGTGTGGTACAGAGATTTTTGAGATAAGTACCAGTGTGAAGACGAACAAACAACGCAAGAGAATTGTCTACAGGGGGAAATTGATGAAAACCAAGATTCAAATAGCAGTAGCGGTGCTGGTGATGATTGCAGCCGGGTATTGGGCCATTACCTCCATGCGAACGCAACGGTTTGTTGGCGCCAATATCATGTTTCCCATCGGCAGCGGCCACGTGATCGCCACCAACACGGGCGACACACCCATGCCCATTGAGATGCGCTCCGGCGGACGTTTGGCTACGTTCCGCATCGAGAGCAGCCAGTTGGGCGTAGCCGAATCGGCCCGGCGCCAGGGGAGCGGGCGCGATGCCTATTATGCGATGAGCTTTGAATTGCCACCCGGCCAGGCACGCATCGATGTGACTCGGGGGTCGGATGTCCAGATGATCGCACGTGGCGAGAATCGCATCGAAGCTGTGGTCATGCCGCTGGCGGCGAACTCGCTGCGCTGGATTCAGATCACCGCCGGGGTTGTGATTCTCTACGGGCTTTTCTTCATCTCGCGGGTCACGGGGCACGGCTGGTTGAAGGCACTCCGCAACCGCCCGGGGGATAGCGCTTCACCGACGGCCAAGGCAACGCAGGCCTAACCGATAAGTTTTAACCAGTGGCACTTTCAGGTACAATCAGTCGGCGAGCACGTGCTTGCCGACTGATTTTTTGTAGAAGCCAGCGCAACGCGAGATTGTGGCTCCTGTGCACAGATTTCCTGGGCAAAAAGCCAGAAATCTGCGGATTCTCAAGTAGTTTCTGTGTTTTACTTACGTCCCAAGCATGAACGAAGATCCACTGCGCGCAGGGAAGCGCGACTTAGATCGCTTTTTATATCGTCTGGTGGTGGCTGCTGTCACAATCTTCGTGACGGTCAGCCTGCTATTGGCCGCCTTTGTCGTCCGGGAGCTCTGGCTCCAGCAACAAATTGTGGATCTAAGCGCCAACCTGCAGGACAATCTCGCCGGTCTGGAAGAGACCACCGAGGTGATCCAAAGCGAGCTCTCCGAGATCAGCGCCCACGCGGATGACCCCGAGACACTCGAAAATCTAGACAAAGTGGCCGAGTTGTTGACTGATGCGGATCAGCAACTCGAATCCATCGAAGAAGAGATTGGCGAAGTTGCCACCCTGTTGGAAGCCGAGCCGATGTTACCGAGCAGCAACTCGGTAACGCCCGATGAGAGCGCAGCGCTACAGGATCGGGCCGATCAGGTCTTTACGATCTTTGCGGTCTTGACTGGCCTCGCGGGCGTCGCCATTGCTCTGCTGCTGGGGGTGGCGGTCTACGCGCAAAACAATCACGAAGGGGGGAGGCAGAACCTGGTCGATCCCTCCTATAAATAGCAAACCGTCAGCCCCCAGTAACTGACGGTTTTGGCTTGCTTGCACCCTGCTCGCCATTAGGGAGCTTGTGCTACCCGATCACTCGCGGCCTCGACAATCAGCGTACCGGTCATCCCCAGTTCCAAATGCCCCGGCAAGCTACAAATAATCTGATATTCGCCGGGTTCAGTCGGCGCGGTGAAGGTATATTCGCCTTTCTGCCGGTGCCCCAAACGCACTTGCCAAAGGATATTTTGCTGATCGGCCTCATCAAATGGCGCGCTCGCCAGATAGCCTCGCTTCATCAACATCCACTCATGTTCGACCATCCCATGATTTTCCGCCACCACGGTCACTTCGCCCCCGGCAGGCACCTTCCAGTAGCTGGGCGCGAACTTGAAATCACTCATCTTCACCCACACGGTCGGGCTCTCCGCGCTGCACGCCGAGAGGTACAGCCCAACCAAAAAGAGACCGATCATCCACCCTAGGCTCTTGCACTGCATCCTGATTCTCCTCGTTGCTTTCTACCCTGAGACGCTACGCCAAAAGAGAGTGCGCAAATTTGCTCTGGCGCTTAATTTTCCACCGGTGTCCCTGGTAACGATTGCAGATAGGCAAAGATCGCGGCCAGGTCTTGATCGCTCATCTTGCCGAAAACTGGCCAGGGCATCACTTCATTCAGGGTATGCCCACTCGGCGTCACTCCCGTCCGCAACGCGGTGATAAAGTCGTCCTCGCTCCAGCCGATCAACTGACCGCTCGGGGTCAAGTTGGGCGCGGGCGGGGTCTCTGGGCCACTTGCTGGCACGACTCCCCCACCATAATCAAAGCCATGACAATCGCGACAACCGGCCAGCGTGGTCACATATTCGCCATAACTCGTTGAGTCGCTGGCTGGCGCCGACTGCGCCGCGAGAATGGGCTCGCCCACGGGTGACGGGCCGAACATCCCCAGCGCCGACATGGTTTTGGCGACTGCGCTGGCGCTCAGCGGGGGAATCGGATTACGGATCGGTTCGATGCTGCGCAAATAGCCAACGATCGCGGCGACATCAGCATCACTCATGATGTGATAGTTGAACGCAGGCATAATGACCAGCCCAACGCCATCTTTATCCACCCCTTCGCGGATGGCCCGGGCAATCTCGGCGTCGCTCCAGCTCCCCAGCCCTGTTTCTTCATCGGGCGTGAGATTGGGGACAGCAAAGACGATCTGAATCGGCCCAGAATCCACATGTTCCACTGTCCCTGCCAACCACCCTTCTCCGGGGTTGCGCCCACCGTGACAATCGATGCAGCCAGTACCCCTGGTCACCAGGTATTCGCCCCGGGCAATCCCTGCCGAGCTTGTATCCGCGGAGATTGTCGGCAAGGGGCGGTCGAAGGTTGGCTTCCAGCGCAGATGGCCATAGAGCAGCAAGCCCGCGGCCACAATCAGCACCAGCCCAATCAACCCACCGAAAACAATGCCAATCCATTTGAGCACCTTCATGGCTTCCTCCCGTTGTTCATCCCGTCGGTTTCAGTGACCAGCGATCAATTGTTGGAGTTATCAAACCACAAAGGGCAACGGGCGCGGTGGTAAAAAGTACTACAGCGAGTAGTACAAGCAGTGCTACCGGGGCGGTGAGATGGTTTAGAGGTAATAACTGAGAGGCCAGGGCAGGGAAACGGTTGGGAGTCCCTGCCTATGCGCCCCCCGGAAGTGCGGGCAAATGCTCAGCCAGGGCGGCCTGGGCGCGGTCATGGGCCTGGGTGGTCAACCCGGTGTACCAACTGGCAAATTTAGCGGCCTGCACCAGATAATCCCAGCGCTCAGCGTGATTGGAGGCCTGGAACTCGCGCACCATCGAGTTGAGGTGTTTGATGTTGTGCAGCAAGGTGCCATTATCAGTGACCGCAATTTCGGTCAGGGTGGCGATCAACGGTTGTGCGGGGGCAGACTGGGCCGCATAGCCGCGCACCAACGCGGTCACCTGGCGACAATCATGCGCCAGACAGGCCGCCCGCAGGCTCGTCAGGATCCGCGCGGCTGGCTGGTCTTGCCAATGGGCCACATCTTCGGCATAGGGGTAGGCGCGCACTGGCTCAAAATCCACAAACTGAAAACTCTGGTTGAGGACACTGGGCCCCCGCGCGATCAAGCTCCCCGCCTGGATGGCAGCCAGGGCTTGCGTTGCAGGCGCGAGATAGACCAGCCCTTCGCGCAACAGCCGCAGCGCATTGCCAATGTGGATCGGCGCGACCTCCCGGCTGATGGCGTCGAAATCCGCATGGGGCACCGGGTCGACGCGCAGATACATGTCGCACGCGGCCTGGGCCGCGGCACTCACCGCGGTAATCGGCGAACAGCCCTGCTCGGCCAGGGCCCGGGCGATCAATTCTGGCCGCGCAGCGGGGGGCGCGGCAAACAACAATTGGCGCAGCGGCTGGATTCGTTCCGGCTGCAAGGTCGGCGCGGCAACGCCCTCGGTCAATCCATAATGGCGGCGCAACTCAACCGCTCGCTCGTACGGTACCCGGTTGATCGGAAAGCTCGCGCTGTAGCGGATCGACCAGCGCAACAGATCAAAGCCCGCGTCCCAGCCGACCAGATCCAGCAGGCCCAGCGCCAGCACCGGCGAGATCAACGTGTGGTCATCCGTGGTGATGCCCTCCAGGCCAATATCCACCATAAAATCGATCAGTGTGGCCCGGTCTACCTGGCCGGCCAACCCCACAAACCGATGATCGGCGCGGCTATATTCGCCAAAGTGGATGTCGGCGCGCAATTGGTGCATGGTTTCAGCACTGGAATGCTCGGCGTGCGGCCAAAATGGCAACAACTCGTACGGAGCAAAAGCGGGATCATGCAGATCCATCACGGTTTGATAGAGCGCTTGCAGCAGCAATAAGGTTGCCGTGCGCGGAGATTGGTGCTCGGCCAGCCGCCGCGCATCCTCGCTACCGATCATGGCGTGCGAGACAAAGCCCAGCAGATTGTGCGCCTGATTGTTCACATAGCGACAACTGGTCAACACCGAGGCCGCCCACAGTTCATCGGCGGGCGTCCCTTGCGCCAATAACTGAGCCGCCTCCCCCATAACGGTTGCACAATCGCTACGCCGCAACCACTCGATCAGTTCAATACGCGTGTTCATTGCCTGCCCCTTTCCATAGAGGACTTACACCCGCCTGGATTTTTCTCCTGGTAGCGGTTCAGACGCTGCGTAAGTCGTGCATATTTCCCACATGCCAGAGAGCGTACTGCATAAATTCCAGTATCTTCTGAGCCCGCCGCGAAGGATTTTCCAGTTTTCCACGATTAACTTTACAGAAGGCTCTGTCAGAAAATGCTTGCAGAAAGCATGTTCAAGGACAACGTAGCAATTGCTGCGCTACGCAAACCACGCTATTTTCGAGATCAAACCATTTACAAACCAGTACGGCTTCTGAACTCACCTTCAGCCGCACCCTTGGCTACACCATTTACAGATCACATAACGGGATAAACGCTCGGTATCCAGGAGGCATCATGTATCAATCCGCTCTTACTCCGCACACGGCATTTCACCAGCCGAAACGTATCCAGCAGCAGAAGCAGGTCAAAACCGAACGCCGGTATTGCCTCAGCATCGATTGCTTTACCGATGAAGTTCTGGTGCGTTCGGTCTCGTCGCACGCCGATGTCTGGCTGCTGACTGATGCGCTGGATGGTCATTCCTGGTTGATGCAGGCCAAGACGCCAGTTTGCCCCCACTGTGGTTCAGCGCTGTTGGCTCCGCAAACTCGAACCAGCGCGCGCTTGGGTGCGTAATCCTCACGGCTCCACAGCTTTCTGGTCTGCACCATTGCTCTTTCCATGGGCCGGCGATCGACGGTTCATGGCTGTAGCCTCACACAACGCCCGACAATAGACGGCTGACGATAGACGGGAATCAGAGCGTCTCTCGGCCGTTGTCGTCTGCCCCACGCTGGCCGCACAACGCTGGCCACACAATTGACGAAAGCCGCGCCCTGGCGTATGATCTGACCGTGTTGCTTCGGTTAAGATGCAACTTCATTGCCAGCGAAAGCATCTGCGCGTGCCCAAAACAATCCGCATCTCCAGCCAGAATGCCACCTTTCAACAGTTTGAAACCTTGCGCCGCAACCGCGAAAAACGCCAGCGTCACCGCGAATTTGTGGTGGAGGGCGTGCGCCCAATCACCCTGGCCTTGCAATTCGGCTGGAACATCCGCGGCTGGATCTATGCGCCGCAACGTGGGCTCTCGCAGTGGGCGCGTGGGCTGCTGACCGATCACCCCGCGGCGACCCATTACGAATTGGCCGAGCCACTTCTGCAACAACTCAGCAGCAAGAGTGAGCCCTCCGAGATCCTGGCGCTGATCGGCATGCCCGACGAGGATCTGGCGCGCATCCCGCGGGCGCGCGATTGGTTGGTGGTGATCGCGGATCGGCCCGCGAACCCTGGCAACCTGGGTACGGTGATCCGCTCGTGCGATGCGCTGGGCGCACACGGTTTGGTCATCACCGGCCATGCGGTCGATCTCTATGATCCAGAAACGATCAGCGCGAGTGTGGGTTCGCTCTTTGCGTTGCCTGTGGTGCGGGTAGCGGCTCCACGCGAACTCGAACCCTGGTTCGAACAGGTTCAAGCCGACATCGGCCCCGTTCAACTTGTTGGGAGCAGTGCCAAAGCGCCGATTGCCATCCATGAGCTGAATTGGCGGCCCCCCACCGCGTTGGTGATTGGCAACGAAACCAGCGGCTTGAGCGCGCACTATCGTCAGCGCTGTGATGCGCTGGTGACCATTCCCCAATCTGGCGCGGCCACATCACTCAATGTGGCGAGCGCGGCCTCGATTTTGCTCTACGAGATTGGTCGGCAACGGGCTGCCGCCCAGCAAGCATCCACCGAATGATCGATCTATCAGCGCCGTGACGCTGGTGAGATTTGAGGAGAATCCAGAAGCTCTTTCAAAATCTGTTCATAGAGGGCGCAGAGGCCCGCAGAGTCCACTTGCGGTACCATGATTTGCCCTGCGCACGAAGACCAGTGCCGAATTTCAGCCAGAGCTTCAGGAAGCTTGCGGAGATTGTTTGGTTTCTGTGGGCGGCCCGGCTGATTCGTCGCTGGCGAGTTGTTGTTGCACCTGCGTCCAGGCCGCTTGCGCGCTGTCGGCTTCGCTCGCCGAAGGTGGCTCAGGGGCATAGCGCGCCCGCTGATAGCGCTCGGTGATGGTTTGCAACGCGGCATCGAACTCGCCCGCGCTCGGTTGGGCCTCGGGGCGCAATTGCCCGGCCAGATGTTGCCGATATTCGCGCGGGGTTTGGTCGCGACGTCGCCCGTGGCCGCGCTGCGTAGTCATTGTCAACAATGATTGATAGGCCTGGCGAATCCGACGCCGTGTTTCGGCTTCCCCATCGAGCGTGAAATAAGTCGCCAGACTGTGTTGCGCTCGCCCAAACCAGTTTTGCCACAATTTGGCGAGTTGATCTTGCAACAGATCCGCCGAGAAGATCGATTCGCGCACCTCGTCGGTGGGCTCAGCCGCGGACGCGCGCAGGCGACGCAAAACCAGGGCAAAGATCACCGCGACAATCACCAAAAAGATCGCCAGCGCAATCCAGCGGTAGGGGTCGGGTATGGCTTCCGCGGTCATGGGGGGCGCTTCTGGCATTGGCGTGGCTTCTGGCTGCTCACCCAGTTCAAAGAGCGGTAACTCCTGCAAGGTGCTAAAGAGGCGGGCCAGCAGAGGTTGCAGCAGCAACATGATGTAATAGGCAATCATGAAGAGCACATAACCGATTGCCAGCAGCACCCAACTAATCAGCCACCAGACCGCGCCCAACGCGGCGTTGATCAGCGCCAGAAGCCGGGCAACTTGTTCGGGCGCGACCAGCAGCCCCAGCCCCACACCCAACCCCAGCAGACCACCCACCACCACCAGCACACTGAACAACCAATAGCGCGTTGTTTGCGGCGCACGCGCTTGGCGACGCTGGCCCAACCCGAGAGCATAATCCAGCCCAACGGTGATCTTCAGGCTCGAAAAGGCCAACGCCAACATCGCTGCGGCAAAAAAGAGGATCACCAGATTGCCCAGGTTGAGCGGCAATGACAGACGCGTCACCGTGGCCAACAAGAGATGCACCACCAACGCCACCAGGCCAACCGAGATGGCGCCCCACACATCGTCATGCGACATGGGCTGGGCCGCGTCGAGCAAGCCGCGCAGCCAGAGGTAGATCAGCGTGAACAGGGCCAGCCAGGCCACCGGTATTTCGTCGGGCGGCCAGTGGATCAGATCCAGACCCAGGGCATGGAGCCACGCAAAATTGAGCAAGCCATAGCTGCCGCGATATGTCTGCCACCAAAAGGCAACGGCCAGCATCAACAGGCCAAAGAGCGCCAGGCCAATCCGGGCCGGCCACAAAATTGTGGTTCGGCCAGCCGCGTTGGCTTTCTCCGGCGGCAATTCGTGCAAGGGCACCACCTGACTGGCGGCAAAGCTGAGCAGCGGCATCCCAATCAGCAATACCGGGGATAGCACCGGGCCAGACGCGGATGGGGCCAAAAATTGGCGCAGCAGATCCAACCAGGGCCAAAGCCAGCAAAAGCGCATCACGGCCAGCAGTGCAGGTAGCGCGGCGCGATCAAGCCAATTCCAGTGCGGCCATTTCATGCCCTGCCTCCTCTGGATCCGCCTGTTCGGGCCGCCGATTGACTTGCCCGTCGATGTGATGGTGATAGACGTTGGCAATGGGGGTGGCGAGTTGCGCCGCGCCGAGCGTGATCAATGTCACGCCAAATTCGCGGCGGCGCAGATCGGCCAGGGTTTGGCGCAAACGGGGCGTCAGCACCGCGCTGATCACCACGACAGTTGCGCCGTAAGGCAAGTTACTGGCCTCACTCTGCAGCAGCTGATCGATTGGCCAGCGCCCCCAGCCTTCATCGATGCGCGCCAACGTGGTCAAAATCTCCTCCAGCTGGCCGGGGTGGGCCCGCGGGCGCAGGCGAATATGTTGCGCGCTGCCCGGCGTCAGCGCGTTACAATAAAATCCCAGCGGCTGGCTCTCGGCCCACAGGTGACGGGCCAGCGAAGCCGCCACGGTGATCGCATCTTCGCGCACGCCCCAATCATAGCCTTGATAATAATGTTCGGTTGTGTTGACGTTGAGAAAGAGCGCTGTGGGCCGACTGGCAGAGGGTTCAAAAACTTTGGTTTGCAGACTTTGCCGCTGGGCCGTAGCTTTCCAGTGGATGTGCCGGAAATTATCGCCCTGGGTGTAGTCGCGCACCCCCATCATGCGCAGTGGATCCTCGTTCACCCGCCGCGTGCTGCGAAAATCACCGAGCGGATGGTGCGCCGAAAGCCCCAGCGCGCTGACCGGCACAATCCGCGGATAGACGAGCACGGTGTCAACTTTATCGAGGGTGATTCGTTGCAGGTTGAAGCCAAAAATGTCGCCCGAACGCAGTTGCACGGTATCAAAGTGCCATGCCCCGCGCTGTTTACCCTCAACCCGATAGCGGCGGATCACCCGTTCGTACCAGCGCAAGGCCAGCACATTGACCAGTTGCCGACCACCGGGGCGGTCTTCGACTTGCTGCGAGGCAATGTGCAACCCCGCGGGCACAGCATCATCGGCACGCAGCCAGGGCAGGGGCAGCGGCTTGGCGTTGAGAATCTCGATCTGCAATTCGGTCTCTTCGCCCCAATAGAGCCGCCTGGTACCAAAATGGCGCTGATAGCTGACGCCCACCAAACAATAGCGCGCCCAAAGTTGCGCGGCCGCGGCCACCAAAGTCAGCAAAATGCTGATCAGAAACAGGACCTCATTGCGCATCCACACACTGACCAGCAGGAGTATGCCAATCAGCAGATAGGCTCGTTTGCCCATGCTATTCCCCGGCTCTCGCGCTCCAGACTTCTTCGACTGGCACGGCTGTCCGTTCGAGGATGGCCGCCAACACACTGGCCGTCGAGCGACCATGCAGCCGAGCATCCACGCTGGGGGCCAGCCGATGGGCCAGCACCGGGGTCGCGAGCTGCTTGATGTCGTCGGGAATGACAAAATGGCGCCCGCGGATCGCGGCCAATGCCTGGCTGGCGCGATACAACGCCAGGGTGCCGCGCGGGCTCACCCCCAATGCCAATGCAGGGTCGGCGCGCGTGGCTGTGATCAGATCAAGCAGATACTCTTCCAGTTCTGGGTGCAAATAGACCTCGCGACACAATCGGCTGGCAGCGCGCAGGTCATCGATCGTTACCACTGGGGTGATCTCAACCAGGGGATTGTGGGTGCGGAAGCGCTGCAGGATCTGCCGCTCTTCGGCGCGGTCGGGGTAGCCCAGACCTACACGAATCAGGAAGCGATCGACCTGCGCTTCGGGCAGCGGAAAGGTCCCTTCCAGCTCGACCGGATTCTGGGTAGCCAGCACCAGAAAGGGATAGGGCAAGGGACGCGTCACGCCATCTACGGTCACCTGGCGTTCTTCCATCGCTTCGAGCAGGGCCGATTGGGTGCGCGGCCCGGCTCGGTTGATCTCATCGGCCAGCAGAATCTGTGTCATGATCGGCCCGGCGCGATATTCGAAGGCCTGCTGTTGCTGATTAAAAACGCTGACCCCGGTGATGTCGGACGGCAACAGATCCGGCGTGAATTGAATGCGCTGAAAGCTGCTGCCAATCGAGCGGGCCAGGGTTTTGGCGAGTGTAGTTTTGCCGATGCCGGGTACATCTTCGAGCAGGACATGGCCTTCGCAAAAGAGCGCCACCAGCAACAAATCGATGACTTCGTCTTTGCCGACGATAACACGCCCTACATTTTCACGCACGGCCTGGGTGATCTGTTGAATGGATTGAATATCGAGCAAGAGTTTGTCCGTGAATGGTTAGGAGCTTGGGTGGTTGACCGGTCAAGCATAGCAGAGAGCGAATGAATCACCAAGCGAGCCGCCTAATAATTCAGCGCGGCCTTGTACAGAAAATTATAGCAGAAAGTGTCACCGCATTCGCCAGCAGACTGGTATACACTGAGTTTGTGGGCAGTTCACCAGAAAATTTATAGAGACATGTACCCGTGACGACGATCAGTTTGTGATGCGCGAAGAATAGGCCGATGAGTTAGGAAGATTGCAGAGATTGGAAGTAATTGGAAGAGCGTTATGGAGATTATGTACTGGTAGAAATCTCTATAACTCCCCAATCTCTGCAATCCCCCTGCAGGTTCAAACCGCGGTCAGGCCGCCATCCGCCATGTAGATGCCGCCAGTGCAATAGGAGGCATCATCCGAGGCGAGAAAGACCACCAGGCCAGCCACTTCATCGGCCCGCCCCAACCGCCCCATCGGCGTGAGTTGCGCCAGCTCGGCCTTGGCCTGCGGGTCCGAGGTGATCCTGGTGATCAATGGGGTGTCCATCGGGCCGGGCACAATCGCGTTGATGCGGATGCCCTCTTTGGCATAGGCCGCGGCAGACGCGCGCGTCAAGCCGTAGACACCCCCTTTGGCCGAGCTATACGCGGTATCATAGGGCGCGCAGCCGACCAAGCCGGTGGGCGACGCATTGTTGATGATCGAGCCGCCCGTGTGGCCATTGCGCGCTTTGAGCATGGCGGTGATCGCATATTTCATGCAGAGCCAAACGCCCTTCAAATTGACACTCTGGATGCGATCCCAAATTTCTTCTTCCACCTCGTGGGCGCGTGTATCCACACCAATCAACTGGATGGCCGCATTGTTGAAGATGATATCCAGCCCGCCATAGGTCGATTCCGCGGCTGCCACCATCGCGGCCACGTCGCTCGCTTTGGCAACATCGGTGCGCACAAAAAGTGCCTCACCACCCGCAGCGCGGATCGCCTCTGCGGTTCCTTCCCCCACCTCCGCGTTGATATCCGCCACCACCAGCCTGGCCCCTTCCTGCGCCAGCCGCAAGGCCGTGGCGCGACCCATTCCCATTCCAGCACCGGTGACAATTGCCACTTTATTTTGTAAGCGCATCGTTTTTCCTTTTCAACTGGAGATTCAACCGATAGAACCGCAGATTACGCAGATTTTTGTTTTCCATACGCGTCAATCAAGTCGATCGCGTTGGTGGCTCTGCGAAGCTTTTCTTCGTGTTTTCCGTGACCTTCGTGGGTCATTTGACAGCTGTTCCTGAACGCTCTTTTACCTGACCAATTTTCATGAACCACTCTTCGCAGGGGGCCTATGCTTGCTCAGCCCAATCGAGGCGGGCGTAAGCATAGGGACGCATGACCAGCGTCAACTCGCCATTGATGGCCGTCATGAGAGTGGGCGGCGCGGCGCGGAAGGTTTCTGGCGTCCGCAAGGCCACTTCGGCAGTTGTCTCGTCCAGCAAACGCACCTGGACGGTATCGCCCAGCTCAGTCAGCTCCACGCGGAGCTGCTCGGCGGTGAAGTTGGCAACCAGCAGCCTGCGCCGCTTGTCCTGGTGCAGCAGCAGCCCATCCACCTGCAATGGCTCGCTGGCACGAATTGGCACAATCGTTCCGACGACAAATTCCCCCACATCAGCCAGCAGATGATAGAGCGGGAAGACCGCGCCCGGCCAGGAGGGGAAGCGTTCGGGCGATGGGGGCCCTTGTTCTCGTTCCATCACACCGCGCCAGCCGCTCGTCTCGTAATAGGTGATGCTGCTGATCTCACCGCTCTCGGCCAGATATTTGAGGCTGCCCATCGTCCAGCCTGCCCCCAGCAACGAACATTGGCGCGGATCGACATCGGCGGGGAGTTGCTCGCTGGCGGTCGCGGCTGCCGGGCCGGTTGCGACGGGGTTAAAGCGGGGCAGCAAGGTCACCGGGCTCACGCTGATGGGGCGATCACCACTCAGGTGGCGCGCGCTCCGCGCCGTGACTTCCTGCGCGGCCAGGGTCTCGACCAGTGAAGCATTATCAAAGGCATGGACCTGGGGATTGAGTGAATAGGTCACAAGATCCAATTCGGCCAACGTCGGCGGTTGACGATTGAGGTCAGTGAAATAGATATTGGTACCGCCACCCATCGGGGCAGCACCAGGCAGACCGGCCAGAACGGTGCGTGCCAATGCCAGCCAGCGGGCTTCGGTCACCGGCTCGGCCTGATGAAAGATCAGCCAGCGCGCCACTGGCGGGGCAAGGTCCAGCAACAACGCTCGCAGCGCGGCCAATTCGGCGGCGGCATCATCGCTCAAATGGAGGGCAATCTCCAGGGCAATGTTCAATGCTGCGGCTTCGTGGGCAGCCTGGCGCAATTTCGTGGCCCAGGTGGGCTGGGCGAGGTGCAGATCCACCCGCAGATGCGCCAGGCGCAGGGTGCGCAGCCGTTCGAGTTCCCGGGCGTTCAAAGCTTCCCCGTGGCTGGCAACGCCGAGCCCTAGCCGCGGGATCGGCTGTGATTCCGCGGCGGTGCGCCGCAGCGTGAGGGGTGCCGGGCCACGGTCCGCGGCTACCGAGGTTGAGTCACCGTGCAAACGCAGCGTGACCGACTGTTCGATCTGGGTGCCGGTTTCGATCGCAACGGGGAAGGGCAAACGCAACGGGGTGCTATAGGTTTTGTACGAGGCATCGGTCCAGTTGCGCTGGTCTTCGGTTTCGAAGATGTCGCCCGCAAAGCGCACTTCGGCCCAAATGCCGGGGTGCACTTCATGGCTCAACACGCCCAGCTCGGCAAATGGCAACATCGGCGAGATCGTGCCATCGATCACCAGTTGCGGCGCGATCTGCACCGGGAAACTGCTGGTTTCGTGTGTGCCATCCACATGCTCGATGCGCACGGGCGCGCCCGCACAAGCCATCGGGTGCAGGAGACAGATCCCGATCCGGTTGCGCAAAAAGCGGCTACGAGCAACCCCCTGCATGGCAAAGCGAATTGTCCCATCCGCGGTGCCGGTGATCTCACCACGCCAGGCGAAATCGATCTCGCCCTGCTGATGCACCACGTCATAGTGGATGACAAAGCTGTCGGCTTCGGCGGCGATTTGCAAGCCGCTGATCTGGGCGGGGATAGTGCCCCAATTGTGGTCGCGCACGGCCACATAGAGGCGGCGGATGAGTTCACGATCGCCCAGTTTGATATAACGCAGGTCGCCAGCCTGGTAGAGCAACGTCAATGGCCCGGCGCGCAACGGGGTGCATACTGGCAATGGTGCAGCCGTGCCATCGTAGATCAGCGGTTTGGCACTCATACTTGCTTCCTTTTGAGTTTGATGGGTGAACACTTGCAGTATAGCGGGCGGGTAGGGTGGTGTCAACCGACTTGACGAGGTGATGGCGCTATGGTACAAAGAAAGAGCACACCATTCGCCATGCTACTCTCTGGCCGCTTGGCTCGCCAATGTTGAGCGTTTTGCTCATGGTTGGCGGTGACAGCAATGGCACATTGCGAATCTACGGTGCATTACTCCAGAACGTTGGCTTGTTACCCGTAAAGACAAATAGTTGGATAAAGGTAGGAGAGGAGGAACCTTCCATGACCGAAATCAGCAAACAACTGCTGAGTCGCCGGAGTTTTCTGCGCGCAGCGGGTTCAGTGGGCGCAGGCGCGTTGTTGGCTGCCTGTGCCGCGCCCACCGGTAGCGCGCCGAGCGACGCCAGCGGGGATTCAGCCGCGCCTTCCAGCGAGGGCAAGGTGATCAAATTTTATGTCTTCTGGGGTTCGCCCGGCGCAATTGCCGACCAGCTCTTGGCCGACCCAGACCTGGAGAGTTACATCGGGGCTGGCAACTCGATTGACTTCAGGGCAGATTTCCCCACCGAAGCGCGCCTGACTGCTGTGGCCAGCGGTACCCCGCCGGACATTGGCATTTGGGGCAGCTATCTCGACTTTATGTCGCGCGATGTGGTAATCCCGCTGGATGATTACATTGCGGCCAGCGATGTGATCGCGCCGGACAAGTTTGTCCCGGGCAACTGGGACGTGATCCAATACCAGGGCTCGGTCTATGGCATTCCGGCCTTCGAATGTTTTGTGCGGCGCGGCCTCAACTACAATTCCCGCCTCGTCGAAGAAGCCGGGTTGGATCCCGATGCGCCGCCCGCGACGTGGGAAGAGTTGCTGGTCTGGCACGAAGCGCTGACCAAATTCGACAGCGCTGGTAACCTGATCCAATACGGGCTGGATCCATACGATGCAGAAGGGGGGACCGGCCCGGGCAACGATGGTTGGTTCCTGCCCGAATCCTGGGGCTTCACCTACTTCAACGAAGACACCAAAGAATTTAATCTCGACAACGACGAGCTGGCCCAGGGGCTCGAAGTGATGGGCGAATTTGTCAAGATCATCGGCCCGGACAATCTGGCTGGGATGCGTGCGGTCGAAGGCCAGGGGACTTGGGGTGGGGCGTTCAACGCCGAAATCCAGGCGATGATCATCGAAGGCTATTGGCACCCGGGTGAAACGGTCAACGAGAAGCCGGAAGTTGCCCCCTATAATCGCTCCACCTGGGTTCCTGTGCCCGAATCACGCCGCGGAACGCAGATCCAGTTTGGGGGCGGCCATATGGTGCAGATCTTCAAAGATGGTCAATACAAAGACGAAGCCTGGCCCATTGCCGAGTGGGTGCAGAGCAACCATGTCTGCGACCTGATCTTCAATGAAATTGGCTGGCTCCCTGCCTATCTGCCCTATTTCGAAACCGCTGATCAGGAAAAATACCCAGGGTTGAAATTCTATTTTGACTCGGTCAACGAAGCGAATTATTGGGGACCATTCATCCGGAATGAGATCCAGGCCTTTGTGGAAGTCCAGTTCCAACGGGTTCGCGAGGCGGTTTTCCGTGGGGAGATGACCGGCGAACAAGCCGCGGCTAACTTGCAAGAGCAGGCCGAAAACGAGTGGCGTCAGGCCGGTTTTGGTTGATGCGCAGCAATTGCTGATGGCTGGGAGACGATGGATGGCTATCCGGCTGTTCATCGTCTATTGCCCACCGACTCTCGTCTTCTCAAGGAGAACCGTATGACTGTGCTTGCGCGCGCGCGCCAACTCACTCGCACAGAGCGCCGGGACATTCTCATCGGCTTGCTCTTTGCTTCCCCCTGGCTGATTGGCTTCCTGGCCTTCACGCTCTACCCGATCATGTCGTCGTTTTACTACAGCTTTACCCGCTACGATCTGCTGCGGCCCCCGGCATTTATTGGGCTCGAAAATTACACAAATATCCTTTTTTTCGACCAGGACTTTCGCAAGGTCGCCTACAATACCGCGTGGTGGGTGCTCTTTAGCACCCCTTCTGGGGTCTTGTCGGCCTTTTTGATGGCGCTGTTGCTCAACACCAACATCATTGGGCGTTCGTTCTTTCGCGCCGTCTTCTTTTTTCCCTCGATTGTACCGGTAGTAGTCTCGGCCTTTGTCTGGCTCTTTCTGCTCAATGTGCAATATGGGGCGGTCAATGCGACCTTACAATCGCTGGGGCTGCCGATTGTGCCCTTTCTCTCCAACCCCGATTACATCAAACCGACCCTGGTTGTGATCCACATGTGGGCGCAAGGTGCCGCGATGGTGATCTTCCTGGCGACGCTGCAGGATGTGCCGCGCTCGCTCTATGAAGCGGCGATTGTGGATGGGGCCAGCGCGCTCCGCCGCCTGTGGCACATCACCATTCCGATGGTCAGCCCGGTGATTCTCTTCAATTTGGTCATGAGTTTTATCAGCGGCTTTCAATACTTTACGCTGCCCTGGTTGCTGACCCAAGGTGGGCCAAATCAGGCGACAGAGTTCTATTCGCTCTTTCTCTATCGCAATGCTTTTGTCTTTTTGCGCATGGGCAAAGCCAACGCGCTGGCCTGGCTGCTCTTTGTGGTGATCATCTTCTTTACCTATCTTTTGTTCCGAGCCTCTGGGCGCTTTGTCTTTTATGCCGGGTCGTCGCGCTGAGCGCGCTTCTGGTTAGTAAGGAGTTTGATAATCAATGGCAACTCAGACTGCACCACAACCCAGCGCCACTGTCATCCGCAATGCACGCGACCGCCGCTTGCGCAAATTGCGAGCCAAGGGTATTGGGGGCTGGCTCGGTGAGCTCGGTAAATATGCCATTCTCCTTGTCCTCGCCATCTCGTTTCTGATGCCCTTTTACTGGATGCTTTCTTCGGCAGTCAAAAATGATAGCCAGGTCTACACCATTCCGCCGGTTTGGTTCCCCATTCCGCAGCATTGGAATAATTTTTGGGACGCCTGGAATAGCGAAAATTTCTGGCTATTCACCTATAACACCGTGGTGATGTACGCCATCCCTGCGACCATTGGCACGGTTCTGTCGTCGTCGCTGGTGGCTTATTCGTTTTCGCGCCTCCGCTGGATCGGGCGCGACACGCTCTTTGCGCTTGTGCTGGCCACATTGATGATCCCCACCTGGGTGCGCCTGGTGCCGCTCTTTATCATCTTCAAACAGATCGGCTGGCTCAACACCTTTTTGCCCTTGGTGATTCCCCACTTCCTGGGCAATGCCTTTTTTATCTTCCTGCTGCGCCAATTTTTTATGGCGTTGCCCGCAGAGCTCTCAGATGCAGCCCGCATCGACGGGGCCAACGAGTTGCAGATCATGTTCCGCATCATCCTGCCGTTGTCGGTGCCCGCGCTGGCTGTGGTCGCGCTCTTTACCTTTATGGATGCGTGGAACGACTATCTGGGCCCGTTGATCTATGTCAACCAGGAGGATAAATGGGTGCTGGCGCTGGGCGTCCAGCGGCTGCGCAGCGCGGTGGCCGAGATTGGCAATCGCCAATTGGCCTATCCCTATCTGATGGCGGTCAGTTCGTTGATCACGTTGCCAATCTTCCTTGCTTTCTTCTTTGCGCAACGAACTTTTATTGAGGGAATTTCTGTCACAGGTTTGAAAGGTTAATCAGTTTTTCTCATGAACATTTCGATCTGCTCATACACATTTCACCAATTGACCAAAGCGGGCACCATGAATGCCTTTGGCTATCTGGAGTCGATCAAATATCGCTATGGCCTCCACACTGCCGATTTTTGGCACGGCACCTTCGAGAGTCTGGAGCAAGACTATCTCGCCAAACTCAAAGATGGCCTGGCCGAGCGCGGCCTTGCCCTGGCCAACATCTGCATCGACCGTTCCTATATCTGGGCAGATGAGCCCGAGGAGCGCGAAAGCAACGCCAGGAACGCCGAGGCCAATCTGAAAGCGGCCGAGTATCTGGGCACCGCCACCGTGCGCATCGACGCGGGCGGCCACCGCGATGAGCGCGCCTGGAACGAGCAACAATTCGATGCCATCGTCCGCCAGTATAAGATCTGGGCGCAGCGTGCCTATGATGGCGGGTATCGCATCGGGCCAGAAAACCACTGGGGCGCGGCCATGATCCCCGCCAACATCAAGCGGCTGTGCGAAGCGGTCGATCACCCCGGCTTTGGCATTCTGCTCCACGCCGGGCGCTGGCACGAAGATGTCGAGGGCGGGGATGAGCTGATTGCGCCCTGGACCATTCATACCCATTTCTCGCACACGCTCAGCGAAGAGGCGCTCACCCGCACGACCAACGCGCTGCGTCAGGCAGATTACCAGGGCGCCTACAGTGTTGAGGTTTCCACCCTCCGCTACAGCGAACCCTCTTTGATAATCTCCCGCCTGCAAGACATCGCCGAACAGTGGCGCCAGGCGGCATAACAGCAGCATGGCTTGGAGTCTATCCGTACCTGCTGCGCCAAACCATGCTCATAAGGCTAACGTTGGACTCCGCAACCAGAGTACGGCCAGGTTCTGAATCCGCACCAGAGATGCTCCGAGGAGGCTGGCATTTTGAGCTTCCTCGGAGATTTTATGAGAGGTCCCAATGAAACCAACAAAAGTTGCCCTGGTGGGCTGTGGCGCGATTGCCAACGGAATGCACTTGCCGGGCTTACAGAGCATGGCGGCCATGGGCAAAGTGCAGATCGTCGCGGTGGCCGATACCTTTGCAGAAAAAGCGCAGGCAGCCGCGGCCAGGTTTGAGGTTGCCCAGTATTATACCGATTTGGATCAATTATTCGCTGAAGCAGACTTCGAGCTGCTGGTGAACACCACGGTGATCCCCAGCCATTTTGCCGTGAGTCTGGCCGCACTGCGCGCGGGTAAACATGTCTATACGCAAAAACCCCTGGCCGCCACCGTGGATGAGGCAACCATCCTGATCGACGAAGCCGCCAGGCAAAATGTTCGGCTGGCCTCTGCGCCCGAGCACCGCGCCCGCCCTGTGATTGTCGAGATCAAGAAGCTGATCGAGCAGGGGGCGATTGGCCGGGTCAATTTTGCCAGGGTGCGCAGCTCACACGGCGGGCCGGAAAAGCACTTTATGAGTGCCTCGCCGCGCGATTCCACCTGGTTCTACAAACCCGGCTCCAACCCCATTCTGGATATGGGCGTGCATGGGCTCAGCCAGATCACCAGTGTGCTGGGGCCGGTAAAGCAAATCGCGGCCATGTCTGGGCGCACGTTGCCAGTACGCCACATGATCGAAGGCGGGCCGTTCGGCGGCAAGCGCATCGATGTGGAGATCGATGATAATTCGCTGCTTCTGCTCGATTTTGGCGATGCCTGCTTTGCCTTCCTGGATGCCACCTATTGTATGGAAGCGTCGCTCGCGCCGCGCCTGGAAATTTATGGGAGCGAAGGCACGCTGGCCTTGATGGAGACGCGCAGCGACGAACCACCCGACCTGCGACTCTACCAATCCAAAAGCAAAAGTTGGACACCCGTCGACGTACCCCCAACCCCGCCAGTCAAGGATTTGGGCGTGCTGCACCTGGTGGATGCGATCCGCGAAGCGCGGCCCCATCTGCTGACTGGCGAACATGGCCGCCACTTACTCGAAATCATGACCCAGGCTCCGGTTGCCGCAGCCGAAGGCCGCACGCTGGCTTTGGAGACGACCTTTTAAGATGAACGTTCTGGTAACAGGTGGCAGTGGCCGTGTTGGGCGTTATGTGGTCGCAGCCCTGGCAGCGGCGGGGCATCAGGTGACCAATCTGGATCTGGTTGCGCCACCCACACGGCTGCCCGCCCCCTTTTTACGCGTCGACCTCACCATCGCGGGGGAGATCTATCAAGCCCTGGGCCGCGCTCGCCCGCAAGCGCTGATCCACCTGGGGGCATGGCCCAACGCGGGCCTCGTCCCCGATAGCCGCACCTATGGCGAAAATGTGCAAGGCACCTTCAACATCTTGCAGGCCAGCGCCGATTTGGGCGTGCAGCGGGTAATCCTTGCCTCGACTAATCAGATCTATGGGTTTGCGGGCGCGCCGCCGTTGTACGCACCTGTGGATGAAGCCCATCCGCCCCGACCAATCAATAGCTATGCGCTCTCCAAGCTGGCCGCGGAGCAGGCGGGGGATTATTTTGTGCGCAATTATGGGCTTTCGGTGTTGGCTTTCCGGCTGATGGGTGTGCGCACGCCGGAGCAGTTACCCGCGGAGATCGAGCAGATGCAACGCAACCCTGAGACAGGCGCGGCGTTGTTGTGGACCCGCACCGATGCGCGCGATGCGGGGCAGGCGTGTCGGCTCGCCATCGAGGCAGCAGATCCGCCTTCGGGCCCGTACAACATCACCGGGCCACGCGTGGTTTTGGCTACCCCCACCGCCGAATTGATCGAACGCTATTTTGGCGATCAGACCGAGCTGCGCGCCTTGAGCCATGCGCACGCCTCGCCCCTGAGTTGCGCCAAAGCCGAAGCAGCTTTTGGCTATCGGCCCCGATTCGCCTGGTCGGAACACAATCACTTTCCGGAATAATCGCTATTGGTCCTTTTTCTTTTGCCGATCCACCCCCGCGCCGATCGCCACCCCAATCGCCATGCCGATGCCAATCCCCATAGCCAGATTGTCCATCATAAGCCCCATGGCTACCCCAATCGCGATCCCTATGGCAATGCCCATCCCAAGCGACGAGGTGGGCTTTGGTTGATTTTCGGGTTGTTCATCCATCAGATTATTCTCTCCTTTTCCAGCCCTCATCTGGCGAAACGTTGTGACGGTACGCATCCATGACATTCGCACATGACATTCGCAGCAACCAGCTAGTTCAATCAGCTAATCACCAGGTTCGAGGGGGTGGCAAGCAGCTGAGTGATGGCTGGCCGAGGGCGCCTGATTCTTCATCATAATCTATTAACTTGATTCAGTCACTTTCCGTTCCAACCTGCCGAACAGGTGCAGGCGTTCGTCATTTTGCAGATTGCAGCGCTCTTGTTATGATTGACCTACCCTGCTCTCCTTATCCAACAAATCTCACGAAGGGATCACCATGAAGATTGCCAGTATTACCGTCCAGACCTTTCGCCATTTGAGCAACACCGTGCGCGATTCCGAAGGTCATGGCCACCCTGCCCCTCCCGGCGAACCACCCCATGAAGCGACACAATCGCTGGTGACGATCACCACCGATGATGGTTTTTCGGGCTATGCTTTTGGCAGCCTGCCCCAAGGCCCACTCGAAAATGCGGTCAAACCGGCGGTACTGGGGAAAGATCCATTTTATCGTGAAAAGATCTGGCACGAACTCAAAGAGCGCCAGCGCCTCAACCTGGCGACACTGGCCGACCGCATCTTGACCGTGGTCGATCTGGCGCTGTGGGATCTGGCTGGCCGCATCCTGGGGCAGCCGGTGCATAAGTTACTCGGGGCGACGCGCGACAAAGTACCGGCCTACGCCAGCACCATGTGCGGCGATGATCTGCCCGGCGGCCTCGCCACCCCCGAAGATTATGCCAACTTTGCCATTTGGTGCGTCAAGGAGCGCGGTTACCCGGCCTTCAAGTTGCACACCTGGCAACCGCCCTACCCGAATGCGCCGAGCGTCAAGAATGATCTTGCGGCCTGTGCCGCGGTGCGCGAAGCAGTTGGCCCGGACATCCCGCTGATGCTGGATCCGTTCCACTATTACAGCCGCGAAGAAGCACTTGCCCTCGCCAAGGGACTGGAAAAACTCGACTATTATTGGATGGAAGAGCCCATGGATGAGCACAGCATGTCGTCCTATGTGTGGCTCTGCGAGAATACCAGCTTGCCGATCTGCGGGCCGGAAACTGCCGAAGGCAAGATGCACGTGCGCGCCGAGTGGATCAAAGCAGGCGCGTGCGATCTCTCGCGCGGCGGTGTGGGTGATCTCGGCGGCCTCACCCCGCTGATGAAAGTGGCACACCTGGCCGAATCGTTCAATATGCGCATGGAAGTGCACGGTGGTGGCGTGGGCAATCTCCATGCCCTCTGTGCGATGGGCTTCCCCGGCGAATTCTACGAGCGCGGTTTGCTGCACCCCTTTATCGATTACGAAGCCGTGCCTGCCTGGCTCAACAAGCGCGACGACCCGATGGATGAGCAGGGCTTTGTGCACATCTCGCAGGACCCGGGCCTGGGCCAAGACATCAACTTTGACTATATTCGAGAAAATTTGGTCAATCAATATTAATTAGTGGACAAAATAGGCTTCTTCCGGAAGGAGCCTATTTTTCTTTGGAGCTACACGATGGTCGATACCAATCGCAATCAACGCGTGGTTTTTGTCGAGCGCGGGGTTGCCCAGCTTGAGGAGACCCCAATCCCCACGCCGGCCGCGGGCCAGTTGCTGATCCGCACCCGCTCTACACTGATCAGCCCGGGCACGGAGCGCGCCTTCTTTCTGGGCCTGCCCAACACGCCGCAACAATATCCACACCATCCCGGTTATTCCAACATCGGCGAGGTGATCGCCTGTGGCGAAGGCGTTGCGGATTGGGCCCCCGGTCAGCGCGTGGCGAATACGGGTGGCCATGCTGCGTATGTGGTGGTCAATGCACAGAAATGTGTGCCCGTCCCCGATGGCCTGGTTGATGAAGAGGCCAATTTCTTCAATCTGGCTTCGATTGCCATGCAAGGGGTGCGCAAGGCACGCATCGAACTGGGTGAACCCGTCGCGGTGATCGGTGCCGGGTTGATCGGCCTGTTGGCGCTGCAATTGGCCAAGCTCAACGGCGGCCTCCCCGTGATCTCGGTCGATACTGACGAGCGCCGCCTGGCCTTTGCGCAGCAAGTCAAGGTCGATATCACCGTCAAGGCCGATGACCAGCTCCAAGCCACGGTCGCGCAAGCCTGCGCAGCCGACGGCGCGGCAGTCGTCATCGAGGCGACCGGCCATCCCGAAGCGATTCCCACAGCGTTTCAGCTTGCCCGCCCCGGTGGTCGCGTCATTTTATTGGGCAGCACCCGCGGCGAAACTGAACAAGTTAACTTCTATCGCGATGTGCATCGCAAAGGCCTGACCGTCATCGGCGCGCATGATATTGCCCGCCCCAAAGTCGAATCCCACGCGGGCTGGTGGATCGCCCAGGAGGATCAGCGGGTGGCCCTCAACTTATTGGCTGCCGGGCGCTTGCTCGTGCAACCGTTGATCACCCATCGCTTTGCCTGGCACGATGCGCCGCAGGCTTACGAACGCCTCAAAGCGTGGGACATCAACACCCTGGGCATGGTCCTGCGGTGGGCGTAAGAGAACAAACCTATGACCACGATCACCATTCACCAAGACGAGTTTCACCTCGACGGCCAGCCGACCTATGCCGGGCGCAGCTTCGAGGGCAAGAAGATCCAGGGGTTACTCTTCAACGTGCGCGCGGTGCAGGCGACCTTTGACGATGCGAACCCGGCCACGCGCGGCCAGTGGGCCTATCCCGACACCGGCCGCTGGGACCCAGCCCGCAACACCGATGATTTATGTGCGGCGCTGCCTGCCTGGCGTGACCACGGCGTGCTGGCCTTTACGATCAACTTTCAGGGCGGCGGCGCAATCTACCGGCCCGAAGTGTATGATCACTACGACAATAGCGCCTTTACGGTGCAAGGCGACATCAAACCAGCGTACGCGGCGCGCATTCGTCAGGTGCTGGCCCGGGCCGATGAGCTGGGCATGGTGGTGATTGTCGGCTTCTTTTATTGGAAGCATGTGCAAAAAATGGCCGACGAGGCCGCGGTCTGGCGAGCAGCGGAACAGGCGGTCGATTTTCTCGCCGACACAGGTCACCGGAATATCCTGATCGAAATCGCCAACGAGACCGACATCGCGGGCTTTGGTCATGCGATCTTTCAGCCCACCGCAGCCCACCGCATGATCCACGCGCTGCGCCAACGTCACCCCCACTTTCTCTATTCCACCAGCCAGGTCGGGGCCAATCCCGACACGGGCCGGGGTATTCCGCCGCCATCGCTGGTCGAACATGCGGATTATGTGTTTCTGCATGGCAATGGCTGTGATCCCGACCGGCTACAACGGGCAATTGATGCAGTCAAAGCGCTGGCCGAATTCCAGGCCAACCCCAAACCGTTGATCATCAACGAGGATTCACCGGGCATCCCCAATTTGGACGTTGCCTGGCGCAATTATGTCTCGTGGGGCTATTATGACCAGGGCTTTGGCTCAGCCTGGAAGGGCGACCGCTATGTCCGTTACGAGACGCAGGAGCGCGAGAGCGAGTACGCAGCGTTGAGCGGCTTTCAGACCCCACCAATCAACTGGGGGATCAATAGTGAGCACAAGCGGGCATTTTTTGAACGAGTGGCCCAGATTACGAGTACTTAAGGGATTGGGGAGATTTTTGGAAACTTATAGCGAGTTAACCGACTCAGACGCAACTCAGTCTCCATCAATCTCAGCAAATCACCCTCAGTCACCTTGCTAGCGAGGACACCATGCCAAACCAAGAGCTAATCAGCGCATTACAAACCACGGCGGATCGGCTGGAAGCAGGCGCGCGCTATGAGTGGGGGCACATGGGGCGCTGCAATTGCGGCCACCTCGTGCAGACCGTCACCCAGATGAGCGATTACGAAATCGTTGAGTCGATCGATTTTCAGATGGCCGAATGGAGCGAACACGCGGTCGATTATTGCAGCAACAGCGGCCACAAAGTCGATACGCTCTTTCTCACCTTGCAACAAATGGGTTTCGGCTATCACGATATGATGGCGCTGGAAAACTTGTCGGACCCGCGCGTGCTGAAACGGTTGGGGGACCATACCTATCTGCGCCGCAACAGCCGCGAGGACGCGGTTCGGTATATGCGTACGCTGGCCGAGGTCTATACGCTGGAAAATGCTGAATAAAGAAGGCCCGCGTAAATATCCGCCGCGGGCCTTCTTTCGCTGGCCGGTCTTTACAGCCCCGACCACTGGTGATTACGAGTTACCAGGAGGGTTTGCGGTCGTTGCGCCGCGGAGCACTGCCACCGCGACGATTGCCACCACCGCCGCCACCAAAGCCGCCACGGTCATCATAGCGACGACCACCACCACCGCCGCCACCAAAACCACCGCGGCCACCACCGCCGCCGAAGCCGCTGCGATCCGAACGTTCTTCGCGCGGGCGGGCCTCGTTGACATTGATCCGGCGGCCTTTGATGTCAGAGCCATTGAGCGCCTGGATGGCGGCCTGAGCTTCGCTTGCGTTTGGCATTTCAATAAAGCCAAACCCGCGCGACTCTTGCGTCATCCGGTCTTTGATCACAGCGGCAGAAGAGACCGCGCCAAAGGCCTCAAACGCCTGGCGGATGTCCTGCTCAGTCGCATCACGTGACAGATTGCCGACAAAAATATTCACAACTTTTCTCCTTGTATTAAATTCTCTTCGAGTAACGGTTGTTGACCTTCATTCGATACCGGCGGTACAACCGTATACGACCATCTGTCCCATGATTGAACTCTTTTTGACGAGTGGCGTATAATGTTGCCCAATCTACACGAGCATCATAGCATGAGCATATACCCACGTCAATCCACAATTTTTGTCCTTGAACGGCGAATGCCATTCGCAGCTTGGGCGCTCACAAGCCGGAGTTAGCATGTCGCAAACCAAACCTTCCGCAACTGGCGAATCCGCCGCCATCACCAGCCGCAGCCAAAGTTTTTTCAGCGAGCCCCACGTCGCCGGGTTTACCCATCGAGCCTTCACCAAAGCCATGGGGTTTGATGATGACGATCTCGCCCGGCCCATCATCGGCATCTGCAATACGTTCAGCGAATTGAACAATTGTCACGCCCATCTGCGCGAGCTGGCCGAAGCAGTCAAGCGCGGCGTGTGGCAGGCGGGCGGCTTCCCGCTGGAATTCCCCACCATCTCACTCGGCGAGATCTACCTCAGCCCCACTTCCATGCTCCATCGCAATCTGGCCGCAATGGACACCGAAGAGATGATCCGCAGCAACCCGCTGAATGGCGTTGTCTTGCTCACCGGGTGCGACAAAACCACCCCAGCCGCGCTCATGGGGGCCTTTAGTGCGGATCTGCCCTTCCTGCAGCTTTCCGGTGGCCCCGCGCTCAACGGCCATTGGCGTGGCCAGACCCTCGGCGCTTGCACCGATTGCCGCCGCATGACCGCCGAATATAGTGCCGGCACCATTTCCGCCGAAACTTACAAAGAGATCGAGGCCAATGTCTTTCGCGGCCGCGGCCACTGCATGACCATGGGCACCGCCTCGACGATGAATTCGCTGACCGAAGCCCTCGGCGTCGCGCTCCCGGGCAATGGGGCCACCCCCGCGGTCGACGCAGCCCGTATCCGCCTGGCCGAGCAGACCGGGCGCCGCATTGTTGCGCTGGCGCAGGAAGGTCGTCGTCCATCGTCCTTTGTCACCCGCCAATCGTTCGAAAATGCGATCACGCTGCTGGCCGCGCTGGGGGGCAGCACCAATGCAGTGGTACATCTCCCGGCCATGGCTGGGAGATTGGGCATCGATCTCCCGTTGGACCTGTTCGATGAGATCAGCCGCCGCACACCGTTGATCGCCAATTTGCGCCCCAGCGGCCAATATCAGATGGAAGATCTGCACTTTGCTGGCGGCATTCCTGCGGTGTTGAAGGAATTGTTACCGCTGCTCCACGGCGACGCGCTGACCGTCACTGGGCGCACACTGGCCGAAACGGTGCAGCAGGCCGAAGTCACCAATCGCGAGGTGATCTACTCGCTGGCCGCGCCCTTGTGCAACGAAGGCGGGCTGGCCATTCTGCGCGGCAATCTGGCGCCGGATGGGGCGGTGATCAAACACACCGCGGCCAGCCCCACGCTGCTCCAGCACCGCGGGCGAGCGGTCGTCTTTACCAGCTTCGAGGATGTGCGCGCCCGCATCGACGACCCCGATCTGCCGGTGACGCCAGAAAGTGTGCTGGTTTTGCAAAACGCCGGGCCGATTGGCGGGCCAGGCATGCCCGAAATTGGCATTCTGCCCATTCCCCAAAAATTGCTCAAACAAGGGGTGCGCGACATGGTGCGCATCTCCGACGCCCGCATGAGCGGCACGGCCTATGGGACGATCGTGCTGCATGTTGCGCCGGAAAGTGCGATTGGTGGGCCGCTGGCGCTGGTGCAAGATGGCGACGAGATCGAGCTGGATGTGGCGAAGCGGCGGTTGCAATTGCTGGTGAGTGATGAGGAATTGGCCGCGCGGCGGGCACGCTGGCAGCCACCCGCGCCAGCTTATCGCCGCGGCTATGGGCAGCTTTATCTGCGCCATGTGACGCAAGCCCCGCAGGGGGTGGATTTTGACTTTCTGCGCGGGAGCGATCCGGTGCAGGTGACGGAGCAACCGAAGTTTTAGGACGGGAGACGGGAGACGGGAGACGGGAGACGGGAGACGGGAGACGGGAGACGGG